>CABUNJ010000005.1 GCA_902492935.1 uncultured Collinsella sp. | reverse complement strand
GCGAAGAGCGTTGCTGCCTAGGCTAGCCCCTTGTCACACAAACTACCGAAGCCTCTGATTTTTTCGTACACGCCGGAGCGATACCGCTCAATTTCTGCACTGTTGCTCTTGAGCACTTCCTCCTCAAAGGTGGTGCGATCAATCTTCTGACGGAAGAGCCCTGTTAGTTGAGCAATCCCCTCATCCAAAGCATCGAGGCGACGCCCCAGCTCCTCGGCAGGCATAACGGGAGTCGACTCGCCAACTTCAACACCAGCAGTGGCATTCGCGTCGCAATCGCACTCCCCCTCCTCGACGGCTGTGTCGTCGGTGGCAGGCGTCCCAGTTTCAACGGGCTCGGCCGACTCCGCAGCAGGCTCGGCAGTCTCAACGGGTTCGCTTGCGCACCCCACCTCCTCGCACACAGGTTCTTCGGGCGCGACGTCCTCAAACGAGGGAACAAAAACATCGTCAGTCATGTTCGTCTACCTCTTCTTCCTTCGATCGATCTCGAGCTGCTGGGCATAAGAAACAGCGTTCTCAACGGGGAGGGAAATCGCCGTGGCAAACGTCGGGTCTGCCTGGCCCGCAATCCATGCAAACGGCTCGACAACGCCCTTGGGATCGTAAGCACCGGCGAGACGCTCGTGACCAACAGCAGAGGCCGCAAAGAAGCGATACGAGCGGAAGCTCGCCTTAAGCGACGTCAAGAAGTTGCCCATGCCGTATTCGAGCAGGAAATCGCGAAGCACGGCATCCTGTGCGTCGGCGGCAGGACACTCGGGATTTGCAGCAAGATACGCATCGCAGGCAGCCTGTCCGATTTTTTCATCCAAGCCCGGAAGATCCGTCTTGCTGAGCACCACGGCAAGGGGCATGGCAAATCTGCCCTGACGATCTGGCTTGGCAACGCTTTTGACCTTCTCAATCAAGGAAGCCAAAACGTCATCGGGGTTCGAGCGACCAGAGACGGCAGCGTCCGTTGCCGAAAGTCCTTCCTCGAGCTCGCTTGCCAAATCCGGGATGCTCATGGGATCCACCAGCAGCACGGCACCCTCGGCGTATGCGTACTGAAGCTGGTCCTCGTGCTCGTCGTTATTAAGGAAGGTCTCACCGGCGACGTCGTAGAGATGGATTAGACGGTCGGGATCAAGCCCGTCCTTGCGGACAAAGACACTCAGCGAGAACGCGGAGGCGCGCTTGACGTCGGAGTCCTCGCTCGTCATGCTCGCATCGCCCGATTGATAAATCTTCTCGAGCTCGGAGAAGAGCCCTCGCTTGCTATCGTCGAGAAAATCGGTGTCATAGCCCTGCTGAGCAGCGCGGTCGAGCACGAGATCGTGAGCAAGCGCCGCGATGTAGGAGGTCTTTCCTACCGAACGGCCGCCAACAACGGGAATAGACATCGTTCTGGCCTCGCCCGAAGCGACCGAATGAGCGCAATTGGGATTAGGGCAGCACTGCTCCAAGTCAGAGCGATGGATGGTCGACCCATCAGGCCCCTTAGCAGACGCAAAGAAGGTGCACGGGAGCTTTTGGCCGCACTCGCACACGTGCGTATAGAAGCCGAACGTGTTGGGACGAAGGTAGGAATGGACCTTGCCGCACTTGGGGCAAACATACCCAGGGGTCGGCCAAACATGCTTGCACTGCTCGCAGACAAACTCCATCTTGCGCGTTTTGCGATACCAAGCATCCAACGCGCGCGAAAGACCAAAGAGGATGTAAACGAGCACCATTACGACCATGATGACGGCCGAATGAATGAATGCAAAGATTACCGTTCCCGCAACGCCCGCAACAAGAAACGAGAGGAAGCAGATGCCCCACAGGATCTTGTGTATAAAGCCGCCGTTGTAGAGCTCGGTAATTAATTCCCCGCGCGTAACCCTGTTAAGAACAATCGCCTCTCGAATCGTCGCTCCAAGATCAGAGAAACCCTTATCGAGCCAGTACTCAGCACGAGAAGGCTCGGGCGGCAAAAGAGCAGCCGTCTGGTTATAGCGCTCGTCAGTCAATGCCATAATCGCTAGCTCCTGTTCGAATCAATCGCGTTTTTCTTAAATGCAGCCGCGTAATTCTTGAAGGCCTTAAAAACGCCATATGCGCAGAAGCTCAGAATGATAGCGCCAAGAACAAAGGTGATCTGGGCTTGAAAAGTCCTCACGATCGCGTAGATGACAGCCAAAAGGAACAGAACGGCAACAATTCCAAATAACGCCATGCTTGTCTCCTCCTACTTCCTAAAAATGTTGACCAGCAGGTAAGCAGCGATGATTACGCCGAGACCGATGTATGCCTTCTGTAGACCAGCGATCACGAGAACCAAAGCAACGGCAGAAAGGACGCAAGCTATTTGTCCCAAGCGCTTGTCTGACTCGTATTGCGTCGGCGCGATGGGTGCAGAAGCAGCGGTGCTTCCGCCCGCAGAGGAACCCGAAGCCGTTCCAGCACCAGGCGTGGGGCTGGGCGCGGGAGTAGGAGCGGGGGCAGGCGTGGGGGCAGGAGTTGAACCGGAAGACGTTGCCCCGCCAGTCTGCGACGACGAGTCATGACCGGAATTCGAAGATGACCCAGTTCCCGTATCCGTTGACGAACTCGTTGAACCAGACGTGCCACCCGTCTGGGCGGCTCCGCAATAAGGGCAAAAAGCCATGCTGTCGGGAATTGTTTTTCCGCAAGCCACGCATTGCATGTGAACTCCTTACACGTTCGCTATTAACCACGAAATCTTGGAAGAATGAACTTTGTAATGACAAACAACGCCGCGATGACGGCAACTACGATGCCCGCAGTCTTCAGGAAGCCAAAGATGATATCGCCGTAGGTGTCGAGGATGAACTTGCCAATCATAAAGACGCCAAAGGGCAGCAGGATAACGGTGCCCCAGCCAACCTCGTCGATTAGGCCCTTCGAAGCCGCCGCGCCAACCTGAGCCGCGGCCTCGGCAGAGGGGCCGGAACCATCCTGCGAGTCCGTTGAAGAGTCATCGCTAAGGCTTTCTCCCCTAGCAATCTTTCTCCAAAGCCTGCCGTCCATGCGGGTGGGCACATCGTCGTCCCCCATACAGCGGCTAATATAGACGCCATACCTATCGCAATAGTCGGCAAGCGCGTAAGCTACCTTGCTGTAATTGTCCGATCCGTAATCGGCCCAGTACAATGCACGCAAAAGCCAACCTTCCTCGCCGCCTCGGTCACCATTGTTTTTGGCAAACTTCGCAAGAGCGGCGGCCTGCATAAACTTGTCCCATTCCGAGGACGCCCTATCGTACTTATCGCACTCTGCTTTATAGTCAAAGGTGTCATAAGGTATGGTTCTGACTTCGTCGTAAAGCGCCATAACCCTTTCCTTTCAGCCGATGAACTTTCGTAATATTTCTATCGCTGAAATTGCGAGAAGTGTTGCGCAACATCTAAAATGGTCGCAAAAGGTTACGCGAACGGCGGTCGGGACACCCTGTCCGTTGCTTTGCGTGACCATCATTCGATTCGTGCTACCCGTGCCATCGTGCCGAACGCCGAATGCGCCCACCAGCACATTCCTTACGAGTTGGCCTAAGCCCGGCAATCGGCGCGCACATTTTAAAGGCTCGTCAGGCTAACGACGGGAACGGAGGAGCATGCGTACACCAAGTTCAGAGATGTACGGAGACCTGCGAAGCTTCGGCGGCATCACCAACTGCGCCGCCGCCTCGATTCTCATTTCGAGCAAGTCTGATCTGTTCAGCCATGTCTCCAATCGTCCGTTTCTTTCGCGAAAGATTACAAACGCCGCGCCGGGCTCCATCGATCCCACCGAGTTTTCTAACTTTGGCATTAGCACTCAGACGTTGTTTTCGAAAATCATCTCGAATTTAGGCGGGGCAAATGCGCGCCGTCTCGTGTCCGCGCACTATGCGGGGCCGGCGGCGCTCAACATGCAAGAAGCTCTAACCTGCATCGGCGAGGACGCAAGCGTCTATGCCAACGCACTGCACAGAATTAATAACGGGACGCTCAAATCAGAGCTGGACCGCGACATCTTATATCTGCATCTCTTCATTGCGTGCGGCTGCCTGCAAAACGCCTCGGCTTGCCGTTAAGAGCACCGAGATGTTTGCCAACGCGAGCCTTGCCGTCTCTTTAAAGACAGAATTGACGAGCCCGGGTAAACCGAAACGAGCTTCCCGCAAACCCAATCAAACCCAGCTGGGGTTAATTCGCGTAATCGGCAGCTCGATCGTCCCCCCGATTCACCCTCTGTCTATTGAGCCCGAGGGGACAGTCATTGGCTCCATTAGTTACAACGCCTCCGATATCACTGATGTTGGAAGCTCGGTGTCGCGCCGGCATCTTCATATCTGGCTCGAAAACGGCACCTGGTACGCAAGGGGGCTTCATTCTACAAACGGGACAGTTCTCGTTAGCGGATCGAACGGAAAAGAGCGGACGCTCGAAATGCCCCGAAGCAAACGAGGAATTTCAGAGGCCTCTCCCTCCGCAATCATTGCAAATGGTGACATTCTTCAGCTGGGAACGGATACTTCCTTCCTGGTCGTATCCCTGGCTAAATAGCCGCTGGCAATATCTATCATGACGGGTCAAATCGCTTCCCTTCCGCTCTCCTCGTCTTGATGACCCAGCTTTATTCGTATTGACAGGAGCATTCTCATGGATATCGTCGACGGCAATAAACTCATCCGTCTCGACACGTTCGACACCGCCGTGGCGGTCGACCCCAGCGCCGAGGACGATGCCAAGCGCCGGTTTATGACGCTCATTCTTCAAACGGCCCATCGCAGCGACGGCAACATCGGCCACGTGCTGCGCGCGACTAACACCAACGGCGAGGTCTTTGCCGTCAAGTTACTGGCAGACAACGCCATCCTTTCCGGCCAAGCCCCCGACCGCTCCGCCGAGCAATCGGCAGCGCACCTGGCCAACACCGCTGCGCTGTTCGAGGAGTACCGTCATCTGTGTACCGTCTCGCACCTGCGCGGATTTCCGCGCGTCTATGGCTACGGATCGTGCGAGGATGACCCGCTCATCCTCATGGAGTGGGTCGAGGGCACCTCACTCAAGCAGGCGCTGCCTCTGCTTCCTCACGACGCCTCGGGCGGGCTGACCACCCAGATGGTCGCCGCCGTCGGAAACGCCGCGCTTCGTGCGCTCTTGATGACCCAAGGCCTCGTGAATCCGGTCGTCCATCGCGACCTGTCGCCTGCCAATATTATGTTCCGCACCACCAGCCGAACGCTCGAGCAGCAGATTGCCGATTGCTCCTTTGACCCCTGCCTCATCGACATGGGCTCCGCGACCATGGCTCTCGGCGACGACACGATCACCCGGCGCGCCGACATCTGGCGCTTTGCCACGCCCGCATACGCCGCGCCCGAGATGCTCACGCAGGATATCGAAGGCATCGCGGCCCTTCGCCGTTCGCCGGCAATCGACGTCTATGCGCTTTCGAGCATTCTGTACCAGCTCTACAGCGGTCGCAAACCGTTTGACTTTGAGTCGACGGACGCCGCTGCAACCGGCTCGTTCTATCTCGTAAAGACCAAGACCAAGCCGGCACCGCTCGAGCCGCGCTGCGAGGGCGATGAAGCACTTGTCCAGATCATCATGAAAGGCATCTCAGTCGAGCAGTGCGATCGCCCCACCGAGCAGCAGATGCTCGAGGTGCTCTCGGCATACCTCACCGATGCCGAATCCGAGGGCCGCGAAGGCGCGGGCAGTGACGCCGCAATCGACATCGACTCCGGCACGCACCTTAAGGTCGACGTCGCCGGCGAGCGCGCGAGAGAGATCCTGGAGCAGGCCCGGCACGATGCCATGACCCGCCGCCGCTTTATTATCGGTGGCGTCGTTGCAGCCGTTGCGGGGCTCAGCGTCATTGGGGCGGCGACCCATGGCTTTGGCATCCCCGACTACCTGGACGGCATCCGCGGTTCGCTTGACGACTACACTTGGGATCAGCTGCAGGAGATTTCGCTCAAGATTAAGGCCGCCGAGACCCGTAGCGAGGCACGCGAGATTGCCAAGCGCTATCACCTGCTCGATGCCGATGGGCATATCCCCTATCCGTGTACCAAGCGTGTCACGCTCACCAACGGGCTGCAGGTTGGCGCGCAGCTTGTGGGCATTCGCCACGACGAGCTTCTAGACGGTACGGGCAAGGCAGGGCTAACGTTTATGTTCGACGCCGGCATTGCCGAACGCGACGCCGCGGCCCAACCGTTGAGCGCCGGCTGGGCAGATTGCGAGCTGCGGGAATGGCTCGACGGCAACGGCCTTAAGCTGCTGCCCAACGAGTTACGCGCACTCATTAAATCTGTCAAAAAGATCTCGAACAACGTTGGCGCCGCCAGAAGCGCATCGTGTCTGAGCGAGCTGCCCTCAACCCTTTGGCTGCCCGCCATGGTCGAGCTGTGCGGTACGCAACCGCCCGATTCGTTTGCCAAGGGTTTTCACTACCTGGCCGACATCTATAACGGCGAGGGCAAGGAGTACCAACTCTTCCGCGAGCTAAAGGTAAGTCCGTATACCACGAACGAAACGTTGGTTCGCCAGTGGAAGGGCAAAGACACCTGTTGGTGGGAACGAACGGCGAGTCCTGACACATCGGAGAGCGAAGGCACACTCTATATGAATCGCGTGGGACACGACGGCGACGTCTTTACGTACGCAACGCCTGCGGAAAAGCCAAACAAGCGAACCTGCGTGATCCCCGGATTCTGTATCTAGGAAGCGAGCGTCTCGCCGTGACGGGACCCCTTCCCGGCAATTGTCTCGATCTGTAACAGTTAGAACCCAAAAACCGGTCTAGTTGTTACAGATCGAGACAAAACCCCAGCCCCGCGAGATAACATCTCAATCTGTAACAGTAAGGGGTCAAAAACCTCTCTAGATGTTACAGATCAAGACATTTGAGTTGACCCCGGGCAGTCTGTCTCAATCTGTAACAGTTAGAGGTCATATTTCCCGCCAGATGTTACAGACCGAGACATTAGCTTGCCGAGAACTCCACCTCATAAATGTGACTCAAGTGTGTCGATGTTTCCTTGCCAATGTTGCGCAACAGAAGCCCTTTCGGCGGTCGTAACGTACGAATTGTCATAGGTACCCCTTCAACGATTGGGAGAAGAAATGGCAAAGTACGCACCTAAACACTTGGAAGTCTCAAGCGGCGACGAGCCTCGCCCCACATTCTCGGGCCACAAGGCAACACGGCTCGCCGTCACCGCGGCAACCACCATCGCTATGACCGGCTCGTCGCTGCTCGCGCCGTTCTCGGCATTTGCCAACGATGCGAGTGATACCACGGCACAGGACGCGATCATGTCCCCGCTTGCTGTCCACGCCGGCGAGGCGGCAGGCTCCGCAGTAAAGGCAAATGCCCAGAAGATTGCCGACTTGCAGGCCGCGGTCGACGCCGCAAAGGCTGCCGAGGCAGAAGCCAAGTCCGACTACGACACGGTGGCTGCTCCCTATACCGAAAAGCAGGCAGCCCGCGACAACGCACAAAGCACCTATGACGCCTCCGTCTCCGATAATTCACAGGCAGAGGCCGCCGCGCGCGCCGAATATGCTCGCCAGCTCGATGAAAGCGTCAAGGCGGCCGACAGCGCCAGTGCCACGCTGAAGGATGCCCAGGAAAAGCTCGATGCAGCCAAGACCGACGCCGAGGACAAGTCGAAGGTCCTTGATGCCGCAAAGCTGACGGCAGCCGACGCGCAGGCCAAGCTCGAGGCAGCCCAGAAGGCAGCCGCCAACGCAACGCCGGAGGAAATCAAGGTCGCCGAGCAGGCAGCCGCAGATGCGCAGGCCGCTCTGGACCAAGCAAAGGCTGCGAAGGCCACTGCCGATTCCGCGCTCGCCGATGCCCAGCAGGCTCAGAGCGCCGCGCAGAGCGCTTACGACGAAGCGGCAGGCACGTTGGCTTCCGCTCAGCAGGAAAAGAACGCCGCGGATGGTAAGGTAGTCGCGGCACAGACAGCGTATAACAGCGCACAAGCCGATTTGGCGGCCGCAAAGGCAGGCGCTGAGGGCCCGGAGTATGACGCCGCCCAGGCAAAGGTCGATGCTGCCCAAAGCGCACTCAACCAAGCGAAACAGCAGCAGGCGACTGCCGAAGCAGGCCTTTCTCAGGCAAATAGCGACGTTGAATCCAAGCAGGACGCCCTCACCGGCGCCGAAAGCGAGCTCGAAGCCAAGAAGCAGACAGTCGCAGCAGCCGAAAATGATGTAACGGCAGCCCAGACGAAAGCCGATGCGGCGCAATCGGAGTTGACCTCGGCAAAGCAGGCACATGCTGCCGAACTGGAGAAGGCAAAGGCCGCTCAGAAACAAGTCGACCAGGCAAAAGCCGAGAAGGAACAGGCAGACAAGGCGCTCGAAACTGCCAAGGCAAACCAGGCGGCCGCCGATCAAGCCGTTGTCGATGCACAGAAAGCATACGATACGTGCAAGGCAGCAACCGATAAGGCAACGACAGCGGAGGCGCAGAGCGTCATCGGCTTCTACCAGTTCATCGGTGCCAACGACGCTGCAAACATCATCTATAGGCAGAGCGATAAAAACCCGACGACCATTGGCGATAAAAAAGACGGCACGTCACTCGACAACGCCAAGCTATCGTTTAACAAGCTGCGCGAGATTAATGAATATCGCAAAAGCGTCGGCCTTAGCGAGCTTAAGGTGACGGCAGAGCAAATGGCAATCGCTCAGTCTGATTCCAATTACTCCGACGCAACGAAGGGGCACTCAGACTATGCCGGATTTGAAAATGCCGCTTGGAACTTCAGCACGAAAGAAAACATCGCGCACCAATGGGTCGATGATGAAAAGGAGATATTTGACGAGGCTGCAGCGAAAGCCGGCCTTGGCAACGTTGCCCCCAAAGATGCTTGGGATACTTTCTGGAGTCACGGTACCGAATTCGGAGCCCAAGGCGTGGGTTTTGGCAAAGTCGGCCACTATTTGAATATCGTACAGCCTGACGCCAAAACCATGGGATACGGCATCAACTCGCGCGGAACCCTTTGGCCGTATGTGTTCGTCTTGGAGATCGACAACAATTACGGTTCGTACGAGAAAGAATACTCGATCGACGAACTCGAGAATCTCTTTGATCAGTATCAGCTGAGCCTCTCCAAAGCCAGCGAAAAGCTCGCCGCCGCAAAGACGGACCTTGAGCAAAAGCGCAGCACAGCGGCATCGAAAGCCGATGCCGTAAAGGCAGCTGAAACCCTCGTCGCTCAAAAGCAGGAAGGCATTGTTGCCGCGAATAGCGACCTTGCCGCCAAGAACGACAGCGTAGCAAGTGCCGCCGCCGCTGTTGCCCTAGCAAAGCAGAATCTCGCCAAGGCAAACGGAAAAGTTGCCGAAGCCGAAGACCAGGTCAAAGCCGCCCAAAGCAACGTGGCGACCGCAGAGCAGGTCGTCAACCAGAAGCGCGCCGAGCTTAAGGCATCGAAAGAGCAAGCCGCTCAGAGTCAGAAGAAGGTTGATGACGCCAAGGCAGAGACTCTCGTAAAGCAGCAGGCTCTGCAAGATGCAAAGAAGGAACTTGCCAAGTATTCAGCCGATGTTGCTGCGGCTCAGGAGAAAGCCGACGAGGCCCATCAGGCGCTTGATGAAGCCACGGCAGCCCAGACGTCTGCCCAGAGCGCTCTCGAAAAGGCGCAGTTCGACGAGGCTGCCAAGAAGCAGGCCCTCGACACCGCGAAGGACAACGCCGAGGCCAAGACGGCGACCGCGGAGCACGCTGCGAGCGATCTGACCACGGCGGAAAACGACCTTGCCTCGAAGAAGGCCCATGTCGACGCCCTGAGTAACGCAGCCGATAATCTTGCCACCGCCGAGGCGGCCAAGAAAGACGCCGACGCAGCAGTTATCGAGGCCGGAGTCGCCCTTGGCACGGCAAATGATGCCATCGCGAACGCCGAGCAGGCGGTCGAGAATTCTCAGGCCGCATCGGACGCCGCTGCTGCTACTCTCGGAAAGCTCAAGTCCATCAACGTCGAAAACGGCATTGCTACTGGCTCTGACGCAAACGCGAACGATACGCTCAATGCCCTCTTTGCCAAGTGCGTCGCCGCCAAGCAGGCAGAACATAACGCAAAGGCCGCACTTGATGCCGCTCAGGCAGACCTTGATGCTGCGACGCCCGCCTACACCGCGGCTCTCAACGGTTACAACGAGGCGAAGGCAAAACGCGTAGCCGCCGAGCAAGCCCTGAAGGACGAGATCGCCCGCCAGGAGCAAGAGGCGGCGAAGGCCGAGCAGGCCAAGATCACGCAGGCTGCCGCTAAGCCGGTTACTGGAAAGCCGTCTGCCGGCAACGCCAAGACGGCCGCCAACTCGGCACTTCCCACCACAGGCGACAATGCCGCGCTCGCCGGTGAGACGTTTGTCATCGGAGGTGTCGTGCTCGTAGCCGCCGGCGTCTTTCTGACTGACAAGAAGCGTCGTCAGGAGTAAGGATTTCGGGAGGACGGCTTCTCCTCCCTCCCACCGCTTCGCAAACCCTGCCCAACATGCGCCGGGGCGCCCATCACGCGGGCGCCCCGGCGTTTTACGTTGTATGCCCGGGGCATCTGCTTCGAGATTGTCTTGATCTGTAACAACTAAGACCCAAACATCGATCTTACTGTTACAGATCGAGACGTTCGGGTTACCCTCGAATGGTTTGTCTTGATCTGTAACATCTACTCGGTAAAACGGGGTCTGGTTGTTACAGATCGAGACGTTAGTTTTCGGCCGATTTCTATGTCTTGATCTGTAACAGTTAGAGGCCATTTTCACTGCTAGATGTTATAGATTGAGATGATTGGTTGGGACGGTCACCGATTGAGCAGCCACCCTCATCTGTAATGAAAAGTCATACATTCCAACTATTACTAGACACCCCCAGGGGGTATGGGTGTATAGTATCGGCAGGTTAACAATTCCAACACCGAACCACAGAAAGGAGAAGCCATGGCTCAAGATAAGTTCGACGTGGGCGGTATGACATGCGCCGCCTGCCAGGCGCACGTGGACCGCGCCGTAAGCAAACTCGACGGCGTCCAAAGCGTCGCGGTCAACCTGCTCGCCGGTTCCATGATGGTCGACTATGACCCCGCGCAGGTCTCCCCCGACGATATCTGCACCGCCGTCGACCGTGCGGGCTACTCGGCCTCGCCCGTCGATGCGGGCACCGGTGCCGCCGGCTCAAACGGCAGCGCGCAAGCCAGCTCTGGCGCCGCCCATATGGAGTCGCCAACCAAAAAGTTGGAGGCCGCCGCCTCTGCCATGCGCATCCGCCTCATCGTCTCGATCGTATTCCTCATCCCGCTGTTCTACATAGGCATGGGGCACATGCTCGGCTGGCCGCTGCCCGGCATTTTCACCGACCACACGCATAGCATGACGCTCGCCCTCACTGAGCTCGTCCTGCTCATTCCCATCGTCTATGTCAACGACGCGTACTTTATCAATGGATTTAAATCGCTCGCGCACGGTGCGCCTACCATGGACGCCCTCATCGCCGTGGGCGCGACCGCTTCCGTCGCCTGGTCGCTCTACGCCATGTTCGTCATGGCCGACCAGTTAGCCGCGGGTCAGGTGCACGAGGCAATGATGACGAGCATGGACAATCTGTATTTTGAGAGCGCCGGCACGATCCTGTCGCTCGTCACCGTGGGCAAATACCTCGAGACGCGCAGCAAGTCCAAAACCGGCGGCGCCATCGAGGCGCTCATCGACCTGGCGCCCAAGACCGCGACCGTCGTGGCAGAGGACGGCAGCGAGACCACCGTCGACGTCGACAGCATCCTTCCCGGTCAGGTCTTGCGCGTGCGCCCCGGCGAGTCCATCCCCGTCGATGGCGTGGTGCTCGAGGGCAGCTCGGCCGTGGACGAGAGCGCGCTCACCGGCGAGTCCATCCCCGTGGAAAAGACCACCGGCGACACCGTCAACGCCGCCACTGTCAACCGCACCGGCTCGTTTACCTTCCGTGCCACACGCGTGGGTGCCGACACGTCGCTCGCCAAGATTATCCAGCTCGTCGAGGACGCCAACGCCACCAAGGCGCCCATCGCCCGCATGGCCGATAAGGTCGCCGGTGTGTTCGTGCCCGTGGTGTTCGCGATCTCGGCCGTGACCTTTGTGGTGTGGATGGCACTGACCGGCAGCGTGAACGAGGCACTCACCTCCGCCGTGGCGGTGTTGGTGATCAGCTGTCCGTGCGCACTCGGCCTGGCCACGCCCGTCGCCATTATGGTAGGTACCGGCAAGGGCGCCGAGATGGGCATTCTGTTTAAGAGCGCCGAGGCGCTGGAGAACCTGCGCAGCGTGGGCACCGTGGTGCTCGATAAGACGGGCACGGTCACCCGCGGCAAGCCTGCCGTGACCGATATTGTGGTTGCCGCGCGCGCCGACGGCTCACCCGCCATGAGCGAAAAGGCGCTGCTCAAGCTGGCCGCTGCACTGGAGCGCTCAAGCGAGCACCCGCTGGCCGAGGCGATTATGGCCGAGTGCGAGGCGCGCGGAATTGTCGCGCGCATGGTCGAGGACTTTGCCGCCGCGCCCGGTCGTGGCGTTACGGCGCGCGAGGGGCAGAATATCATCGCTGCCGGCAACGTGCGCCTGATGGACGAGCTAGGCGTTACCGTGCCCGCGGGCCTTGCCGAGCAATTTGCCGCCGAAGGCAAGACACCGCTGTTCTTTGCCAAGAACAGCGAGCTTGTCGGTACCATCGCCGTGGCTGACGAGGTCAAAGAGACGAGCGCCGAGGCCATCGCCGCGCTCCGCAAGCTCGGCGTCGACGTGCGCATGCTCACCGGCGACAACCGCGTGACGGCCGAAGCGATCGCCCGCCGCGTGGGACTGAACAGCAAGCAGGTCATCGCCGACGTCCTCCCCGCCGACAAGGAGCGCCACGTACGCGAGCTGCAGGATGCGGGCAGCAAGGTCGCCATGGTGGGCGACGGCATCAACGACTCCCCCGCCCTGGCGCGCGCCGACGTGGGCCTGGCTATCGGCACCGGTGCCGACATCGCCAAGGAAGGGGCAGACGTAGTGCTCATGCGCAGTGACCTCATGGACGTCGCCCGCGCCATCGAGCTTTCGCGCGCCACGATTCGCAACATCAAGCAGGACCTGTTCTGGGCACTGTTCTACAACGGCATCGGCATTCCGCTCGCCGCGGGCGTGTTCTTCCCCCTCACCGGCTGGCAACTCTCGCCGATGTTTGGCGCCGCGGCGATGAGTCTGTCGAGCGTCTGCGTCGTAAGCAACGCGCTGCGCCTGAAATCCTTTAAGCCTAAAGTGGCAAAATAGGCTCACCATTACGTCCATTTAGAACGGGTTTTCCAGGTGCCCGAGATTGACCTGAAAGAGGAGCGACGCGTACTTTGGTACGCGAGCGACGGCTTGAAGGTCAAGGTCGGGTGCCTGGGAAAGCCGACATAACAGAAAGGAATACCCATGCGTTACACAATTAAAACGTCTGGCCTCATGTGCGGCCACTGCGACGCCACCGTCGAGACGGCGCTGCTCAACGTAGCCGGCGTGACCGACGCCGACGCCGATCACGAGACCCAGACCGTCCAGGTGGAGTGTGCCGACACCGTGACCGCCGAGCAGCTCGCCGCCGCTGTCGAGGCCGCGGGCGAGAAGTTCCACGCCCTGTCCGTGACCGCCGCGTAGCAGACGCTGTCTACTCAATCCTCAGAAGTTGCGGTGAAATACGGACTGTTGTGCCTCCCTAGGCCTTTAAACGGTCCGTATTTCACCGCAACTGACGGGGACATCCGAAAGATCGACCAGAAACGAGGACCCGCCATGATGGCAGACCATAAATCGGTGACCCGCATGCTCAAGACGGCACGCGGCCAGATCGACGGCATCCTGCGGATGGTCGAGGAGGACCGCTACTGCGTCGATATTTCCACGCAGCTCATGGCCACACAGGCGCTCCTCGCGCGCATTAACGCCGACGTGCTCAAGGCGCATATCGAGGGCTGCGTGACTTCGGCAATCGAATCGGGCGACGAAGACCTCAAAGCCGCCAAGCTCGCCGAGATCGAACGCGTCGTCGACAAGCTCTCCAAGTAATTGGGGACATTGGGGGCAGGTACGTTTGCGCCACATTGGTGCAGATTAACCTGTCCCCCTTGCTCTAAATCGGGTATAAAGGCGTGCAGCATATCGAACGAAAGGCAATTTGCATGAATGACTTTATGAAGGGTCGCAATGGTGCCGATGAACTCACCATCGTGATGGGTTTTGCCGGCATCGTCATCGCGATGATCGGATCGATGGCCCGCATCCAGTGGCTCAGCTGGATCGCCATCGCCGTCATCGTGATTGGCGTGTTTCGCGGCCTGTCCAAAAATATCGATGCACGTCGCAAGGAGAACGAGGCCTTTGTCGCCGCGACTGCCAATGTTCCCGGCTTGGGCAAGTTCGTCGCCAGCTTGGGCGGCGGCGCTGCGGCGGCCAGCACCTCACGCGCGGCCGGAACGAGCAAGGAAGACTTTGAGCGTGCCAAGCGCACGGCCAAGAAGATGTGGAAGGGTCGCAAGACCACGGCATACCTCAAGTGCCCCAACTGCGGCCAGATGCTCTCCGTCCCCAAGGGCAAAGGCAAGATCCGCGTCACCTGCCCCAAGTGCCACGCCAAGATGGAGACGCGCTCCTAGCCGCTACACCATAGGACAAAATAAAAGCCGAAGCCTCGTGTTGAGACCTCGGCTTTTTGTATGCGGTAACAGAGTTGTCCCTTTGTCGCACCTATGCCACGCCGTCGCGGGCCAGCTCCTCGGCAAGCGCTTCGGCAGGCATGGTCATAATCGCGTCGAGCTCGGCGTCCACCTCGGGAATACGCTTCACCTTGAGCTTGCGTACCAGATCACCGCGACACATCACGTGCGTCGGCTCACGCAGTGCGCACAGGTCATCGAGCGGGTTCTTGCGCGTCACCAGGATATCGGCGGCCTTGCCGCACTCGATCGTGCCAGTCTCGCCGCCCAGCCCCAGCAGCTCGGCATTAACCTGCGTGGCTGTATGCAGTGCGAAGGCGTTGCTCACGCCGACATACTTGGCAAAATAGGCCACCTCACGCCACATGTCGTACTGCGTCACGAACGGGCAGCTCGAGTCCGTGCCAAGGCCCACCTTAACGCCAGCTTCCAGTGCGGCACGGGCGCTCTCGATGATGCCCGAGCACACGATGTCGCCGTTCTTCTTTTGTGTATCGGTCGAATGGGTCTTTTCCGGGTCGAGCAATACAAACGGCAGCGCCGGGCTGATAGTGCAGGTCACACTCGGCGCGCGCCCCTCAAGCTGTGTACCCGCGGCGCCACGGTACAGCTCCAGAATCTCGGGCGTCAACGGAGCGCCGTGCTCAATCGTGTCAACGCCGGCCTCAAGCGCGGCCTTCACGCCCTCGGTACTCTCGACATGGGCCATAACCGGCAGGCTCACCTCGTGCGCAGCCTTGCACGCCGCCGCGGCAACCTCGACCGGCATGCGCAGCACGCCCGGCTCGCCCACCTCGGTAGCGTCGAACACGCCGCCCGTCACGAACAGCTTAATGACGTCGGCACCACGCGCATACAGGTCGCGCACCTGTTCGGCTGCCTCGGCGGGACTGTTGGCCACCTGGGCGAACAAGCCCGCACCATGGCCGCCCGGCACCGTGACGCCCGTTCCTGGCGCCACCAGGCGAGGACCTTGATACTTGCCGGCATCGATAGCATCGCGCACGGCCAGATCGGCAAACAGCGGATCGCCCGCGCCGCGCACCGTGGTCACGCCACTTGCCAGTTGTTGTCGGGCGCTGCCCTTAAGAATATGGCGCACGATGGCGCGCCCCACGGGATTATCGAGCTTCTTCATCAGCGCGCCCGCATCGCCGGCCGAGACAGGCTTGCCCGAGCCGCACAGGTGCACGTGCATATTGATGAGACCGGGCATGAGATACGCACCTGCCAGGTCGATGACCTCGGCACCTGCAGGCGCCTGCGCCACAGCACTCGGCCCCATCCACGTGATGACACCGCGCTCAACGGCCACGGCCATGTCGGGCTGCGGCTCCATATGTTCCGAACCATCCAGGACGGTCGCATTGATAAACAACGTGGAACGATCGGCAGACGCCATATCGAGCTCCTCCCTCACAATTAACTTGAACATTTGTCCATTATTATCCAGCGCGGCAAGGTTGCTGCGGACATATCGGCTAACGGGAGGAAGAAAAGGGCGTGAGGATGAACAGACCAGCGCAGCGATGCGTCGGTCGTTCCAGCAAAACGTCTTGATCTGTAACAGATAGACCGTCTTTAACCTTCCAAATGTTACAGATCGAGATTTTCGGTCGTGCCTCCCGCCTTTGTCTCAATCTGTAACAGTTAGACCGATTTTTGGCCGTTAGATGTTACAGATCGAGACATTCTCCAGCCCCATCGTCAAACGTCTAAATCTGTAACAGGTAGACAGGTTTTCGGCCTCTAGATGTTACAGATTGAGATCTTTTAGCGGCAGCCAACCTTCTGTCTCGATCTGTAACAGTTGCGAGGCCAAACGGCCCCTTGTTGTTACAGATCGAGACGAACTCGCCCGGAACAACCACATCCGCGTTAGTCGTACCCCTCAGTGCCCATACCACTGCCGCTTCCATTGCTCAGCCAAATCGGCCCGCTGCGGAATACCCGCCAGCCTCATTTTCTCGACCAGCTTCCCCGGATCTTTGAGTTCGTTAAACGTGAACCGAAGCACCTTGTACCCGAGCATTGTCAGATGAGATTCCCGCTGACGCTCTGCCACGAACGGGTCGACCGACTCCCGACCCTCGCCGTTCTGCAAGGCATACTTCCCCTTTCCGTCGAGCTCGCCGATGACACACGCCCCGTCCTCGAGCCTCCAGAAATAATCGGCCCGAAACACCTGGCTCGAATCGAGCGGATCGCGAAACTCCACCTGCAGCTCCGGAACCGGAAAGCCGTATGCAATAAAGAACGCCCGAAAGCGAGACTCGCCGCCGTTCTCGGACAGCCCGTCCGCATGCGACGCAATCACCTGAGCTCTACGATACCCTCGTCTGCCCTCGCAATCGGCCTGGAGCCGCTCGCAGAGGTCGTCGCGCGACAAGCCCTTCGCCCGCAATGCAGAATCGGCGATCGCCAGACCATACGAAAACGGCGCACGCAGCAGACAATCCTCCACCGTGCGCCAAAACGGCGTCACCCGCACGCCATCGACTTGTTCAAGCACACCCGCCGTCTGCGGACGCAGCAGCCTACACCCCATACTCAATGCCACCGAACATCCCGTTTTGACCAAGTAACGCGGCCCGAGCAGATCATTCGGCAACTCCAGACCCCACAAAAGTGCTGCGTCATACCCCCAAAACGCCCAATCGGAATAAAACTCCGCAAGCCCTTTGATGGTACGCAGCGCTCGCTCCGCCGGCGTCAACGCATCCCATTCATGCTGAAAACAGAATAGATGCGATTCGGGCTCCGCAATATCGTCTGTGCCCACATGGCGCCGCAGCCACATGAGCTCGGCATTGTCGTGCGTTACAAGCAGCGCGCCTTGTTCAGCCGCCTCCGTGAGCCTGGCAAGCATCCTATTCCGCGCCAAGGTGTTACGTGTTGCATGCTTGTGTTTAAAAACGGTATTAGACACTTCCATCACCACCACATCGGAGAAATGGGCCATCGTCGCTGTTGCCGTCGCCGACAAACGTCTTGATCTGTAACAGGAAGACAGTCTTTGAGCCTCTAGTTGTTACAGAACAAGATCTTTCGGTACCGCGTCCAACCTTTGTCTCAATCTGTAACAGTTAGGTCGAGTTTTGGCCTGTAGATGTTACAGATTGAGACATTTCCCCTGCCAGGTTCAAAACATCTCGATCTGTAACAGTTAGACGTTCTCCAGGCCCCTAAACGTTACAGATCAAGACAAAAAGGCAGAAGGCAAGGCGGGCGACAGCCCATCCCCTACTCCCATTCCTGTTCGTAGATGTTGAGCGACTTCACATACCGCCCCTGGGCGCCCATGATGTCGCGGACCAACCTCAAAAAGAAGCTGATGCACGAGGTGTCGAAACCGTCCTCTAGGTCCTCGGGATGCACCGCGCCCGGCCCGTCGACCGCCGTATCGCTCAGGCGCGCAATGTCATAGAGGTAGAGCTGCCCCGCCGTCAGCCAGGCATCGTCGACGCAGGCGAGGCGCACCGCAATCGCGCCGTCGCTCCAATGCTCCTTTTGCACGATATGCGGGTCGTAGACATCAAAGCGACGGTCGGTGCGCGTGTCCTTCAGCGCGACCATACCAGTCGCAGGATCCTTGTCCAAAATGCCAAAGCGCGAGAAATACTGCGTGTCGCGTACCTGCTCGAGCCGCTTGAGCGAGGCAGGCGAAAGCGATGTCGGCGGCTCTTCAACATACAGCTCGAGCAGCGTCTTGCCATGGCGATAGGGGCGCTCGAAGAGCAGCCAATCGGTAAATGCCATGTTGTAGGCCATGATTTCGTTTTGAGAAGGCTCGGTGCAATAGCCGAGCCACGGGTCGACAATGATCTCGAACTGCTCGCGCGCCGGCTCCAAAAACTGAAACTTCCGCAGCATCCAAAAATGGGCCATGTCGGCAATATCGTTGCCGACGGCTTCGGCCAGATGCGCTCGGTCTAAAACGTGGTCAGTCATGGCATCCTCCTCAAACTGATAGACCTCAATTTGAGCTTACGAGGAGGGTGGTCGGCCACGACCAGCGCGGGCAAAATAGGCCTCCGGCTGCAAACCAGATGCTGACCAAACACTTGACGAAAAGCTTGACCGAAAATGCGCACCGCAAAGAAACGGCAGGTAGATATAGACAGCCAACCCGCCCTTTTGAGTCAGATACCCACAGCCACCACAGAAACAACAGGTGACCACAGCCCAAAAAGTCGACAAATGAACACCCGTACGTCGACAAACGAGCAAATCGCTCGCAAAGAGTGTCCCCAACGACTAGACAAAAAATGACTAGTCATTGGGGACGTTCTTAAATGACTACTTTACAGCTCCAGCGCATCGGCGATTTCGGCTGCGCAGGCCAGGGCATCGGCCATGGCGTTCACCACGAGCGAGCTGCCGTTGCGAGCGTCACCGGCAACATACACCGGCGCGGCATCCGCGGCGACGCCGTCGACACGGGCCGCAAGGTGCGAGCCCTCGGCAGCCATCACCGGCAGCGGACGACCAGCGGTGGCAACAGGCACGCCAACGGCGTCGAACACGCCATGCTCGGGACCCGTAAAGCCGCAGGCGATGAGCACCAGCTGCGCCGGCACCTCGTGCTCGGAGCCTGCGATGCGCTCCGGCTTGCCGGCCGACCAGTCCAGATCGACCACGCGCAGGCCCGCGGCCGCACCCTTCTTGTCCAGCAGCACCTCGAGGGTATCCACGCCCCAGGCGCGCATCTCGCCGCCCATGGCAGCGATAGCCTCCTGCTGGCCGTAGTCGGTCTTCTTCACATTGGGCCACTGCGGCCAGGGGTTGCTCGCCGCACGCTTATCGGGAGCCGCCGGCAAGAACTCAAACTGGCGCACGCTGCGCGCACCCTGGCGCACCGCGGTACCCACGCAGTCGTTGCCGGTATCGCCGCCGCCAATGACCACGACGTCCAAGCCGCGCGCGTCGATAGCGGGCTCGCCGCCGTCGAGTACCGACACGGTCGAAGCCGTCAGGTAGTCCACGGCATACACCACGCCGGGAGCGTCAATGTTCGCAGCCGAAAGCCCACGTGGGGCACGGGCGCCAGCAGCCACCACGACGGCGTCAAAGCCATCGAGCTTGGCTGCCACCGCAGGATTCGTAACGTCGGCGCTCAGCTCAAACACAATGCCCAGCTCGCGCATGAGCGCCACGCGACGCTCGACCACGGACTTCTCGAGCTTCATGTTGGGAATGCCGTACATGAGCAGACCGCCCGGGCGGTCGTCACGCTCAAACACCGTCACGCGCGCGCCGCGACGGGCGAGTTCCCATGCCGCCACCAGACCAGCAGGACCGGAGCCCACCACGGCAACCGTGGGTGCGCCCTCCCCCGCCGGCTCAAAACGACGCGGACCGCCATTTGCCCACTCATGGTCGCTGATCGCACGCTCGTTGTCATGGATCGTCGTGGGCTGGCCATCGACCGAACCCAGGTTGCACGCGGCCTCGCACAGCGCCGGGCACACACGGCTCGTGAACTCGGACATGGGTGAGGTGAGCGACAAGCGCTCGGCAGCCTCGTCCCAGCGGCCGCGGTACACCAGCTCATTCCACTCGGGAATCAGGTTGTGCAGCGGGCAGCCGCTCGGGCGTGCCGTGCCAAAGCTCGCACCCATCTGGCAAAACGCCACGCCGCACATCATGCAGCGGCTCGCCTGGGCGCGACGTGCGTCGTCACCGAGCTCCACGTACAGCGGATCGAAATCGCGGCTGCGCTCCTCCACGGGGCGCAGCTCGTGGGTCACGCGATCGATATCAAGAAAAGCACCGGGCTTACCCATGGCACTTACGCCTCCTTCTTGGTCGAAGCAACAGAGCTGGCGGTGGCGGGCGCAGCGCCAGCGACACCACCCGCCACATCAAAGCGAGCGACATCGGCGGCGTCGGCGCGACCGGTCACAATGTCAAACGCCAGCTCCTCGGCCTGCGCATGCGTCTTGCCGACGGCCTCGGCGGCGGCGACAATCGCCAGCACGCGCTCGTACTCGGTTGGAATGACCTTCACAAAGTGCTTGCTCATCGTCTCAAAGCTGTAGAGCAGCTTAATGCCGCGCGGGCTCTGCGTCGCGTCCACGTGCTCCTGGATGAGCGCACGAATCTGCGCCAGCTCGCCGGCCGTCGGGGCTTTAAGCTCAACGCTCTCGTGGTTCACACGGGCATCGAGCGTGCCGTACTGGTCAAAGACGTAAGCCACGCCGCCCGTCATGCCGGCGGCGAAGTTCTGCCCGACCTCGCCCAGGATGAGCGCCAGACCTCCCGTCATGTACTCGCAGCCATGGTTGCCGCAGCCCTCGACCACCACCGTGGCACCGGAGTTGCGTACGCCAAAGCGCTGGCCGGCCAGGCCGTTAATGAAGCCGCGGCCACTCGTAGCGCCAAAGAACGCAACGTTGCCCACGATGATGTTCTCGTCGAACTTGTAGGTCGCATGCGGGTTGGGGCGCACCGACACCTCGCCGCCCGAAAGGCCCTTGCCAAAGTAGTCGTTGGCGTCGCCGCACACGTTGAGCGTAATGCCGCGCGGCAGGAAGGCGCCAAAGCTCTGACCGGCCGAACCATCGCAATCGATGGTGATGGAGCCGGCGGGCAGGCCCTCGGGATGCGCCTTGGTCACCGCGTTGCCCAAGATGGTGCCCACGCAGCGGTTGACGTTGGCGATATCGGCGCGGAAGCGAATCGGACGCAGGTGTGCACGGGCATCGGCCGTATAGGGCACAAACAACGTGGAGTCGAGTGTCTTGTCGAGCTCGCTGTCCGCGGCCATCTGCGGCAGGAAGTGGCGACCGTCGGCGCCCGGAATATGGGCACCGAACTCGCAGGTCGCGCTCGCCAGAGCGGGCGACAGATCGAGCAGATTTGCTTTGCGGTTGCCCGGGACCTCGATCTGGCGCAGGCACTCGGGATGGCCGACCATCTCGTCGACGGTACGGAAGCCCAGGCTCGCCATGATCTCGCGCAGCTGCTCGGCCACAAAGAGCATAAAGCGCTCAACGTGCTCGGGCTTACCGCGGAAGCCGCGACGCAGGCGGCAGTTCTGCGTGGCGATGCCGGCCGGGCAGGTGTCCTGCTGGCAGTCGCGCTGCATGAGGCAGCCCATGGAGATGAGCGGCATGGTCGCAAAGCCAAACTCCTCGGCGCCCAGCAAGCAGGCGACGGCAACATCGGTGCCGTCCATGAGCTTGCCGTCGGCCTCGAGCACCACGCGTGAGCGCAGGCCGTTTTGCAGCAGCGTCTGCTGGGCCTCGGCAAGGCCAAGCTCCAGCGGCAGACCCGCATGCCAGATAGAGTCGCGCGCAGCGGCACCCGAGCCGCCATTGTGGCCGCTGATCAAGATCTTGTCGGCAGCGCCCTTGGCCACACCGGTGGCGATGGTGCCGACGCCGGCCTCGCTGACCAGCTTGACCGACACGCGCGCACCGGGGTTGGCGTTCTTAAGATCGAAGATCAGCTCCGCCAGGTCCTCGATGGAATAGATGTCGTGGTGCGGCGGAGGCGAGATCAGGCCGATGCCGGGCGTGGACTGACGGACCTCGGCAATCCAGGGGTAGACCTTCTTGCCGGGCAGGTGACCGCCCTCGCCGGGCTTGGCGCCCTGGGCCATCTTGATCTGAATCTCGAAGGCGCTACACAGGTAGCGGCTCGTCACGCCAAAGCGCGCGCTTGCCACCTGCTTGATGGCGGAGTTCTTGGAGTCGCCGTTGGCCAGCGGGGTCTCGCGACGCGGGTCCTCGCCGCCCTCGCCCGAGTTGGAACGGCCGTGCAGGCGGTTCATGGCGATGGCCATGCACTCGTGAGCTTCCTTGCTGATGGAGCCGTACGACATGGCACCGGTGTTAAAGCGGCGAACGATGTTGAGCGCGGGCTCGACCTCGTCGAGTGCCACCGGAGTGCGGCCGCTGGCATCAAAGTCGAGCAGGTCGCGCAGACGCACGGCACGGCCGGTGCGGTGCAGGCGGGCGCTGTACTCCTTAAAGGTGTCGTAGCTGTCCTCACGGCAGGCGGTCTGCAACAAGTAGACAGTCTGCGGATCGATGAGGTGGTCCTCGCCGCCGAGCGGGCGCCACTTGGTCAGGCCCAGCGTGGGCAGCTGATCGGGAGCCGGGCTCTTAAGGATAGCGAGCGCGGCGTCGTAGCGCTCGTTTTGCTCGCGCTCAACGTCCTCGACACCCATACCGCCCACACGGCTCACCGTGCCGGCGAAGTACGCGTTGACGAACTCCGGCGTAAAGCCCACGGCCTCGAAGATCTGCGCGGAGTGGTAGCTCTGCACCGTGGAGATGCCCATCTTGGACATGATGGAGACGATGCCGGCGGTCGCAGCCTTGTTGTAGTTGGCGATGCCCTGCTCGGCCGTCACGTCCAGATCGCCGCGCGCCGCCAGATCGCGGATGCACGCATGCGCGTTGTACGGATAGATGCCGCTCGCGGAGTAGCCCACCAGTGCCGCAAAGTCATGCGGGGACACGGCATCGCCGCACTCCACCACGATGTCGGCAAAGGTGCGCACGCCGGCGCGGATCAGGTGGTTGTGCACGCAGCCCACGGCGAGCAGCGACGGCACGGGCACCTCGCCCGCAGCGGCACGATCGCTCAACACCACGATGTTCACGCCATCGCGGACCGCAGCCTCAACGTCCTCGGCAAGCTGCTTGAGCGCAGCCTGCAGCGCGCCCTCGCCGGCGTCGCGGCGGTAGACGGCACGGAAGCGGCGGGTCTTAAAGCCCACGCGGTCGATGGCGCAGATGCGGTCAAACTCCTCCTCGTTGAGCAACGGACGCTCCAAGCGCACCAGCTGGCAGGCCGTACGGGAGTCCTCGAGCAGGTTACCGTGGTTGCCCAGGTAGAGCGTGGTCGAGGTGACCATATGCTCGCGTAGGGCGTCGATCGGCGGGTTCGTGACCTGAGCGAACAGCTGATAGAAGTAGTCAAAGAACGAGCGCGTCTTCTTGGACAGGCAGGCCAGCGGCGCGTCGATGCCCATCGAGGCGAGCGGCGCCTTGCCCTGCTGGGCCATGGGACGCACGACCTCGTCGACGTCATCCCAGTGGTAGCCGAGCTTGGCCATGCGCACGGCGGCGGGCACCTCGGCGTCCTCGGCGGACGTTGCCGCAACGGGCTCATCGAGCGCGTCAACGGTCAACGTCTCCTCGGCAATCCAATCACGGTAGGGCTTTTCCTTAGCATAGCGGGCGCGCAGCTCGTCGTTGTAGATCACGCGGCCGCGGGCAAAATCGACCTCGAGCATCTGGCCCGGCCCCAGACAGCCGCTCGTCAGGATGTTCTCGGGGCTCACCTCGATGGTGCCCACCTCGCTTGCCAGCATAAAGCGACCGTCGCGCGTCACATAGTAGCGGGCGGGACGCAGGCCGTTACGGTCGAGGGCGGCACCCAGCGTGCGACCGTCGGTAAAGGCGATGGCCGCCGGGCCATCCCACGGCTCCATGAGCATTGACTGGTAGGCGTCGTAGGCGCGGCGCTCCTCGCTCAGACTGTCGTTGTGGTCCCACGGCTCGGGCAGCAGCATGGATGCGGCACGCGTGAGCGGACGGCCGTTCATGACCAAGAACTCGAGCACGTTGTCCAGAATCGCGGAGTCGGAACCCTCGCGGTTGATGATGGGCATCACACGCTCAAGATCGTGCTGCAACACGGGACTGTACAGGTTGGGTTCGCGGGCGCGAATCCAGTTGACGTTGCCCTTGAGGGTGTTGATCTCGCCGTTGTGGATGATAAAGCGGTTGGGGTGCGCGCGCTCCCAGCTGGGCGTGGTGTTGGTGGAGTAGCGTGAGTGGACGAGCGCCACGGCCGTCTTGACGGCGGCATCGTTGAGATCAATGAAGAAGCGACGCATCTGCGTGGCGACGAGCATGCCCTTGTACACGATGGTACGCGAGCTCATGGAGCACACGTAGAAGATCTTATCGCGCAGGGCAAACTCGGCGTCGGCCTTCTTTTCGATGGTGCGGCGGCACACGTACAGACGGCGCTCGAAGGCGTCGCCCGCCGGCGTGTCGTCCGGACGGCCCAGGAAGGCCTGCAGGATAGTGGGCATACAGGCGCGGGCCGTCTCGCCCAGGTCGTGCGGGTCGACCGGCACCTCGCGCCAAAAGAGCAGCGGCACGCCGGCCTCGGCGCAGCCCTCCTCAAACACGCGACGAGCATCCTCTACGCCCTTGTCGTCCTGCGGAAAGAAAAGCATGGCCACGCCATAGTCGCCCTCTGCCGGCAGGATCTGGCCGCACTTTTGAGCCTCTTTACGGAAAAAGTGGTGCGGAACCTGGAACAGGATGCCAGCACCGTCGCCGGTATTCTTCTCGAGTCCCGTGCCGCCGCGGTGCTCCAAGTTGACCAGAATGGACAGCGCATCGTCCAGAATCTGGTGATGGCGCTCACCGTTGATATCGGCAAGCGCGCCGATGCCACATGCATCGTGATCGAATTCGGGGCGATAAAGGCCCTGCTGCTGAGCGGAATCTGCCTGCATCGCGATCCTCCCCTAGATATTTAGACAGTCAGTTGAATAGGCATACTAGGAGCATCGCCGGCCCGTTGTGTTTCCCGCCCGTTTCGAAACAATCGCGTAACGCGCGCTCTACGAGTGGACACCACCGACATCAAGGACGACAACAAGGGCCCCAAGTTCGGCCTGCAAACTCACCTCTTCAAACATCTCAATCTGTAACAGTAAGACCCAATTTCGACGACTAACTGTTACAGATTGAGATGTTTTCGAGAGACGGTTCCGAATGTCTCGATCTGCAACACGAAGGGTCAGTTTTGGCGGTCAGCTGTTACAGATCGAGATTTTCCATAGGACCATTTCTTCCTGTCTTGATCTGTAACACCTAGACCCAATTTCCATCCCTAGTTGTGGCAGATCAAGACATTTCGGCAACCCCCTTTCCCCACCCCATTCAAATACAACAATTTTGTTAGTCGTGGTTAACTTTTTGGCCTAAAACGGGTATCCTTTGCGGCGTCAAGCAAACGGCACGCGCGCCGTGCCAGATCAAGGAGGCCCCCATGGCACGCCAGAAAGACCAACAGACGATGCAACTTGTCCTTATCCGTCACGGAGAATCCGAGTGGAACAAACTCAACCTGTTCACCGGCTGGACCGATGTTGAGCTCACCGACACGGGCCGCGAAGAAGCCGCCGCAGGCGGTCGAGCCCTCAAAGAAGCGGGTTTCGACTTTGACGTCTGCTACACCTCGCGCCTCAAGCGGGCAATCCATACCCTCAACATCGTGCTCGCCCAGATGGACCGCGAATGGCTGCCCGTCATCAAGTCCTGGAAGCTCAACGAGCGCCACTACGGCGCGCTGCAGGGTCTCAACAAGGCCGATGCCGCGGCGGAGCACGGCGACGAGCAGGTACTCATCTGGCGCCGTTCCTTCGATGTCTGCCCGCCGGCGCTCGAGCCGGGCGATAGTCGCGACCCCCACACGCAGGAGCAATACCGCGACATCGCGCCCGACCAGCTACCCTACACCGAGTGCCTCAAGGACACGATTGCCCGTGCCTGGCCTTATTTTGAGGACGAGATTCGCCCCCAGATGCTCGCCGGCAAGCGCGTGCTCATCGCCGCGCACGGCAACTCCCTGCGCTCTCTCGTCATGAAGTTTGAGCACCTCACGCCCGAGGAGATCGTCAAGGTCAACATCCCCACCGGCGTGCCGCTCGTCTACACCTTCGATGCCGAGTTCAACGTCCTCGATAAGCGCTACATCGGCGACCCGACAACCATCGCCGCCAAGATCGACGCCGTGGCCAATCAGGGCAAGGCGCACAAGTAGCCCCAACCCAAGCCCAGCGCGCGGCGCCACGTGATCCAAGCGCGGCGCCGCACCACCCATATGCAGGAACCCACCATGTTCAACACCATGCCCAACCATCTCAAACATCATTTTGGCTCCCGACGCACTGGCGGCCACGGAGGCCTAGACATCGCACGGCACATCGGGCCCGGCCTGCTCGTGACCGTCGGCTTTATCGACCCGGGCAATTGGGCCTCCAATATGGCCGCCGGCTCGCAGTTTGGCTACGCGCTGCTGTGGATCGTCACGCTGTCCACGATTATGCTCATCGCGCTGCAGCACAACGCGGCGCACCTGGGTATCGCCACGGGCGCCTGTCTTGCCGAGGCCACGACACGTTACCTCCCCCGCTTCGTTGGGCGCACGGTGCTCGCCAGTGCCTATCTTGCGACCATCGCCACCGCCATGGCCGAAGTCCTGGGCGGTGCGATCGCGCTTCAAATGCTCTTTGGCCTGCCCGTACGCGCCGGCTGCATCATCGTGGCGGCGGCATCGATTGTCATGCTCATGACAAGCTCCTACAAACGCGCCGAACGCTGGATCATCGCCTTCGTGGGCGTGGTGGGACTTTCGTTTTTAGCCGAGCTTGCACTAGTCAAGGTCGACTGGCCGCAAGCCGCCACAAGCTGGATCACACCCAGTATGCCCACCGGCTCGGCCGCGATTATCGTAAGTGTCCTGGGCGCGGTCGTTATGCCCCACAACCTCTTCCTGCACTCCGAGGTCATCCAATCCATGCACTTCGAAGGCCAAGGCGAGCAGGTTATCGAAGAACGTCTGCGCTACGAGCTCTTTGACACGCTCTTTTCGATGGGTGTTGGCTGGGCAATCAACTCGGCCATGGTCATCCTGGCCGCGACGACTTTCTTTGCGCACGGCATTGTCGTAGACGACCTCGCCGTCGCAGCGGCCACGCTCTCCCCCATCTTGGGCCCGGCGAGCTCGACCATCTTTGCGGTGGCGCTGCTGTTTGCGGGCCTCTCGAGCAGTGTGACGGCGGGCATGGCGGCAGGCACCATCACCGCGGGTGTGTTCGACGAGGAATACGACATCCACGACCGACACTCCTCGATCGGGGTGGCGGCCTGTTTCGTCGGCGCAGTGACGGCATGCCTGGTCGTCAAAAATCCCTTTGAGGGCCTCATCTGGAGCCAGGCGCTGCTGTCGCTTCAATTGCCGATTACGGTCTTTGTGCTCATACGACTCACCAGTTCGCCCCGCGTCATGGGCAAATACGCCAACTCGCGCCCGCTCAACGCACTGCTCGTAGGGATCGGCGCCATCGTGACGATTCTCGATGTCGTGTTGTTGACAGGGATGTAATGGGGCGGGGCACCTACCCAGACAAACGTCTCGATCTGTAACATCTAGGCCCGCTTTTGATGTCTAGATGTTACAGATCGAGATCTTCTGCCGGACGGTTTTGGTTTGTCTCAATCTGTAACACGTAGACCCCGTTTTCACTGCCAGATGTTACAGATCGAGATTTTGAGAATGATGGTTTTGATTTGTCTCGATATGTAACACGTAGACCCAATTTCCACTTCTAGATGTTACAGATCGAGACATTTCTTCAGCTCCAACCTTTTGTCTTAATCGGTAACAGGAAGACCCGTTTTGAGCCGTTAGATGTTACAGATTGAGACAAAAGGTCGGCCGGACTCACGACAGACAGGATCGGCTAACAGCAGCCGTGATCCCTTGGGGACGGAGGAAAGGGCCCCGGCCGAGAATTCGACCGGGGCCCTTGGACAGAGCTATGTGTTGCTGCAAGTCGTGTGTCTACGAGCTACTCCTCGACGAGCTCAAACTCATCGGGGCCGACGCCACAGACCGGGCACACGTAGTCCTCGGGCAGCTCGGGCGTATCGACCTCAACCTCATAACCGCAAACGGTGCACACGAACTTGTACGTCTTCTTTTCCTCAGCCATGATGTTCTCCTCTCGAACGTGACTGCTGGTGTACTTGCTTATTAGTATATATTCTCAATAATATAATGCAAGTAGTTTTACAGCATTTCTACCCTTGGTACGAAGAGGCCTTGGGCGGCGTCTTGCCCTTCAAGACCTTGTGATAGTAGTCATAGGTCAGCGGAGCCTCGCCGCTCAAGCGCTCGGCGTCCTCCACCTCGCCGATAAAGAGCAGGTGCGTGCCCACATCCACGGTATCAATCAGACGGCAGCTAAACAGCGCCGCCGCGTGCTCGGGCACATAAGGCATGCCCAGAGCGGTCTCGCGGGTCTCGTACTTGGCAAACTTGTCGTAATCGCTGCTGGTGCGGAAGCCAAAGTTGCCGATATAGAGCATGTCGGCGGTCTGATCGATCACGGTCAGCGCGAACGCTTTGGCCGCGGCAATGACGCCCGAGGTGACGTTGTCCTTATTCACGGCAATCGAGATGCGCGGCGGGGCGGACGTCACCTGCACCGCTGTGTTGATAACGCAGCCGGCACGCAGCCCGTCGGCCGCGGCACTCACCACATACAGGCCACTCGGCATCGTAAAGAACGCAGTTTTGTCCATAACGATCACTCCCCTAGCTCAGGTTGGAACCTCATGGATGTATGTACCCACAAAAAAGGCGGCACCCATAACGGACGCCGCCTTTGAGACATATGTGCCAGAACAGTAAGAAAGATGAGACGCCCGCAGTTGCGGTGAAATAGGGACTGAATAGCCCCTCAAACAGGCAAAACAGTCCGTATTCCACCGCAACTTATACAGAGTGCCTAGCGGTTGCGTTCCTTAAGGGCGCGGTCGATCTCGCGTTGGACATCACGCTTGGCCATGTCCTCGCGCTTGTCGTAGAGCTTCTTGCCGCGACCCAGACCCAGCAGCAGCTTTACGCGGCCGTCGGTATTAAAGTAGAGTTCCAACGGAACCAGCGCATAACCACGGTTGCGAAGTTTGCCGTCAAGAAAGTCGATCTCCTTGCGGTGCAGCAGCAGACGACGCCGACGGTCGGGATCGCGATTCCACACGCCACCATGGCTATAAGGGTGGATATGCAGGCCGACGAGCCAGCACTCCCCGCCGCGGATCAGCGCGAAGGTATCGGTGATCTGGCAGGCGCGCTCGCGAATCGACTTGACCTCGGTGCCACTCAGTTCAATACCGCATTCGAACGTCTCATCGATAAAGTACTCGTGATGTGCCGAGCGATTCTTGGAAATGAGTTTGCGCTCGCGCTTACTGGGCATCGCCGGCCTCCTTGGCTCCATCGGCGTTTGAGCCCGCAGTCTCGCGCTTTGCCTTGCGTTCGGCATTGAGCTCGGCATCGCTCTCGCGCACCAGTTTGATAATCGCCGCGCAGGCTTCCTCGCCCACCAAGTCGCGAGCACGCACCGTCAGGCGCGTCGCCTCCTGCTTGTCGCCGTCGCTTGCAGCATCGGTCGCGCACATAATCAGGCAGATGGCAATCTCGGCCGAAGGCGAGGTCGGCACGCCTTGCAGGGCCAGTTCACCCATCACGTGGTCGTCGCTCTCATCAGCGGCATCCGGATAGGTGGTATGGATCTTGTTGAGCAGGCGCGTCGTATGCGCATCGTTGGGCGCCAGGCGCAGCGCCAGACGCGCGCAGCCCACGGCAGCCGAAACGTTCTCGGTCTCGGGCTCCAAGAAGTACTGACCTAGATTGGCGTAAGCGCGGGCGGCGCACTTGCCATCGCTTGCACGCTCCAGCACCGAGAACGAGAGCGATGCCCATTCCTGCTTGTCCTCGAGTGCGCGGAACAGCTCGGCCAAATCCAAGCGATAGTTGCAGTTCATGGGGTCCCAACGCACAGCCTGCATCAGGGCATTGCGAGCGCTCACATAATCCTGTTGGCGAATGTAGGCAAACGCCATGTCAGAGTACAGGCGGTCAAACGGCACCTCGACCTGCACGAGCTCGCGCGGATCCTTCTCCACGCGGCGATAGGCCAAGCGCTCAAACTTGCTATCGAAGCTAAAGTATTGGCGCTTCTCCTCCGTCTTGCACTCGGCGTCGATATACTCCTCGGCAAGCTCCACCAGGCGCTCCAGCAGCGGCGTCGCCGTAGCCAGGTCGCCCTGCGCCAGATAGTTCTCGGCATACGTGATGTCTTGCAAGCTGATGGGCAGGTCCATGACAACTCCTCGGTCCAGGCGGCAGACTCAACGCGCCTTAAACATCGGTCAATACACAAAACCCGGGTCTCTTACGAGGCCCGGGCGTTCAATTTTGGTAGCCCGTACCAGATTCGAACTGGTGATCTCCGCCTTGAGAGGGCGGCGTCCTAAACCGCTAGACGAACGGGCCATATGTAGCAAATGCAATGGCTGGGATGGAGGGAGTCGAACCCCCATTGACGGAACCAGAATCCGCTGTCCTGCCATTAGACGACATCCCAATGACTGCATCGCTGCGCTCGGCTGTGCCTTTGCGCAAGAAAGAAATATACGGGAAGTCTCGCCGTGACGCAAGCCCCAATTTTGACTTTTTTGAAATTCAGTCAAATTGGCCTAATTTAGTCCAACCCGTGAAGGACCTGTGAAGCCAACCGCTGTACACGAAGGGCAAAACGCCGTGAGCGGTAGCCGTCAACCGTTGGCAGATTCTACCGTGAAAACGATAGCACCAGGCAACACAATCGAAGTATCAATGATCGCGTAGATATCGAGGCGCCATGGACGAAGAGCTTGATTACCTATGGGAGACCCTGGGCCTCGAGATCACTGCCGACCTTTGGCCCGAACGGGACAAAATCCATCCCACACTGCGCCCCGCCATCACGGTGATGCAGGCAAAATACCGCCGTGCATCCTTTTTGATCATGCGGGTGTCATGGCACGCGGGTCTCCCCGACCTTAAGCGAATCCAGGCAAGCCTCGTCGAGCTGTCCGGCATGCCGACCGTCATATCCGAGACGCACCTGGAACAGCGCCAGCGCGAGCGACTGCAACAGCAGCGGATTCCCTTTATCTGCCCCGGCGTTCAGGCATATCTGCCCTTTATGGACGAGGAGTACTGGAGCGGCAAGCCCAACAAGCACGTAAAGGTCTACGATCCGCACGAATGGGCGCAGCTGGCGGACTGACTGAGGCAGGCCCGTCGACGGAAAGTGCGTCCCAGATCTCAAGCTCAAACTGGTCCCCACTTTCCCGTCGAGCCCTCAAACGGAAACCGTGTCCCACAATCGAAGCTCAGAATGGGACGTGCTTTCCGCAACCGGCCACTTTGGGAAAGTGCATCCCATTCTGGAAGCGAATTCCGGGTCGCACTTTCCGCAACCGCTATAGCAGGGCCTCAGCCCAAGCCGCTTCCCTAAAGCCGGGAATCGCAAAGTCGTCGCCCACCAGCAGCGGACGCTTGACCAGCATGCCGTCGGTCGCCAGCAGCTCGTAGCACTCCCGATCCGTCATGCCCGCATCCAGACGCGCCTTCAGGCCCAGCTCTCGATATTTCATGCCCGACGAATTAAAGAAGCGCCGCACCGGCAGCCCCGAGCGAGCAATCCAGGTCGCAAGCTCATCAGCCGTGGGATTGTCCAAAACGATATCGCGGTCGATATACTCTACCCCATGTTCGTCCAGCCATGCCTTGGCCTTCTTACAGGTCGAGCACTTGGGATATTCAACAAACAGTACGGTCATGGGAATCCTCCGAATATGAATCGGCCAACGCAGGCACACGCCACACGAGGCGCCTTCGTATGATGGGCCAATTGTAGCCCACGGGTCACACGCTAAACGAACCGTACCCCGAATCCGCGTTTGATGAACGGCAGCAGCTCCATAGCCTCGGGCGTGATATGGCCCGCAACGTTCATGCGCTCGTCACCGGGAAGATCGACCCGCGCAATCTCAAGCTCGCCTTCGTAGCGCCCATATCCGCTATTGCTCACAGCGATCGACCCCGCCTTTCGCGGCAGGCCGGCTCCGGCATCCGTCGGCACGAAATCCGGCTTATGCGTCGTACGTGACTCCTGAGACCTAAAGATGAGGACACTCGAGTCGGGCCGGTCGTGATGAATCTGCCCGCGCACATAGGCATAACCGGGCTCAAGCTCACATTGCAGGTCCACGTATCCGGCGGAAACTTGAGCAAACTGCGCCCAGCCCGCATCGGATAGATCGGGGTCGCCGACCAACACAATGTCGCAATCGGCGCCATGTGCAAGCTCAAGCATATTGAGAGCAACCTTTGACGCGCGACCGCGCTGCGCCTCGACCGTCGGCAGTCCCTCGAATACCGGCCCGCGAACGTTAGCATCACCCGGCACAAAAGCCATGATTTCGAATCCAAGCGCCGCAAGACGAAGATTCACCCGAGCAATGTCCTCCAGAGCTAAACCGGTATAAGGCTTGGGGTAAAAATTGTGGCAGGCGGCAAAACGAGTCACATCGGCACCGGCCTCACGCCACGATGCGGTTTCATCAGAACTCACCGTCGATGCATTGACCACAATGCGAAATACACCGGACAGCTCCGCGACCCGCTGGGCGCTAAAGCCATAGTCCAAACGAAGGTATTCCAACCCCAGATCGCGCAGGTCCTCGATACGCTCAAGCCCGAGCAAATCGCACGTACGCGGCCCCACATCGGCAATGAGCGCAATGCCGCGGGCGGAAAGCAGCGACAGCACATGACGGACCTTATCGGCATACGTCGCTCCCCCATCCTCGGGAATATGCAGTGAGGTAAACGCATAGCGCGCACCCGCCTCGGCACCACGCTCAATCGTCCGCTCAATATCCTGCAAAGGGCTGGAAAGATAAATCGAAATACCCGTTTTCACGCTTCAACGCTCCTTTAAAAAAGGCCGGCGGAGCAGTTAGCCCCGCCGGCACAACCATATCATCAAGAAATCTGCCGCGCTCCGCGAGCCCTGAGCAACACGGCTCGCGATATCAAACTACTCGCCAAAGAACTCGTTGATCTTCTGCTCGTCGACGCCAAAGAACCACGTCAGGACAAAGCCGGCGGCATAGGCAAGCAGCATAGCGGCAACGTAGCCGAGCTGCTGGCCAGGAACGACGATCAGCAGGCCAAACAGACCGGAAACGCCCTGAGAAACCGTGCCGATGTGAAGCAGCGCCGCGAGCGCGCCGCCAAATCCGGCACCCAGGCAGGCCGTCACAAACGGACGAACGAGCGGCAGCGTAACAGCATACATCAGAGGCTCGCCCACACCCAGGATTCCAACGGGAATGGACTCTGCGACGTACTTCTTGAGCTTGGCGTTCTTGGTCTTAAAGTACAGCGCCAAACCGGCACCGACCTGGCCGCCGCCAGCCATCATAAGGATGGGAAGCAGGTAATTGATACCCTTGGTAGCGCCGTCGGGATCGTTGAGCATAGCGTGAATCGGCGTGAGCGCCTGATGCAGGCCGACGGACACCAGCGGCAAGAAGCCTGCCGACAGGATATAGCCGCCCAGGACGCCCAGCTTCTCGAAGATAAAGGTCAAAACGCTAAAGATGGCAGTCGTCAGCCATGCGCCAACCGGCTGGATGACGAGCATCAGAGCAAAGGCGCCGATGATGAGCACCAGCAGCGGGGACAAGAACGTGTCGAGTGCGTTGGGCATAACCTTGCGAATCTGACGCTCCATCCAGGCAAAAAATGCGCCAGCGATGAGAGCCGCGATCATGCCGCCCGCTGCGGGGTTGTACTGCGCATTGGTGAGCGGCAGCAGAATGGCAGTGGCAGGATCAGCCGCGCCAGGCGCAAGCAGGGGCATGGCGCTGTTGGCGATACACATCATGCCGGCGATGCCGCCCAGCGCAGCGGAGCCACCAAACTCACGTGCCGCGTTATAGCCCACCAAGATGGGCAGATAGGCAAACAGGGCCCAGCCCATGGAACGAATGCCCTGGTACCACCACTCGCCTGCAAGCGCGCCTGCCGTCGAGACGTTAATGACGTTGCAGATACCGTTGATGAGGCCAGCCGCAATGATGCCGGGAAGCAGGGCGACGAAGACATTGGAAATCTTCTTGAGGAAGGCCTGAACCGGCTTGGACTCGTACTTGGCCTTCTGCGCGGCCTTGTTTGTGGCCGCGGCGTCAACCACGCTCTCGTCAGCAACGCCTTTCGCAAGGCCGGTGAGCTTGGAGAACTCCTCGAGCACCTTATTCACCTTGCCCGGACCCAGCACGACCTGCATCGTGTCGTCCTCGACCAGGCCCATCACGCCGTCGAGTGCCTTAATGCCCTCCGTGTCGACGTTGCCCGTGTCTTTGACGGTCACGCGCAGGCGCGTCATGCACGCCGCGTTTGCGAGCACGTTGTCTTTACCGCCCAAAAGGTCCAGCAGCTTTTGAGCCAGCTCTTTGTTCGTCATAACTCCTCCTTGTATTGGGTATCTCGTCTGGATGTCATATCAGCTCACGCCGCGCACCTATTGGGCGTCGGCATTGCTCTTCTCATGGCCACTCACCGCAGCACGGACATGGCCTCGCGCCCGCTCAAGAGCTACCGCGGCCTGCTCGGCATCGCAGTCCAGCAGTACCGAGACAATAGCGGTTTTTACGTGGCCGCCGGCATCTGCAAGCGCCTGAACAGCGCGCTCGCGCGTGCAGCCGGTCGCCTCCATCACGATGTTCTGGCCGCGCACCACCAACTTCTCGTTCGTCTGCTGCACATCGACCATCAGGTTTTGGTATACCTTGCCGATCTTGACCATGGCACCGGTCGAAATCATGTTGAGAATGAGCTTTTGAACCGTTCCCGCCTTGAGCCTCGTTGAGCCGGTCAGCACCTCGGGACCGGGCACGGGCTCAATGGCAAGATCTGCGCTCTCCCCGATCTTCGACCCTTGGTTGCAGGCAATTGCAATGGTCTTGCACCCAGTTGCCTTGGCGTACACAAGGCCGCCCACCACATAAGGAGTACGACCGCTTGCCGCCAGGCCAACGACAAGATCCTTGTCCGAGAGTCCACGCTCTCGCAGGTCGTTCGCGCCAAGCTCCTCGCTGTCTTCGGCACCTTCGACAGCCTTGATAAACGCCGTCTCGCCTCCGGCAATGAGCCCGACAATCAGATCGGGTGACACGCCAAACGTGGGCGGACACTCCGAAGCGTCGAGTACGCCCAGACGACCGCTGGTGCCTGCACCCATGTAAAAGACGCGCCCGCCGCGCTCGAGTGCCTCAGCAGCCCAGTCGATTGCCATGGCAACCTGGGGCAACACTTTCGTGACCGACTGGACGGCACGAAGATCCTCATCGTTCATCGTCGTGACGATTTGCAGCGATGTCATCGTATCGAGGTCCATTGACCTTTGATTACGCTGTTCGGTCGTGAATTTTGTTAAATCGAGCATTTCATTCACCTCATCTTTCCTGTTTCTCGATGTAGTTTTGCTTAATGACATGCGTCGCCCGTTCGTAGTCACTGGCAACGTAAGCAGCGTACAGGGCATCGACAACCATAAGCTGGGCCATACGCGAAGCCATGGCACCGCTGCGGACCAGGGGTTCACTCGCAGCGACGCCGAGCACGGCATCGGCCATGGTGGCAAGCTTGGATGATCCATCTACTTTGGTAACGGCCACAACGGGACAGTTGTGACGTTGAGCCTCGGCGGTGCAGTCCAGCACCTCTTGCGTCAAGCCCGAGTAGCTAAAGGCGATTGCCATATCGCCCTCATGCATGTTCTTGGCACACAAGAGCTGATCATGCCAGTCGTCGTACAGATGGCACTCTTTGTCGACACGCATGAGCTTTTGCGCCAGATCGTGCGCGACCAAACGAGAGGCACCAATACCGAACAGATTGACCGCGCGTGCCCGCTTAAGACGGGCCGCGCATCGCTCCAAGACGGTGTAATCGAGCGTTCGCGCCGTCGCCTCGATCGTGCGCACGTTGCTTTTCATCACCTTCCCCACGATACGTTCGACGCTGTCATCCATGGAGATGTCCTCGAGGGCTACGTCTTTCTTGTCACCTAAGAGCGCCAGCTCGGCAATCAGTTCGCGCTGGAACTCCTTGTAGCCCGCAAAACCCAAACGCTTGCAAAAGCGCAAAATGCTCGAGGGCGAGGAGAACGTGACATCGGCAAGACCGCGGACGGACAGCCCGACCACCTCGTGCGGATGAGCGCTTACATATGCGATGACATTGCGTTCCGCCGGGCTCGCGCTGAGCTCACGCTCGCGAAGCCGCAAAAGCAATCCGTTTGCCATCTCAAACACCTCCGTTGAGAAGAATTAAAGACCAACGAACGATTCGTACCGGATACAAACAGCTTTTGCGGTACATTGTGCCGCATCGTGACGCACAAAGGGCGAGCGTTCTACCGCTCGCCCCTCAAATCCGACCGCTCGGAAATACGCGCGACACAAAATAATTCAACGAGGTCGCATTATCAGAAACGGGTTTGTTACCGGCTAGCGCCTCGCATGGGCGCCGATCGGCCGAGTCGCATGGCGCACCAACGCCGCTGCCAGCAATACCAACAGCATGGCGGTGACATAGCCCGCAGCATCGAATCCTAGATCGATGACGTCGAAATGCCTGCCGGGAACAAAGATCTTATGCACCTGATCGCCAACGGAGCAGGCGGCGCAAAAGAGCAATACGGGCACGCAACGGGAGCATACGCTCCACGGACGCTTGGAAAAGCAAACCACGACCACCGAGGCGAACAATCCGACGAAGAAAAACTCTACGGTATGGGCAACGCGACGGACGTTTGTGCCCACCCAGATGCGAATGGAAGCAAGTCGGCCAGACCGGACATTCGAGGCAGCCGAATCGGTGCCCCCGGTCATTCCGTTCTCCGCCTGGGCTTCACCCGTGGCATCGGCAGCCTGAACGCCCGTGGCCTGACCCTCCACCACACGCGCGGTGGACTCGCTCAGCAACGACGTCTCCACCGCATTTTGCTCCGTCAGCACCCAGATACCCGCCAGCGTTGCAGCGAACAGAACAATCGCGGTCCATCCGATTATTTGTTTTACGCGCGCCAAGGGCCAACCTCCTTTTTTTGAATATCAGCGAGTGTAGCCCCAAATGACATCGTCACCGTATCAAAATTTGAATCGCAACAGGAAGCGACAAAGCGACGCAAACCCCTACCCCGCCTCGCGCATCCAGCGATCGAACGTCCCCACGCACACGCCCAGGCACTTTGCTGCCTGACTGCGGGTAATATCGCCCGCCTCATAGCCATCGCGCACCAGCTCAAACTGAGGAGGGCACGGCTTGCGAGGTCGACCGAAACGGACCCCTCGAGCCCGCGCCGCTGCAATTCCCTCCGCCTGGCGCCGATGGATATTCTCGCGCTCCACCTGCGCCACATAGCTCAGCAGTTGCAGCACAATATCGGCAATCAGGGTGTTGGTCACATCCGGCGCGCCGCTGGCCCTAGCGCGCGTGTCAAGCAATGGCATGTCCAACACCACAATGGCAACCCCGAGCTCCTTGGTAATGCGTCGCCATTCCTCAAGAATCTCGGAGTAATTACGACCAAGTCGGTCGATAGAAAGCACCACCAGCACGTCCCCGTCTCCCAGGACGTGCAGCAGCTCGCGATAATGCGGTCGATCGAAGTCCTTGCCGCTCGCATGGTCGGCATAAATATTCGCTGAGCCCACGCCATAGGCGCCCAGCGCATCCAGCTGCCGATTAAGGTTCTGATCGCGCGAACTCACCCGCGCATAACCGTACACCGTCGCCATCTCATCCCCGCTTTCTTGTAAACCTGCCAAAAGGGACAGGTTTATTTTGGTAGGTTTTACCTCTCAAATGGCAGGTAAGCGGGCGGCCGAGCAGACGGCAAGGTAGTCACGATTCAAATGCGAAGGACGGTCCCGAAAGGCCGCCCTCCGCTCCCCCACCATGAGTCGGGATTTGGCTAATGGATAAGCTTAAAGTCCAAGTGCCCACGCGTGGTATTGACGCGCGAGACCTCGACAATCACGCGCTGACCCAGTTCATAGCGAGTCCCCGTGTCGGCGCCCGTCAGCGTAAGCGCGTCCTCGTCGAACTCGAACCACTCGTTGCCCAGGCTCTTGATCGAAACCAAGCCTTCGACCTGCGTTAGGTCCAAGCGCACAAAGAGGCCCATACTGCTAACCCACGAGACGGTTCCGGCATAGCGCTCGCCCAGACGATCCTCATAGTACTGGGCAATCTTAATCTTTTGCGTCGCATGGCTGGCGGCATCTGCCGCGCGCTCGGCATCGCTGCATGCGCGGCAGATCTGCGGCAGAATGCGCGGCAGCGACTCGCGCCCCTTGCCGATCAGCCGCGGCGTACGGACCAAGGCGTCCTTGCCGCCGAGCTGCTCATAGGCCAACTGCAGTTTGAGCACGCGGTGCACCACCAGATCGGGGTAGCGACGGATGGGACTCGTAAAGTGACAGTAGCACGGCGCGGCGAGCGCAAAGTGGCCCTCGTTGCGCGGCTTGTACAGCGCGCGCTGCATGCTGCGCAGAAGCAGCGTGTTGACGAGCGGTGCGTTGGCCGTACCGGCGGCAGCATCAACTGCAGCCTGCAGCTCATCGGGGCTCCCCAGGGCAATACCGGCAGCACGGCGATCGTCGATGATGCCTAGCTGCGCCAGCGCAACGGCGGCACCGTGCAGGCTATCGGGGCTCGGATCCTCATGCACGCGATAGCAGGCCTCGATATCACGGTCTGCCAGCCACTCTGCAACGCACTCGTTGGCGAGCAGCATGGCTTCCTCGATAAGCGACGTGGCACACGAACGCTCACGCGCCACAATCTGCACGGGCACTCCGTCCTCATCCAATAGAGCGCGAATCTCGGCCGTGTCAAAATCGACTGAGCCGCGGGCGCGACGAATACGACGGCGAAGTTCGGCGAGTTCGTTGGCGGCGACAAGGAAATCGCCAAGGTCGACGTTGTAGCCGCGGGCGGCCTCCTCGCACGCAAGACCGCGCTCAAGCGCGTCCTCGCGCGAGACCTCAGCAGCCGCAACATCCTCGGCCGCACCCTCCAGCACCGAATACTCAACCGCGCCGGCACGCACCAGCAGCGCCTCGGCGCCGTCATAGTCCATACGCACACGCGAGCGAATCACGCTGGGGTACGGATCGTAATGCCGCACGCGACCCCGCGCATCGAGCTCGATATCGACGGTAAACGCAAGACGGTCCTCGTCAGGGCGAAGCGAGCACAGGTCACAGGACAGGCGTTCGGGCAACATGGGGAGTACACGATCGGCAAGATACACCGACGTCGTGCGGTGACGAGCCTCAAGATCGATATGCCCGTCCCAAGCCACATAGTGTGAAACGTCGGCGATATGCACACCCAGCTTGTAGCCACCCTCGGGCGTGCGCTCCAGCGAAATGGCATCGTCAAAGTCGCGCGCGTCGACCGGGTCGATCGTGATGACAAAGCGGTCGCGCAGATCGCGGCGGAGCGGGTCCTTAAGCGCCGCGGACACATCGAGCGAAAGCCCCTCGGCCTCGTCTAGCGCGGCCTCGGGATAGCTATCGGTATAGCCGTAACGCGCCATCACATATTGAACGCCCAAATCGGGCGCGTCATCTCCGCCAATGCGGCGTTCGATCGTCACGGTGCCCGATTCCAGGCGCGTCGGGTAGGTCAAAATGCGCGCGACAACGGCATCACCCGGGTGGACGCCCAGGCGATCCGCCGAGGTATCCTCGGGCAGAATGAAGAAGTCGGCCTTCAGGCGCGAATCGAGCGGCTCGATCACACCGAGCGGACCGGCGGTCTGGTACGTACCCACCACGCTTATGGCTGCGCGCTCAACCACGCCTTCGATCACGGCGCGCCGCTCACCGTGCGGGCTGTTCTTAATGCTCACGGCAACGGTATCGCCATCCACGATCTCGCGCTTACCGCGGCCCATGACCTTGTAGTCGCCATTCTCGGTTATGACATAGGCACTGTGCTCATGGAGCTGCACGCGCCCGGTCAGGCTCGGACGGCGTTCGCTGCGCACCGGCCCGCGCTTATTGCGAGCTCCACGCTTATGCTTGTTATTGCGCCCCATGGCGCCTCCTAACTATCGATTGCCGTTTACATCCCAAGAGTCTACCCAAATGATCCCTAGGGGACGGAGGAAAACGGATCACATAATCACATAGATAGACCAGCGCCACGATGATCCGTTTCCCCCGTCCCCTAGGGATCAAAAAACGGGCCGCCCCATAAGAGACGACCCGTTGGAAGGGATAAATTCCAGGCATGCCTACACGCGCAGGTAGCGGCGCATGGCGATGGCAGAACCAAAGAGACCGATAATCACGCCGACCAGAATCAGCGCAGCATAGGTCACCAGGTAGTACTGCATCGGCAGGGCAAACGACATCCAGCCGATGCTCTCCTGCAGACGCGGAATCATCAGATTGCGCAGCAGCTCCAGAACGCCGATGGAAAGCAGCGAGCCCAAAATGGCCTGCAGCACGCCCTCGGTGATAAACGGGCCGCGAATGAAGCCGTTGCTGGCGCCGACCAGACGCATAATCGCTATCTCACGACGACGCGCCGTGATGGACAGGCGAATCGTGTTGTTGATGAAGATGAATGCGATAAAGGTCAGAAGGCCAACGAGCACCACGGCGGCGATGCGGATATAGTTGGTCACCTGGAACAGGCGGCTCACTTCCTCCTGGCCGTACAGCACGCTCGCGTTGACGTCGCCGTCATCCGCGATCTTCTGGAAATCGGCATCCTTCTTGAGCTTTTTGGCCGTGCTCTCGACCTTGGACGGATCGTCCATCTCAATTGCAAACGAAGCCGGCAGCGGATTCTGGCCATCGAGCGCGCTCATGGTGGCGTCGGCGTTGCCCGACATCTTGCTCGTATACTCGGCCAGCGCGTCGTCCTTGTCCTTATAGGTCACGGACTTGACGTTATTCCACGTCTTAAGCTCGGCCTCAAAAGCCTGAACATCGGCCTGATCGGCGTCATCGCTAATGAACGCGTTGATGACAACCTGATCCTCGACGGTGCCGATCACGGAGTTCAGCATCGCGGAGCCCATGATGAACAGGCCGATGATAAACAGCGAAAGGAAGATCGTGATGACGGCGCCGAGCGAGGTAGTCCAGTTACGGAAGAAGTGGCTGATTGCCTCTTTGAAGGAGTAGCCCACGTTAGTTGGTGCCATAGTTGCCGTAACCTCCCCTCTCCTGGTCGCGGATGACGTGGCCGCCCTCGAGGGCGATCACGCGACGGTGCATGCTATCGACCATCTCGCGGTCGTGCGTGGCGACGATCACGGTGGTGCCGGTGCGGTTAATACGCTCGAGCAGCTTCATGATGCCCAGCGAGATCGCCGGGTCGAGGTTACCCGTGGGCTCGTCGCAGATCAGCAGCGGCGGGCGGTTGACCATAGCGCGGGCGACGGCAACGCGCTGCTGCTCGCCACCGGAAAGCTGGTCGGGCAGCGAGTCCATCTGATCGGCCAGACCGACCAGACGCAGCACCTCGGGCACCTGGCTGTGAATGACGCCCTTGGGCTTGCCGATGCACTGCAGGGCAAACGCCACGTTTTCGTAGGCGGTCTTTTGCGGCAGAAGCTTAAAGTCCTGGAACACGGCGCCAATCTGGCGGCGCAGGAACGGAACCTTGCGGTTCTTGATCTTCATGAGGTCCTGACCGGCAACCAGGATGCGGCCGCTCGTCGGCTTGACGTCGCGGTTGAGCGTCGACAGCAGCGTGGTCTTACCCGAGCCGGAGTGACCGACCAGGAAGACGAACTCGCCCGGATAGATCTCGATGTTGATGTCGTCGAGTGCAGGCTTGTTGGGCTGTGCCGGATAGATTTTGGTGACATGCTCCATAAGGATAACGGGCTCGACACCGGCCTGCTTGGCCATCTTCTTGCGGCTGGCCTGCGGATCGATGGGCGCAAACACCGACGTGAAATCGGGGTTGTTGAGCGCGTTATCGAGGCTTGCGACCTCGGCGGCCTGATCGCTCTCGACCACCGGGGCAGCAGGCTGCGTGGGATCGGGAATAGCAGCAAAGAGACCTGACTGCGCAGGCTGAGGAGCCGGCGTCGCAGGGGCCAAGGGGTCGGGAATGCCGGCCATGGTAGGCTGCGGCGTGGCGGCACCAGCCTGAGACTGCTCCACGCGAGCGGTCACGGCCTGAACGGGCTCAAAACCCGCCGTACCGGAAAGCGCGACATCGCTGGTTGGATTGTAGGCAAAGGGATCGGATGCCGGCTGTGCCTGATCTGCCGGCTGAGTGGGGGCCTGAGCAACAGGCTGGCCCTCTGAATCCGGAGTGGCGAAACGACTGCCCTGGACGCCTGCCTGCGTCTTGGGGGCATCATCGCCCGCACCGGAGGTACGGAAGTGGTTACCCACTGGTGCTCCTTATCGTCGTGCGTTTAAACTACATGAGCGCTTTGTATTTTAGCAGCATTAGCTTTGCTGCACATAAGAAGCATGGCGTGCTTAGGGATCCCGTCGGCCGGACACAGGGTTACTCTCCAAATCGTCCTCGGACATGTCGGAGCCCCCGCTGCGCGCTTCGCGCGGCGGGGGCTCCTCCGTCCTGCGGAAAGATTTGGAGAGTAACCCTGTGCCCGGCCTGCGGTAACTAAGGGGTCGCTGCGTTTTACTTGGGTGCAGCAGCGCTATGCTTGGGGGCTGAATTGCACTTTGTTGGGATGAGCCCGTTTCCCGGAGGAAGCCCTTGCTTGATATGGGCTTGATTTGCTTGTTGCCAACTGAAGCAGGGGCGCCCTCTTTGAGGACGCCCCTGCTTTTGTTTATGCGTGTTTGGTTTGCAGCCAGATGAGCGATGGTTGCTCTACGCCAAGAACTCCTTGGTGGTCGCCACGATGTTGGCGGCGTCCAGGCCGTACTTGTGCAGGAGCTCGGCACCCGGGCCGGACTCACCGAAGGTGTCGTTGACGCCGATCTTCTTGAGCGGCGTCGGGCACTGCTCGCACAGGACGTCGGCAACGGCGCTACCCAGGCCACCGATCACAGAGTGCTCCTCGACGGTCACGACGTGGCCGGTCTTGGTGGCGCTCTTGACGATCAGATCGGCATCGATGGGCTTGATGGTGTGCATGTTGATGACCTCGGCATCGATGCCCTCGGCAGCAAGCTGCTCAGCGGCCTCGAGCGCCTCGCCGACCATCAGGCCGCAGGCGATGATGGTGACGTCGGTGCCCTCGCGCATGACGATGCCCTTGCCCACCTCGAACTTGTAGGTCTCGGGGTCGTTGATAACCGGCGAGGCCAGACGGGCGAAGCGCATGTACACGGGGCCGTCGCACTCGTAGGCGGCGCGCGTCACGGCACGGGCCTCGATGTCGTCGGCGGGAACGATCACGGTCATGCCGGGGATGACACGCATCAGGGCGATATCCTCGCAGCACTGGTGCGTGGCGCCATCCTCGCCCACCGAGATACCGGCGTGCGTGGCACCGATCTTAACGTTAAGGTGCGGATAGCCGATGGAGTTACGGACCTGCTCAAAGGCGCGACCGGCAGCGAACATGGCAAAGGTGCTCGCGAAGGCAACGCGGCCAGTGGTCGCGATACCGGCGGCGACGCCCATCAGGTTGCTCTCGGCAATGCCCACATCAAAGAAACGGTCGGGGCAGGCGGCCTTAAACTTGCCGGTCTGCGTGGCGGCGGCCAGGTCGGCGTCGAGGACCACAAAGTCATCGTGCTCGCTGGCGAGCTCGACGAGGGCCTCGCCGTAGCTTACGCGCGTGGCGATTTTCTTGACGTCTGCCATCCTAGAGCTCCTCTCCGGCGGCCGTGAGCTCTGCCATGGCCTGCTCAAACTGTTCATCGTTGGGGGCCTTACCGTGCCAACCCACCTGGTTCTCCATAAAGGAGACGCCCTTGCCCTTCGTGGTCTCGGCGATAATGGCGGTCGGCTGACCCTTGGTGGCGCGGGCCTCGGCAAAGGCGGCGCGGATCTGGTCGAAGTCGTTGCCGTCGGCGAGCTCCACCACATGGAACTTGAAGGCGCGGAATTTGTCGGCGAGCGGCATGGGGTCGTTGACCTCCTCGACGGGGCCGTCGATCTGCAGGCCGTTATGGTCGACGATCACGCAGAGGTTGTCGAGCTGCTGGTTGCCGGCAAACATGGCTGCCTCCCAGACCTGGCCCTCCTCGCTCTCGCCGTCGCCCAGCAGGGCGTAGGTGCGATAGTCGTCGCCCCAGTGCTTGGCGGCAACCGCCATGCCCACGGCGGCGGAGATGCCCTGGCCGAGCGAGCCGGTGGACATATCGACGCCCGGGGTGTCGTTCATGTTGGGATGGCCCTGCAGGTGGCTGCCGATGTGGCGCAGCGTCTCGAGATCCTCTTTGGGGAAGAATCCGCGCTCGGCGAGCACGGCGTACAGACCAGGCGCGCAGTGACCCTTGGAAAGCACGAAGCGGTCGCGGTCGGCCTTGCGGGGGTCGGCCGGGTCGACGTTCATTTCCTCAAAGTACAGATAGGTCATGATGTCGGCAGCGCCGAGCGAACCGCCCGGATGGCCGGACTTGGCAGCGTGCACGCCGGTGACGATGCCCTTCCTTACCTCGTTGGCAACCTTTTTGAGCTCTTCGTCGCTCATTGTGCCTTCCTTTCATCCTCTTTAGACAAGATGCGCACGGCACGGAAAGGTAGTCCCAACACAGCCGCAATGCACGTACGCCATTCATTATGCTGGAAACAGATGGCTTTACCAGAGTTTTTATCATTATTTGAACAATTTAGCAGGCAGAACCGCTGATGAAACGGTTTATCAATGTGAACGTCTTTTGGATGGAACGCGATCGACCCTACGCGCTAATGTCCTTGAATCCCTCGCCGAAGGCTTCCGTAACGTCAGCGACCGTCACAATGGCGTGAGGATCGCGCTCGCGCACAATCGTCTTGAGGGTATTGAGCTCTCGACGGCTCACGATGACCATAATCACCGGCTTCTCGGCACCCGAATACATGCCAGTCGCCTTAAACTTGGTACAACCACGACCCAGGCCATACATAATATCGGCAGCGATATCAGGAAACTTGTCCGAGATGATGAGTACCATACGGCGCTTGTTGCCACCATCGACCACGGCATCGATCACGTAGCCGCTAATGACCATCGAAAGGCCTGCATATAGTGCGTTTTCGACTGAAAAGACCGGAGCCGACAGCGCGCACACGGCAACATCGATTGCCATGACGGTCGAACCTACCGGCAGCGAGGTGTTACGCGAGATGATTTGGCCAATCGTGTCCGAGCCGCCGGTGTTGGCGCCGGCGCGCAACACCATGCCGTAACCGATGCCCGTAATAATGCCGCCCCACATAGCGGGAAGCATCAGGTCCGCATCCGCCAGAGGTGCTACAAACGGGGCGAACAGATCGGTAAAGAAGCCCAGCAGCACAAAGCCCGTCGCCGTCTGGACCACGTAGAACATGCCACCCTCGCGCATAACGACCAGCAGCAGCAAGGCATTCATCACGATGGTTTGAATACCGACGGGAAGCGATATGCCATGCGAGGCGCCAACCGCCTGGATAATCGTGGCGAGGCCCGTAACGCCGCCGGCAGCAAGACCGTTGGGAATCAAAAATAGATCCGTCGCGATAGCGGCCAGAGCGCAGCCCAGCATAATCTTGGGCAGATCGTGAAAGAAGTTCAGCGAAAGAATGCGCTTGATGTCCAGACGATATGCCATGCAGCCTCCCTCAAAAAAGCGCACCCAAACGAGTGCGCTTTGAACTTCTTGCTGTATTCGATTCTACCGATTCACCGAGCAAATACCACCCCTGCGAAGTGTTTGCATCGACCCGGAGCCAACCATGTGCCTAGGCGTCCGAGCCTTCCGCATCGGCGTTGCCGGTTGCCCAGCGATGGTAGCCGATCACAAACGGATCCAGATCGCCATCGTCGAGAACGGCCTCGACGTTGCTGGTCTCCACGCCCGTGCGCAGGTCCTTGACCATCTGATACGGGTAGAGCACGTAGCTGCGAATCTGGTTACCAAAACCGATTGTGGTCTTGGGCCCACGAATCTCGTCGAGCGCCTCGGCGCGCTTCTCGAGCTCGATCTCGTACAGACGGGCCTTGAGAATCTGCATGCACGCGGCCTTGTTCTGAATCTGGCTGCGCTCGTTTTGGCAAGTGACAACGATGCCGCTGGGAAAATGCGTCACGCGTACGGCGGAGTCGGTGGTGTTGACGCCCTGGCCGCCCGGGCCGCTCGCGTGATACACGTCCACGCGAATATCGTCGGGGCTGATCTCGATGTCGATATCGTCAGGCAGCACGGGGATGACCTCGACGCCGGCAAACGTGGTCTGGCGGCGCTTCTTGTCGTCGGTGGGGCTAATACGTACCAGGCGGTGCACACCGGCCTCGGCACGCAGCATGCCAAAGGCATCCTTGCCCTCGACGGTAAAGGTCGCACGGTCGATGCCGATGACCTCGGCAGCGGGGCAGTCGTTAATGGTGACCTTCCAGCCGCGGCGCTGGCAGTACTTCATGTACATCTTAAAGAGCATGAAGGTCCAGTCCTGCGCCTCCAGGCCGCCCTGTCCGGGCTTGATGGTCACAATCGCGTCGCCGTGATCGAACTCACCGGTAAACCAGCTCGAAAGCTCGAGCTCGTCGATAGCGCGGGCCAGGCGTTTTGCCGTAGCGGCAGCCTCCTCGCGCAATGCGGCGGCATCGGGGTCGTCGCCCATCTCCTCGGCAAGCTCCAGCGCCGCGCGGGCGTCAGATAGCTCGCCGCGCGCGGTATCCACGGCAGCGATATCTTCCTTGGCGCGAGCGATCTCCTCCATGGTGGCGCGAGCGGCGTCGGCGTCATCCCAAAAGCCAGGGGCCACGCTTTTGGCCTCGAGCTCGGTCACACGCGTGCGCTTCTCGTCCAAATGAAGATACGACTCGACCTCGCCGAGCCGGTCCGCAAACGCGTCCAGCTCGGCGGGCGTTACCTCTAAAGCCTCGACCATTAACGATTCCTGCCGTGGCAGTACTTGAACTTCTTGCCGCTGCCGCAGGGGCACAGGTCGTTGCGACCCACGTTGACGTACGGATCGTCGCTCTCGGACTTGCGGTAGGTCGTCACCTTACCACCGTTGTTAACGGCAGCCGGGCCTCCCTGGACGGCAGTACGAGCCTGCACCTGTGCCTGCTTGCGCAGCACCGAGTTGCCGTTGTCGCCATCGACATCGGCGGGGCCGGAGAAGTGCGCACCCTCGAGCGCGGGGTCCTCCTTGTGCCCCACGGCCTGCGGGGCGGCCTTGATCTCGATGCGCAGAACGGTACGCAGGTAATCCTCGTACATGGTGTCGACGAGCATCTGGAACGCGCCATAAGCCTCAGTCTTGTACTCGACCAGCGGGTCGCGCTGACCAAAGCCGCGCAGTCCGATACCGGTCTTGAGGTAGTCCATCTCCTGCAGGTAGTTCATCCAGCGAGTATCGATAACGCGCAGCATGACCTGGGTGTTGAGCTCGCGCATGAGGTCCTCACCCAGGCGCTCGGCCTTCATGTTGTAGCACTTCTCAACGTAGGCCAGGACATCGGCAGCCAGGGCCTCAAAGTCCTCGTCGGGGAACTTGGGCGTATCGATATGGCCGGTCAACTCCACGACCCACTTGCGCAGGCCCTCGAGATCGCGCTCGCCATCGTGGCTGTCCTTGGTGCAGAACTCCTGCACGCAGCGGTACACGGTGTCGTGCATGACCTCGGTGATGTGGTCGGTCAGGTCCTTGCCATCCAGAATCTTGTTACGCTCGGCGTAGATGACCTGGCGCTGCTTGTTCATGACGTCATCGTACTCAAGGACGCTCTTACGCATGGAGAAGTTGATGCTCTCGACCTTGTGCTGGGCGCTCTCGACGGCCTTGGAGATGATCTTGTGCTGGATGGGCATGTCGTCGCCCATGTCGGCGGTGACCATCATCTTGGAGACGCGGTCCATCTTGTCGCCGCCGAACAGGCGCATGAGGTCGTCCTCGAGCGACAGGTAGAACTGAGTCTCGCCCGGGTCGCCCTGACGGCCGGAACGGCCGCGCAGCTGGTTGTCGATACGACGGGATTCATGGCGCTCGGTACCGATGACGGTCAGGCCGCCTGCGGCAAGCACGCGCTCGCGCTCGGCCTTGCAGGTCTCCTTGGCCTCGGCGTTAAACTGCTCGAGCTGCTCGGGCGTCACGTCCTCCATGGTCAGGCCCGCGTACTCCAGGCGCTCGCGCACCAGCTCGTCGGGGTTGCCGCCCAGCAGGATGTCGGTACCACGACCGGCCATGTTAGTAGCGATGGTCACGGCGCCGTAGCGTCCGGCCTGGGCAACGATATGAGCCTCGCGCTCGTGATGCTTAGCGTTGAGGACCTCGTGCGCGATGCCGCGCTTGGTAAGGGCGGCCGACAGCTTCTCGGAGCTTTCGATGGAGACGGTGCCCACCAGGACCGGCTGACCCTTGGCGTGACGTCGCTCGACGTCGTCGGCAACGGCGTTGTACTTGGCCTGGACGGTGCGGTACACCAAGTCCTCGTGATCAACACGCTGAACGGGCCTGTTGGAGGGGATGACCTCGACGGGCAGCTTGTAGATCTCGCGGAACTCGGCATCCTCGGTGAGTGCCGTACCGGTCATACCGGAGAGCTTGTCATACAGACGGAAGTAGTTCTGCAAGGTGATGGTGGCCAGCGTCTGGTTCTCCTCGCGCACGAGCACGCCCTCTTTGGCCTCGATGGCCTGGTGCAAGCCCTCGGAATAGCGGCGGCCTTCCATGATGCGACCGGTGAACTCGTCGACGATCTTGACCTCGCCGTTGGTGACCACGTACTGCTTATCGCGGTGGAACATGTATTGGGCCTTCAGCGCCTGCTGCAGGTGGTTGACCAGCTGGCCCGAAAGGTCGGCGTAGATGTCCTCGATGCCCAGACGGCGCTCGATCTTCTTAAGGCCGCGCTCGGTGGCGGCGATGGTGTGCTTGGCCTCATCCATGACGTAGTCGCCCGTGGGCTCCACGTCCTCGGTGGCGGTGAGCATGTCGTGCGACACGTCCTCGCCGCGCTCCAGACCGCGCACGGCGCGCGCAAAATCCTTATAGGTGCTAGCCGACTTGGTACCGGCGCCCGAGATGATGAGCGGCGTTCTAGCCTCATCGATCAGGATGGAGTCGACCTCGTCGACGATGGCGTAGTTGTGACCGCGCTGAACACGCTGCTCGGGGCGGGTGACCATGTTGTCGCGCAGATAATCGAAGCCAAACTCGGAGTTGGTGCCATAGGTGACATCGGCCTGGTAGGCCGGGCGCTTAAGCTCGAGCGGCATGTTGTTCTGCAGCAGACCGACGGTCATACCCAAATACTTATAGATACGACCCATCCACTCGGAGTCACGCCTGGCCAGGTAGTCGTTGACGGTAACGACGTGCACGCCCTTGCCGGAGATGGCATTGAGGTAGCCGGCCAGCGTAGAAACGAGTGTCTTGCCCTCGCCGGTCTTCATCTCGGCAATATGACCCTCATGAAGCGCCATGGCGCCAATGAGCTGTACGTCAAAGTGACGCATGCCCGTGATGCGCTTTGAAGCCTCGCGCACGGTGGCAAAAGCCTCGGGGAGCATATCGTCGAGTGACTCGCCGTTGGCGTATCGCTTGCGGAACTTATCGGTCTGGGCGCGGAGCTCCTCCTCGGTCATCTTCTCAAACTGGGGCTCAAGACCGTTGATCTGGTCGACGATCTTGTAGTAGCGCTTAAGGTCCTTATCGGATCCAAAGGACAGCAGCTTTGACATGAATCCCATGTGGTTTTCCTTTTTGGCCATCGCCCACGCCGTGCAGCTGCGGGCGAGTTAAACACAGATGATTGTACTTTAGCCAAACAAGGCGCGGCCTATACGGTCGACCTCGACCGCCACGTAATAACTACGACCAACCTGCCACAATGGGACAGGTTAATTTTGGCAGGTTTTATCTGGGCAAACGCTGCCTCTCTGCCATTTGGTGTAATGGGGGCAGGTTGGTTTGCACCAATAAAAAGAAAAGGGCCGCGCACCCAAACGGATGCACGGCCCTTATGCCATGAATGCGAGTGATTCCGCGGCGAGCTATTTACTCAGCAGCCTCGGTGGTCTCGGCCTCGGCAGCGGCCTCCTCGACGGGAGCCTCTGCGGGAGCCTCGGCGGCCTGCTTGGCAGCCTCCTCGGCAAACTTAGCAGCACGCTTGGCCTTCTCGGCAGCCTTAGCCTCAGCGGCGGCCTTGCGAGCGGCCTCGGCCTCAGCAGCCTTGGCGGCCTTGGCAGCCTTGGCCTCCTCGGCCTTCTTGAGCTGGGCGGCAGCGGCGCCACCGAACTTGTCGGCGAAGCGCTGGACGCGTCCACCGGTGTCGACGAACTTCTGCTGGCCGGTGTAGAACGGGTGGCACTCGTTGCAAAGCTCGACCTTCATCTCGGACACGGTAGCGTGCGTCTTGAAGGTGTTGCCGCAGGAGCACGTCACCGTGCACTCGACATACTGGGGATGGATACCCTGCTTCATGGTAGGACTCCTTATTGGTCAGGCGCTGGTTACCGATCAGCGCATAAGGCGTCTTGGTTTCCGACCAAGACAACAAACTCGGCTATGGTACCACGGCGCCGCGTGTCCCACAAAAGGTTCACGGTCTTTTCGGAACGACACGAGCTGGACCTTAAATATCAACTTCATCCGAACACTCCCCCACATTCATCTCTCGTATGTATCGAGGTATTCCTGCTTGAGCGTCTGCGAGGACGACTTGATCTTTTCCACGAGCGTGCCGGCTTCGATGAAGTAGAACGAGTTGGTAAGGTCTGCCAGGTCGTCGAGTAGATGGCTTGAAATGAGCACGCTGCGTCCCCGCGCCACTTCGCTGCGCATCGCGTCGCAGGAGGTTTTCCGCTTTCCCGGATCGAGGCCGTTCAGCGGTTCATCGAGGATAAGGTACGGGCAACCGGTCGATATCGCCATGGCAAGCTTTACCTGCTGCTTCATTCCTGTCGAGAGTTTACGGGTCGGCTTGTCGAGATATGGGGAGATTCCGAGGGAGTCGCAGAGCGAGTCGATGTCGGCGGCCGATTTCCACGCCTCCCTAACGAAAGCGAGGTGCTCGATGGCCGATAGCGTGGGATAGAGATCCGCGCTGCCCGAAGAGCTCAGGTAGACGAGTTCTGCAAATTCGGCTGATCGACGTTGGCAGATTCCGTCTGCCGCCAGGCTTCCCGAGCGGATGCGGGTGGGAAATTGGCCCGACAGCGCTTCAAGAAGGGTGGTTTTCCCCGAGCCGTTGGGGGCGACGAGGCCCGCCGCCGTTCCCGGGCTCAGGAAAAGCGACCCGATTGAAAGTATCGTCGTGCTTCCGTATCCCACGCTCGCGTCCAGAAGCTCGAGCCCATGGTGCTTTTTCGCGGGTCCAGGCTGTTTGGGGGAACGTGTCGCAACGGCGCCGACCGCAAAAAAGACCGCGACGTATGCCAGGGCCACGGCAAGCATCGATGCACCGCCTGAACCGGAGCCAATGAATTCTGTCGGGAAGCATCCTACGTAACCCGTTGCCTCGATAGGCGAGAATACGGCCAGCGGCAGGAGATTGAGCGCGGCGTTATGCCCCAGTGCCGAATCGGACAGTAACGGGAACACCGGGGCCGCGACGAGCAGCGCGGAGGCAAGGGGGCCCGCGAGGACGCGCCTCGTTGCGGTCGATAGGACGGCGGAGCAAACGGATATTAAGGTTCCGCCCGCAAGAAGCGCGATAAGCAGGGCTGTGAAGACGTTTCCCGCAGTCGTGGTGGCAAGCGCGCCGTCATGGAAGAAGGCGATCGGGTACCCAATTTGCCCGAAGCCGTTTAGGGCCAAGGCGTAAATGCCCCCGGGTGCGAGGCCGGCGAGGAGCATCGCGGTCCCCGCGGCGATTATCGAAAACACGATCTGGATAAGGCGCCGGAATTTGGGCACGGGCGCCTTCGCCGCCAGGGTCGCAGGCCTTGTGGCTCCGAGCAGGAGTATCGACGAGAGAAGGAAGGGGATGAAGGGAAGGAAAGACGGCGCCGTGGCAATGGCGTAAGGCAGGAAGGAAAGGAATGGCAGGTCGTTTGCGGAGGCCGGGATATCCGTGATGCCGGAGCTGCTCAGGGCACGGCAATATGCGAGCGCCGCGTCATTGGTCTCTCGGTCTCCCACGATGGACCCGGATTGGAAGCCTTCGCCCATGAGCGCGTAGTAGCTCTCGGCAGAATCGAGAAAGGCGGCGTCGGTTTGAGCGGCAAGGGCGGCGTTCGCGTATCTTGCAAGCTCCGCGTCATTTTGCTGCTCTGGAGATAGGTCTGTGCCGCTGGCCTGGGGCGCGCGCGTATTGAATGCGTCGACAAAGCCCTGCATGCCCTGCTTCATAAAGAAGGGCCCGTAGATGGGTGAATTGAACGCAATGGGGGCGGAAAAGGCTGCGGCAAGAACGAGCGTACAAATCCATACGGCCTTGTCTCTTAGGATCAGTTTGAGAAGAAGTCGACAGTACATTTAGAAGCACCTACGTTCCTCAAAGAATTGTTAGATTAAAAGTAACAGACCGGATGAAGATGCGTGCGATGGGGGCGAGGCGAATGGCTGGGCGGTATCGATACGCTGGTTCAACGGTATTATATTGACCACATAGATTTTTAACTTGCATTTCTACCCGCCCTTTTCGTAGAGTCGCCGATACGTGCTTAGCGCACCCTCGGCGCGTCCGGCAGGCTTTGCGAAATGGGATCCAGGAGACTTCGGCGCAGCATCATCTTGCGGAATGCTTCTAATGAGCCTCCCATCCTTCAAAAACAGAATCTCATCGCACAGCCTATCGACCGAATCCAAGATGTGGGATGACATGATGATGCACGTACCAGAATCGGCCAGCTTCCTGAGAATCTCGGAATGCAAGTCCACCCTGCTGGGGTCGAGCGCGTTCATGGGCTCATCTAATAGAAGGTACCGCGCGCCCGTCGCATACGCAATCGCCAGGGTAAGCTGCTGCTTCATGCCCTGGCTCAGAGTGCGGATCCTCATCTTCGCGAACTCGCCTATCTGCGTTTGTTCCACTATCTCTTCGATATCGCGAGCATGCGGCCACATATCGCAAGCCATCTTGAGGTGATCTTCCGCACGCAATCCGGGATACAGCAGCGTCCCCTCACCAGGTGCATAGAAGATCATAGAACGGACCTCTCTCGCACCCGTACCCTGCACCTCATCCAGAACGATGCTCCCGTCCACGCGAGGACCCGGCAAACCTGCCATCGCACGCAGCAACGTCGTCTTTCCATGCCCGTTCGGAGCGACGAGACCGTAGACCGTACCCGGGGCAAACTCAGCGTCCACCGAATCTACGAGCACCTTCTTTCCATAAGAGATCGTCAGCGTTTGAAGGCCAATCATCGAGACCGTCCCCTTTCGATCTTTGGAACACCCAGGCGCGCCACCAACGGAGATACGGCGCCCAAAACCACCAGCAGAGCGCCCGATGCGCCGACGACCTCTCCAAAAGGCATCGCGTTCGTCCCTCGCCCAAGGAACCCAATCGTCCCCACCTGGGAAGCGGGATCAAACGAGGCGAATGGAGCCAGCAGCGCGACGCCCATGCCCGCACTTTCAACATGAGCGCTCAACGAACCCAACACCAGGAGAACCGCGCAAACCACTCCGGTGACAACGGGGTTGCGGCTAATCGCTGCTGTCAACGCAGCGACGACGGAAATCACGCCGTATGCCATGACCAGCAACGGAATACTGCACAACACCGCCTCCCCCACCATGGACGTTGTCGAAGCTCCCGCCCGAATGAGAGCGACGGGATACTCCGATCCACCCGCACCGTTCTTAATCAAGGACACAACCGCAGCGGGAACCATCGACACCAAAAGCAGCGCCAAGCCAAGCAGGAGAGACAGCGCAACGGCCGTCAGAAAACGCACATGCGCTGTTGCGGGGACTTGGAGAACCAGAAGGGAACGACACTGCAGGTGGATGCACGCAAGCGATGTGACAACCACGGGCAACAGCCAAAACAAGGAAGGAAGCGCTGCCTGGAGATAGGAAAGGAGGATTAATGGGGGCATCTTCGTACTTAACTCGTAAACCTTGGGGTCCGGCAAGCTCGCGATCGACTCGAGCAGAAGGGCGCGCGCCTCCGCACGAGAAGGAGTCTCCGGCTCGATTCCGATCGATTGCAGGAGGGTCGCATCTGCCGCGCCCAGCTCGCCTCGAGCGCGCTCGTACGTCGCAAGGCTCTGAAATCCCTCCGCAGGCGTAGGCGCGTACACGAAACCCGAAAGGGCACCTCGCATGTCTTCCAGGGCCGTCTTGCCCTCGACGTCCATATTCGCAGCGTCCTGCTCTAGATACCGATCTATTGAACGGAGCTCGCCATCCCTATACCGACCGGCGGAAGCGGCATCAGCGTCAGGAAACACCTCGACCAGGGCTGGGACCAGCATCGTCGTCGACATTGCAATCGCGCATACGGCGAGGGCAGGAGAACGCAGGAGCAGTTTCCCCATCGTTCTTACGTATGCAACGGCGGAGGCACAAGCGCTCGAACGAGTTGCCGTTCTCGATGCAGCGAAGGAACCTCTCTCAAGACAAATCGGGGATATCGGGCACGCGCAGCCGCTCTTTCCAGCAACGCAAAGCAGGCTAATTGCCAGCACCTCGATCCCGATTGCGCATACGAGGGCAATCGCGCCACGCTCGAAGCAAAGTCCAGGCAGATTCACTATCTGCGTTGTCGGGTACGGGCTATAGGCGCCGACGGTCAACTCAGTGTTCGCATACGTAAGGGGATTCAACAGGGCGAACTCACGTAAAGCGATGGATCTTCCGTAATACCCGGGAACCATCGTCACCCCCATCAGGGCACATACGAACACGATTCCAAGCGTAGGGTTATTGGCAATCTTCACGGCAAGGTGAACGACAAGCGAGATGAACGCTGCCACCAAGAATTGCAAGATGGCCGTCTGCGCGAACACCAGCCAAGCCGGTTTGATAACCGGAGTCGCATATTGAATGTAGCCTATCGGATAGAACGGCGAGCCCGGGCCATTCTTCACAAGCGCGGCGATTATCCCTGGAAGATTGATGGCGAGGACGGCAAGCATTGCAAAAACACTCGCCCATACGCTCGATGCAACAAGTCTACCCAGCTCGCCCATCGGTGCCTGGATGATGAGCTTTTCACGTTTGTTAAGACGCGCGGCAAGGAACGAGACGGCAACGGCCGTTGCGACCCATAGCAAGTACTCCTTCGATCCGTCATAATAGGTGTACTCTCCATCCGATATCTGCAGAAACGGAAGTAGGGGAGAGAGCGGTGCCAAGATAAGACGTCCCGCGGCAAGAGGGTACAGAAGCGCGGGCATGCTTGATGAAGAGGTATAGACACCGTCCTCCCCCGCATTCACAAGCGCATCCGCATAGGATGCTGACAATTCCTGCTCAACACGGGTTATTCCCGACTCGAGGTATTCGACCCGTCCGTCGATGCCAGCCGCGCTCCTGAAGACGGGCAGAGCACAAAGAACCATCAACGCAACAACGACAACACAGAGCGACCTGGAGGAGAGAAGCGACCTAAAGATCGCCTTCGAGATTTTGAGCATATTCATCGCCAACCTTAACCTCATCCAGTCGGAACAGAGGGGCCGAACAAAATGCTCGGCCCTTATTACTTGCCGGCAAAGTCAATTTAACATAAACTGTTAAAAAGTAACCTGAGTTTTTTAAATTCTTCGGAGGTTATTATGAGTTCCGACAATCGCACTCCCCGGCTTCATTCCTTCCGCATCGCATGTGCGATAGCCTCTGCGACCCTTTGCGCCACCGCCATCGCACAAGTGGCGTTCTCCTTAAAGCCAGCAATCGAAGTGCTCGACAACCCTGTAATTGCAGACTCCCCCGCGTATCCAGCCCTTGCGATCTCGACATTGGTCCCTGCCGTCATCGGTATCGCTACGACCATCCTCAGCGCCGTTCTCGTGTGGACGATCAAGAGCGGAGACCCCTTCAAGAAAGGGTCTGCGACATGCTTGAAGGTGCTCGGCATTCTCTTCGTTGTTCAAGCTGCCACCAGCCTCTACGCCGGCTCACTCAAAACCTCCGTTTCGATGTTTGGCGGCGAGGGGGCCGTCGGCGCCCAAGAGATCGCTTCATCATTCGATTGGACCTCTCTGGTTCTCGGCATCGTCCTGTTCATGCTTTCCCAGCTCTTCTTGTACGCCCGAGAGCTGTACCTCGACTCCGACGAGATTGCGTAAGGAAACGCCATGCCCGTAATTGTTCGCCTCGACAAGATCATGGCCGAGCGAAAGATTTCCTCGAACGAACTTGCCGAAAGGATTGGAACCACGCCCGTGAACCTGTCCCGTATTAAAAAAGGGCATATTCGCGGCATTCGCTTCAACACACTCGAGCAGCTATGCCTCGCCCTTCGTTGCCAACCCGGAGACCTTCTCGAAGTCATGAGCGAAGAGGATGCCCGAAAGGAGTTCGGACTCGATTGGTCCGCCGAGGATTAGAGGGCGGTCGTACTCGCCCTGCACACGGGGATGCGAATCGGCGAGGTCTGCGGCCTTCGGTGGTGCGATGTGGATTTCGAGACGGGCCTGATCTCGATCAGGCACTCGGTGGCGTACGCGAAGGGGATGGGTTCGTTCATCAAGGACACCAAGACCCATGACGCCAGGGGCATCCCCATCGACCCGGTCGGCCTGCTCCCCTTCCTGAAGGAGATCCACGAGATCGACTGCGGAAAGCTGCGCTTGCGCGGCCTTACCGGGGCGGTCGAGATCGGGGGCTGCTACATCCTGTCGGAGCCGGGCGCGACCTTCGCGACGACAAGCTATATCCGCAGGGCGTTCAAGACGTTCTCGGAGACCAACGGCCTCATGGGCACCAACGACGAGCTGATCACGTTCCACGGCCTGCGCCACACGTTCGCCACGCAGTGGATCCGCCAGGGCGGCGATATCAAGGCGCTCCAATCGATCCTCGGGCACAAGGACGCCATGGCGACGCTCAACGTCTACGCCGACATCGAGCCAATCTCCAAAATCCATAACATGCTGCGCGTCTCGCCGTGCCTCTGGCGCGGGTACCTCGGGCCGAGGGTCGATCCGGGACCCATGTTTCAGCAGAGAATCCAGGAGTCCATCGAGACGCTCCAGGCGTTCGGCTACGGCGTCACCGAGCCGGACGACCGAAATATCGTCATACGCGACGTGAAGACGATCAGTCGGCTCTACCCCACCGAGTACGCCGCGGTGCTGGGCCCATCCCAACTGAGGTCACGGTGGTCCGATAGGGGCGCCGCCCGCGGCATGCGCCGCGGAGCGGTATCCCCTACCGAATAGTGGGGGATGCCCCCCGTTTTCAGTTTGGAATCAGCGGTCGGAGGCGTTCGGCTGGCTGCGGGAACGGCCTATCCGCTCGATGTGTTCGGCTGAGTTCGGAAATCAACCCAACACGAGCTGGACGCGCGCCAGACGGCTCTTCCCCATGCGGCCTGCCCCCTCACGCTCATGTTGCAGACATGTAACGCCGCAGCGAGCGACCCCTTTTTTGCGCCAGACAGGTACAATGATGAACACTGTACCGTAGCGGAGCGCCCCGCGCGCCGCAACCACGCGAAAGGGTTTCCCATGGCCGAGATCTCGTCCTCCCGCATCGTCATCACCGTCCTTGGCAAGAACCGCCCCGGTATCGTCGCCGGCGTCACCCGTGTTCTGGGCGAGGCCAACGTCGACATCCGCGACATTACGCAGTCCATTATCGAGGACATCTTCACCATGACCATGCTGGCCGACACCGCCGAGTCCAAACTCGACTTCGCCGAGCTGCAGAAGGCCCTGGCCGAGGCCGGCGAGCTTTCGGGCGTCAACGTGTCCATCCAGCGCGAGGACGTCTTTAACTTTATGTACCGCCTGTAGCGAACAAGCCGCTCGGGGCAGCTTGACGTCATATCGTCCAAGCGCGCCGCCCCAAAGCGGACCGGAGAGGAGCGCGCATGGCCTACGACGCCAAGAAAATCTACTACCGCTTCGACGATCACCTGAGCCGCCTGGTTCTGGATTACGAGGCGAGCCGTCAGATTTCGCCCGAAAGCGAAAACCTCTACCACGGCCTGCCGACCGACCCTTATGACGAGGGCCTGTTTGTCGAGCACAATGTCAAGCGCGGCCTGCGCAATGCTGACGGCTCGGGCGTGGTCGCGGGCCTCACTCGCATCTCGGATGTGCACGGCTACAACAAGGTCGACGGAAAGGTCGTGCCCGATCAGGGCAAGCTCACGCTTCGCGGCTACAGCATCGAGGATCTGGTCAACAATGCCCAGGCCGAGAATCGCTACGGCTACGAAGAAGTCGCCTATCTGCTTATCACGGGTTCGCTACCCAACAAGGAAGAGCTCGACGGCTTCTGCGAGCGCCTAGGTGCCTTTAGACATCTGAGCGACGAGTACGTCAAAGAGTTCCCCATGACCACGGTGTCGTCGAGCATCATGAACGTGCTCCAGCGCGCCGTGCTGCTGCTTTACGCCTTCGATGCCGAACCAGACGTGATCACGCCCGAGCACGAAATCGACGTCGCCATTTCCATGCTCGCACGTCTCCCGCGCATCGCTGCCTTCGCACACATGGCCTCGATCGCCAAGCTTCGCGGCTCCGAGGTTCACGTGCCGCACCCCACGCCCGGTCTCTCCACCGCCGAGACCATCCTACAGGTCCTGCGCGGCGGCATGGCGTTCACCCGCGATGAGGCGATGCTGCTCGACGTTATGCTCATGCTGCATGCCGAGCACGGCGGCGGCAACAACTCCACGTTTGCCTGCCGCGTGCTGTCCTCCTCGGCCACCGACCCGTATTCCGCCTACGCCGCGGCTATCGGCTCGCTCAAGGGCCCGCGCCACGGCGGTGCCAACGCCAAGGTCGTGTCCATGCACGAGGACATCCGTGCGCATGTCTCCAATTGGGAGGACGAGGACGAGGTCGCAGCTTACCTGGGCAAGATTCTCGACAAGCAGGCCTTCGACGGCACGGGTCTCATCTACGGTATGGGCCACGCCGTCTACACGCTGAGCGACCCGCGCGCCGAGGTGTGCCGCCGTTACGCGCGCACGCTTGCCGCCAAGAAGGACTTGGGCGAGGAGTTCGCGCTCATCGAGCGCATCGAGCGCCTGGCCCCGCAGGTGATGCGCGATCACGGCATGACCAAGCCCATCTGCGCCAACATCGACCTGTACACGGGCTTTATCTACAAGATGCTCGGCGTGCCCGAGACGCTCTTTACGCCGCTGTTCGCCGTCGCCCGCATGGCCGGCTGGTCGGCGCACCGCATGGAAGAGCTCTTCTGCGCGCATCGCATCATCCGCCCGGCCTATCGTCCGGTGATCGAGCCGCTGGAGTATAAGCCGCTCGCCGACCGCTAGGACGCGGACCGTCATAGAACCCGAGCGTGGCCAGGGCATCACCGCCCTCGGCCACGCTTTTTATGCCAGTAGAAAGGATCGCAACGAATGATTGTGTTTTCCGATATGGATGGAACGCTGCTGACGAGCGATAAGCAGATGAGCGATGCCACCTGGGCGATGCTCGACGAGCTCGCTCGACGCGGGATTGAATTTGTGCCCTGCACGGGACGCCCGCTGTCGGGCATCTTCGAGCCCATCCTCGCTCACCCCGCCGTACACTACGCGGTCTGCGCCAACGGTGCCAGCGTCTGGCAGCTCGACGACGGTACGCCCACCGATACCTCACGTGCTACGCGCATTTTGAGCCGACCGCTCGACCGCGCCATCGCCCACCGCGTCCATAGCATTGCCGCCGGCCATGACGTCACCTTCGATATCTTCGCGGACGGGCAGTGCTTCCTCCCCCGCTCGCTCTACGCGCGCCTGGACGAATTCTGCGGCGGCGACCCCCACATCGCGGCTTCGCTCAAGCGTACGCGAACACCGATCGACATGGATATCGACAGCAAGATCGACGAGGTCGAGACGCTCGAACGCATCGCCATGTACTGGCACGACCCAGCCGATCGCGACGCCATCGCGGCGGAGCTCGACACGCTCGGAGGCATTGAGGTCACGCGTTCGTACGCCATGAATATCGAGGTCATGGGCGAGGGCGCCACCAAGGGAACGGCCCTCACGTGGCTATGCGAGCACCTGGGCGAGCGTCTCGCCGACGCCTGGGCCTTCGGCGACAACATCAACGACATCCCCCTGCTGCAGGCAGCGGGCCATGGCATAGCCATGATCAACGCCGAGCCCGAAGACCGCGAGGCCGCCGACGCCATCACCGAGTTCGACAACGACCACGACGGCGTCGCCCACACCATCATGGCCGCCCTCGCCTAGCAGCAGCAACCCGGCAGGGTAGCTAAAATAGCCCCGTCCCAAATTAGCTACCCCCGGAAAACCGCAAGGACTGTCCCCGGCTGCCGGCAGAAAAGGAACGTCCCCAACTGCCGGATTAGGCGAGGCTCTCCAGCACGCGACGGAGCTCCTGCTGGACGGCGTGGTCGCGGTTGCAGCCCACGACGCGATCGGCAACCGCTTTGAGCGCGGGGCGCGCGTTTTCCATCGCACAGCCCGTGCCGACAAAGCGAATGATCTCGTAGTCGTTCATCGAGTCGCCAAACGCCATGATCTCGTCGCGTCCAATGCCGTAATGCTCCGCAAGCTGTGCGATGCCCGAGGCCTTCGACACACCGGGCTGCATGGCATCGATCCACGCGTTTCCAGAAGGCGCAAAGGTAAAGAGCTGACCGAGTTCTCGCTGTAGCACGTACGCACTGTCCATAACGGCACAGTCATCGCAAAAGATACTCGCCTTGATGATATTTACGCTGGGATCGGGCAGTTCCCAAATGCGCTCGGCATTGGGAAGGTCCTTATCGACCTCGCGTACGAACTTGCACTCGTCATCGAGCAAGAAGGATTTGGTTCGGTCAAAGAGCGCAAGATGCAGATTGGGAAACGTCGCGACAGCCTGGGCGAGCCTTCGAATCGCCAGGTGCGAATACACCTCACGGTCTACCATTTTGCCGTCGGCGTAGACCTGGGCACCGTTAGCGGCGACAAAGTCCATCTTGTCGCGAACGGGCGCAAAGAACTCGCACAGGCGATCGTAGCGACGACCTGACGATGCGGCGAAATGCACGCCATGCTCGTGTAGCGCCAGAATCAGTTCGTAGGTCTCGGGAGGCACCTGGCTGTTTTCGTCAAGCAACGTGCCGTCCATATCGGATGCAATCAGTTTAAACATAGAAAAGCTCCCTTCGGGCTTGTTGGAATCGAACGTGTATCCAATTCCAACGTACCCAAAGGGAGCTCAGGTAAGACTCCGCGGGCGCAAACGTTACAAGGACCTGGCAAATAGCTCACGCGCACCAGGGGTCCCACATTCGCAGCGCCAGGCAGCACGTCAAAGAGTGTCGCAGGCGACTAGACGTTTAAGAACGTCCCCGATGACTAGTCGGCGTAGGTGAAGGTTGTGACGTCGAACATGCCCTCGGGGCGGATGCGGAGCGTCGGGATAACCGGCAGGGGCAGGAAGATGATGCCCATGATGGGGTCGAGCGGCGGCTCAATACCCATGGCGCGTGCCTTAACCATAAAGTCGTCGTGCTGCGCGGCAACGTCCTCGGCCGTGCCTTCGCTCATCAGGCCACCGAGCGCCAGCGGAATGCGCGCCACGACCTCGCCGTTGCGCACCAGCACGTGACCGCCCTGGCCCACGGCCTCGACAGCAGTCATCATATCGGCGGCGTTGTCGCCCACCACGCACACGTTGTGCGAGTCGTGGCCGATCGTGGAGGCAATGGCGCCACCGGTGATGGTAAGGCCACGCACCCAGCCGCGACCGATATGCTTGCCGACAAGGCCCAGGCCCGCAGGACCATCACCGTCGGCGCCCTCGGCCTGCAGCGACACACTGCGGCCGTGGCGCTCGATCAGCATAATGCGGCGCAGGCCCTCGGCGCTCTCGGGGCGAGCCATACCCGTGATGGCCTTACCCGGCACCACGTCAATCACGGCCTCGCCCGGCTTAAAGGCATAGTCGAACACGTCGAGCGAAAGCTTCGGCAGCTTAACGGAGGCGCGCAGCTCATCGGCAAGGGCTGCGACCTCGGCCATCTCGGGTGCAATCTCGCCCACAAAGGTACCGTCCTGCGCCACCAGAGCACCGGCGGCATATACGCGATGCGGTGCCGTGGCAAACGTCAGGTCGTTGAGTACCAGCAGGTCGGCGCGTTTGCCCGGGGCGATCGCGCCACGGAGCTCATGCGGGTCGCGGCAACCGTGGTCCAGGCCAAACGCCTCGGCCGTGGAGAGGGACGCCATAGAAATGGCAACCACGGGGTCAATGCCGACCTCGATAGCCACGCGGCAGGCGTTGTCGATCATACCGGTCGAAAGTGCGTCGGAGGGAGCACGGTCGTCGGTCGCAAAGCAGCAGCGGCGGGCACGGGCGGGGTTTTCCAGCAGCATCGGCGACAGGTTGGCCAGATCATGGCTGCACGTACCTTCGCGCAGCATCACATACATGCCGCGGGACAGCTTGTCGAGTGCCTCCTCGGGAATCGTCGACTCGTGGTCGGCGATAATACCCGCCGCGGCATAGGCATTGAGGTCCTTGCCGGCAACGAGCGGGGCGTGACCGTCGACCTGTTTGGACGGCGTCTGGTTGGCAGCGTCAATGCGAGCACAGGTCTCGGGGTCGGCCATAAAGACGCCCGGTAGGTTCATCATCTCGCCCAGACCAAAGACATCACCCGGATATTCGGCGAAAAACGCCTGCATATCGGCAGCGGTGATGACGGCACCGGCCTGCTCGTCGGGCAGTGCGGGCACGCACGAGGGCATCATGTACTTGATGGAGATGGGCGCGCGACGACCGTCCTCGATCATAAAGCGCAGGCCGTCGAGCCCCGCAACGTTGGCGATCTCGTGGCTGTCGGCAATGGCGGTAGTGGTACCGCGCGTCGCCGCCATGCGCGCATACTCGGCAGGGCGGATGTTCGAAGACTCGATATGCAAGTGTCCGTCGATAAAGCCGGGAGCAAGATAGCGGCCCTGGCAATCGATGACCTCGGAAGCCTCATACGTACCGGCGGCATCGTCGCGACCGTCGTACAGCACGCCGACGATCACGCCATCCTTGACGGCAACGCTACCGGGCGCCACGCGCTGGCCGTACACATCGACAATCTGCGCGTTGGCAAACAGCGTGTCAACGGGCACACGACCCTCGGCGGCCTCGATCACAGATCTCATGACCTCAACGGACATACATACTCCTTTAACCGTAGAAAAAAGCTGCGGAGCGGACAGGCCTTCACCGCAGCAAACCAATAGCCATTGTATGCCCAAAAGGAGGCCGCCGATAACACCCCTTCCGCTTAACGGCACCGCCAAATGATCCCTTTGGGACGGAGGAAAACGGATCACCGGGCCAGACCGACCCCCTCGGTGATCCGTTTTCCTCCGTCCCCAAGGGGTCATCAGGAGTGTCCCCAAGTGCCAACAACGGAAGCGCCGATGTTTTGGCAACGACAGCGAGCGGGCCGCATTTGAGACAAGGTGACGTGAAACGAAAGGGCGCTGACCTTCTGGTCGCGCCCTTGAAGTTGAACGTCAGATTGTCCAAATGCGGCCCGCGCAGCGTCGGCCGGTCCGCCGTTCGGTAGAACGGCGGAACTAAATCAACTTGAAGCCCTTGCGCTTGCCCACGGAGAGGGTGTCGCCCAGCTTGAGGGCGCTGGGGTCGATGTTGTAGCTCTTGGGAGCCACGGCCTTGCCGTTGATCTTGACGCCGCCGCCGTCGATGTCGCGGCGGGCCTGACCGGCGCTGGCCGAAAGGCCCAGGTCCTTGAGCAGGCCGGCGAGGTAGATCTGGCCCTCGTCGTTGACGGTCAGCTCAACATGCTTCTCGGGGAAGTCGGCGAGCTGGCCCTCCTTGAACACGCGGTCGAACTCGGCCTGGGCCTCGTCGCCGGCACCGGCGCCGTGGTAGGTGTCGCACAGGTCGCGGCCCAGAGCGCGCTTGAGCTCATAGGGATCGGCAGAGCCGTCGGCCAGAGCAGCGTCGATCTTGTCGACCTCGGCCGGGGTGAGCGAGCTCGCCAGGCGGTAGTACTTGCCGATCATCTCGTCGGGGATGGACATGGTCTTGCCGAACATATCCTTGGGCGCGTCGGTCAGGCCGATGTAGTTACCGTAGGACTTGGACATCTTACGGACGCCATCGGTGCCCTCGAGCAGCGGCATGGTGAGCGCGATCTGGGGCTCCATGCCCATCTTCTCCATGAGCTCACGGCCGGCGAGCAGGTTGAAGAGCTGGTCGGTGCCGCCCATCTCCACGTCGGCCTTGATCTGCACGGAGTCGAAAGCCTGCATCACGGGATACAGGAACTCATGCAGGGCGATCGGCGTCTGAGACTGGTAGCGCTTGGTAAAGTCGTCGCGCTCAAGAATACGGGCGACAGTGAACTTGGAGCACACCTGCAGCAGACCAGCCAGATCCATCGACAAGATCCAGTCACCGTTGTGCACGATGGTGGTCTTCTCGGGATCCAGGATCTTCATGGCCTGGCTCACGTAGGTCTCGGCGTTGGCCTCGATCTGCTCCTGCGAAAGCTGCGGGCGGGTGGAATTCTTGCCCGAAGGATCGCCAATCAGCGCGGTACCGTTGCCGATGATGAGGGTGACGTTGTGGCCCAGGTCCTGGAACTGGCGCATCTTGCGCAGCGGCACGGCGTGGCCCAGGTGCAGGTCGGGGCTGGTGGGATCGACGCCGAGCTTGATGTTGAGGGGCTCGCCCTTCTCAAGCTTCTTGCGAAGGTCGGCCTCGGGGACGATCTGCGCGGCGCCCGAGGTGATGATACGCATTTGCTCGTCAACAGACAGCATTGGGTATCCTCCTTTTGCTATAGCACCCTCGCCGAAAACGGCGGTGCTGGAAGTCCATAAACTCTCTTATGATAACAAACTGACGCGACGCAGCATCTACGACAGGAAAATCCTCGTCCTGCCGCATGCGTCGATGGCAACTGGCAGACGCGTGCCGTCACGCTCGACCAGATAGCGCACCTGCCGACGACGCAAGCAGTCGCGGCAACGGACCTGCCCCGTCGCATCGGTGGCACAGACGCCCTCGGCGGTCAGCAGGCAGTGCTCGCACACCATAAGCTCGGGACGGTCGGCGTCGACCGGACCCAAGACGCCGGGTTCAGCAGCCAGTTCGGCAATACGCTCCCTATCATTGCTGAGCAACTCGGCAGGCAAGTATACCCACCCCGCGCCAAGCCCGCGCAGCCAGGCAAGCGTGGCCCGATTGGCGCAGAACACCGGCGCCGCCACGTCAAACGTCGTGCCCAGCTCGCGGGCCATCGCCACCTGCCCCAGGTTGCGGCAAACAATACGCCCGGCACGTTGCATAAGCGCTCGAGTCCGCTCGGCGTCGCCTGCGCGGCACACTTCGTCGAGCACCACCGTCGCATCGGACAGATCCCACTCATCGCGCGGATCCAAATCCATCAGCTCCCAGGCAAAGACCATACGAGCAAAAGCCCCATGCTTTGCCGGCTCCGCCGGTCCCGCCAACTCCGTCGGCACGTCGCCATCTGCCAGAACGCCCTCAAACGGCAGCACCTCAACGGACCGCTCAGCAGGCGCGACCGCATCTGCCTCGACCCGCATGCGCTCCAACACCGTTGCCGTCTGCCCCAGCACGCCGGCACTGCGAATCAGATAGACCTCGCAGCCCGCGTCCACCTTGCGTTTGCAATGCACGACGATGCGCTCTCCCGCAGCGGCATCCACGGGGCAAGGCACCTGTGGCCAGCGCTTGGGCACATCGGGACGCGCGTCGGCACCCGGGTAAAATCGGATCTCGAGCGTATCGCCCGCCGCCACGGCGGCATCAAGCTCAACCGTCACCTCTTCGTGACCCACCGCCACCAAGTGGCCCACGTGCACGCCCTGGTTGATTGCGCGCTCAAAGCTCATGAGCTCGGCGCCCGAACGACCCCGCAGATACGCATCGGTAAAGCCGCGGTTGAACGACCTTCCCAGCTCGCGCTCAAGCGCCGGCACCGCATCGGCATCCCATGTGCCGTCGCGCAGCATATTGAGCGCCCGACGCCACACCCTCACCACGTTAAAGACGTAGTCGGGATTCTTCATGCGGCCCTCGATCTTGAGCGATGCCACGCCGGCGGCAACAAGCTCGGGCAGATTCGCGATGCCCAGATAGTCACGCGGACAAAGCAGGCGATCCCCTTCGACAGCGACAACACTCTGCCCCGCCTCGTCCACCAAGTCATAGGATAGACGGCACGGTTGAGTGCAATCACCGCGCATCGCAGAGCGGCCACGTCGAAGGGCAGAGAACCCGCACGCACCCGAGTATCCAATGCAAATAGCGCCGTGACAGAACACCTCGATGGGCACGCCAGTAGCGCAAAGCGTCTCAATCTCTGCAACGCTCAGCTCGCGCGCAGTCGTCACGCGCTCAACGCCCAACTCCTTGGCAGCCAACTGCACGGCACCCTCGCTATGAGCGCCCGCCTGAGTGGACAGGTGAATCTCGACCCCCGGAATCGCCGCACGAAGCGCACAAGCCAGCCCGGCATCGGCCACAATCAACGCATCGGCACCCAACGCGCGCGCATGCGCCCCCAACGCCACGGCGTCGGCAAGCTCATCATCGAACACGAACACGTTGAGCGTCACGTACACACGCACGCCATGGGCATGGGCCACGGCACAACCGCGCGCGAACTCATCATCGCTAAAGCCATGCGCGCTCACTCGAGCGTTGAATCCGTCCAGCCCCGCATAGATGGCATCGGCACCCGCCGCAATCGCCGCGAGCATCTGGTCGAGTCCGCCAGCAGGCGCCAGCAGTTCGGGCAGCGCCACTTCAGCCGCCGCCAACTCGCTTTCGCATTGTCCGCTCGATTCCATCGGCCGAATCGCCATCGGTAAACTCCTTGCCAAGGTGTGCTTTCACTCTGAAAATTGCTGCCAACCAGCATACACGAGGCCCCGCATGCCCCGATTGGTTTATCGTGTAATAACTTATGTCCATCCTGCCCGGTAGCATACCTGCCGCCTGGCACGACATACCTGGAGGTCAATATATGGGTCCTCGCCAACGACAGGGGCGCGGTCGCTCTAAGACGCATGCCCTTCCCATGATCTTGCTCTCGTTTTTGGGCTTTCTGCTTATCGCGGGCGTAGCGTTTGGCATCGGCATGATCGGCAACGTCAACCGCTGGCTGTCCGATCTGCCCGACTACACCGATGCCAACGCGTATCTGGTGAGCGAGCCCACCGACATCGTCGACTGCAACGGCAATACCATTGCGAGTTTCTACACGCAAAACCGCAAGTCCATCACCAAGGACCAAGTGTCCCCGTACGTGCTGCAGGGCACCGTCGACGTTGAGGACGAGCGCTTCTACGAGCATGGCGGCATCGACCTCTGGGGCATTGCACGCGCATCGGTGGCAACCCTCACCGGCGGCCACGAGGGCGCATCGACCATCACCCAGCAGCTGGTTCGCAACACCATCTTGCAGGAGGAACAATTCGACTCGACCATCGAGCGTAAGGTGCGCGAGGCCTATATCGCCATCAAGATGGAGGACATGTACTCCAAAGACGAGATCCTCATGATGTACCTCAACACCATCTACTACGGCCATGGAGCATATGGAATCGAGGCCGCCGCCGAGACCTATCTGTCCAAAACCGCCGCCGACCTCACCCTGAGCGAGGCCGCGCTGCTCATCGGCCTTCCCAACTCGCCCTCGCAGTACGACCCCACGGTTAATCCCGACTTGGCGCTGTCCCGCCGCAATAAGGTTCTGGACAACATGCTGCGTCTGGGCCACATCACGCAGGAAGAGCACGATGCCGCACAGGCTGAGCCCATCACGCTTAACGTGACCGAGATTTCGGGCAGTGGCGTCGATGTGTACTCTCAGCCCTACTTTGTCTCCTACGTTAAGCAGTTGCTTGAGCAGGAGTTCTCCACCGACGTGCTCTTTAAGGGCGGTCTGACCGTCAAGACCACCATCGACCCCACCATGCAGCAGGTGGCCGAGGAGGCTGTGCGCTCGCAGCTCGACACGCTTTCGCTCGACGGCCTGGACATGGGCATGGTCGTCGTTGACCCCAAGACCGGCTACATCAAGTGCATGGTAGGCGGCTACGACTACAACGCCGACGAGAATCACGTGAACCACGCTACGGCAAAGCGCCCCGTGGGCTCCACGTTTAAGGCCTTTACGCTGGCAACTGCCATCCAAAACGGTATGAACCCCAACGTCACCCTCAACTGCAACTCGCCGCTCAAGGCCAAGGGCACCACGACCGAGGTGCAAAACTACGGCAACCAGAGCTATGGCAACATCACGCTTAAACAGGCAACGGCATACTCATCCAACACCGGCTACATTCAGGTGGCCGAAGCCATCGGCAATGACAAGATCATGTCGCTCGTCAAAAAGCTCGGCATCGATCCCGCCAAGGACAATATCGAGGACGTTCCCGTCATGACGCTCGGCACCGGGTCCATCTCACCGCTCGAGATGGCATCTGCCTACGCAACGTTTGCCAACGGTGGCTACTACCGTCAGCCCATCGCCATTACCGAGATCGACTCGCGTACCGGCTCGGTTCTGTACCAGCACACCGACAATCCCACGCAGGTGCTCACCGAAGGCGAGGCTGCCGCGGTTACCGATGTTCTATCCGGCGTCATGCAGGGCAGCGGCACGGGTGCCGCCGGCGCGCTGAACGTCAATCAGCCCTATGCCGGCAAGACGGGCACCACTGACAACACCACCAACCTGTGGTTCTGCGGCTTCACGCCGCAACTGATATGCGCCCTGTGGACCGGTTATTCCGCAGGCGAGATTCCCATTCAAAAGTACGGTTCGGACCTGCTGGGCGACAGCACCAACCTGCCCGTCTTTAAGAAGTTCATGAACACCGTTCTTGCGGGCACCGAGCGCGAGGAATTCCAGACCGGAACGACTCCCACGTACAAGAACAATAACGTCTGGAAGTTCTACGGCACAAACAACAAAAAGAAAGACGAAGAGGATAAAGACGAGGGAAAAGAAGAGGAAGAGACCACGACCACCACAACGACAACGACAACCACGACCACTGAAACCCCGGGCGGCAACACCACCGGCGATAGCGGTACGACAGGTGGCGACGGTGGCACGGGTGGCGATGGCGGCACGGGTGGCGACGGTGGCACGCCGACGCCTACCCCCGATCCTACGCCCACGCCCGACCCCTCTACGGGCCAGTAGACGCAAAGCGGCATCTGACACCAAGGCGCCCGAGCAGCACGTACGCTGCTCGGGCGCCTCTTTATTTCGGCAGATGTCACAAGATGCCACGACGGCCCCGGCTGCAGGACCGATAGAGCAACGGGTGCCGGCAGGCAAAAGGGCGCTGACCTTCGTCAACGCCCTCGGCAATTACCTATAGCGACAATCGGCACAGCAGCAGTGCCACGCATCCCCTACTTGTGAGAGTTACTCAGCTTGTTGATGAGCGCCTCAAGGCGTTCGCCGTCCTCGGCCGTCTGCGCAATGACCAAGATCGTGTCGTTGCCGGCAAGCGAGCCGAGCACGTCGGGCAGCTCCGCAGCATCGACAGCTGCGGCAATACCAGAAGCCGTACCGGGCTGCGCCTTGATCATAACCAGATTATCGGTGCGCAGTACGCCGGTAACCAACTCGGAAACCATGCGCTGCAGATGCAGGTCCTCGGCAAGGACATAAATGCCCTCGGGGAGCTTACGCAGTCCCATGTCCGCGATATCACGCGAAACGGTCGCCTGCGTGCAATCGAAACCCATGGCGCGAAGCTCGTCTACCAAAACGCGCTGCGTGCGTACGTCCTTATTGCGAACAATATCTCTGATGGCATCCTGGCGCCCATTGCGTTTTTTGGCCATACAAAACCTCACTCCAAAAGATAGTGGAGACGATCACTTAGTGATTGAATAGTTTAGCGCTATTTGAAGGTTTTAGTGAATAAGAACGCATTTCGAAACAATTCCATGCAATTTATTTCGAAAATCACGCTACTAGACAGTCCTGACGCCCGAACGATTGAAAAAGGCCGCCAGATGCGTATACAACGCACACCGCATAGGCTTGGCACCAGCTATCGAACCATAGAGCAGACCTAGGCCACGATGATTGCCCTTAAGGGCCGCAACCATCTGACGAGTACGCTGCGCTTCGAGCATATCATGCAAACGGGCCGAACGCTCTATTGAAGACACCCCATGGGGGCTCAGACACAAATTTTCGATGCAGGCAACCAGGCCGGCGTAGTAATACCGCTGGCAGACCAGCTTCAACTGATCGCCACCGCCCGCGACGGCAAACGAGTCGGCAAGCCTGTCGAGCGCCCCGATATCATCAGAAAGCCTGGCAAACATCGTGGGGTCAAACGTCTCCGTAATCGACGGCGCCACTGCATGAAAACGGGCACGGCCACATCCCGAAACGCGCTTTGCCTGCGAAAGCGCAAACGTCAAAAAAGACACCGCGCGAAACGCATCGCCATGCGCAAGGCACGCCTCAAAGAGGGCGCGATCATACAGCACGCCAGAGGTCTGTCGGATTAAACCACAGGAAACCAATTGGGTCAAGCAAGCCGCCCGGTCCTCATCTTCAGAAACGGATGTCGCGTCCAAAACTCGGGAATGACGTTCGCGGTGAACATCGTAGCGATCGAGCGAAACAGAGGGAAACACGATGTCAGCAGAAGCGTCGCAGGAGCTTTCGACCATCTGCGAAAGGGACTGCGGCGCAAACCACTCATTGGCATTCATCGCAATGATCTGGGAGCCGCGCGAAGCCGCAAAGCCGGCACGCAGGCAGGCGCCAGGCACTGGGTCTTCAACATCAATCAAATCAATATGAATATCTCTGTCGGCAGCAACTTCGAGCGAATGGCGCACACCAGCTACCACGCCGCGGCAAACGACGACAATCTGCAAATCGTAGAGGTCTTGGTTCTGGATGCTCTCGAGAGCACGCATCGTATAACTGGGCGAACCCTCAACAATCAGGATCACCGAAAGTCGCGGATGCGAACCACGTCGAACCAAGTTTTCCGTCCTCTCGACAGCCAGTAACAAACTGTCGTTCATGGTACACCCCGTCAATTAATGCGGGCGGTCGTCCGCCGCGATGCACGTCAAGAACAGATGTTGCACACGCCCCGCCCACAGGCGCCGCACACAAAGATCGCCGTCAGGCAGTCTCATCCCTAATCGAGGACCACAAGCTCGGTGGAGTCGTAATCCACGCCCATAAAGGTAAGACCGCATGCGGGCGCCGTAGGACCGGCAGCGGAGCGATCGCAGGCATCAATTACCTCACGCATCCACTCGGGATCGCGGCGATGCATGCCGATCTCAACAAGGGTGCCCACAATGGTTCGCACCATCGAATGCAAAAACGCATTGCCCTCGATGGTAAACGTGAGGATGTCCTCGCCAAAGGCGACCTCGTGGCCAAACTCGGCACGCATTACGCAGCGGTGCGTAGGTTTGCCCACGGCAGAGGCGACCTTGCAAAAGCTCTTAAAGTCCTGCTCGCCCAAAAGCGTAGGGCAGGCGGCCGCCATCGCATCGACGTCGAGGGGATAGCGATGCCACCACACTGCACCGCGTGACAGCACGGGCCGCGCATCACGGTCGGCAATGCGATAGGTGTAAGTGCGAGAGCGCGCGTCAAAACGTGCAGAAAAGCCCTTACGAGCCTTGTAGACCTCGTTTATGGCGATATCTTTGCCCAGGAGGGCATCCATAGCCCTCAGCCACCTACGGCGCGTCAAAGCGAGCTCAGCGTCCGTTACGGGCACGCTGATGTATTGGGCCACCGCATGAACGCCGGCATCGGTACGCCCCGCGCACGTCAGATCGATTGGGCGGCGCAGCAACGTCTCGATTGCACGGCGCAGCTCGCCCGCAACCGTCGTCTGGCCCGGCTGCTCGGCAAATCCGCTATAGGAGGAGCCATCGTAGGCGACACGGAATACGAGCGTGGCATCGAGCTCTGGAATCGAATTGAAATCAGACGGCGCGGTCATGGGCGCTCCCAACAAACAATCAACGGTATCGCGACAAAAAAAGAGGGGTACGCGAACGTACCCCTCGAATATAGCCTATGCAGACGGATTGTCTACTCAGCGGTCTCCTCAGCAGCGGTCTCCTCGACAGCCTCGACCTTCTTGGGAGCAGCGGCCTTCTTGGGGGCCGGAGCAGCCTTCTTGGCCTTAGGCGTGCAAGGCTCGGTGACGAGCTCCATGATAACGATAGGAGCGTTGTCCCCCTTACGGTTACCGAGCTTCATGATGCGGGTGTAACCGCCGTTGCGGTCCTGCCACATACCCTGGGCAGCCTTGTCGAAGATCTCGGCAACGAGCTGCTTATCGCCGAGCTTGGCGATAGCCAGACGACGAGAGTGCAGGTCGCCCTTCTTGGCCCAAGTGATGATCGGGTCGACGACCGAACGCAGCGCCTTAGCGCGGGTCTCGGTGGTCTTGATGCGGTCGTTCTCGAAGAGGGCCTTAGCAAGGCTCTTCTTCATGGCCTTGGTGTGGCTCGCATCGGTGCCGAGCTTCAGGCCCTTCTTAACGTTGTGACGCATGGTCTAGTTTCTCCTCAAATATGCGAAGCATTAAGCCTTCAGGCTCAGGCCCATGGACTCAAGCTTGTCCTTCACTTCCTCGATCGACTTAACACCGAAGTTACGGATGTTGAGCAGATCGTTCTCCGAGAACTCAACGAGCTGACGGACCGAGTGAATGCTGGCGCGCTTAAGGCAGTTGTAGGAACGGACGGAAAGGTCCAGATCCTCGATCTGCTTGTCCAGCTCGGCGTTGTCGTTGGTGACCTCGGGAGCGAAGATCGAAGCCTCCTCCTCGACCTCGGGGGTCTCGGCAAGGTTCATAAAGGCGGCCATATGCTGGTTGATGATATTGGCAGCCTGGACCACGGCGTCGCGCGGGGCGATGGAGCCGTTGGTCTCGATCTCGAGGACAAGGCGGTCGTAGTCGGTGTGCTGACCGACACGGCAAGCCTCAACGAGCTTGGCGCAACGGGAAACCGGCGAGTACAGCGAGTCGACGTGGATCACACCGATGGGATCGTTGTCGCGCTTGTTGGCCTCGCCAGAAACATAGCCGCGGCCATAGCCGATGCGCATGCTCATGGTGAGATGGCCACCCTCGGTGAGCGTAGCAATGTGCTGCTCGGGGTTAACCAGCTCAAACTCGGACGGAATAAAGAAGTCCGCACCGGTGACCTCGCAGGGGCCGTCAACCGAGATGGTGGCGGTCGCCTCGTCGGTCGTGCCGAGAGCCCTGAAGACAAGACCCTTGACATTCAGGACGATGTCGGTGACATCCTCGACCATGTTAGGGATGGTCATGAACTCGTGCTGCGCACCATCGATCTGAATAGCCTCGACGGCGGCACCCTCGAGCGAGGACAGAAGAACGCGACGAAGGGAGTTACCCAGCGTATCGCCGTAACCACGCTCGAGCGGCTCGACGGAGACACGAGCAGACGTCTCGTTGATCTCTTCGACCTGAACCTGAGGCCTAATGAATTCTGACATGTATTACCTCCAGCCTCAGCAGCCCGGATGGACTACTTAGAGTAGAGCTCGACGATGAGCTGCTCGTTGATATCACCGCTGATCTGCTCACGCGTCGGCAGAGCGAGCACGTTACCAGACAGCTTCTCGATATCGACCTCGAGCCAGCCAGGGACCTCAAAGCGCTCGGAGGAAATCAGGGCCTCCTTGATGGGGAGGAGGTCACGGAACTTCTCGCCGACAGCGACGACGTCGCCGGCCTTGACGCGGTAGGACGGGATGTCCACGCGCTTGCCGTTCACGGTGAAGTGACCGTGACGGACGGACTGACGAGCCTCTTTGCGGGTGCGGGCGAAGCCAAGACGGAAGACAACGTTGTCGAGGCGAGACTCAAGGATGATCATGAGGTTCTCACCGGTGACGCCGTTCATCTTGCGGGCCTTGTTGAAGTAGCCGTGGAACTGCTTCTCCAGAACGCCATAGATGAACTTGACCTTCTGCTTCTCGCGCAGCTGCATGCCGTACTCAGATTCCTTGCGACGGCGCTTGGGCTGACGGATAGATTCCTTCTTGCTGCTGTAACCGAGCTCAGCGGGATCGATCCCGAGCTGACGGCAGCGCTTAAGAACAGGAGTCCTGTCGATTGCCATATTGATACGATCCTTTCAGTTACACGCGGCGACGCTTCTTGGGGCGGCAGCCGTTGTGCGGAATGGGGGTCTTGTCCTGGATGCTCGAGACCTCGAGGCCAGCAGCCTGGAGGGAGCGGATGGCGGTCTCACGACCGGAGCCGGGGCCCTTGACGAAGACGGAAACCTTCTTCATACCGTGCTCCATGGCCTGCTTGGCAGCAGCCTCGGCAGCCATCTGGGCAGCGAACGGCGTGGACTTACGGGAGCCCTTGAAGCCCACCTGGCCAGCCGACTTCCAGGAAATGACGTTGCCCTGGGGATCGGTGATCGAAACGATCGTGTTGTTGAACGTAGAACGAATGTGAGCCTGGCCCACGGAAATGTTCTTACGGTCCGCGCGCTTCAGACGGGCAGCGCGAACGTTCTTCTTAGCAGTAGCCATCTATCTAGCGCTCCTTATTTCTTCTTCTTAGCACCGATCTGACGCTTCGGGCCCTTGCGGGTACGAGCGTTAGTGTGGGTGCGCTGGCCGCGGACCGGGAGGCCCTTGCGGTGACGAAGGCCGCGGTTGCAGCCGATGTCCATGAGGCGCTTAACGTTCTGGTTGCGCTCACGGCGGAGGTCGCCCTCAACCATGATCTGATTCTTATCGATATAATCGCGGATGGCGTTAACCTCATCCTCGGTGAGGTCCTTAACGCGCGTATCCACGTTAACGTTGCACTCGACGCAAATCTTCGTCGCAGTGGTGCGGCCGATGCCGTAAATGTAGGTCAGACCGATCTCAACGCGCTTCTCACGCGGGAGGTCGACACCATTAATACGGGCCAACGTAGTCTCCTCTCTTAACCCTGACGCTGCTTATGACGGGGGTTCTCGCAAATGACGAGGACCTTGCCGTGGCGCCTAATGATTTTGCACTTATCGCACATCTTCTTGACCGAAGGACGTACCTTCATCGTTCTTCCTTTCGGTAGCGCTCAAACTACTTCCCTACTATCTACTCGCCCAGCCGCAGGCGTTTAAAACTATGGCTGGTCTTCACACGCAAACCGACCGTAGGTTGAGCTAAGCCTGCAGTCGGAAAAGAGCGTGTATGCGTGTCGCTATTTATAGCGATAGGTGATGCGACCGCGGGTCAGGTCGTACGGGGAAAGCTCCACGACAACCCTGTCACCGGGGAGAATGCGGATGTAATTCATTCGAATCTTGCCAGAAATGTTGCACAGAACCGAATGACCGTTCTCGAGCTCGACCTTAAACATGGCGTTGGGCAGCGGTTCCTTTACCGTACCCTCGAGCTCAATTGCGTCTTCCTTCTTCACAAGCAATCATCTTTCTCTAGAAAACGACAGCGATTGAGTATTCTACAACACGTATGCACGCATCGTAATAACTTCGTAATGGCTCCACATCTAAGTGGAACTTGTTACATTTGAAATGTAAATGCCGACGAATTTGAACGCGGCCTCTACATCTCGCCGCCTTGCAAGGAGCACCAAGCACCTTGGGCATCCGTGGTAAGAATCACCGGGCCGTCATTGGTAATGGCGACGGTGTTCTCGTAGTGCGCGGCGGGCAGGTGGTCGTTGGTCGTAACGATCCAACCATCGGAGCCAGTGCTCACATGATTGGAACCCATCGTAACCATCGGCTCGATGGCGATGACCATACCAGCCTGGAGGCGAACGCCCCTCCCCTTCTTTCCATAGTTAGGAACGTTGGGGTCCTCGTGCATCACGCGGCCAATGCCATGCCCCACGTAATCGCGAAGCACGCCGTAACCGTGAGACTCGGCGAGGGACTGAACAGCATACCCGACGTCCCCGATATGGTTACCGGGAACAGCCTGCTCGATGGCAGCCTTAAGGCAATCGCGCGTAACCTCGCACAGGGCCTTGGCCTCGGGCGTGGGGGTGCCGACGAAAAACGTCCAAGCGTTATCGCCGACCCAACCGTCGAGAACAGCTCCCGTATCGATGGAGATGATATCGCCATCGCGCAGGATCATATCGGGGTTGGGAATACCGTGAACCACGGCATCGTTGATTGATGCGCAAATGGTTCCGGGGAACCCGCCGTAACCCTTAAAGGCCGGGGTGCCGCCATGCATGCGGATAATCTGCTCGGCAAGCTGATCGAGTTCGAAGGTCGACACGCCGGGGCGAACCATGGCTCCAACGTGGCGGAGCGCCATCTTAGATAGCGCTCCTGCCTTCTTCATCTGCTCGATTTGCGTTGCAGACTTAATCTTGATCATAGACCGAGAGCCTCTTTGACATCCCCGTACACGGTCTCGCGAGCCTGGTCACCGTTGACCGACTTGAGAAGACCCTGACCACGATAGTAGTCGACGAGCGGGCTCGTGGACTTCTCGTAGACGTCGAGACGGTTCTTGATGGTCTCGGGCTTGTCATCGTCGCGCTGATACATCTCGCCTGCGCACTTGGGGCAGGTAGCATCGGCAGCGGTGCCGGTGTAACCGCAGGCGCGGCAGGTGCGACGCGAAGACAGACGATCGATGATGACCTCGGGGGCCACATCGACCAGAAGGGCGCAGTCGATCTCGCGACCCATGGCGGAGAGCTCGGAATCGAGCGTCACGGCCTGGGCGGTGTTGCGCGGGAAGCCATCGAGGATGAAGCCCTGCTGGGCGTCATCGGCGGCAAGGCGCTCCTTGACAAGGTCGATCACGAGCTGGTCGGGAACAAGCTCGCCAGCGTCCATGTACTTCTTAGCCTGAATACCAAGCTCGGTGCCACCCTTGACGGCAGCACGCAGCAGGTCGCCCGTGGAAATGTGAGCGACGCCAAACTCGGCGACGAGCTCCTGTGCGACGGTGCCCTTACCGGCACCCGGAGCTCCGAGCAATACGAGGTTCATGAGCAATCCTCCTCTAGCCTATTTAAAGAATCCATCGTAATCATACATCTTGATCTGGCCTTCGAGCTTATCGACCGTGTCGAGCACGACGCCGACCATGATGAGGATGGACGTGCCGCCAAACGCCTGGATCAGATGGTTACCCGTGAAGGAGAAGATGATCGAAGGCACAATGGCGATGAGCGCCAAAAAGACAGCGCTGGGAAGCGTGATCTTGTTGAGCGCGTTCTTGATGTAGGCCGCGGTAGCCCTACCCGGACGGACGCCCGGAATAAAGCCGCCCTGCTTCTTAAGGTTGTCGGCCGTGTCATCGGGGTTGAACACCATGGAGGTGTAGAAGTACGCGAAGAACACAATGAGGACAACGTTAAGCACCCAGTTGAGCCAACCGGTCGAAAGCGCAGAGGCAACTGCCTGAATCCAGCCGATGCCGGGGAAGAACACGGCAATCTGGGCCGGGAAGTACAGCAGCGCCGAAGCGAAGATGATCGGCACGACACCCGCGGTGTTGACCTTGATGGGCAGGTAGGTGGTCTGGCCACCCATCATGCGACGGCCCACGACGCGCTTAGCGTAGGAGACCGGAATGCGGCGCTGGCCGCGCTCAAGGAAAACAATCAGCGGGATAACCAGCAAGATGATGGCGCAGATGATCACCATGGTGATGATGCCACCGGCATTGCCCTCGGTGCTGGAGAAGATCGCCTGCGGCAGGCCGGCCATGATGTTCGCGAAGATGATCAGCGACATGCCATTGCCGATACCGCGCTGGGTGATGAGCTCACCAATCCACATGATCAGCATGGCACCCGCGGTGAGCGTGCCGACGATCATGAGGTCGAAGATGATCTCGGGAGCGCCGGCGCCAGTAAAGCTGATGCCGAAGCTCTTAAAGAGGAAGAGGTAACCCACGGAGTTGAGGATTGCCAGAGCCAGGGTGAGGTAACGCGAATACTGCGTAATCTTGGTCTGACCGACCTCGCCCTCGCGGGCAAGCTCATGCAGGGAAGGCACAACGGCCTGGAGCATCTGGAGGATGATCGAGCTGGTGATGTAAGGCATGATGCCCAGGGAGAACACCGAAACATAGCTCAACGCGCCACCAGAGAAAAGATTCAGGAGGGCCATAGCACCTGCGGCGACCGAATTGTTATCGGTCGAGAAAAGGCCCAGCATCCCCTGGAAGGGAATGCCGGGCACAGGAACGTGCGCACCAATGCGGTACACGACGAGCATAGCTATGGTAAAAAGAATCTTTTCGCGCAATTCTTTGATGCGGAAAGCATTCTTAAGACCATTTAGCACGGCAGCTCGACCTTTCCGCCGGCGGCCTCGATCTTGGCCTGCGCAGAAGCGCTGACCTTGTCGACCTTGACCGTGAACTTCTTGGTGAGCTCACCATTGCCGAGCACCTTGACGGGCTCGAACTCGCTCTTGGTGATGCGAGCGGCCTTAAGAGCGGCACCGTCGATCACAGCGCCGTCCTCGAACTTGCGCTCGAGACGCTCAACGTTAACAGCGGTGTACTCGATACGACGGGGGTTGCGGAAGCCCGGAAGCTTGGGCAGGCGCATAGCCAGCGGAGTCTGGCCACCCTCGAAGCCGGCACCCTTGGTGCCGCCAGAGCGGGAACCCTGGCCCTTCTGACCGCGGCCAGAAGTGGTGCCGTGACCCGAAGAATTGCCACGGCCGACGCGCTTGCGGTTCTTGGTGGAACCGGGCGCGGGAGTAAGATCGTGAAGCTGCATTTGCTACTCCTCTACAATCTCGACAAGGTGCTTGACCTTGAAGATCATGCCGCGGACGGACTCGTTGTCAGCAATCTCGCGAACCTCGCGGATCCTGTGGAGACCGAGGGCACGGACAGTACGGACCTGGTCCTGCTTGCAACCATTGGTGCTGCGGACCTGCTTGATCTTGATGGTGTCAGCCATGCTTAGTTCTCCTTACCGACGAACATCTCGGAGACCGTCAGGCCACGGCGAGCCGCGACGTCCTCAGGGCTGGAGAGCTCCTTGAGGCCCTCGACGGCAGCCTTGATGATGTTGAGGCCGTTGTCGGTACCGAGGGACTTGGACAGGACGTTCTTGATGCCAGCAAGCTCGAAGAGGGGACGCACAGCGCCGCCGGCGATAACGCCGGTACCCTCGACAGCGGGCTTGATGATGATGCGGCCGGCACCAAAGTGACCGAGAACCTCGTGCGGAATGGTGCCCTGCTCGGTCACCGGCACGTGGAACATGTTCTTCTTGGCATCGAGAGACGCCTTGGAGATGGCCATGGGCACCTCAGCGGACTTGCCCATGCCAACGCCGACGTTGCCCTTGCCGTCGCCAACGACGACGAGAGCGACGAGGCTCATGCGACGACCACCCTTGACGGTCTTCGACACGCGGTTGATGTAAACGACGCGCTCCTCGAACTCGGAGGCCTCGCGCTGCTGCTTCTGATTACGAGCCATGTGCTACATACCTCCTAGAACTCGAGACCGGCGGCACGAGCACCGTCGGCGAGGGCCTTGACGCGGCCATGGTAGATACGGCCACCACGATCGAAAGCGACCTTGGTGATGCCGGCCTCGATGGCACGCTTGCCAACGAGCTGACCGACCTTCTCCGCAGCCTCCTTGTTCGAGGTGTGGGTGCCCTTGAACTCGGCCTCGAGGGTCGAGGCGGAGACGAGCGTCAGGCTGGAGCCCTTGCTGTCGTCGATGATCTGGGCATAGATGTTGGCGTTAGTACGGGTCACGCGAAGACGCGGACGCTCGGCGGTACCCGAGACCTTGCCGCGAACACGACGCTGACGACGCTTGAGGCCTTCCAGCTTCGCCTTATGCTTGTTCATACGTAAACTCCTAAAAAGGTTGATCTTGCCAGCACCTAACGGGGTGCTGGTCTTATGCGAGTGAGTCGGTTACGACTACTTGGCGGCCTTACCCAGCTTGCGGCGGATGTGCTCGCCAACATAGTGGATACCCTTGCCCTTGTAAGGCTCGGGAGGACGATGGCCGCGGATCTCAGCGGCGATCTGACCGACCTGCTGCTTGTTGATACCCTTGACGTTCACGTGGGTGTTGTCGGGAACCTCGAAGGTGATGCCCTCGGGAGCCTCGACGATCACGGGGTGCGAGAAGCCCAGGGAGAACTCGAGGTTCTTGCCCTTCTGCTGCACGCGGTAACCGACGCCGGCGAGCTCGAGCTTCTTCTCGAAGCCCTCGGAAACGCCAACAACCATGTTGTGGATGAGAGCGCGGGTGAGGCCGTGGCGGGCACGGGTCTCACGCTCGTCGTCGGGACGGGAAACGGTGAGGACGTTGTCCTCGACGTTGATAGCGAGCTTCTCAAAGACATCGAGCTCGAGCTGGCCCTTGGGGCCCTTGACGACAACGTTGTTGCCGTTGACTGCCACTTCGACTCCGGCGGGAATCTGGACAGGCTTATTACCGATACGAGACACGGTGATCTCCTTTCCTTCTACCTACCGAGCGAATTACCAGACGAAAGCGATGATCTCGCCGCCGACGTTGTGCTTGCGAGCATCGCGGTCGGTCATAACGCCATGGCTGGTGGAAATAATGGCGGTACCAAGGCCACCGCGGACGCGGGGCATGTCGGCAACGCCGGTGTACTTACGCAGGCCCGGCTTGGAAATGCGGCGGATGCCGTTGATGACCTTAGCCTTCTTGGGACCATACTTAAGCGTGATGTGCAGAGTCTTCTGGGGCACGGTGTCCTCGACATCGTAGCCCTCGATGTAGCCCTCCTCGTGCAGAACACGAGCGATCTCGACGAGCTTCTTGCTGCTCGGCATGGAGACCGTGGCCTTGTTCACAGAGTTAGCGTTACGGATGCGCGTAAGCATATCTGCGATCGGGTCTGTAAGGTTCATACAGATTCTCCTTCGTTCTTGATGAACACGTGCTCTTGGTTCTTCGCCGCCCTTAACGGCAAAGCCTAACTAGCGCGTTTTCCCTGTCTCAAACTGATGCTTGAAACGCTGGTAGTGACTTACCAGCTGGCCTTCTTAACGCCGGGAAGCTCGCCCTTGAGTGCAAGCTCGCGGAAGCAGACACGGCACAGGCCGAACTTGCGGTACACAGAGTGCGGACGGCCGCAGCGCTGGCAGCGCGTGTACTCACGAGTAGAGAACTTCTGCTTGCGATTGCACTTGACGATCATCGATGTCTTAGCCACTTATATCCTCCTCACATAGAGTATTGTTCGCCCCAAGCGCCGCCCCTTGTGGGAACGGCGCTTATAGGGCAGGTGAACCTATTTCTTGAACGGGAAACCGAAGGCGTCCAGAAGGGCCTTGGCCTCCTCATCGGTGTTGGCGGTGGTCACGAAAGTGATGTCCATACCACGCTGGTGATCGACGGAGTCGAAGTCGATCTCGGGGAAGATGAGCTGCTCGGTGACGCCCATGGAGAAGTTACCACGGCCGTCGAAGCTCTTGGGGGAGATGCCGCGGAAGTCACGGATACGGGGGATCGCGACGGAGGTCAGACGATCGAAGAACTCCCACATACGGTCGCCACGCAGGGTAACCTTGCAGCCGATCGGCATACCAGCGCGCAGGCGGAAGGTAGCGATGGACTTGCGGGCACGGGTGATCATCGGCTGCTGGCCGGTGATGGCGCGCAGGTCGCGCACGGCACCGTCGATGGCCTTGGAATCGGTAGCGGCCTCGCCGACACCCATGTTCACGACGATCTTCTCAAACTTGGGGATCATCATGACGTTCTCGTACTGGAACTTTTCCTGAAGCTGCTGCTTGACCTCGTTGTTGTACTTGGTCTTCAGACGCGGCACATACTTCTCTTCTGCCATTGTTCACTCCTTCTTGGGGTTTTAAGCACGGGGCGTGGCCACGATGGGTTGTCCTCGTGCCTCCTGGCTGCATCCGCGCCGCTCATGGCATTTTGCGGTTTGGACTCGACGCAGCAGGAGCCGACAAAACAATCGGTACTATACGCGCATCGGGAGCGTATTTCCAGAAAAACCTCTTCTGCCTGCACAACTCCACAACTCCCCCGCACAAATGGATCCCAAAAAGCAGTTGCGGTGAAATAGGGACTGTTTGGCGGCCTAACAGGCTTAAACAGTCCCTATTTCACCGCAACTTATTGGTGGGGATGCGATTAGCGCTTGCGGGGGACGAGTTTGGTGCGGCGCAGGTGGATCATCTCGGCGGCGATGGAGATGGCGATCTCCTCGGGGTCCTCGGCCTCGATGGCAACGCCGATCGGAAGGTGCAGCTCGTCGATCTGGTCCTGCGTAAAGCCTTCCTGCTCCAGGCGGGCACGCACAAAGGCCGTCTTGCGGCGCGAGCCCAGACAGCCCAGGTAGGCAGGCTTGGCGCGCATGGCCTGAATCACCACGTCGATATCGGACTTGTGACCCGCCGTGGCGACGACCACCAGGTCGCGCGGGCCGATGGGGCACAGCTCGCTCAGGTTCTTGTAATCGACCAAGCGACGGTCGTAGACACCGGGCACCCAATCGGGGGTCAGCGTGCCGGGGCGGTCGTCGCACGCCACGACGGCAAAGCCCGCCGCCGTGAGCACCCGCGCCGTCGCGGCGCCCACGTGGCCGCAGCCAAAGATATAGGTCAGGCCCTCGGGGCAGAGCGTCTCGATGTGCGCCGCGGGAATCTCAGAGGCCGCGTTGGTGTAGGTGACCTTACTCCCCTCCTCCACCAGCGAAAGCCCGGGGCAGCCCGCAATGGTGCGGCGCGATTCCTCGCCATGGTACTCGGCCACATCGCCCTCGAGCGCGCTCGCGATAAACGGTTCAAAGTCGATGACGAAGTCGCCGATGCGCCGATAGGCCAAGACGTCGGCAACCGACTGGAGCAACGGTACCTTGGTCGCGTCCAGGTGCAGATAGCACAGGCAGATGGCTCCGCCGCAGATCATGCCGGTATCGGAGTTCTCGCCGCCCATGGTGTAGCGGACCAGACGCGACTGTCCCGCGCTCAGGAGTTCGCGCGCCTCATCCAGCGCAAAGAGCTCAATCTTGCCGCCGCCGATAGTGCCCGCCTGGCCACCGTCGGCAAAGACGGCCATCCAGGCGCCCACGCCGCGCGGCGACGACCCCGCCGTGCCGGCCACGACCACGAGCTCGCACGTCTTACCAGCCTTCAGAGCGCCAAGCGCCGCATTCACCACATCGAGCTTTTCCATTGCAATTTCCTATCCCTGGAATACACCGATGAGCATGGCGAGTGCCTCGAGCACACCGCCGCCGACCGACGTCGCCTTGTCCGAAATGTAGTTGATATAGCTGGCATCGCCGCGCGGATCGACATCGGCGCATTTAAAGCCCTCAGTCACCTGCACGCCGTTCGCCAAAAGCCCGCGCAGACAGCCATCGATCTGCGTGCACATGGGCGAATCGCCCGCGTAGCCAATCACGTCTCCGGCGCTCACGATGTCGCCGATCGCGCGGTCGGACCGAAACACGCCGGCGGCGGGGCTGTGGATAACGCGCTCTCTTCCATAGCCAGCGATAATGCCCGGCACGCCCGTGTTGGGTTGGGGCGAACCCTGGGTAATGACACGGCCCAGGAAATGCCCGCGCATGGTTTCGACCACGGCGTCGCAGTCAACCGGCGCGGTAAAGCCCGGCCCCACGGCGATGACGACAGGCGCCATGTCGCGCGTGGTACCCAGGTTGCGCTTAGCCAGAATCGCGTCGACCACGGCAGCGGGTTTCAGCTCGCCGAGCATCTTGGCCTGGGGGTCCACCACAACGGCGACGTCTCCAGCCTCGGTAATTGCAAGCGCCTCTGCCGGCGTCTGTGCCAAGCGAGCGCGAATGCCCTCGACCTCGACCTCGCCCAAGCGAATGGCCTCGCAAAAACTGATTGTGCGACGGATGCACGTGGGGACCGCGATATCGGCCATGACAACTGACACGCCGGCGCGCACCAAGCGAGCGGCGACGCCCGTGGCGATATCGCCGGCGCCGCGAACATAAACGAGCATTCCCGGGGCACCTCCCTGTGCTACGGTTTGAGCAGAGCAAAAGCGGTTCGACCGCTACTCTGATGATTATTTATTATCACAGTATTATACGGCGGTGAACAGATGGAAACGGTTAGCGGCAATCTTGCCTCGGCGCTCAGGATCGAGCCGGGCATTACCGCGATTATCGGCAGCGGCGGCAAGTCGACGTTGCTGAAAACGCTGGGTCTCGAGCTCATGCGCGCCGGCGGCGGGGTGCTCCTCTGCACCACCACGCACATGTTTCCCGTCGCCGGCGTCCCGTGGGACGGGTCGAATCGTCGCCTGGGTGCCGCACCTTGGAAGCCGGGTGCCGCGCATGTTCCCGGCTGCACCTGTGAGGCGTGCGCGGGACTTGCCCGCGGGAGTATTTGCCAGGCGGGTGTCTTAGACCCGGAAACAGGCAAGCTCTCCGCACCTGCCGAGCCGCTCGACCAGCTGGCGCAGCGCTTTGACTACGTCCTGGCCGAGGCGGACGGCAGCAAGCGGCTCCCGCTCAAGGCGCACGCCCCGTGGGAGCCGGTCGTTCCCGCCGGCACGGCCAACGTCATCTGGCTCGTCGGCGCCTCGGGACTCAGCAAGCCCATCAACGAAGCCGTCCACCGCCCCGAGCTCTTTTGCGAGCGTTGCGGTTGCGAACCCACCGACATCGCCACGCCCGAGCGCGTCGCCCAGGTGCTCAATTCCGAGCTGCGGATGCTGAACCTCAACAATGCCCGCATCATGCTCAACCAAGTCGACACGCTCAGCGACCCCACGATGGCCGACCGCTTCGAGGCAGCCCTCGGCCGCCCCGTCGTCGCCACCAGCCTCAAGTAGCCGGCCCCATCTCGTCAGTTGCGGTGAAATACGGACTGTTTGGCCGTATGACGGCCGCAAACAGTCCGTATTTCACCGCAACTGCGGAGGGGACACGGCATCTTTGCTGCTAGCGGGGGACGTAGCGGCCGGGTTGGGCTCCGGTGGGCTCGCCGTCGCGTGCCACCAGCACGCCGTTCACAAACACGGCCTTGGCGCGGCCATGTGCCTCAAAGCCCTCGAGCGGCGTGTAGTCCACGGCCTGATGCTGCGTCGCGGCGCTGATCGTCCAACGCGCGCAAGGATCCCACACGCACACGTCGGCATCGGCACCCTCGGCAAGACAGCCCTTGCGCGGATACATGCCAAAAACGCGCGCCGGGTTCTCGCTCATCAAGCGGCAGAGGCCCTCGGGGCCCAGCTGGCCCTCAAAGCTCGTGGCAATCGCGACGGGGCGATGCTCCACGCCGGGCCCGCCGTTGGGAATCGCGCGGAAGTCGTCGCGCCCGCGGTCCTTTTGCCCGTGCAGGTTAAAGCTGCAGTGGTCGGTCGCAATCGTATCGATCTCGCCGGCCACAAGCGCCTCACGCAGTGCCGCACGGTCACCCGCACGGCGCAGCGGCGGGCTCATCACATACTTAGCACCCGCAAAGCCGTCCTCGCCCTGCTCCAGATAGCAGGTGTCGTCGAGCATCAGATACTGAGGGCAGGTCTCGACATAAATGTTCTTCTGCCCGCGCGCCTTGGCAGCGCGAATGGCCTCGAGCCCCAGCTTGGTCGAAAGGTGTACCACGTTGACCGGAGCGTCCCCGGCCAAGTGAGCCAGATACAGCAGGCGGCTCACGGCCTCGGCCTCACACACGTCCGGACGGCTGAGCGCATGGCCCTCAGGCCCGTGGATACCCTGCTCAAACACGCGCTTCTGCAGCGCGTTGACCAACGTGCCGTTCTCGCAATGCACGCACAGGATACCGCCCACGCGCTTGAGCTCCTCCAGCACCTCGAGTGTCTCGGCATCGTCCAAGCGCAGGTGGTCATAGGCAAAGTAGGTCTTAAACGACGATACGCCCGCCTCGCGCATAGCCGAAAGATCGGCGCGGTTGCGCTCATTCCACTCGGCGAGTGCCATATGAAAGGCGTAGTTGGCCGTGCAGGTTCCGTCGGCACGGCGATGCCACTCGGCAAGGGCGTCGGGCATGGTCACGCTGCGATCGGCCGTCGCGTAGTCCACGATGGTCGTCGTACCGCCGCAGGCAGCCGCACGCGTGCCGGTTTCAAAGCTATCGGCTGTCCAATCCATGCCAGTCCAGCACTGCATGTGCGTGTGGCCGTCGATAAAGCCGGGGAACACCCAACAGCCCACGGCATCCTCGACGGTATCGCCCTCGGCCGGCTCAATCGCCGCGGCAATCCGCACAATCTTGTCGCCCTCCATGGCAAGATCGGCGCGGCGAAGCCCCTGGGGCGTCACGAGCGCGCCGTTTTTGATGATGATCATAATTGCTCCTTATTGATTGATGCAGTTGGCCACGCGATCAAAATACGAGCAGGCGGCGATATGCTCCGTTATGCGTTGCTGTCCCTTGGCGGTATCGACATCCCACAGCTCGTAGGCACGCGCTTCGACCAGCGTAACGTCGACGCGACCTTTGAGAATCGAACCGCCGCCGTCCTTGCCCTCGAGACACATAAGTGCATCGAACAGTTCCGCCGGAAAGAGCACCGGGCTCGAAGGCTCACCGTTGCACGCAAGACGCACCGGATGCTTGCGGCCACGCTCGTCAAATACACGAACCATGGCCTCAAAAGAATCCGAACTCACGAGCGGCTGGTCGCCCGGCAAAAAGAGGCAACCTTTCCAGTTGCGTTCGACTCCCCACGAAAGGCCCGCACGGACGCTTTCGCTGCGCAGCTCGCCATCGTGCAGCACGCACGGGCAATGCTTGTCCTCGCAAATCTGAGCGACCCCGGGCCAACGCGTCGAAACCACGACGTCAAAGCCCCGGGGAACCGAATCGATGGTCCGGGCAATCAGCGGCTCGCCATAGATATCGGCAAGCATCTTGTTAGAGCCAAACCGCTTGCCCTCGCCCGATGCCATAATGACGCATCCAAGTTTCATGGTGATACCTCCCCTGAAACCATCGTACCCATAACTCGCGCCGCGGGCATCCACATCGAAAGCGCTTATCCCGCACGCCCGCGATGCAAAAAAGGGGCACCCCGCCGGTTGGCAGAGCGCCCCCTTTACATGGCTTACCTCAACCCGGCTTTAGGCCTGGAACCAACGGGCGGTGTTGCGCTCGTCGAGGGCCTTGAGGGTAGCGGCGGGATCGGCAACCTTCTGCAGGAACATCATGGCTGCGATGGCGTACGGCTTGTAGCTGGCCTCCTTGTACATGCCCACACGGTGCATGTCGAAGACGTCGGCGTTGACCTCGCCGTGCTCGCAGGAGACACCGGAGATGTCGGCAGGCAGCGGGTGCATAAAGATGGTGTCCTGGCCGTTGGCAGTCTTCTCCATGAGCTCGGTCGTGGAGCACCAGTCCTGATGGGTGGCGTTCTGGGCGAGCAGTTCCTTCTCGAGCGCAGCGATGCCGGCGTCGTCGCCCTCGGCGTACAGATTGGTACGCTTCTCCATGGCGGCAAACGGAGCCCAGCTCTTGGGGATCACGATGTCGGCGCCCTCGAAGGCCTCGGCCATGGTGTTGACCTGCTTAAAGGTGGTGCCGGACTCGGCGGCATAGCCCTTGGCGCGCTCGACGACCTCGGGCATGAGGTCGTAGCCCTCGGGGTGGGCCAGGGTGACGTCCATGCCAAAGCGGGGCAGCAGGCTGATCAGCGACTGCGGGCAGGACAGCGGCTTGCCGTAAGAGGGCGAATAGGCCCAGGTAACGGCAACCTTCTTGCCCTTGAGGTTCTCGAGGCCGCCAAACTCGTTGATGAGGTAGAGCATGTCGGCAGAGGACTGCGTGGGGTGATCGGAGTCGGACTGCAGGGAGATGAGCGTGGGACGGTGATCCAGAACGCCGTCCTCGTAAGCCTGCTGGACAGACTCGGAGACCTCGGCCATGTAGGCGTCGCCCTTGCCGATGTACATGTCGTCGCGGATGCCGATGACGTCGGCCATGAAGGAGATCATGGTAGCGGTCTCGCGGACGGTCTCGCCGTGAGCGATCTGGGACTTCTTCTCGTCCAGGTCCTGCAGCTCAAGGCCGAGCAGGTTGGCGGCCTTAGAGAAAGAGAAACGCGTACGGGTGGAGTTGTCGCGGAACAGGGAGACGGCCAGGCCCGAGTCGAAGATCTTGGACGAAACGTTGTTCTCACGCAGCTCGCGCAGGGCGTCGGCGACGATGTAGAGAGCCTTGAGCTCATCGGTGGTCTTGTCCCAGGTGTGCAGGAAGTCGCTGCCGTACATACCCTTAAAATCGAGGCCGTTCAGCTGCTCGACGAGCTCGGTAAACTTAGCGTCCATGGAAATGTCCTTTCTAAAGATGAAACGATCGCAGTGAGTAGATGTGCTCCGGCATGCGCGTGTGGCTAGAACATGCAGAGCACCATGACGAGGACCCGCCACCGTTGAGGAAGCATGGGAGATAACGACCGCGGGCCCCAAGTCAACAGGAGGCGCCGGGGGCATAAACTGTCCCCGGCTCAACAAAATCGAGGAATGGGACTAGTCGATCTTGTTGTTGGTCAGACCGGCGCGGAACACGGTGGCGTCGCCATCGGCCTGGCTCGGATCGTAGAGGTTCAGGGCAGCCACATACATGGCGGCAGCGGTGACCAGGTCGTCCTTGTAGGTGACCTCGTTGGGAGCATGAGCCTGAGACTCGGCACCCGGGCCAAAGCCCACGCAGGGGATGCCGTAGCGGCCCTGGATGGAAACGCAGTTCGTGGAGAAGGTCCACTTGTCGCACAGCGGGCGACCGGTGCGCTTGTCCATGCTGGGCTCGCAGCCGATGCGCTCGTCACCGAACATGGCCTTGTGGGCGTCGACGAGGGCCTTGACGTGCGGAGCGGTCTCCTTGTTGATCCACGTGGGGAAGTAAGCCTCGGTCTCGTAGACCTCGCCGGTCCAGGACGGACGGTCGTACATGTACATGGAGACCTTCACGTCGTCGCCGTACTTCTTGGCGGCCGGCAGGTTGCGGATCTCGTCCAGGCAGGACTCCCAGGTCTCACCGGCGGTCATACGACGGTCGATGGAGATGGCGCAGGAGTCAGCGACAGCGCAACGGCTGGGGCTGGTGTAGAAGATCTGGCTGACGGTGCAGGTGCCGCGGCCCAGGAAGCGGGCATCCTCGAAGTGCTCGGGGTTGTACTTGGGGTCGAGCATCTTGACGAGACCCTTGATGTCGGTCGACTCGTCGCAGCCGTTGTTGTTGAGGGCGCGGACGTCGGCGATGATGTCGGCCATCTTGTAAATGGCGTTGTCGCCGCGGTCGGGAGCGGAGCCGTGGCAGGAGGTGCCGTGAACGTCGACGCGGATCTCCATGCGGCCGCGGTGACCGCGGTAGATGCCGCCGTCGGTGGGCTCGGTGGAAATGACGAACTCGGGCTTAATGCCGTCCTTGTTGTAGATGTACTGCCAGCACATGCCGTCGCAGTCCTCTTCCTGGACGGTGCCGACGACCATGATCTTATAGCCCTCGGGGATGAGGCCCATGTCCTTCATCATCTTGGCAGCGTAGGTAGCGGAAGCCATGCCGCCCTCCTGGTCAGAGCCGCCGCGGCCGTAGATGATCTCGTCGGTCTCATAGCCCTCATAGGGATCGGCGTCCCAGTTCTCGATGTTGCCGATGCCGACGGTGTCGATGTGGGAGTCGATGGCGATGATCTTGTCGCCCTCGCCCATAAAGCCCATGACATTGCCCAAGCCGTCGACCTTGACCTCGTCATAGCCAAGGCTCTCCATCTCGGCCTTGATGCAAGCGACAACCTCACCCTCCTCGCAGGACTCAGAGGGGTGCGAGATCATAGCGCGCAGGAAGCGAGTCATATCAGCACGATGAGACTCAGCAGCAGCCTTGATAGCGTCGAAATCGAGTTCTTTAGCCATTGTTCTTAACCTTTCAAACGAAGGAATCTACCTGTGAGGTGGCGGAGCGATACCTATTTACTCCGCCCCAACGATTAGCAAGTGGGATATTCGCCTTCCCAAACAATTCGACGATACTGATCGGGGTCCGTGTCACCTTCCGTGGAGAAGCAGAGCACGGAGCTCGTCTTATCCAGGCCGATGAGCTCCTTGAGCTCGGCGTACACGGGATCGAGCATGAGAGTCTCGACCAGGCCGGTGGTCACAGCGCCGGACTCGCCGGAGATGACGCGCGGGTCGCCCTTCTCGGGAGCGCCCAGGGTGCGCATGCCGCGAGCGGTGACCCAGTCGGGGCAGGACACGAAGGCGGTGGTGTGGTTGCGCAGGATATCCCAGCCCAGGATGTTGGGCTCGCCGCAGCACAGGCCGGCCATGATGGAGGGCATGTCACCGTCCACGATACGCGGATCTCCGTCGCCGGCGGCAGCGCCCTTGTACAGGCAGGCGGCAGGCGCGCACTCAACCACGACGAAGGTGGGCGGGTTATCGGGATACAGGTTGGTGAAGTAGCCCACCACGGCGCCCGCGAGCGAACCCACGCCAGCCTGGACAAACACGTGCGTCGGGCGGTTGATGGCCATCTCGCGCAGCTGCTCGGCAGCCTCGGAAGCCATGGTGCCGTAGCCCTCCATGATCCAGGACGGGATCTTCTCGTAGCCCTCCCAGGCGGTGTCCTGAACGATGACGCCGCGCTCGCAGGCGTCGGCCTCGGCGGCGGCCATGCGCACGCACTCGTCGTAGTTGACCTCTTCGATGGTCACCGTGGCGCCCTCGGCGGCGATGTTATCGAAGCGGGGCTTGGTGGAACCCTTGGGCATGTGCACGACGGCCTTCTGGCCCAGCTTGTTGGCAGCCCATGCCACGCCGCGGCCATGGTTGCCGTCGGTGGCGGTAAAGAAGGTAGCCTGGCCAAAGTCCTTGGCAAGCTGGTCGGAGGTCAGGTAATCGAAGGTGCAGTCGGCAACGTCCTTGCCGGTCTCGTCGGCAATGTAGTTGGCCATGGCAAACGAGCCGCCCAGGACCTTAAAGGCGTTGAGGCCAAAGCGATAGCTCTCGTCCTTAACGCACAGGTTGGACAGGCCCAGGCGCGCGGCCTGACCGTCCAGGCGAGCAAGCGGAGTGACGGTGTACTGGGGGAACGACTGGTGGAAGGCGCGGGCCTTCTTCACGTGGTCGAGGCTCATGATTCCCAAGTGCTTGTCATCGCTCTTGGGCATCGTGTTGCCCGCCCACTGGATCTTATCGGCCATACGGTGAACTCCTTAAGTCCTCTCTTGCCGGCCTCCGCATACGCGTTTCAGCCCATTCCCATTCATGCGACTGAACTTTTATGTGGATGCCAAACAAAAAGTTTGTTAGTAATGTTCTATCACACTTTTTGATTGGTATACCTAACGAATTGTTTGTTGCCGTAATCGGTACCTTTTCGCCGACGAACGGTCACACAACGCAGCGACGCTTTCGTTATTTGCGAACAGGTGTGGTTTATGGCACAGTGAGCCCAAACTAATTTTTAGGAAGGTACCCATGACCCCCGCACAGATTGAGTTTTACAAGCGCCTCGCACACGGTCTGGCGCTCCAGTTTGGCCCCAACTGCGAAGTCGTCGTCCACGACCTGGAAACCGAGGACGTGGACCACTCCATCGTGGTGATCGAAAACGGCCACGTCAGCGGGCGCAAACTGGGTGACGGTCCCAGCCATATTGTGTTTGAGTCCATGCACGAGGGCGCCACCGATGTACACGACCGCGAGCCGTACCTCACCAAAACCACCGACGGTAAGCTGCTCAAATCGTCGACGATCTTTATCCGCAACGACGAGGGCAAGCCCGTCGGCATTTTGGGCATCAACTTTGACATTACGCTCATGAAGGCTTTTGAGCGTTCGCTCGACGCCTTTACCGGCACCGGCGGCACGGGCTATACCGAGCCCGAGCCCATTACCAAGAACATCGGCGACCTGCTCGAGGACCTGCTGCACGAGTGCGAGCAGTTTGTGGGCAAACCCGCGGCACTCATGACCAAAGACGAACGCATTCGTGCCATTGGCTACCTCGACCGTCGCGGCGCCTTCCTCATTTCCAAGTCGAGCGAGCGCGCCTGCGAGTTCTTTGGCATCTCAAAGTACAGCTTCTATAGCTACCTCAATGAGGCCAAGGCGGCGGCCGGCGACAAGTAGGCACTCGTCTGGATTGCCCCTCCCCTTTTGGGCGCGAGTTCTGGAAAGCACGAATCCAAGACCGAGCAGCTTGGGAAGTTCCATATAATCGATGTCATTAGTATTTCGAAAGGATGGAACAGAATGGCGTTGAGCAAGGCATCATGCACCGGTCGCGGATTGATTCCGGCAATTGATGGACATGTGCACCGCATGTTCGATGAGGGTGAAGACGACCTGTTTTCGCTGAGCCTTGACGACGTGATGGATGATCGCCCGTGGACCGCCGACGAACTCATGGGCGGCGGGGCTCGCCCGTCAAGCCCCAGTCCCGCACTTGCGCCTAAGCCCGCATCTACGCCGACTCCTGCGCAGTCGCCTGTTTCGACGCCCGCGCCTACGCCCGCACCCACTCCCCGCCCCGCAAGCGACCCGTCCGAGACGGCGGCATTTCTCGCTGCAGCGACGCAGGGCAAATCGGCCGACAGCACCGTTATGTACAGCGCCCAGCAGTTGCCTGTTCCTGCGGCACGCAAGCCTCCGGTCACAAGGCTCGATGAGCCCGTTGCCCATCAGGTTACCCACGATTCCTGGGCTGCAGCCGATCTGGATGAGACCTCTACCGGCATGCCGGCGCTCGATGTTCCAGTTAACCCGCTTTTTGCCGCCAACACGAGCGCCGCGGACTATGAGGACGGTGCGGCATATTCCGATTATTCCGATGGCTATGCTGGCACCGGTCGCATCGAGACCGAGGATTATGGCACCGCATCGAGCGATTATCTCAACGATCCGTACGCTGCCACGCCCGAACCGGAATATGACCCGGAGGCCGCGTCCGCGCCGGCGTATACCAAAAGCACGGGCGAAGAGCGCTTCGCCGATTATTACGCCGAGGAAAAGGCGCTGCGTTTCTCGGAATTTCCGCAGGCAGTCAAGGTTGCCTTTATCGCCATTATCATTGCCCTGCTCGGTGTCATTGCGTTTGAGGGATTCCAACTGTTCCGCGGCCCCACCCAAGCGGAGTCGGAAACCCAGCAAAAAGAGGACGATAACCAGTACCTGGACATCAACACCCTCAAGGGCGACCCCAACGACAGGGACGACGAGTAACAGATGCCGAAAACTGAGGGCCGTAAACCAAATCAAGCGACTCGCGGGATTATGGGGGCGTAGACGGGCGAATGGGCCATCGACGATTTTGAGCTGGCAAGGGCCGGGAACTAGATTCCCGGCCTTCAACCTAGCACTGCTTTATAAGATCGAGCACCGCGGGAATGTCATCGGCATTCCGAAGGGCAACATAGGTTGGTAGGCCCGGGCCAAATCCACCCTGTGTACGTTTGTCCTGGCACATGTCCTCTGGATCCGTTAGATCATCCACACTCTTTGCCAAGCCAACGGCAATCCAGCCACCGTTGCTAGTCCTGCCTTCCAGCACGGCATGCAGTTTTCGCTTGCCCGACCTAAAGCCAACATAGTACTTGGCTATATAGGACTCCCACGAAGGGTTACCACTCAGAACGGACTCGCACACCTCATCGAAAAGCTTCTGGTTGAGCCCACCTTCGGCAAAGGTGGTGTGGTTCTCCTGCAGAGTCCAGACAGGAGCCTCGTCAGACTCCCCACGAGAAGGACGGTACTTGTCGACGACGTCTGCCGGAAGGTCGGGATACTTCCATATCTCGCACGCTTCTTTCGCCAGCTCGTCCGCGCGCTGCCCAATCTCTTCCTCACCCCATTTTTCATGCGAGACAATCGATTTGTTTAGGTAGAGCGGGCTGCACTTAAATCCGACGTCAGGCAGATTGAGCTTGTCCGAGAACGACCGGTTTGAGTACTCCTGGTTGTAGCCCGTCAGCGTAAGATTTCCCAAGTTGTTGCACAGCCTGTCGTGGACGTCTTCCCAGTTCTCACCAAGCGATTCCTTCCAGCCGTGCTCATCATCGATCGTCTGGGGCATGATGTGCTCGATCTGGTAATCGTCGGCTGAGATGGGCTCCTTCGGGTGGTGCCAGTTCTCTATGCGTTCCAGGTAATAGCGTTTTTTAGAGAAGCGGTTGTAGCAGTCACGCGTCTTAAACTCCTCGACAAAATGCTCGTCTGTCGGAAAGTATGCGGTCATACCGCTGCTGTGGATAAGGAACATCGCCGTAACGTACTCCTCGATATCGTCCTGCTGCTCGAGATTGCGATACATGCCGGCAAAGAAATTATTTAGGCCCGTGGTAAGTCTGCCGCAAACCGCTCGCCTGAACAGAAACGACTCGATAGTCTCGCAGATACGTAAAAACGCATTGCGGTCTAGTCCATTCCCCTCGTAAACCGAATAAAGCAACATTAAGAGGGGCCTTATCTGCTTCACGTCGAGGCTTACGATTCTGCCGAACACTCGGCGCAGTCCGTCGTCCTTCTCCTTACCAAGGAACAGACTGGCGTATCTATGTGCATACCCGCGCAGCTCCTTAAGCAGGCCCTCGGTGTCACCATCGTAGTCGTCGGCGAAATAGCGCTTAAACTCGTAGTAGGCCTCGTTCTCCTTCGGCATCCTATTGGGAACTTTAAGCCACAGCCAGTACCAGATAAATGCATTGAACTCTTCTTCGCCGCCTTTTCCGAACAAGTGCTCGAGCGGATGCCAGTAACCCTCGTAGAGCTTGGTCTGCTCGTCGTTGGGAAGCGACATAAGAACGTAGTTACGAATGAGGTCGATAGGCGTGAGCGGCTTACCCTTGGAGTTCATGGACTCAAATATGAGCTGGGCATTATCGACGCCAGCGGTGAGCTTAGTGTCGATGACCTGCACGCGGTTTAGCCCCGCCCAAAGCCTTGCAGGGTCGAATGATTTCCCGTGCATCTTTTCACGGAAGAACGCGTGGTTCTCGACAATGCGATCCGATTTTTCATCCGGCACGGGTGACCTAGACACGATGGAGAACAGCGTCTCTTTATCGTCCTGCGAGAGCACCAATTTGTAGCGCGCTAGACCGTTGTAGTCGTCATCGTTAAAGAGGTAGTTCTTCCGCAGCGCCGAAATCTTGAGATCGCCAAGGAAGCCAGCCTTGTCGGGATTACTCTCCAGATAGTCAGCCAAGGCAGCAATCATCAACGAAAACGTCGTCAGACGCTGCTGTCCGTCAATCAGAAGCACTCGCGAGATACTCGTGGCAGAGCTCTCGGACTCGGGGATATAGAGCATCGACCCCACGAAGTGCGATACGCCATCACGGCCAGCGCGCATGACGTCATCCCAAAGCACCTCGCACTCTTTTACGCTCCACGAGTAAACTCGCTGGTACACGGGAATGACAAACTGCATCTTCGCCACGCCCATTAGGTCAAGCAGATTCGCCTCGGTTGCTTTCATTTACGCTTGTCCCCTTTCTTGTTTACGCCGCTTGCGGTCAGTCCCCCACTGAACGAAAGGCGCTAAAGACCAGAGCATCGAAGCGCTGGAGCAACCGGGATGCTCATATCGTCAGATTCTACAACGAAAGCAAACACTTACGCCGTCATGGTGGCGCGCGATCGCTGCACGCCACTCCCCAAAATCATACGATGTCAAAAGACTGACACTTGTGTATGCCTTTTGACATTGCCACAGACTTACGGGTTTCTTGTCTCATATGCCAAGAGCGGATATCTAGATCGCTGCCCCTCCCGCCCAAAGGAGCTCGACAAGAACTGATCGTAGGGCAAATCAGACATCGAGCAAGTCGCCGACATGCTCATCGCGCCTCGCAAAAAGATGGGCAAACACGGGACCATCTTAAGCGGTGGCGATGATGACACGGAATTGCAGCCGAATCGCCCCGACCTATTCACCACCCGATGCCGGCAAGCTGTTGAGCGGCTCGCTCTCACCGGCGGCACCAAGGTGCTTCTGTATCTTCTCAATCCGCTTAAGGGTTGAAGTCAAATACCCAAGACCCCTCTTCAACTGCTTAAGCAACCTGCTATCCCTGCGATCCCCCTTTCCATTCTCCTTCTCGACATCTTCCTCAACACCAGCGATGCTGCGCCGCACGGCCTCGGCCGCTTTCCGCACCAGAATGGCCCCTTCATGCGGGCAGCGGTCAGTTGCCACATCAAGAAAAGCAAGGAGCCTCGAACATTCGACGAGCACGAACTGCGCGTAGTTCTCCCCCATCGATGCCGCCAAGGCAACGCCGCCGGAACCCAATAGACCAAGCGCGGCGCCGCCGCCCGTAATCAAAGCAGTGCCACCGGCCATGCCCATGCCGCCGGCGGCCAAGGCCCCACCGCCAGCTGCAGCAAGGCTCGCATTGACAAGCGCAGCCCCGTGAAGGCCGACAAACGAGCCTCCGAAGATACCGACAGCAATATCCGGAGCGAGTACCGCGGCCGCCCCTCCTGCGCCTACGGCCGACGCCACGACAATGACGCCGCCCACCAAAAGCTTTGGCAATGTACCTGAAAGCTCGCGGAAGCGTGTCCCGCAACGTTTCTCGAGAGAACGTATGGCGTCCAAATCAACCGCGTCTTGTCTCCTGGGAAATTCGTGTTTAACCCAAGATCCACTCTCCTTCAAACCTTTGTATTCCTTCTTCTCTTCATCTCCCATCTGGGAATAGGGGCGAAACTCAACCAACTCCTGTGCAACAAGCAAGGCACGCACTTTACCGCCTCGCCGCCGCGAAACTGTCTCAAGGGCTCCGCACGCATCTTCCTCGCTCAAAAAGTAGCCGTCTGCATCAATGCCTAGGCCATCCGCGACCGAATCCTGCCACGCGCGGGCCCAGCTCCTCTTTTGCCCTTTGCGCACTTCGTTCTTCTCGTTCCCGCAGTCGTAGTTGATGGCGGCAAGCTTCAGCGAGAAGGCAATCCTCGTTGTTTCTCTATCTAGGCTATAAAAGTGAAATCCATCGAAGATATCCTGGCGGCGCCTGGCGCGCTCAGTCCAAGCCTCGGACATTTCCTCCGCCATATAGCCCCAGTCGGCATGGAGGGCAAACGCAAGGCGTCCAACTCCAACGTAGTTTATTCGCAAGAAGAGCTTCTGGGCGAACACGACCTTGTTCCCCTCGCATTCGATACCTGCCCTAACTGCCGCCGTCGCTAGATTCGCCAAAACGAACGAAGTGCTCGAAACCGTGACCATGCGAGTGAGGACCCTGCTGTTATAGGGCATAAAATGCGAAGCCTTGAGCTTGTGCAAGCCGGAAACCTTGCTCACTTCGCAACGTTCTAGCTCGGCCTTGAGCCTTGAAAGCATGTAGAGACAACGAACGATAACCTCGTTGGCCACGACTGCTGGCACCTGGCTTAAAGCTTGGTCGAGAAGGCCGACTTCCGTCCGAAGGTCGAAACGAATGGGCTTGCCGTCCTCGGTTTTGAACGCCGTTCCGTTAAACAGCTTTGAGATCCATTGCTGAATGCGAATATCCTCGCCCTTATAGGCAATCTGCATGTCTTGAAAAACAGGCAGGGAGGAGAGCTCCTTTAGCAGGGACAGCACGACGCCGGGAATGCCCGTCCCCTTACCGGGGTTTGAACTAGACCCCGCCATGTCGCTCACGAGATGCATCGCCCAGAACAGAGTGCCGAACGCGATCTTCTCTGGAACGTTCCTGCCTATAAGAGGGCAGTCGGGATCGAAGGCGGCGGCAGGCAGGTCAAAGGCGACAAACCGGCCGGCTGTATCGGTACCATAGCCTTTGCCCGTGAATTGCGAGAGGATCGAACACGCAAGGCCAATCAAACTCGGGTGGTGCGAGAAATCCCGCAGATGATGTTGGAGCCCGCCGCCAAACTCGGCAGTCAGCTTGTCCGCGGCAAGAGGAAACTCTTTCTCTAGAAAGCGAATAGCGTCTTCTAGAGTTGCATCCGCCTTTGCCATACCAGCAGACTTGGCAATCGTAAGAACGAATTTGCCAACCTTCTCGTCGCCCCACTCTTTGGCACCCTCTAGGTTGAAGTCTTTCTGCCAAAGGATATTCAATGCGCCCGTGAGGAGCCCGCTAACGGCTGCAAGTTCATAGTCGAGCTTCGTAGCCTTTTCAGCCCGAGGGTCAAAATCAAAGAGGACCTCCTCCCCATCGGGAGCGTCCTTAAAACCGACCAGTACGGCGCTACCGTTCAGCGGCGCAGATGTAACTTTGGGCAGTTGAGACATGGTGTAGACTATCTCGCCACCACTAAAAACAAGTTCGTCTGCCATACCGGCTTCCTCCTGCAAACGCGTAAAATCAGATTGCTCTACGCCGCCAAATCCCTCTTCGTAGAAGTATTCGAAAATCTCGGTGATGCAGTTGCTCAGAACCTCGTCGGGATAGTTCGCCACTGGCAGCCTATACACCTCATTGTGCACGATAACGCACACAGCGTCACGGGTCTCTGCCTATCCGTCCAGCGAATCATGTTAGCAAGCCGCTCTTCGATAATGGAAGCCATTTCGATGTCCACGCTCTTGACCTACTTGGTCTCGGCGGGCGTCAGCGTGTCCTTGAATAGCATCTCAAGCACAGCCCTCTGATGCTGATTCTGGAATCCTTCCCGCAACCATTCCTTCTGTTTGCGCCCAATGGGCACCCGCCTACCTCCCCTCCGCCTTCAGCTTCAGCAGCAGGTCGCTCAGCTCGGGGCACTTGCTGGAAAGGCGTGTTTAAGCGCACCCGCCCATCCCCCATCGCTGGCGGATCTCCTGGGCGCGCGGACTCACGCGATAGCCCCCGTCCATCACTTGCTTGAGCAGTTTGGCGGTCACACGGGCATCGGCTAGGGCACTGTGGACGTGGCCCGTCGACTCGTCGAACTCGATGCCAAACCACGTCGCCGCGTCACTCAAAGAGACACACCCGTGGCTGCCCACGTCCATGATCGAGGTATAAAACGCCTGCAGGTCGGCCCAGTCCGTAGGAAATGCGGAAAGGTCGATGTGCTTTGCCTGGCACTCGGTCAAAAGCTGTCGAAGGTCCGTCCCGCTCCAGCAAACTATCTGGGCGGAGTAGCGACCGATCCAATCGCCGAGCCTTTTGATCACCACGTAGAGCGGATCGGCCATCGCGGTGCCCACGGCCGATATCCCCGTAAGCTCGCGGACGGGAAACGCAACGCCTTCGGCATATTCCGTCTGCACAAACTGCGAGAACTCGCCCATCACGTTGCCGTGGTAATCGAGCTTGACGGCACCGACCTCGATAATCTCATTGCGCAGCCCACGACGCTGGCGCTGCTTTGGCACCGGCGCAAACTCAAAGTCCAGCACAATCTGGCGCGCAAAGTTCGTCGTATCGATGGCCGAAATATCCGGCGTCTTTTTGTCTGACACGTTCAGGGCCTTTCTCCGTCAACTGCCGCTCGTTACATAGACGGCTACATTGCCGTAAGGATAGGCGCCCGTGCGGACATGAAAGCGGGACGCAATATACCATGCGCCAAGCACACGCCATGCAGACGGCCCCAAGAGAGTCGACCGCTCTATTCAAATGCATGAAAAAGATTTAGGCCCGGTGACTTGAATCAGCGGTCATCCCGGGCCCATCAGAGCTCACAGAGCTCTTGGTTGCTTTGGTCTCGCTTTTCACAGCGCTTATCGAACTTTCCGAGGCACTCAAGCAGCATTCGAAGCATAACAAGTCGCTGCCATTAAGGCACTGACCTCTTGACCAAGCAACGGCGCTGCCCAGCTATCACCCTTGGGCTGCCGTCAACTTTATTCTATCCGCGAGCATCTGGTTTACCAAATGGATTTTCGGTAAAGGAAGCACGGCACGCCCGCAAAACCACTACGCCCCAAGTGCCGCCATGGGAATCACCGCCACGCCGTCGTCGCGTGTGTAGGCAATGCTCCCCTTTCCAACCACGACCGCCAAAAACGCCGGCGCGGCATTCTGGGCGGCAGGATTGGAGAGCACTTTCCTCTCCAGCGCCTTGAGATTTCTCGCTCCATCGTCTGCTTTCGCATCACTCAGCTTGACCTCGATGGCTCCCCAGCGCCCGTCGTGCTCAACGATCAGATCGACCTCAAGGCCCTTCTCATCTCGGAAATAATGGACACTGTTGTCGACACAGCCGTAGGTGGAAAGGAACACGCGCACGTCGCGCAGGACGAGATTCTCAAAGAGCATCCCCAGCGTTTGCATATCGCCAAGCAGCCGCTCAGGGGTAGCCCCCAGCAACGCCGCCGCAAGTGACGGGTCACAGAAGTAGCGCTTGGGGCGCACGCGAACGCGGGCCTTCGAACGCATGGGCGGCTCCCATCCGCACAGGTCCTCGGTCAGCTTGAGCCTGTTGAAGAGGTCCAAGTACGCAGCGATGGTCCTCTCGTCGGGGCCCGCCTCACCGTACGAGGCGTCCTTTACGAGCGTCTTGTACGTGACAGCCTGGCTCTCGTTCATGGCAAGAGCTCGCAAAAGGCCGTGTGCAAGCTCGGGCGACATGCCCTCGTCCAGCACGTTGACGTCGAGCACCGAGTGCACGTACTGGCTTGCCGTCTCTCGCGCAAGATCTTCCGAAAGCCCAAGATTTGCAGGCCAACCGCCCCTGCAGCACCAGCGGGCGACGTCATCCACCGTGCTCTCGCGACGCTGAGGGGCAAAATCCTCGCCCTTAAAGAGGCTTGCCAGTGACACGAGCGGCTCGCCGTCGCCCGACTCACACAGGGCCATGGGGCGCATTGACAGACGGGCGATCCTACCCGTGCCGGAATGACGAACATGGCTGCGCTCCTCGCTTTTGAGCGCGGTCGAGCCCGTGAGCAAAAGTGTCCCCCGTTCGTTGCCGCTCGCGTCCACGAAACGCCGGGCGGCATCCCAAACCTCGGGCACCTCCTGCCATTCATCGACCAGGTGTGGCGCATCGCCGATGAGCGCCAGGCTTGGGTCGACCTCTGCCGCCGCACGCTGCGCAGGCTCATCGAGCCTGGAGACGCTCGCCGAGCGAGAGAGCGCCGTCCAGGTCTTGCCGCACCATTTGGGGCCGTTGATCTCCACACAGCCAAACGCCCGCATAAGGGTGTCGAGGCGCTCCTCTATGAGCCGGGGCCTATATCCCTTTTGGGTCAATCTCTTTGGTGCATCCACAGACGGCCGTCCCTCTCTATCACGCGATATGCGAAATTACGCCATTCTCAATGCTGATTTTACGCTACTTTCAATGTAGTTTTTACGCCATTTTCATTGAAGGTTTTACGCTTGGCATCCTTAGCGCGTCCCATTCCGAGCATCAAATCAGAGCGCGCTTGGTTATCTCCGCCCTCACATCTCGGCAAACGAGATCAGCTTGACGTCTCCCCTACTCTCCGCGGCATCCTGACATCCTTGCGTAAAGCCACGCTTCGAGAAGATCACGTAGCTTTTATGCTGCCGCCTAAAGAGCTCGCTTCGGTACACGAGCTTTTCCAGAACATCCTCGCCTACCGGTTCATTGCGCCATTCGCACTCCGCAAACAGCGCAGCGCCCTCGCCATCGTCAACAATTAAGTCGATTTCTTCCTGCGCATGCGTACGATTATCCGTCCCCCACCAGCGCCCAACGCTCGCCGGAATCACATCGAGCTCGCCCGCGCGCGCAAGTTCGTACACGTATTGTCTGCATATGAGCTCAAAGACCGTACCCATGTAATCCGATACGTGCAGCTCAATGCGCTTATACGCCATCTCGGCCATATCGTTTTGAATCAGCCCGATGTTCTGCGGAACAAACTTGTACCAGAACCTAAACATCTGGTCGCTCAGCAGATACACGGCTCGCTTATTGCTCGTCTCGTTTAGGGGCAGCTCGCGCTCGACAATCCCAAGCGACGCCAGCTTATCCACATAGCTCTTTACGTTGCTCGCAGGGATTCCCGTAGAGCTCGCAATCTCCGAGATCTTCGAGCGCCCCTGAGCAATTGCTTGCGTGATCGCATCATATTGCTCGGGATTGCGGCACTCTTGCAATAGCAGGTTACTCGGCTCTTCAAAGAGATAACCCGTAGGGGTAAGAAAAAGACGCTTGATGTTGTCCTTGAGCGATACGGTAGGATCGACTTTCTCGATATATGCAGGAATGCCGCCCGTCATGCCATAGCAAACCGCAGCGTCTTCGCGACCCATGCTATGCCACAGGCCGAGGGTCGTCGTAAAATCGAGCGGCATGATCTTAAACTGGGCCGTACGCCTACCGTATAGCGGACTCTCGTAGCCCAACACCTGCTCTTCCATAAACGAAAGCGACGACCCGCACAGGATAAGCATGAGCTTGGTCTCTTTGTACAGGTGATCAATCTTGTCTTGCAGCAACGAGCTGATCTCGGGATTCGATTGGGCGAGATAGGGATACTCGTCAATCACGACAATCAAACGTTCCGCGCGAGCCATGGTGGCCAATGCATCGAACGCTTCGTCAAAACTACGAAACGACACGCCTGCAGCACCAACCGAGCCTGCAAGTATCGCCTGGCTAAAGCCGTGCAGGTTTGCCTCCGCATTGGTACGACGAGCTTGAAAGTAAATAGCCTTCTTGCCTTGGATGAACTCTGTGATAAGGCGCGTTTTACCCACACGACGGCGGCCGTAAATCACAGGCATTTCAAAGGAGCCCGTGCCATACAGTCGATTGAGCTCGGACATTTCCACTGTTCTTCCGATAAACATAGGGCCATCCTTCCTTTACGTTATAGCTAGCCATATTATACCTTCCTATAATATGGCTAGCTATAACGTAATTCGACAAGCGGAGCACGAAAAGGGGCGGTACACCACCGCACGTGGACCGTTCCGGAAAATGCATCCCGTTCTGAAGCCAAAAACTGGGCCGTAGTTTCCGCCAAGCATGCCATCCGGAAAGCGCGTCCCGTTCTGAGTGGCAATTCCGGGACACAGTTTCCGCATGCGGCCCGTTGGGAAAGTTCATCCCGCTCTGAGGGCGTTCCGGGATGCAATTTCCGTTTGAGGCCCGATCTGGAAACGGCATCCCACTCTGAGGCCGAAATCTGGAACGCAATTTCCGGTTGAGGGGCGTTCCGGAAAAAGAATCCCATTCCGACCGGCAATTCCGGGTCACAGTTTCCGCCGACACAGATGATAATCCACCTCCTTTATCACATGCCTTCAAATATGCGATCCAGAAACACAAAACAGCAGATAGAATGCTCTTTTTCAAAAAAGTACACGTCCCGAAACTTACCAAGACTTCATATCTCGTCACCGTTCAAGGTCGCCGATTACCGCCCACCGATTCGGATGTAAAAATGTCGCCGAAAATAGGCCATCTACCTGCATGGTTAGATTTTGGTCAGCTTTTGGTCAGCTGAGCGGCAAGTTTCACCTGATACGTTTTTGCTACCCAAAAGAAGGCGGTAGCTCATGACCCATTGCAACGACCAGCTCATCGACCAACTGCTCACTCAAGCCGAACAAGAGGGGCGCTGTCTGATTCCCCCGAGTACGGCGATCCGAAAAGCGCTCCTTCGGCGCACCGGCAGCGCGGTCGTCTCCCCCATGCCGGGACTGTTCGCGCGCAAAATGCGCTGGGATGAGCTCAACCGGGCGCAGCGTCATTGCGAGATTGTTCGCGCCCTTGCGATCATCCACCCCGATTGGACGTTCTGCTCGTTTTCGGCAGCTTGCCTGCTGGGGCTCGAAGTCTCGTGGCGACACCTGAATGTCGCGCATGTCTGTAGCTCGACAAAGCCGTCGGCTCGCCCGGGCGCACATATCCAGCGGCACCAGATTGAGCCGGCCGGAGCAATACGCAGAGCCGGCATATCGGTAACGCCGTCCATCCAAACGGTCACAGATTGCCTGTTGCAGACCGGTTTTGCCGACGGCATGCCCATTGCCGATTCGGCGATCTTAAAGCTCGGCCTTGCGCGGGAACAGCTGATGGAGGCCGTTGAGCAACGAGCGACTGCCCGCAATGGTCGCGCGATTCGCACCGCCCTCACAACGCTTCAATATGCCGACGCCCGCGCCGAGAGCGGCGGGGAATCGGTCACCCGAGCCGTCATGATCGAGACGGGCTTTGCGCCCGATTGGCTTCAATACGAGCTGACGGACCCCTTCAATTCGGCCAAGCCCATACGAACGGACTTTGCCTGGGAGCGCCAGGCGCGGGAACTCACGCTGGGCGAGCTCGACGGGCTCATCAAATATACCGACCAGACCATGCTGGCCGGACGCACCACCGCCGAGGCGCTCGTTGCCGAACGACAGCGCGAGGCGCACCTATCGCTCTACGGTCACCCTCTGCTGCGCTTTACCATGAACGAGGTCCGCTCGGCAGGAGTGCTCGCCAAAAAGCTGCAGACGGCAGGCATCCGGCAGACTGCGCTGCCGACATGGCTCAACGATATTGAACTGTAGGGGCTGCTGAGCTTATGCCCGCCTGCCCACCAAACTGGGACACACCTTCCGGTTGGCAGCACCCGCGGAAACCATGTCCCAGATTGAGCGCTCAAAACGGGATGCGCTTTCCAGATGGCATGCCTAGCGGAAACCGTGTCCCAGGTCTAGAACGGGACACGCTTTCCGCAGTCCCCGCCCAGCGGAAAGCGCATCCCGGAATAGACGCTCAAGCTGGAGCGCAGTTTCCGCTGAGGTTCCATCCGGAAACCGTGTCCCACTCCGAGCGTCAATTCTGGGATGAACTTTCCGCCAGAGGGTTCAGCCGGAAACGGCATCCCACTCTGAAGCGAAATTCTGGGACGCAGTTTCCGGTTGAGGGCTGTTCCGGAAAGTGTGTCCCATTCCAGGCGCGGATTCCGGGATGCGCCTTTCGTTTGAAGCTCCAACCGGAAAGCGTGTCCCGTTCTGAGGCCTGATTCCGGGATGCAATTTCCGCTTGAGAGCTGTTCCGGAAAGCGTGTCCCATTCTGAGCGTCGAATCCGGGACACAGTTTCCGTTTGAAGCCCCGTCCGGAAAGCACGTCCCATTCTGGAGCCGAAATCCGGGACGCAGTTTCCGTATGCGGAGGCGCTCCAAATCAGAACCACCCTTAAAAAGGGTGGTTTGCTCTTAGGGTATAACCCACGGGCC
>CABUNJ010000004.1 GCA_902492935.1 uncultured Collinsella sp. | reverse complement strand
GCGAAGAGCGTTGCTGCCTAGGCTAGCCCCTTGTCACACAAACTACCGAAGCCTCGAATATCTTTAACTCATCGGTGGTTAGAAGCATGATGTTCAGACAACGTTATTTGAATTTTCGCGCAGATTTTAGGCATCAATTCGCCCGAATCGCCTGAGGCCACCGCAAAGGTACCTGCCCCCTTTGCGGTGGTTCTCCCCCGGCGCTACAGCAGATGTTCCTCAATAAAGATCGCTATGCCGTCTTTGTCGTTACTCGCGGTTACAAAATCGGCGGCGGCACGGGTGGCGTCGCTGCCATTTGCCATGGCCACACCCACGCCGGCGTCGGCCACCATGCAGGTGTCGTTGTCCGCATCGCCAAACACGCAGATGTCCTGGAGCTCCATGTCGTTGAGCTCCGCCACGCGCACAAGGCCGCGCGTCTTGGACACGCGCGGATCCATGAACTCGTAGAGCCGCTGCGTGGTTTGCAGAGCCGCCGCCTTAACGGTGTCATCGGCAAACGTCGACGCCCGCTCAATCACCCGCGGCATTACCTCGGGCGCCATGGTAAACATCACCTTGGGCTGCGGCTCGCGCAACAACTCGGCAAAATCGACCACCTGGTAGGGCACACCGTCGACGCGCGACAGGTGCTCGACACACGCGTTGCTCTCGGGCACGTAGAACACGCCGTCTCGGGGGCAGACGGGTGTTGCCGGAAGGTCCGCCATGTGCTTGCAGATGCGCGCGACGGTCTCGCCCGGCAGCGGATAGCTCAGCTCGTTGATGTCGTGCGCGCGGTCGATGACCTCGGCGCCACCGCAGCCCACCATCACGTCCACCAGGCCTTCGATGCCCCAGAGCTCGTACATGGCCTCGGTCGCGTGGGCGTCGCGCCCGGTGCACAGGCCAAAGAGCACGCCGCGCTCGCGCAGGGCGCGGATCGCTGCCACGGTGCGCGGGGACACCGTGTGCTGGCTCGTGAGCAGCGTGCCGTCGATATCGCAGAACACGGCTTTGATGTGGCTGAAGGTGGTGTCCATGGGGGCCTTTCTGGGTTGTGCGGCGATGTGGGGTGTATTCGTGAACGGCGTACATGGTATACCAAGGCGCGCACGGGGTGCTTGGGCGCAAAACCACCACAAAGGTGCCTGTCCCCTTTGTGGTGGCCGGACCCGAAGGGTGGCCTGGCCCGGGGCGCAAAGCATCACAACATTCGACGTTATTCGGCGAAATCGCGATTTTCATCGAATGTTGTGATGGTTTTTACTGCTTTGCGGCACGATCCAAATGCCGGCGACCAAATAGCAGCAACGCCGCGGGAACCGCCGTCACGACCGCGCCCGCTCCGATGAGCGTCTGCTGCACGCCAAACGTCGCCGCCAGCCACGGGGCAATCGCCAGCGGGGCTACGCCGGCAAACATGTTGCCAAAGCCCATAACCGAGTTCACACGACCGAGCTGCTCGAGCGGGGCCGTCGTTTGCACGATGGTGTTGTGGAGCGGGTTGACGACGCCCCAGGCCACGCCTAGGGCAATCTGGCCGACGAGGGCCACGCCTACGTACGGTGTTCCCACATAGAGCAAACTTCCCAGGCCCACGGACATAAGCGCCACAAGCAGCGTCTTAAGGTTGACCAGGTGCAGCGGCAAGCGGAGCGCGACCACGGCGCCCAGCACCGCGCCCACACCGCAAGCCGACGAGAGCCAGCCCATCCACTCAACACCGACGTGCAGAACATCACGGTAGAAGAACGACTCCAGCGGATCGAAGGCACCGTAGCCAAAGTTCGAAAGAAAGATGATGCAGAAAAGTAACGCGAGGACGCTGTTGGTAAAGACTGTCTTGATGCTGGTCGCGAAGGTGACGCGGGAAGATGTGTTGGGGTCGGGGCTTTGTCCCGCACGCTCCCCTTCCTCTGCCGAATCGGCATCCGCATGCCCGGCGACATGGCTGGTCTGCGGTCTAAAGCCCCAACCGGCGACGAGCGCCAGTACGGTAAAGATCATCATGAGCACGAACACCGCGCGTGACGATGTAGCCGCCGCGACAAAGCCGCCCAGCGTGGGGCCAACGATGATACTCACGTTTGAAAACATGGCGATGGCGGAGTTGATGTCTTTGAGCTCGACGGGGTCGTCGGTGAGGTAGGCTGGATAGGATGTGGCGATGGGCTGGGCGAACCCCATCACAAAGCCCAGGAGCACCGCGCCGAGCAAAACGATGCCGGTCGCGCTGCCAAAAACGAGGATCGCCACGCCGGTTGCCAGCGTGCCCACGATGCTCAGCAAGAAATGACGGCACGGGCCCCAGGCGTCGAGCGCCGCGCCACCCGCGAAGGATCCCAAGATCACGAAGACATTCATAAAGAGGACTGCCAGCGATGTCGCAACGACCGAAGCGCCGTCCGCATAGGTGAGCGTTCCGATGACGCCGATAAAGTAGCTGGTCTGGAAGCCGGTGTAGATGAGAAAGCGCATCGCCACCAGGCGCTTGGCCTGCACGGACAGCGATGATCGAGGCTTTGAGAAAAGAGAGGCGAGCATGGAGACTCCTTGTTTCATACGAATGCGGACGACGGGCATTCGCCACCGTCTGTCAAATCAATCTATCCGCATGAAACATTAAGGACGCATTAAGCCCCTTCTCTCCGTTTTTCGCCCGTCAACTACTTGGTAGATTGTAAGGCATGTCCCACACATCTACCAAAGCAAAAACCACCACAAAGGTGCCTGGCCCCTTTTGTGGTGGAAATGACGTTTGCCCAGATAAAACCTGCCGAAATAAACCTGTCCCTTTTTGGCAGGTTTTAGGCCAGATGATCTTGGATGAGATCGCAGATGGCTCGGGCGTCGTTGATGTTGATGGCTCGGGTCGCAAAGCCGGCGTCGAAGGCCTGACGCGCCAGGGCCTCGTTGCAGGCAAGGGCCAGCGTGTGACCGTCGACCAGGTCGAGCGAGCTCTTGCCGCGCAGACGGTCGACACCGGAGCGCGCGACGACGATGTTGTCGAAGCCCTCGGTCTTGTAGCCCTCGATGATCACCACGTCGACATCGTTGTAGCGCGACAGCAGCTCACGCGCGGGCATCTCGTCCTCCTCGCGCGTGTCGGCGTACTCCGCCCAGCGCGTGGCGCAGATGAGCCCCACGTGCTTGGATCCGGCCTGGTGATGGCGCCAGGTGTCCTTAGCGGGTACATCGATATCAAAGCCGTGATGCCCATGATGCTTGAGCGAGCCCACGCGCAGGCCGCGGCGGGTGAGCTCGGCGATAACCTTCTCGACGAGCGTGGTCTTGCCCGAGTTCTGGTAGCCGATAAACGCGATCGCGGGGACGGCCGACGTCGGAGCTGCGGGCGCGACGGCGACGGGTGCGCTCGCGGGCGCGTTGCCCGCGGCCCCCACGGCCTCAACAGCAGCGGCCTGACGCTCTGCGCGATCCCACACGCCCGAGCGGCCGCCCTCCTTGTGCAGCAGGCGCACGTCGACGATCTCCATGCCGCGATCGACCGCCTTGCACATGTCGTAGATCGTTAGACACGCGGCACTCGCGCCGGTCAGCGCCTCCATCTCAATACCCGTCTTGCCTGTCACGCCGGCCGTAACCAGTACGTGAAAGCCAACCTGCCCGTCCGCGCGCGCCGGCGCCCAGCCCTCGGGCACGTCCTCGACAGGCATCCCCGCCGCAGCGATGGGCGCAATGTCGCACTTGCTCTTGGTAATGAGCAACGGATGGCACATGGGAATGATGTCGCTCGTGCGTTTGATGGCCATGATGCCCGCCACGCGCGCGCAGGCGAGCACGTCGCCCTTTTTGGCGCGGTCTTGCAGCACCATGGTCTGCGTCTCGGGGTGCATAAGAATGGTGCCCTCGGCGATGGCGATGCGATGGGTCTCGGCCTTGTCGGACACGTCGACCATGCGTACCTCGCCCTTGGCGTCCACATGCGTCAGCTCGTCGCGACGGGCGTCACGGACAGACTCGGTGGCAGCACTGGCAGACGGCTGCGCGGACGCGTCGGCGTTGCCAGCATTCGCCGCAGCCGTGACTTTGTGGGCAGACATCGCGGCCCTGCGAGCGGCCTTGGTGGCATCGGCGTACCTGCTCTTGGCCATATGATCATCCTCCGATTTGGGACATAAATCGTTGCGTGCCCTCAATTATCGCGTGTTCCTGCGGTTTGTGGGCCACGGCATCGCGCCAAATCGAAAGTACCTGCATATCATCACCACGGCGCAGCGCCTCACGCACCGAATACTCGGCATCGCTGAACAGGCACGGACGCACGTTGCCATCGGCCGTCAGGCGCAAACGGTTGCAATTCGCACAAAAATGGTTGGACATGGCACTGATGAAGCCGACCGTTCCCGCCGCACCCGGAAAGTGCCAATAGCGCGCAGGGCCCGCGCCGGCAGGAGCGTCGTTGATGTCGAGCGGCTCGAGCTCGCCCAGTCCCGCCGCGGCGGCCCCGGCATTGATGCGCGCCCGCAACTCGTCGCTCGGAACGGTATCGCTTGCGTCCCACAGCTCGGGATTGAGCGCGGGCGCATGCGGGTCCACAGCGCAATGCGAGCTCGTGCGCTCGTCGCCGATGGGCATATATTCGATAAAGCGCAGGTGGATGGGGCGGTCGACGGTCAGCCGCGCGAGAGCCGCCACATCCTGGTTGAGCCGACGCACCACAACGCAGTTGACCTTAACGGGCTCAAAGCCCCAAGCCAGCGCCGCATCGATGCCAGCCATGGTCTGCTCGAGCCGACCCAGGCGCGTGATCTTTCCAAACAGCGTAGGGTCGAGCGTGTCGAGCGAGATGTTGACGCGGTCAAGCCCGACATCTTTGAGCTGCGGCGCCAGCTTGGGCAGCAGGGCGCCATTGGTGGTGAGCGAAATGTCCTCGATCTGCGGAATCGCGCGGATATCACGAATGAGCGGAATAATACGGCGGCTGACCAGCGGCTCGCCGCCCGTCAGACGCACGCGGCGAATGCCCTCCCCCGCCACCAAGCGCACAAAGCGGGCGATTTCCTCGGCGCTGAGCAGCTCGTCGTGCGCGCGGGGCGCCACGCCATCGGCCGGCATGCAATAGATGCAGCGGAAATTGCACTTGTCGGTAACGGCAATGCGCAGGTAGTTGATGTCGCGGCCAAAACCGTCATGTTGCACGTGCCCGTCCATGCAGCCCTCCCCTCACGCGGCGTTTTATTCTTCGGAAAACATAATACCCCACGAGGGAATCATGCCGACACCCGTACGACAGGACAGGTCACTTCGAACAAGACCGGCTTCCCAAGCCCATCCTCAGCATACAAACCATCACAACATTCGATGCTTTTTCCGATTTTGGCAAAAAACGTCGAATGTTGTGATGGTTTGCCTGCCCACAGCACCCCGTAGAAGGACCGGAACGCCCCTAAAGGCCGCCGTCCCAGTGCCGGATCACGAACTCTCGCAGGTCGTTCTGACGTTTCTGGAACGCTTCGCTTCGGTCGCACTTGAGACCCATAGCGAGCGCGATGGCGTTCATCGCCCGGTGCAATTGCAGCTGATGGGCAAACTGAGTCCCAGTGAGAACGATCATCCTAAAGCCCAGCGCGCTCAGCACGGTCATACGCTCCGCATCCGACGCGCTGCGCTGTTTATCAAGATGGTCCGAGCCGTTGTACTCAATCCCCGTACCGCTCGCAGGCGCATATACGTCGATCTCGAAATACCCGGCCTTAGCGAGATACTTGAACTCGTTGGGAACATCGACCCGATGGTTGAGCTCGATCTTGGTGTATCCCAGCCCTCCCTGGGAACGTTTTGCTACGACCAAGATTGCGGTGGCCGTCTCCATGGGCGACCGCGCGCCATCGTGCACGCGCCTGAGCACGGCGGCCGCGCGTATGGCCCCCTGACGAGATCGGTTCTCATTGCAATAAGCAATCAAATCGGCAACGGTATACCTCTGCCCTATCTCGATATAATCGCCTGTCGACAGATGATTCAAATGGTATCGGGCGCAGATTTCGTAGCCATATTCCAGCTGCTCGGGCTCGCTCATCCACGAACCCGCTTGGACAAAGCACATGGCCTCATCAACCACCAGAAGGCCCTCTGCCACCTCGATAAGATGGCCTGGAGGTATCGGCGCTCCAAACACGTGGCACCTAAATCCAGCCGGCGTCGAGCGCTCAAAATCAAAGTTGACGAGCGTGTCGATATGATCGAGCTCTTCTCGTGGAATACCAAGCGAAACCAGATAGTCGGTAACGATCCTAACTGCCGTTGAAGCCCTCAGCCCCTTGGCATCGAGTCCCAATTTGGGCAGGCTCGCGGTCGGCTCCGCCTCGTTGGCAAGCGAGTCCTCATCGTATAGGCTGCTTGCTCGCGAGAGCGGCTCGGACGGGCGCGCCACGTTGTGGTACAGCCAGGCAGTCTTATGGGACAGGACAATCGGCAGGTCCATGAGCCCTCCAATGGAGTCGGATAACCAACCTTATTCCCCTGCTCACGGGTTCGCACACCTTCGTGCGCAAGAAAGCGATTCCACCCGGTCGAGTGGTAGAAAAACCATCACAACATTCGATGCTTTTCCCGATTTTGGCAAAAAACGTCGAATGTTGTGATGGTTTGGGGCGAGGTGAGGGGCATGGAGGGCCAAAGCATCGTGCTCGAACGGGTTAATCCAGCTCTTTTAAGCCATGCGCCAGCTGCCAGTACTCGCCGTGCTGGGCGAGCAACTCTTCATGCGTGCCGCGCTCGATGATGCGGCCGTGTTCGAGGACCATGATGGCGTCGGCGTCGCGGACAGTGGACAGGCGGTGCGCGATCATAAACGTGGTGCGACCGCGCATGATGCGGTCCATACCGCGCTCGATGAGCTTTTCGGTACGCGTGTCGATGGAACTCGTGGCCTCGTCCAGGATGAGCACCGGCGGATCGGCGACGGCCACGCGCGCGATGGCGAGCAGCTGACGCTGACCCTGCGACAGGTTGGCGCCGTCGGCCGTGACCGGTGTGTCGTAGCCCCGCGGCAGGCGGCGGATAAACGAATCCGCGCAGGCGGCCTCGGCAGCGGCGCGTACCTCCTCGTCGGTCGCGTCGAGCTTGCCAAAGCGGATGTTCTGCGCAATGGTGCCGCTAAACAGGTGCGTGTCCTGCAGCACAATGCCGAGCGACCCGCGCAGGCTGGCCTTGGCAATGTGCTTGACGTCGATGCCGTCGTACGTGATCTCGCCGTCATCGACCTCGTAGAAGCGGTTGATGAGGTTGGTGATGGTCGTCTTTCCGGCACCCGTGGAGCCCACAAAGGCGATCTTTTGCCCCGGCTTGGCAAACAGGTTGAGGTCCGTGAGCACGCGGGTGCCCGGCACGTAGGAAAAGTCCACGGCGTGGAAGCGCACGTCGCCGGCAAGCGGAACCAAGCCGCACGTAAGCTCGGTGCCGTCGGCGGCCACCGCGCGGCCCGACTCATCAACGGCTGCCACGTCATGCAGATGCCCGTACGCGCCCACGCCCTGACCCTTAGGAATCTTCCACGCCCACGCGGCGTCGCCCGTCTGCACCAGCTCCACGCAGCCCTCGTCCACCTCGGGCTTAAGGTCCATCGCGGCAAACAGGCGCTCGGCACCGGCCAGCGCGTTGAGTAAGAAGTTGCCCAGCTGCGTAAACTGGTTGATGGGCATGGCCGCCTGGCGCACAAAGACCAGGTAGCTTGCAAGCGCACCTACGTCGGCGAGCCCCTTGATGCAGAGCATGCCGCCCGCCACGGCGACGATGGCATAGTTGACGTAGCCAATCACGACGGTCATGGGCACCATGGAGTTGGCATAGCTCACGGCGGCGGTGCCGGTGCGGCGAAGCTCGTCGTTGCGGCAGGTGAAGCCGGTGACATTCGCCGCCTCGCGGTTAAAGACCTTGATGACCTTTTGGCCCGAGACCATCTCTTCGATATATCCGTCCAGGTCGCCAAGCGATGCCTGCTGGGCGGCAAAGAAGCGCTTAGAGCGCGCGCCCGAGTAGCGCGCATACAGCACAATGGCCGCATCGCACACGAGCGTGATAATCGTGAGCTGCCAGTTAAGGATGATGAGCATGGCCGTGGTGCCGATCACCTGGATGGTCGCCTGAATCACGTTGGCAAAGCTGTTGTTGAGTGCCTCGGAGACGGTGTCGACATCGTTGGTGAAAAAGCTCATGATGTCGCCCGAGCGCGTGCTGTCAAAATAACTGAGCGGCAGCGTCTGGATGTGCGCGAACAGATCGCGGCGAACCTCGGACACCACGCGTTGGGCCGCGCGCACCATGATCTGCGAGTAGCCCAGGGCCGAGAGCACGCCCGCGGTGTAGATGATCGCCGTCAGGATGACCTGCTTGGCGAGCAGTTCCTCGCCGCCCGTGGCCAGGCCGTTGACGATGGGGCGCACCATATAGGTGCCGACAAGACTCGCGACGGCGGCGACGGAGGCGAGCACGCCCACCGCGAGCAACGAGAACTTGGCATGCCCCATGTAGGAGAGCAAGCGGCGCACAGTGCGCTTGAGGTCGGCCGGGCGTGCTTGGGCTGCGGTCTTAGGCATGGCGCTCGCCCCCTTCCAAGGGCGATCCGCATGCAACGGAGGAAAACGGATCATTCGCGCAACCATCGTCGCTGCCGTCGCCGGCGTCCGCGTTCCCCGCAAACTCCATCTGCGAGGCATAAATCTCCTGGTATATGTTGTCGCCCGCTAGCAGTTCCTCGTGCGTGCCCACGCCGTGGACACGACCGTCGTCCAATACCACAATGCGATCGGCATCCATGACACTCGCGATGCGCTGGGCGATGATGAGCACGGTCGTATCGGAAATCCGGGCGATATGCTCGCGGATCTTGGCGTCGGTCGCCATATCGACCGCACTGGTGGAGTCGTCAAAAATGAGCACGCGCGGATGCTTGAGCAGCGTGCGCGCGATGCACAGGCGTTGCTTCTGGCCACCCGAAACACCAGCGCCGCCTTGGCCCAACTCGCCGTCCAGCCCGCCGATGCGATCAAGGAACTCGTCCACGCACGCCGCGCGGCAGGCATCCAACAACTCCTCGTCGGTGGCATCGGGCGCGCCCCACTGCAGGTTCTCGCGCACGGTACCCGTAAACAGCACATTCTTTTGCAGCACAATGCCCACAGCGTCGCGCAAGGCGGCGAGGTCGTAGTCGCGCACGTCGCGTCCGCCCACAAGCACGGCGCCTTCGGTGGCGTCGTACAGGCGCGCAATCAGCTGCACAAGCGAGCTCTTGCCCGAACCCGTGCCGCCGAGGATGCCCACCGTCGAGCCGCTCTCGATGCGAAGGTCGATATGCTCGAGCACATCCTCGGCTGCATCCGCGCGGTATTTAAAGGAAACGTCGCGAAACTCGATACTGCCGTCCGCTGGCGCCGCAATCGCGAGGTCTCCCGCGGGGTTGGCGATAAAGGGCTCCTCATCGAGCACCTCGGCGATACGGCCCACACTCGTAAGAGCGCGCGTAAGCAGCAAAAATACGTTGGAGATCATCATGAGCGAGTTCATAATCAGCAGGACGTAGCTCATAAAGCCCGTGAGTGAGCCCACGCCCAGCTCGCCGGCGAGAATCATGCGTCCGCCGATCCACAGGATAGAAAGCGCGGCCACGTACATCGACAGCTGAAACACCGGCAGGTTGAGCACGGCATTGCCGAACGTCTTCGTCGCCGTGCCGGCGAGCTCGGTATTGACGGTGTCAAACTTGGCCTCCTCGTGCTCGGTACGAACGTAGGCCTTGACGGCACGCACGGCGGTGAGGTCTTCCTGTACCACGCCGTTGAGGTGGTCCATCGAGGTCTGGAGTTGGCGGTAGAGCGGACTGACGCGATAGGTGATGACGCCCAGTACGATTGCCAGCACGGGCAAGATGATCGCAAAGACGGTGGCGAGCGGGCGCGACAGCATCAGCGCGTAGATAAGGCCGACGATAAGCGTCACCGGGCCGCGCACCATAGGGCGAAAGCCGTTGCCCACAGCATTTTGGATAACGGTGATGTCCGTGGTCATGCGGGTGACGAGCGAGCTGGCGTCGTAGTTGTCCAGGTTGCCAAAAGCGAGCGTCTGAATCTTTTTGTACTCGGCCTCGCGCAGGTTAGCGCCTAGGCCCGAGGCAACGCGGGCGGACGTGCGGGCATAACCCAAGCCCAGTACCAGCGAAAGCGCAGCGCACACCAACATGTACGCGCCCTGTAGCAGCATGTAGTTGATATCACCCGCAGGCACGCCCACATCGATGATGTTGGCCATGATGACCGGGATAAACAGTTCGAGCACCGTCTCGACCGACACAAAGAACACACCGAGGATGGCATCGCGACGGTATGCCCCTAGATAGGAAAACAGTATTTTGAGATTGCGCACGCAGGTTCAACCCCCATCAAACGTTGTTCGCAAACGCACGTATTATTGCGCGCCGAATAATGGTGTCAAGTATTCCGAAATCGTTTTCTGCAAGGTTAACGCCGGCGGCGAGTTCTCGTGACGTGTGTCCATATTCACTCGGAATAATGGTGCGCGAGACTTTTTCGCTCCGGCGTCAACACAAACCTTGACTCTACAATCGTTGTAGGGTTTTCACTACACTGGTACGCAAACAAACCCAGTCAGAAAGTGCCCCGCCCATGGAACACGACCTCACACGCGGCAATGTCCTTAAGACCATCGCGGTCTTTGCCCTGCCCTATATGCTCTCGTACTTTTTGCAGATGCTCTACGGCATGGCCGACCTGTACATGATGGGGCAGTTTAGCGGTGCCGCCGGCATCACCGCCGTAGCAAATGGCGCGCAGACGCTCTATATGATTACCGTGGCACTCGTGGGCCTGGCCATGGGAACGACGGTGGTCGTCGGCCACGCCGTGGGCTCGCGCCGCTTCGACCGCGCCGAGACCGCCATCGGCAACACCATCACGCTCTTTATGGGCGTCTCGGTGGTGCTGGCCGCCATCCTGCTTGCGCTGTGCCCGCAGATCGTGGCGCTCATTGGCACGCCGGCCGAGGCGGTCGAAGGCACCGCCGCCTACCTGCGTATCTGCTTTGTCGGCATTCCGTGCATCGCCGCGTACAACATTCTTTCGGCCATCTTTCGCGGGCTGGGAGATTCGCGCTCGCCCATGTACGTGATTGGCGTGGCATGCATCATCAACATCGCGCTCGATTTTCTGTTTATCGGGCACATGGGGCTCGGCCCCGTGGGTGCGGCGCTCGGCACGGTAACCGCCCAGACGGTCAGCGTTGCCCTCGCGCTCATGTGGCTTAAGAGCCGTCGCACGAACATCCACGTTAAGCGCAGCGACCTGCGCCCCCAGCCCGAGGTGCTCGGCAGCATCCTTAAGATCGGCGTGCCCGTGGCCGTGCAGGACGGCTGCATCCAGGTGGCATTTATGTTCATCACCGTCATCGCCAACCACCGAGGGCTCGTCGACGCCGCCGCCGTAGGCCTGGTCGAAAAGATGATCAGCTTTTTGTTCATTGTGCCGAGTTCCATGGGCGCCACCGTCAGCGCACTCACGGCGCAAAACGCCGGTGCGGGCAAGGGCGACCGCGCACGTCAGGTACTCAAGGACGCCATGACCATCTCGGTAGCGTACGGCTGTCTGATCACGGTTCTGATGTGGCTGGTGGCACCGGCGTTTATCGGTTTTTTTGCCAAGGACGCCGCAGTGGTCGCGGCCGGCACCGGCTACATGCGCAGCTACATTTTCGACGCGATCTTTGCCGGCATCCACATTTGCTTTAGTGGCTTTTTCGCTGCGTACGGCAAGAGCTACATCGGCTTTGCGCACAACGTGCTGGCCGTGGCGTTCATTCGCGTGCCGGGCGCGTGGCTGCTGTCGAACGCCTATTCCGACACGCTGTTTCCCATGGGCATCGCCTCGCCGTGCGGGTCAATTCTGTCGGCAGTCATCTGTGTTGTCGCGTTTACCGTGCTCAACCGGCGCGGGGCTTTTGACAAGTTGGTGGCGTAGCGGGGCAACGCGAGATCGCCCTGATCGACGACATCATCAGCGACGACCCCGCGACCTATGTGACGCAGATCACGGTGCCCGCTACCGTGCTCGATTAAGAACCTCCCGGACAGGCATGAAGCGTAGCTCAGCTAAGGAGCGTCGGCTACAGGATAACCGCCATGCCGGGGACAGTCCCCGATATGGCGGTTTTACTCCTCCGGAATCGGAAACGCACGGATGAACTCTGCAGGCGAGAAGGTCTTGATGGTCGAGCGCACAAAAGCGACGCGGTCACGCGTGATGATAAAGTCCACGCCGGCACGCTCGGCCATCGCGCGGATACAGCCGTCCTCAAAGTCCGGTTCATCGGAATAGGCGGAGGTAAAACAAGCCTCTTGGTCGAGAGGCTCTACCGAGTAGCTCTTAAGGCAGTCGCGCACCACCTCGCGGGCGCGCGCCTCGCCTGCCTGTTTAGTGAGAATGTAGTACGCGTCCTTGAGAGAGCAGGCCGAAACAACGCCTTCGATAAGCCCCACGTCGACGAGCCCCTTGATCGTTTGTGCCGCTGCGTGCTCCGGCCGGCCCGGAAGCACGCAATCGAGCAGAAAATTAGTATCGAGAAATGCCCTCATAGGTAGCGCTCCCTCGCGACGCGCTTTTCATCTTCAACCGTCATCGTATCGAGCGGCGTTCCTTTTGGCATTTTGGCTACGATATCGAGATACTCCTGGTAGTCCTCATTCTCCGCGAGCATCTCGCGAATCTCCTTCCAGGTAATCTTGGGATGCCACATCGTACCCACGTCGCGCTTGGGCTTGCCCGTGCCGCACGTCGGTTTTGCGTCCCCACGCTCCTGGGCAGCGTCATATTCCACCGTAACTGGACCTTCATAGTCGAGCGGCACGATCTTGAACAACGGCTTGCTCCGCTTGAAGACCACAACCTCCTCGCCCTCATTGGCAACCTTTTCGGCCACCTGCGTAAGGTTTTGGCGCAGTTCCGAAAACGCGACGGTAACCATAACTGTTCCTCTCAACATATATCTTCACTGCTAAGTATACACGATAATGTTAATGTTAACGTGTATAAAACTCATCACAATGGGGCAGCCCCGTTGTGGGACCTCATTGCGGGGCCCCTTTGCTTTGTATGAATCTTCTATCGCTCCGGAACGACACCACTCCGCAGGGTCACCCTCAGCAACCTACATGACGCAGATCATGCTGCCCGCCACCACGCCCAAATAAAAACCTCCCGGAAAGTATCAACCTTTCCGGGAGGTTTTCTAATTTGATTATCGATGTGCTAAGCCTGGGGCACCTCACCAGTAGTTAAGATCTGCTCGAGTGCGTCCTCATCCAGCACGGGCACACCCAGCTGCTCGGCTTTGGTGAGCTTGGAGCCCGCTTTGGGGCCGGCGACCAGATAGCTCGTCTTTTTTGACACACTGCCCGAAACCTTGGCACCGAGCACCTTGAGCGCCGCGCCCGCCTCGTCGCGTGTGCGGTTGACAAGCGTACCGGTCAGCACAAACGTCAGGCCCGCAAGCGGCTGTGCGTCGGCGAGCTCGCCGGCCACGCCAGCGTCGGCTGCGGCTTGCGCGTGCGCAGCGCCCAAGTCGACCTCGAGCGACAGGCCCGCCTGGCGCAAGCGCTCCAGCACGGCAAGGTTCTCGGGCACGGCCAGGAACTGCTTAACGCTCGCCGCGATCTTGGGACCGATGCCCTCGCACTCGGCGATGTCCTCTTCGCTCGCCAAGATGAGCTTGTCAATCGACAGGAATCGCTCGGCGATGACCTCGCCCACGCTCTTGCCCACGTGGCGGATGCCCAGGGCAAACAGCACGCGACCGAGCGGCTGGCTCTTGGACTTGTTGAGCTCGGCGATGATTTTCTCGGCCGTCTTGAGGCCTACCGGAATGGGGTCGCCCTTCTTGACGCCCTTTTTGCTGTTTGAGCTGGCGTACACGCGCCCCGTGTCCAGACCGGCGATGTCGTCGACCGTGAGCTGGTAGAAGTCTGCGACATCGTGGATCAGCCCGGCGGCGATCATCTTGTCGACGATCTCGTCGCCCAGGCCGTCGACGTCCATGCAGCCGCGGCTCACCCAGTGGAGCAGGCGCTCCTTGAGCTGCGCGGGGCAGTCGATGGACACGCAGCGGTAGGCCACCTCGCCATCCTCGTGGACCACGGGGCTACCGCACACGGGGCAGACCTCGGGCATGTGCCAGTCGACCGAATCGGCCGGGCGCTTATCGAGCACCGGGCCCACGACCTCGGGGATTACGTCGCCTGCCTTGTGCACGATGATGGTGTCGCCCTCGCGCACGTTTTTGCGGCGGATCTCGTCGATGTTGTGCAGCGTGGCGCGCGCGATGGTGGAGCCGGCAACCGTCACCGGGTCGAACTCGGCGACCGGCGTGAGCACACCGGTGCGGCCCACCTGGATGCGAATTTCACGCAGGACGGTCTGCTTTTCCTCGGGCGGGAACTTAAAGGCAATGGCCCAGCGCGGCGCGCGGGCGGTAAAGCCCAGATCGAGCTGCTGCTGAAAGCTGTCGACCTTTACGACCACGCCGTCGATGTCGTAGTCCAGGTCACCGCGGTGCTCGAGCGCCTGGGCACAGAACTCGTGAACCTCGGCCGGCGTGGCGCAACGAGCCACGTTGGGGTTGACGCTAAAGCCGGCGTTGCGCAGCCAGTCCAGAAACTCGCGCTGACTGTGGACGTGCAGCGGGTCGGTATCGGCGATGGCATAGATAAAGGTGGCCAGGTCGCGGCGCGCCGTGACCTTGGGATCCTTCTGACGCAGACTGCCAGCGGCGGCGTTGCGCGGGTTGGCGAAGGGGTCGCGGCCCTCGGCATCGGCCTCTTCATTCAGGCGAACAAAGCTGCCCTTGGGCATATAGACCTCGCCGCGCACCTCAATGGTGCGCTCGCGGTCGGCGCCCATGTGGGCGAGCGCCGGCTCGGACAGGTGCATGGGCACATCCTTGATAGTACGGACGTTGAGCGACACGTCCTCGCCCGTGGTGCCATCGCCACGTGTGGCTGCGCGTACGAAGGTGCCGTTTTGGTAAGTAAGGGCCACGCCCAGACCGTCGATCTTAAGCTCGCAGGTATAGGTGACGCTACCGGCACCGAGGGCATCCTCAGTGCGCTGGAGCCACGCGTCGAGTTCGTCCAGGTCCATGGCATCGCCCATGGAATACATGCGCGCCATGTGCGTGACCGGCGTAAACTGCTCGCTCACGTAGCCGCCCACGCGCTGGGTATAGCTGTCGGGCGTCGCCAGGTCGGGGTAGGTCGCCTCGATTTCCTGCAGCTCAACGAGCATCTTGTCAAAGGCGGCGTCCGTGATCTCGGGCGCATCGAGCATGTAGTAGCGATAGGCGTGGTAGTCGAGCTCGTGGCGCAGTTCGGCCGCGCGCGCTGCCGCCTGGGCACGGGCATCGGTCGGTGCGGTGGCTTCCGCGGTCGCGGGCGTTTCGGTATCGATGTCCACGCCGTCACCAAACAGGCTCGATTGCTCCATAGCGGCACTCCTTCGCTCGATTTCAAACGGATACTAGAGTACCACCGGTCACGATAGGGCCGAATAGCGGTCTCAAACCGCACCGAATCGGCAGCCCCTTCCGAGGCAAGTCCTTCGCCAGCTCAAAATGATCCGTTTTCCTCCGTCCCCAACGGATCAATAAGAAAAGAGGGGCTGTCCCGCGTTGGTGGGACAGCCCCTCTGGCTTCGATATGTGCGATACGGCTCGTTAGTAACCCTGGCCGTAGCCTTGGCCCTGGCCCTGCTGGCCTAGCAGCTCCTCCAGGTACTGGCGCAGCTGCTCGTCGGTAATACCGCCGTTGCCGGTGTCGGTCGAACTGTCGTCCTGCTGCTGGTTCTGCAGTTCCTCATCGGAGCCCAGCTCGACGGTGACCTTCTTCTCTTCCTTGCCGCGCATGAGCGTGATCTCGACCTTCTCACCCACCTCGTGGCTGCGCAGTGCGATGATCAGGCCATCGGCGCTCGTGATCTCGTCGTCACCCAGCTTGGTGATGACGTCGCCCTCCTGAATGCCAGCCTTAGCGGCAGGACCGTCCTCGACGACGCTCGCCACATACGCGCCGCTATCGGTGCTCAGCTTGTTGGTGCGGGCGTTGAGCGCATTGACGCTCGAAAGCGTAGCGCCCATGTACGGATGCACCGGCGTCTTGCCGTCGATGATCTGGTCGGCAATGTTCTTGGCGTAGTTAACGGGAATGGCAAAGCCCACGCCCGAGCTGGAGCCCGAGTAGCTCTCGATGAGCGAGTTGATACCCACCAGCTCGCCGTTGTCGTTGACGAGCGCGCCGCCAGAGTTGCCCGGGTTGATGGCAGCATCGGTCTGAATCATGTTGGCATAGATGGTGTTGCCGCTGGTAGAGCTCATGGCCGTGGAGCGATACAACGCCGACACAATGCCCGTGGAGACAGACTGCTCGTTGCCGAAGGGCGAGCCAATCGCCATGACCCACTCGCCCACGTTGAGCTTGGAGGAGTCACCAATCTCGATCGGCGTGAGCTTGGAGGCGTCGGCGTCCTTGAGCTTGATGACGGCGAGGTCGCTCGAGGCATCGTTGCCCACGAACTCGGCCTCATAGGTGGTGCCGTCGTCCATGGTCACCACGTACTGGTCGTAGCCGTCGACCACGTGATTGTTGGTGAGGATGTGGCCCTCGGTATCGAGCACAACGCCCGATCCGACGCTACCCGAGCTATCCGACTCGTCGGCAGACTGCGAAAGCGAACCATTCTGGCTACCGCTCGAAGTGGCGGTAATGGAAACCACGGAGGGCAGGGCCTTGGCAGAAACGGCCTCGGCCAGCGTGGTGTCCTCGGAATCAATCGTAATCTTTTGCGTCGACGAACCCGAAGCACCCGCCGTCACGGCATTCTTTCCGCCGCCAATGTTGAGCGTGCCGCTCATAATGAGCGCGATGACCAGCAGGGCGCCGCAGGCGCAGCCGGCAAGCGCTGTAATAAAGATCGGCAGCTTTTTGGTCTTGGTCTTGACCACCGTGTGCTTGTTTACAACCTGCTGGCTGCCCAGCGGCTTTCCGGTCTGCGTGTCGTAGGCCTGCACGTAGGGAATGTTGCTGTCGGCAGGCGTCGACTCTACCTGCACGCGCGGCTGCTGCTGGGTCTCGCCGGCGTTGCCCGCATCCTGGGGACGCTGGGAATCGTACTCGCTCATAGCTGCGATCCTTTCGTCAAATAACCAAAGGCCCGCCAAACATGTGGCGGGCCATCATTGTTCACGTTGAGTTGTACCCCAATATGCGGGCGAACGTGTATGAGAACGCAATCTTTTAGGAAGGCTTAAGTTCTGTTGCAGGCCCAAAAGGAACCCGCACCTGCGTCAAAACCACCACAAAGGTGCCTGTCCCCTTTGTGGTGAAAAGCTAGTCCTTAAACAGATAGCCCACGCCGCGGACGGTGGTGATGTGCGCCGCGATCTGCGGGCCCACCTTGGAGCGGATGCGTCGGATGTGCACGTCGACGGTGCGCGTGCCGCCGCAGTACTCAAAGCCCCACACGCGGTGCAGTAGCACCTCGCGGCTGTAGGCGCGGTTGGGGTGCGTCGCCAAAAAGCTCAGCAGCGAGTACTCCATCAGCGTCAGGTCGATGGGCTCATCATCGAGCGTCACCTGGTAGGTGGCCAGGTTGATCTCGAGGTTATCGATGTTGAGCACGTCGTCGGCGGTGACGGTCTCCTCCTCGCCCATCAGGCGCTGCGCACGAGCCTTAAGCTCGTTGGGGGTCGCCGTGGGGCATACAAAGTCGGCATGCGCGTGATTCGGCAGACGCAGGGTGCCGAGTGCCTCGTCGTCGACGATCACCAGCATGGGGACGCCGCCGCGGTCGTCAAGCCACTTGGCAATCTGATCGATGCGGTCACTGCGGATGCCATCGGAATCGAGAATCAGCAGGTCAAAGTCGTGCGCTGCAGTCGGCGAATCGGGGGTTGCCAGGCTCACCTCGACACCCAGGGTAGTCGTCAAGCTGCGGGCAAACTCGTGGAAGCGCGTCGTGCGCGCCATGAACAGGGCACTCTTTTCGGACATATCGGCCTCCAAAGAAATGAGCTCAATCGTACTGGAACAAGCCGGCGCGATTAGGAGTTCGCCAGGTAGTGCTTGATCTCCCACTCGGTGATCGTGGACTCAAACTTATGCCACTCGGCGCGCTTCTTTTTGAGGAAGAAGCTGTGGATGTGCTCGCCGAGGGCATCCTTCATAAACTGCGAGTCCTCAAATACGTCGAGCGCCTCTTTGAGCGAGCGCGGCAGCGGCGTGTAGCCGGCCTCGAGCATCTGACGGTCGGTGAGCTTGAGCGTCTCGGCCGTTGCCTCGGGCGGGAGCTCCAGCTTGCGCTCGATGCCGTCGAGACCGGCCGCCAGCGTGACGGCGTTGACCAGATACGGGTTGGCCATGGGATCGGGACTGCGCAGCTCGATGCGCGTGGACAGCTGCTTGCCGGGCTTGTAGACCGGGATGCGGACCATACTCGCGCGGTTGCGCAAGCCCCACGTGGCGTACTGCGGCACGGAGTCGCCACCCGTGGTGATGCGCTTGTACGAGTTGACCGTGGGGTTGGTGATGGCGCTGATCTCGCGGGCATGCGCCAGAATACCGGCCATGTAGTGCTTGGCGACGTCGGAAAGATGGTACTTCTCGTCGTCCTCTCCCCAAAAGACGTTGTTGCCGTCGTGGTCGAACAGCGACTGGCACAGGAACATAGCGCTGCCGTCCTCGCCCGCCAACGGCTTGGGCATAAAGGAGGCGTGGCACCCGCTCTCGTAAGCCTGCTGCTTAATGATGAGTTTGGCCGTGGTGATGGCGTCGGACATGCTCAGGGCCTCGGCGTGGCGCAGGCTCATGCCGTGCTGCGAGCGGCCGGCGGCGTGGAAGGTGTACTCCACGGGCACGGACATCTTCTCGAGCGTGAGGACCGTGTTGCGGCGCAGGTCGCGAGCGGCATCGCTCACCGAAAGATCGAAGTAGCCCACGTTGTCGAGCGGCTCGGGGGTGTGCTCGTCGGGGAAATAGTAATACTCCAGCTCGGCGCCCACGTTGAGCAGATAGCCAGCCTTCTCGGCCTTATAGAACATGCGGCGCAGGGCGTCGCGCGGATCGCCGGCGAAGGGCTTGCGGTCGGGGGTGCACACATCGCAGAACACGCGGGCGACGCCGTTGTGGCTCGGACGCCACGGCAGGATCTGGAAGGTCGAAGCATCGGGAAACGCCAGCATGTCGGCTTCCTCGGGCGTGGCAAAGCCCTCGATAGCGGAGCCGTCAAAGCCAATACCCTCCTCAAAAGCGACCTCGAGGTCCTCGGGGCTAATGGCAAAGTTTTTGAGGCGGCCGAGAATGTCGACAAACCACAGACGCACAAAGCGGATGTCACGCTGCTCTACGGAGCGGAGTACGTAATCGATGTTCTGCTGGTTCATGTCGCTCCCCTTTCTTTCGGGCGGGTTTCGACTGGTCTATATCGCAGATACTATCGCAGAAAAATGTTTCCGCAGGGTTAAAGCGTATCAAGCGCTCAAAAAACGTGCGCGAACAGGCAGTTGCGAGCGAGCGGCTAGCGCGAGGTCGAGGCGCGGTGTTCGATGTGGCCGGGGACCTCGATGCGCTTGGGGGCGAGCTTTGCGGCCTCGCCCACGGTGGTGGTAACAACGTCGATGCGCTCGGAGAGGCGCTCGACTACGCGCTCGGCAATGGTGAGGGTGTCTTGCGCGGCCGTGGTCACGCCGCCAAAGAGCACATGGTTCCAGGGGTAGTCGTCAAACGTCGCGATCTTGAGCCCCGCCGGCAGCGAGGGACCAAGCTGCGCCAGTGCCTCGGTCAGACGCAGGAAGACCAGGCCGTTGACAGCAATGAGGCCGAGTTTTTTGCCCGCATAGTCGCGGATGGCCTCGTCTAAGCGACCAACGCCCGTGGCGCCACCGTCGGCCAGGGTAACGACCTCGCCTGCAAGGCCGCGGCGCGAAAGCTCGTCGGCAAAGGCCTCGGCGCGCTCTCGACGCACGGGGCTGTCGTCGCTTGCCTCGGTGAGCAGGCACAGGCGCTCGCTACCAGCGGCGGCCAAGGCGTCTACCAAGCCGGCGACCAGCTCGCGGTTGTTAGATGTCACCAGGTCAACACCGCCGTCGACAACATCGCGGTCGAGCAGCACGACGGGCAGGCGTCCCGCTGCCGCGGCGATCGCCTCGTCATTGCCTCCGCAGGTGTTGACGACCAGGCCGTCCACACCGGCATCGATAAGTCTGGTGAGCGACTCAACTTCCTTTGCGGGGTCGTTGCCGCTAATGGCCGTCATGAGCGAGCAGCCGCGCGCGGCGGCACTGGCGGAAAGCCCTTCGAGCATGGCGCTCGAGAACGGGTTGGCGATGTCGGCCAGGATCACGCCGATGAGGTTGGTGCGCGAGCTGCGTAGATTGCGCGCGGCGGCACGCGGGCGATAGCCGGTGCGCTCGATAACCGCCGCGATGCGAGCACGGGTTTCCTCGGTCATTTGCCCGGGGCGGTTGTTGAGATAGCGCGAGACCGTGGCCGGGCTCACGCCCGCCTCGGCGGCAATGTCCTTGATTCTCATCTGCGCCATAACGCACCCCGTTTCCCAATTGTCGGCGATCTGAGCCATTTTAGGCATTTTTTTAAAAATCTCGGTTGCAAAACGCTGTAGGTGAGTATACTACAACTCGAAACGAAACCGATTTCGTAAACCGATTTCGGTGAGCGTTGGCACGCAGGTGCAAAGACGCACCCTACCGTCTTGGCACCTGCGTGCCAACGCCATATCAAAGGTGTACGCACGAGCAAGAAGGAGCTACGCGACCATGGGTAAAACGGTTCTTACCTTCGGCGAGATCATGATGAGGCTATCGCCCAAAGACCACCTGCGCATTGAGCAGGCGACCGAGTTTGATGTCCGCTACGGCGGCGCCGAGGCAAACACCGCGCTTTCCCTGGCCTACCAGGGCGACAAGGCCGCTTACGTCTCCGTTGTCCCGGCCAACCGTCTGGGCGAGTGCGCGCTGCGCTCGCTGAAGGCCTACGGCGTCGACACCACGCGCGTCGTGCGTCAGGGCGACCGCCTTGGCTCCTATGTGTTTGAGGTCGGTGCCTCGCAGCGCGGTAACGGCTGCGTCTACGACCGCAAGTACTCTGCCATCAACATGGCCAAGCGCGATGTCTTTGACTGGGACGAGATCCTCAAGGGCATCGATGTCTTCTATTTCTCCGGCGTGACGCCCGCCGTCTCCGATGAGATGGCTGCCGCCTGCAAGGATGCCCTCACCGCCTGCCGCGCCAAGGGCATCACGACCGTGTGCGACGTGAATTATCGCGGCAAGATGTGGTCGCCCGAGAAGTCGCAGGCCACCATGAAGGAACTCCTGCCGCTCGTCGACATCTGCATCGCCAATGACGAGGACGCGCCTGCCGGCCTCGGCATGACCTGCGTCTCTGGCTCCCTTGCCCACGGCATCGAGGAGCGCGACACCTACGTCGAGATGGCCCGCCAGATCTGCGCCGAGTACGGCTGCAAGAAGGTCGCCTCGGTCGTCCGCAACATCTCCTGCGTCGAGCGCTCCATCTGGATGGGCATGCTCTTTGACGCCGAGAGCGGCGAGCACTGGTTCTCCCCTGCTCACGACGTGCACGTGCTCGAGGGCGTTGCCGCCGGCGACGCTTTCAACGCCGGCCTCGTCCATGCCCTCATCAACGACTTTGACCCGCAGGACGCCGTCAACTACGCGATTGCAGCCTCGATCCTCAAGCTCACCATCAAGGGCGATTCCAACTTGGTGACCGCTGACGAGATCGCCGCCGTGGCATCCGCCGCCGACGGTGGCACCCGCGTCGCGCGCTAGTCCGTCTCCATTCCGCGGGCCGCAGCTTTCCAATCCCATACCCCTGCGGCCCACTCCCCGATTCCTCCGGCCGGGCAAAACCACAAGTCCCATTCCGGTTTTGCCTGGCATTCCCTACATGACTGGTCGAGCAGCCGGTTTTGGAATTGCTTGAACCCCAAGCAGTGCCTCCGATAACCAATCCAAAATCGGCTCCTGACCAGCACATTTGGCAATCACGCGCCCATGCGCGCCACACATCGAAAGGAACATCATGTTCGATCAGTTCTACACCACGCTTGAGTCCCTGGGTATCGTGCCGGTCGTCGTGCTCGACAAGGTCGAGGACGCCGCTCCGCTCGCCCACGCCCTTATGGCAGCTGGCATGAAGTCCGCCGAGGTCACCTTCCGCACCGCCTGCGCCGCCGAGTGCATCGCCGCTATGGCCGAGGCCGAGCCCGAGATGTGCGTTGGCGCCGGCACCGTCCTGACCGTCGAGCAGGTTGAGCAGGCCCGCGCAGCCGATGCCAAGTTCATCGTCTCCCCGGGTTACAACGAGGACGTCGTGAAGCACTGCATCGATATCGACCTGCCTGTCCTTCCCGGCACCGTGACCCCCTCCGAGGTCACCGCAGCCGAGAACCTGGGCCTCAAGGTCACCAAGTTCTTCCCCGCGTCCCAGTATGGCGGCCTGAACACCATCAAGGCCCTCGCCGCTCCGTTTGTCGGCCACCGCTTTATGCCCACCGGCGGCGTGAGCACCGCCAACGTCGAGGAGTACCTGAGCTCCTCCGCCATCATCGCCTGCGGTGGCACCTGGATGGTCAAGCCGGCCCTGTTTGCCGACGGCGACTTCTCCAAGGTCGAGCAGATCGCCCGCGAGGCCATGGACGTCGTCAAGAAGGTCCGCGGCTAGGTTTAGCTCTCTATCGTGAAAGGGGGCGTGCCCTAGACCTCGCCCCCTTTCTTTTAAAGCGGCTCGGAAGCGCGCCGTTTCCGTCACGAACAAGAACCAAAACCGTCTTGTATGCTGATAGAACGTGACGGAAGCGACACGCCCCCGAGCCGCTTTGCCTACTCGGCTGGCAACCGCGCCCAGTTGAGCCACATAGACAAAAACTGAGCCATCAAAACAGCTGCGGCGCCGTCTGGAGGAATGGACCCTTGCTTCTGGTCATTTTCTCCAAGCGGCGCCGCAGCTTTGTGCCCCGGTTACGCCCCAACGCAGTTGCGGTGAAATAGGGACTGTTTGCGCCACCTAGGCCGCAAAACAGTCCCTATTTCACCGCAACTTATATGGGGATTGATTAGATGAACGAGTCTTTGGACAGCTCAAAATAGTCGGGATGCAAGGCGATAACCGGACCTTGCTCTTCGGGCATCAGGTGCAGGTGTGTCTCTGCCAGATAGCTCGCCGCGTCGGTATCGCCCCTCTTAATGGCCTCGAGAATCCGGCGATGCTGCCGACGAATCGGCTCCCAATCCAAATCCTGCGACACCATACGCAACCAGTTATATCGCTCAAAATGCGTGTTGATGCTCTTCATCCAATCCCACAACATGTGACGACCGGCAATCTCAAAACATGTCTCATGGAACAGGTTGTCCAGATCAAAGAAACGACGCGTCTCGCTATGGTCGAGCGACTCGGACTCGGCAAGAATCTGCTCGAGCCGACACTTCTGCTCGGGTGTGGCGGCAGAGCAGCATTTAATGAGCACGCTTCTCTCGAGTTTTTCGCGCAAAAAGCAGGCGTTCTCGGCGCGCTCCATGCTGATTTTTGAGACATAGGTGCCGCTTTTGGGACGCGTTTCCACCAGCTCCTGCTCACGCAGGCGCACAAAGGACTCGCGAATAGGCGTGCGCCCGATTCCCGTCTCTTTTTCCAGACCAATCGCCGAAAGGCGCGTGCCGGGCTTGAGCTCGGCATAGATAATCTTGGAGCGCAGTGCGTTGTATGCCTGGTCTTGCAGGCTCTGATAATGCTGGTGCTGTTCCATAAAGCCCTCGGATGAAGCCCACGGTTTGTCGAATATCACCACGTAATACTATCGCATCCCCCGCCCCCTCATAAGTTGCGGTGGAATAGTTCCTGTTCAAGGCCTTCAGCAGCAAAAACAGGAACTATTCCACCGCAACTTATGGGGGGGGGACGGGTGCGACATGCCGTTGGTATAAAAAGCAAAGGCCCGCGGACAGTTTGATAGGCAACTGTCCGCGGGCTTGCGGTGAGACACGCTTGTCTTATGCGTTTCTCGCCTAGATAAACAGGCTCAGGATCAGAACCATGATGAGGCCGACAACGGAGTTGACGAGCTCCAACAGGCCCCATGTCTTATAGGTATCCTTCATCGACAGGCCAAACGACTGCTGGAACAGCAGGTAGCCGCCGTCATACATAGGCGTGATGGTATTGGACGCGCAGGCGCAGACCAGTACTGCAAGCACCGGGTTGATGCCAAACTGCGTAACCATAGGTGCCACGACGCCGGCGGCGGTGATGGCCGAGACGGTACCCTGGCCGGTGAGCAGGCGCAGGACCACCGTGATCACCCAAGCCAAAATCAGCGGCGACACCGGCATGAGGCTCACCATGTCGGCAAGCGTCGCGCCAACGCCAGAAGTAATGATGACCTGCTTCATGATGCCGCCGGCACCGATAACGAGCAGCACGTTCGCGACGTCCTTGATAGCATCGGACATAGAGCTAGAGATCTCTCCGCCATCCATGCCGCGCGTATAACCATACGCAACCATGGCAAGAATCATCGTGATGAGCATAGTGATATCTGCGCTACCGATGCAGCTGGCAAGATCGTATGCAAAGCAACCCTCGCCCACCGTGTTCTTGATAATCGAAGCCCCAATCATGATGATTGCCGGGAACAGCGGCACCAGAATGGAAAGCCAGAACGGCGGAAGCTCGTCCGCGGGCCTGCGCTCCGCCGGCTTCATAACATTGCCAAGCGGCATGTCATCGAGACCGGGGATGAAATGGCACAGCAAAAGACCAGAGCAGATAAGTGTCGGAATCGTGACGATCAGACCAAAGATGTAGACCGGCGGAACCTCGGCACCAAAGGCACTCACCAGCGCCATAGGACCAGGCTGCGGCGGAAAAAGAGAATGGCCCATCGTGGTACCAGAAACAGCCGGGATAATCAGGCGCATATAGGGGATGTCGGCCTCTTTGGCGATGCTGATAACGAGCGGCGTAACGATAAGGAACGCCACCTCGTAGAACATGCTCATACCAAAGATAACGCCGATGATCAGAAGCGCAACAGGCAGCAGCTTAATACCGAGCTTGTCAACGATAGTGTCGGCAATCTGCTGTGAGGCACCCGAATCGGTCATCAGTTTTCCGATGGCTGCGCCAAAGATAATGATCAGCGCAAGCGACTTAAGCGTTCCGCCCAGCCCATCTTCCATGGTGGTGACAAGGTCGCCCACAGAGATGCCGTCGGCAAGGGCGATAAAAATGGCGGAAAGAATAAGCGCAATGATGCTGTTGATTTTAAACTTAACGATCATGGCGACCAGCAGGACTACGCCCACCAGCACCCAAAGGAGTGAAACAACTCCTGCATTCATAGATAAGCTCCTTTTAACTGGCAATGAAGCCAAGTGCTTCTATTCGAAATAGCAGCTTTTACTCGCTTACAGGTTGGCGACAATTGCCTGGGCGATCTCGTCGTACTGAGCCGACTCGAGCGTGACGCGACCGGGGTTCATGGCAAACACGTCACCAAACTCAAACGGGTCGTCCTTGTACTTGGGGACGATATGCACGTGCAGGTGATGCATGGTGTCGCCATAGGCACCAAAGTTAATCTTGTCGGGATTGAACGCCTTGTGCAGCGCTGCCGCGACGTGGCGGACATCGGCCATAAAGGCGGCGGCGTCTTCCTCGGACATGCAGGAGATGTCATCGACGTGCTGCTTGGAGGCCACGATTACGCGGCCCTTATGACTCTGCTCCTTAAACAAGATGAGCTTGCTGGCAGGCAGGTCAAGCATGGGGATGCCAAAGGCATCGACGAGCGTGTTGTCGGTCCCGCACATGCAGTACGAGCAATCGGTATGCTGTTCCATGGTGATCCTTTCGATCTGGACAATGATGAATGCCGCTTTTGCGGCAGGTGTAACCCCTCGTTTACACCACCAGATAATGGACAGATACAACGCATGCGTAGTCGATACGAAATCGGTTTCGTATCGACTACCGCCATGATACAGCCAACGAGTTGTTGCGATTAGGTGAACGTTCACCTTTTTATTGTTTTTCTCTTCGCAAATAAAATCCCGTGCGTATACTTAGGCTCAAACGAAACCGATTTCGTTGAGCGTGGGCAATAGGATGCTAAGACGCACCCTACCATCTTGGCATCTTATCGCCCACGCAATGCCATTTGTTTTCTTCCCGTCTCGTTGGACCTTTAGTCCCATTCCGGCACAGCGAGACACTTCCTAGACGACTGACCGTGGGGCCGGCTTTTCTGCTTTTGCAGCAGTGCCTCCGATAACCCTCTTTTGCCGGCCCGGGTCAGCTTTTTCACACAACCGAAAGGACGGGTAGCAACATGCGACCGCTCATCATCATGCATGGCGAGAACATCGACTGGTGCCATACCGTCATCAGAATGCTGATGTATCTGGTAGGCGTTGCAGTACTGGCACTCGGTATGAGTCTCCAGACGGCATCCGGCCTGGGCGTCGCCGCGCTCACGTGCTTTGCCACAACCCTATCCATGCTCACGGGCAAGACGCTCGGCTTTTGGATCACCGCAACCTACGTCGCCTACATCGTGGCGCAATTAGCCATCTTGCGAAGCGAGTTCCAGCCGCGCATCCTGCTCGAGTTGTTCTTCTCAACGCTGATTGGCGGCTTGACCGACCTCTTCACGGCGGTCAACCCACTGCATCCCACGGCACTCCCCACACAGATTGCGACCATGCTGCTCTCCCTCGCTGTCACTGCATTTGGCGTAAGTCTCGTCGTCAACATGGGCGTTGTCCCCAACGCGCCCGACGGCCTGGTGCAGGTCATTGCCGAAAAGATTAAACGCCGCTTTGGCGACGTAAAAGTCGTGTTCGACTGCTCGCATGTCGCCGTGTCTCTCGTTCTGTCGCTCGCGCTCATGCACAACCTGGGCGGCTTTGGCGTGACCACCGCCATCTCGGCGCTGTTCCTGGGCCATGTCATCAACGTCGCCAACAAGCTGTTCGCCCAGCGCTTTATCCACGCGGCATTTGGAAAATAGCACCACCGCAAAACCCGCGAGTAGCGCTTACTTTGCTATATCTCACTATACTTTGCTATAGCTTGCTATATCTTGAGCAAAGGTGGCTCACATGCAAACAAACCCTTTTAAGCCCACAGCAGGTAAAACACCTCCCACGATTATCGGCCGCGAAGATGTACTTGAAGAATTCAGTGAAGGCCTCACCAACGGGCCTGGTGCCCCTGGGCGCCTAATGCGCATAGCCGGCGTCCGTGGAACGGGCAAGACGGTCCTCCTTGACGAGTGCTCACGTTTGGCGCAAAGCCGTGGCTGGACGGTCATAAAAGAGGTCGCAACCGAGGGACTTTGCCAGCGCATTCTCGAACAGCTGCAGCCCAAATTCCAGGCCAAACACGCCAGATTTGAGCCCACCGTAGCTAGCATATCCATCGGCAGCATAGACATTGAGCGAATCGGCCCATCGCTACGCGACGCCATGAGACAGACAATATCCAAGAATGGAAATGGCCTGCTCATCACTCTCGACGAGGTTCAAGACGCAGAGCTCGATGAGGTCCGAACGCTCTCCATTGCGATTCAGCAGGTTATCGGCGAAGACCTTGATATCGCCTTTGTTTTTGCGGGGCTGCCTTCGATGATTGAAAGCATCATCAACGGAAAGACACTTGCGTTTTTTCGCCGTGCCCTCCCCTTTGACCTGAAGGCTGTGGCAGTAACCGAAGTGTCGTACTCCCTCGAGGAAACCATTGAAGCGTCTGGCATGGAGTTGCAGCCAGGTATTGCCGGCCAACTTGCCGAGGCAACGCAAGGTTATCCTTTCATGATCCAACTCGTTGGATACTACGCATGGCAGTTGGCGAGACGCGCACATACAGCGATTATTGGAGAAGAAGAAGCCGAGCGCGGCATTGCAACGGCACGCGAACGCTTCTGCGCCATGGTGATTGAGCCCGCGCTGCAGCGCATTCCGCCCACGTGCATCGCTTATCTGCTGAGCATGGCGTCTTTGGGGCAAACGAGCTCGAGCAGCATGGTTGCCGATGCCCTAAACAAAACGCCTCAACAGGTGAGCTCCGTCCGCAGCCGCCTGTTAAGAGAATCGATTATCGAGGCTCCTTCGTACGGCAAGGTCTCATTTGCCATCCCCTACATGCGCGACTACCTCTACGAACACAAAGCCGAACTGGAAGTTGAACTGTAGAAACGGCAACTGCCCTGCAAGACGAAAACCGTTTTCGTGCGGATTTATAGCAGACGCAAACGGTTTACGTCTTGATTTGCGTCCGGAATAAGGATGGAAATTGCGCTTTCGTACGTTTTTTCGCTAGACGCAACGTGCTTTCGTCCGACGATACGTCTGCAATCCAGACGAAAAGAACCCCGAGCTCGTATGAACTCGAGGCTCTTTGTGCCGCGCATCTATGAGAGGAGATATTTGATGCGCACGGGCGCTACTCCATGTAGCCACCCTGAATGGCGGAAACTGCATGCTCGGTAAAGAACTTGAGCGTGCCGGAGGTATAGCGATTAGCCTTGGGCTTCCAAGCGGCTCGGCGCTCGGCCAGGACGGCGTCGACCTCGGCCGGCTCCATCTCCTTACCGGCGATGCCCACGATGGACAGCGAGCGCTCGGGGATGTTGATCTGGATAAGGTCGCCCTCCTCGATCAGGGCAATCGGACCGCCCACGGCAGCCTCGGGCGAAACGTGACCGATAGCCGGGCCCTTGGAAGCGCCGGAGAAGCGGCCATCGGTGATAAGGGCAATGCTCGCACCCAGCTCGGGATCGCTGGCGATAGCCTCGGTGGTGTAGAACATCTCGGGCATACCGGAACCCTTGGGGCCCTCATAGCGAATGATAACGGCATCGCCGGGCTTGACCTCGTGCGTCAGGACGGCGTGGATAGCGTCCTCCTCGCAATCGAACGGACGTGCCTTAAGCGTGGCCTGGAACATCTCGCGCGGAACAACCGTGTGCTTGACGACGGCGCCCTCGGGGGCAAGGTTGCCGTGGAGGATGGCGATGGAGCCATCGGTACCAAAAGCCTGGTCAAACGGACGGATGATGTCCTCGCGCTTGAGATTCCATTTCTCAAGGTAACGACCGCACTTCTCGTAGTAGCCGTTGTTCTTAAGGTCCTCGAGGTTTTCGCCGAGGGTCTTGCCGGTGACGGTCATGACATCGAGGTGGAGCATCGACTTGATCTCCTCCATGATGCGCGGCACGCCGCCCGCATAGTAGAAGAACTGCGCCGGCCACTCACCTGCGGGACGAACGTTGAGCAGGTAGTGGGCACCACGGTGCAGACGATCGAAGTCGTCGGCGGACATCTCGATGCCAAACTCGCGGGCGATCGCGGGAATGTGCAGCAGCGAGTTGGTGGAGCCCGAAATGGCGCCGTGGACCATGATGAGGTTCTCGAAGGACTCCTTGGTCACGATGTCGCGGGGGCACAGGTTGTGCTCGGAGAGCCACACGGACTGGCGGCCGGCCTCGCGGGCAAACTCGCGCAGGTCGGAGCTGGTAGCGGGCAGCAGGGCGGTACCGGGAAGCATAAGGCCCAGGGCCTCAGCCGTGACCTGCATGGTCGAGGCGGTGCCCATAAAGGAGCAGGCGCCGCAGCTGGGGCAGGCGTTATGCTTGGCGAACTCGAGCTCCTCGCGGGAGATCTCGCCGCGCTCATAGCGGGCCGAGATGGCGCCGAGCTGCTCCAGGGTCAGCAGGTCGGGGCCGGCATCCATGACGCCGCCGGTGACGACGATGGAGGGGATGTTGATGCGGCCCATGGCCATGAGGTTCGCGGGCAGGCCCTTATCGCAGCTGGCAACGAAGACACCGGCATCGAACGGGGTGGCCTTGGCGTGGATCTCGATCATGTTGGCGATCATGTCGCGGCTGGGCAGCGAGTAGTTGATGCCGTCGTGGCCCTGGGCCTCACCGTCGCAAATGTCGGTGCAGAAGTAACGGGCACCGTGGCCACCAGCCTCGGCAACGCCAGCGCGCACCTCCTCGACCAGCTCGAACAGGCCGGCAGAACCCGGGTGCGAATCGCCAAAGGTCGACTCGATGATGACCTGCGGCTTGTCCAGGTCTTCGATGCTCCAGCCAGAGCCCAGGCGCAGCGGGTCCATCTCGGGGCTGATGGTGCGGAACTTGCCAGAACGCGGCTGCAGCTTGGCAACCAGGTCGGCGGCCTCCTGCTGAATCTGTGCTTTGGTTTTCTCGTCCATGATGCTCTCCTCTTTTGGTTTGAACGGTTGTACCAATCGTTGGTTAATGAATCAGGTGTAAATGGGTACCGAGCGATGCACTCGGCGAAAGATGTTTAGCTACACGAACTAGGCAAAGAACGAAATCACCAGGGCGCAGGCAAGACCCGAAAGGCCGATAAGCGTCTCCATAACGGTCCAGGACTTGAGGGTGGTCTTCTCGTCAATCTCCAGAAACGAGGAGCACATCCAAAAACCGGCATCGTTGACGTGCGAGAGGGCCGTGGCACCGCCGCAGATAGCAAGACAGACAGCGGCACGCATGAGCACCGAAGCACCAGCGACCGCGGGCATGGCAGCCATAATGCCCGATGCCATGGTCATAGCGACGATGGAGCTGCCGACAGAGGCGCGCACCATGACGGCAATCAAAAAGGCAACGACCACCAAAGGCAGCGGTGAGGCCTCGAGCATAGGGCCGATAACCTGGCCCAAGCCGCAGTCTTGCAGCATCCAGCGAATGACGCCGCCACAGGCGATAACCAGCAAGATCATGCCGACGGGCTTAAGAGAACGGTCGAGCAGGGCCTTGAGCTCGGCGCCGGAGTAGCCGCGGCGCGCGCCCAGCAGATACATCGCGACGAGCGTGGCGAGCGTCAAAGCGACGAACGGCTTGCCCAGGAAGGCGAGAATCGAGGCGAGCTCGGCGGGCATGGGGATATAAGAGGACAACGTGCCCAGCAAAATCAGACAAAGCGGCGTGAGCACGATGGCAAGCACCATGCCAAAGGAGGGAAGCTCCTTTTCGACGCTCGCACCCTCGGCAGAGGTAAAGTGCTCCGGAACATCGGTAAAAATGCGACCGCCCACGTTGCGGCCCCAGATGACGCCGGCAATCGCCATGGCGATGAAGGCGGTGGGGATACCGACGAGAATCATGGTGCCCAGGTCGACACCGAGCGTGCCGGCGACCAAAACCGACCCGGCCGATGGCGGCACAAACGCATAGCCAGCGGCAAGTCCCGCGAGCAGCGCGATGCCGTAGTAGAGCGTCGACTTTTTGGTCTGCGATGCCACGCTAAAGGCAAGCGGGATCAAAACGACCACGCCGGCCTCAAAGAACACCGTGGTGCCGATGACCAGACCAGTAATGCCCAGTGCCCAGCTAGAGTGACCCTGCCCAAAGGTATCGATGAAGGTTTGGGCAATTTTCTTGGCGCCGCCGCTCTCTTCAAGAATCTGACCAAACATCGAACCCAGGCCAATGAGCAGGGCAATGTTTTGCAGCGTAGTACCCACGCCCTTGGTGACAGTATCCGCCACCAGGTCGAGCGGCATACCGGCACCGATGCCGATCGCGAGCGCCGAGACCATCATCGAAAGCACGGGATGCAGCTTGAACTTAATGATGAGCGTAAGCAGCAGCGCGATGCCCACGATGGCGGCGATGACCAGCCTGGTGGGATCAGCCATAAACGTTGGGTCTGACATCTTTCCTCCAATTCATCAGACCTTTTGAATTCGTCTGATGACTATAACGTGTTTTGGAAAGGTCTGATGTTTCATTTTGAAATTTGCTCGAAATACATCTGATGTATTCGGTAAACGGTCGTATTTGCGCTGCGAACGGTATATCTAAGCTGCCCGACTCAAATCCAGCGGCCAATATTGCATCCGTGGTGCGCTAAAATAGCTCAGATGAATTTTGTAATGAAAGGTATAGCTATGGCCCGCGCCGAATCGGGACTCCCCGAGCAAATATCGGAGAAAATCATTCAATTGATTCTGGATGAACACCTTGAGCAAGGCGATCGCCTGCCTAAGGAAACCGTGCTGGTCGAGCGCTTGGGCGCCGGCAGGAGCACCGTTCGCGAGGCCATGAAGTTGCTGCAGTCGCGCAATATCGTGCGCATTAAGCAGGGTTCGGGCACCTATGTGGCGTCAAACCCCGGCGTTGCCGACGACCCGCTGGGCTTTACCTTTATCGACGACAAGCAGCGTCTGGCGCACGACCTACTCGAGGTGCGCTTTATGATCGAGCCACAGATGGCACGCATGGCAGCCGAGCACGCAACCAACGACCAGGTCGTCTGTATCAAAGAGCTCTGCGATGAATCTGAGCGCCTGGCCGAGGCCGGTGAGGATTACTCCGCTGCCGACACCGCGTTCCACAATGCCATTGCCGAGAGCTCCGGAAACCTCGTCGTTCCCCGCCTGATGGGCGTGCTCAAGGCATCCGTCCCCCTCTTTATCGACGTGACTGGCAAAAAGCTCGTCGAGGAAACTATCCGCACGCACCGCGATGTGGCCGACGCCATCGCCTCGCGCAATCCCACCGCCGCGCACGACGCGATGTATCTGCACCTGGTGTATAACCGCAACATGATTGCAGAGGGCACGCAGGAACAGGGCGAATAAACGTCCGTGCGGCAAGGACAAGACTGCCGTTCGCCTTTTAAAAGTGAACGTTCACCTGATTTTAGGAAATAAGGGGTGGCTATTACGCCGCTTCATCTATACTGACCTTGTATGAAAAGCAAGACTTATATAGATGAACGTTTCTTTTGAAAGGATCGCTATGTCTGATCTTATGGACAGCTTCCGTCTGGACGGCAAGGTCGCACTGGTAACCGGCGCCACCTATGGCATTGGCATGGCTATCGCCGAGGCGCTCGGAGAGGCTGGCGCCAAGATTGCTTTTAACGCCCGTCATGCCGACAAGGTCGCCGAGGCCGAGAAGCACTACCGCGAGCTGGGCTTTGAGGCTCACGGCTATGTTGCCGACGTCACCGACGAGGCCGTCGTCGCCGAGCTCATCGCCAAGATCGAGGCCGACTTTGGCACCACGCCCGACATCCTGGTCAACAACGCCGGCGTTATCCAGCGCACCCCGATGCTCGACATGAGCGCCGAGGACTTCCGCCGTGTCGTCGATATCGACCTCAATGCACCGTTTATCGTGTCCAAGGCCTGCCTGCCCGGCATGATCGCTAAGGGCCACGGCAAGATCATCAACATCTGCTCGATGATGAGCGAACTGGGCCGCGAGACCATCGCCGGCTATGCCGCTGCCAAGGGCGGACTCAAGATGCTCACCAAGAACATCTGCTCCGAGTTTGGCGAGGCCAATATCCAGTGCAACGGCATTGGGCCCGGCTACATCGCCACGCCGCAAACCGCACCCCTGCGCGAGACGCAGCCCGACGGCAGCCGCCACCCGTTTGACCAGTTCATCATTGCCAAGACGCCGGCCGCCCGTTGGGGCACGCCCGAGGATCTGAAGGGCCCCGCCGTGTTCTTGGCTTCCGACGCGTCGAACTTCGTCAACGGCCACATCCTCTATGTCGACGGCGGAATCTTGGCCTATATCGGCAAGCAGCCGCAGTAAGACGTCTGGGCGAGGCGGCGGACGATAAGGTCTGCTGCTCGAACAGTCCTGACTCGCACGAAGAGCACATTAAGTGCTCTTCGGCTCGTGCGGAACTCGCGACAGACCTTATCGTCCACCGCCCGCAGAGCGGCCTCTCTGTTGGAGATGCCACGCAACATAACTAACAATTAATTTAGAAAATAGTGGAAGGTTATCTATCATGAAGATCGCTCTGATCAATGAGAACTCTCAGAACTCCAAGAACCCTATGATCGAGGCTGCGCTTAAGAAGGTTGTCGAGCCCATGGGCCACACCGTCTTTAACTATGGCATGTATGCCGACGCCGACTCCAAGCCCCTCACCTACGTGCAGAACGGCATCCTTGCCGCCGTGCTGCTCAACTCCGGCGCTGCCGACTACGTCGTGACCGGCTGCGGTACCGGCGAGGGCGCCATGCTCGCCTGCAACTCCTTCCCCGGCGTGCTGTGCGGCCACGTTGCCGACCCGCTCGATGCCTACACCTTTGCCCAGGTCAACGATGGCAACGCCGTCGCCATGCCCTTCGCTCTTAAGAACGGTTGGGGCCAGGAGCTCAACCTTGAGTACACCTTCGAGAAGCTCTTTGGCTTTGGTTCGGGCAACGGCTACCCCGCCGAGCGCGTTGAGCCCGAGCAGCGCAACAAGAAGATCCTCGACGGCGTGCGCGCTGTGACCATGCGTCCGCTCGTCGACGTTCTGGGCGAGATCGATCAGGACCTGGTGAAGGGCGCACTTGCCGGCGAACACTTCCAGGAGTACTTCTTTGCCAACGCAACCGACGAGGCCATCATCACCAAGGTCAAGGAGATCCTGGGCCTCTAATCGCACGACTCATTGCAGCTAACGCAAGCGGCGGTCGTCCCACGTACGGGACGACCGCCGCTTTTTGCTATCTACCGACTGACGCCGCGGGGACAGGCCCCATGCACCGAGGGATTAACTAGAGCTCGCAGGCAATCTTGTAGCCGTCGCCGATGGCGTCGCGGATGTTGCCGCACTTGTTGGCATCGCCCAACACGTGGGTGGTAACGCCGGCTGCAGCAAGGTCGTCGGCCAGCTTGGTGTTGGGACGGTAGCCCATAGCGAGCACCAACGTATCGGCACCGGTGATGGTGTGGACCTCGCCGTCCTTCTCATAGCTGATAGCGTCCTCGGTAATCTCGGTCACCTTGGCCTCGGTCAGCACGTGGACGCCCTTGGAGAGCATGCGCGTGATGAGCACCGCGCGACCGGCACCGCCCTCGTTGGCAGCGAGCGTCTTGGTCATCTCGATAACGGTGACATCGCGATTGGCCGGCGACAGATCATTGACCAGCGGGGCCAAGTAGTCGGCCGTCTCGCAGCCAACGGTGCCGCCGCCCACGATGACGATCTTCTTGCCCGGGAAAGCCTTGCCACCCAGCAGGTCGTCAGCCGTCATAACCTGCTTAAAGCCCTGCATGAAGGCCGGAGCGATGGGCTCGGCGCCATAAGCCAGGACAACCTCGTAGCCCGCGTAGTCACGCTGAATGTCCTCGGCAGTAAGCTCGGTGCCAAATACGCACTTCACGCCGGCCTCGGCCAGGCGACGATACTGATACTTGATCACGCGGGTGAGTTCCTGCTTTGCCGGCGGAACGGCTGCGATGCGCATCTCGCCGCCCGGCTCGTCCTGCTTATCCACGAGCACCACGTTGTGGCCGCGCTTGGCGGCAATGTAGGCTGCCTCCATGCCCGCGGGACCGGCACCCACAACCAGTACGTTCTTGGCCTCGGCGGCAGGCTCGTAGCCGGCCTCGTCGCGCTCCACGTCCGGGTTGACGGTGCAGGAGATGCGCTTGCCAAACATAATGCCGTTCAGGCAGCGCAGGCAGCCGATGCAGGGGCGGATGTCGTCGGCGTTGCCGGCAGCGGCCTTATTGCAGAACTCGGCATCGCACAGATTGGCGCGGCCCATCATGCAGATGTCGGCGGCGCCGTCCTCGATCAGCTCCTCGGCGATCCAGGCCTCGTTAATACGTCCGACCGTGGCGACAGGAATGTTGACGTGCTTCTTGATCTCGCGCGAGCAGGCGGCGTGCGAGGCCTGCTGCGTACCGGCGGCGGGAATCGCGGAGCCGCGCTTGATGGTGGTGCCGCCCGACACATGAATCATGTCGACGCCGGCCTTCTCCAGGCGACGTGAGACGTAGATCATGTCGTTGAGGGTCAGGCCGCCATCGGTGTACTCGTCGCCCGAGATACGGACGTCGATGATAAAGTCCTTGCCGCAGCGCTCGCGAATCTCGGCGATGACCTCGAGCAAAAAGCGCATACGGGCGTCGAGCGAGCCGCCGTACTCATCGGTACGCTTGTTATAGAGCGGGGTCAAGAAACCGCCGAGCATGCCGTGGGCGTGCGCCGCATGGACCTCGACACCGTCGACGCCAGCCTTTTGCATACGCACAGCGGCGTCGCCAAACTGATGCGTGAGCTCGTGAATCTCATCGACCGTAATGGGGCGCGGTGCCTCGCGGGCATAGGACGGGCCCACAAAGGACGGAGCGATCAGGCGCGGCGTGCCCGGAATGTTAAAGGCCATGTAGGCGGGGTGGAAGAGCTGCGGCATGATCTTGCAGCCGTACTCGTGGACGGCCGCGGCGAGCTTTTCCCAGCCAGGGATAAACGTGTCGTCGTAGCAGCACATGTCACCCGGCAGATAGGTATAGGTGGGCTCGACCGTCACGACCTCGGTAATGATGAGGCCAACGCCGCCCTTGGCACGGGCACGGTAATGATCGACCAAGTCGTCGGTCACATAGCCATGATCGGCCAGGTTCGTGGACACCGGCGGCATAAAGACGCGGTTCTTGACCTCGGTTGTACCGACCTTGATCGGGCTAAAGAGCATCGGGTAGGCAGAGGACTCCATACAGGCTTCCTTTCGTTTGAGCCGCTCGGCGGCAGTTGCTGACGTATCTATCGTACCAGCAACTGCACAACACCCGACCGCACGCACTCCCCTGCCTACGTATCGACCCACAAAAAAGTTGCGGTGAGATACGGAGCAATCGAGGCTTTTGACAGCCAAAACAGTCCGTATTTCACCGCAACTGATGGGTGGGATGGGTTAGAGACCCAGGTAGCTGGTCATGCCTTCGACGGCGAGCTTGGCGCCGGCTACGGCGTGAACAACCGTCAGCGGGCCGTTAACCACGTCGCCGGCGGCAAAGACGCCAGGCACGGTGGTCATGCCGCGCTCGTCGACCGAAAGAAGGCCGCGATGGTCGGTCTCCAGACCACCCGTCGTAAGCACAAGCTTGTCTTTGGGCACCTGCGAAGCCGCAATCACAACCGTGTCGGCAGACGCATGGTCGAGCTCTTCCTCGTAACCCACCACGTTATTCTCCTCGTCGAAGATAGCCGTCTCGAACACCGGACCGTTATCGTCGATGGCACAGATCGCCTTGCCGCACACGATTTCGGCACCATCGAGCTCGGTCAGCTCGACCTCGTCGTCGATGGCCGAGATATGGCGCGAGCGGGCATACACGGTGACCTTGCGAGCGCCCGAGCGCAGCGCCGTGCGGGCAACATCCATGGCCACATTGCCGGCGCCGATAACCGCCACATTCTGTCCGATCGCCACGCTCGAAGGATCGACCAGGTAATCGATACCAAACAGCACGTTGCCGCGCGACTCGCCGGGAATACCCAGTTTGCGAGCTCGCCAGGTACCGGTGCCAACAAAGACCGCATCGTAGCCGTCGCGCAGCAGGTCGTCGATGTGGAGCGCACCGCCGATGGTGGTCGACGGACGAACGCGCACGCCGAGCGAGCACATCACGTGACGATACTTTTGCACGAGCGCACGGGGCAGGCGGAACTCAGGGATACCGTACTCCAGCACACCACCGATCTCGGGGCGCTGCTCAAATACCGTGACGGCACAGCCCAGCTGGGCCATCTTAATGGCCACGGTGATACCGGCAGGACCGGAACCGACCACGGCGACCTGTTTGCCGCACGACGGCGCGGGCTTCCACTCCTTACGGTCCAAATACGCTGTCGAGATATAGTTCTCGATGCTCGAGAAATGCACGGGTGTGCCCTTGCGGCCCTGGATGCAAGCACCCTCGCACTGGCCCGAATGGTTGCACACCACGGAGCAGACCGCGCTCATGGGATTGTTCTGGAACAGCAGCTCGCCCGCCTCTTCTAGACGGCGCTGTTTGAACAGGTCGATGACCTGCGGAATAGGCGTCTGAACCGGGCAGCCCTTAATCTGACAGAACGCCCTTTTACAACCTAGGCAACGATTCGCCTCTTCGACAATGTGGATAGCCACGCAACTCCCCTTTTTAATGCAATCCAATGGGGGCGACGATAAAGACCCTTCACCGCCGCCCCCATACAGGTAATCTCAATCTGCCGACACAGCAAAAGCCAATGCTATAACTCGCGATGCGAAGCCCCGCAGCGAGCGGACATGTGCTCGAGTGTCGCCAGGCAGTCAGCCGCCGTCGCCGGCACACTGTTCTCGACCACGCAGGGAATCCGAGGGCAGGCGGCAGCCGCCCAGGCCACTACGGGCTCAAAGTCATAGCGGCCCGTCTCGCCCACGCCATGACACACCAGGCGTGAACCCGTACCGTCGCACCAACCGGCTTCGTCCTCGTTATCAACGACCTCAAAATCCTTGGCGTGCAGCACGCGGATCTTACTGCCGCATAAGTAGAGCATGCGCGCGGTGATTTCCTGCGCTTCGTCAACGACGCTGGGGTGCAGCAGCGACACTGGGTCATAGATCACGCCGAGCGACGGGCTCGAGACGCGCTCCAGCACCTCACGGCAGCGATCTGGCGTGTTGACCGTCTCGTTCCAACCGGGCTCGATCAAAATTTGCCCACCCACGGCCTCGGCCCGATCGCAGACGTGTGCAAGCCCGTCTGCAAACGCATCGAGTGCCTCATCGGTCATGCGGTCGTCAGCAACGCGGTTCTGCGCATTGGGGCGACCGGTCTCGGTACCCACCGGGCAGCCGCCGAGCATCTGGGCAAAGTTCAGGCACGCCTCGTACTCGGCAAAGTTATCCATGAGCTGTTGGCGATCGGGCGTCGCCAAATTCTTATAGCAGCCGAGCACGGCGACCGAAACGCCCGCCTCGTCGAGCACGGCACGCAAATGGTCGGCAAGCTCGCGGGTCAGGCCGCCTCGATCGATCCCCATCGATGCGTAGAGCACCTTGCTCGGCAGCTGAATGCACGAAAAGCCCAGCTCTCCCGCCATGCGAATGCGTTCCTCGACGGTCCCCTGCGGAAGGTCGTGCAAACGTACGCCCGGAGTAATAGCCCCCACGTTATTCACATCCCTTATGAGCGTTGATGCCCGGGGTGTATCCGCCAAACGGGTCCTCGATGGAGCACACGCCCGAGGGGGCGAGCGGATCGCGCTTACCGGCCAGCTTGTCGTGATGCATGGTCTCGATATAGGCAAGCACCAGCGGCGCGACGCCCTTTGCATCATTTTTGACCACGGGCTCGCTCATGTAGTAATCAAACGTGCCCTCGCGGTGCGCGGTGTTTCCCAAGCCCGCAACCAGGCAGATGTTGTCGAGCGCCAGCTGGCCATCATGCTCGGACAGGCACGTGTCGCAGATGCCGTCGAAGGCGCGACGGCCGTACTGGTAGTAGCGCTCACCCAGCACGCCCAGACGCACGCCCTTCATGATGGCGTTGGCAAAGATGGCGCTGCCCGACTCCTCCAGGTAGTTGGGGGCGATATTGGGCAGGTTGATGACCTGGTGCCACATGCCGGTCTTCTCGTCCTGATACGGCAGCATGGCGTCGATCAGATCGTGGAACATCTTGCGGATCTCGTCCTTCTCGGCCGACATCGAAGGCGGCATAAGCTCCCAGGTGTCGATGAGCGCCATGGCAAACCAGCCCTCGGCGCGCAGCCAGAAGTTAGCCGAAAGACCGGTGACCGGGTCGCACCAGAACTGTTTGCGGCTCGCGTCGTAAGCGTGATAGTACAGACCGTTGAGGGGGTTGCGCATCAGGTCATGCACGACCTGGAACATATGGAAGCTGTCCGAGCAGGCACGACGGTTGTGGAAGCTCAGCTCGTACTGCATGTAGAACGGCTGTGCCATGTACATGCCGTCGAGCCAAATCTGGTTGGGATAGACGGCCTTGTGCCAAAACACGCCCTCTTTGGTGCGCGGCTGGGTCTCGAGCTGGCGGTAGATGGTGTCCATGGCGGCACGGTACTTGGGCTTGCCCACCAGGTCATAGAGCTTGTAGAGGGTCTTGCCCGCATTGACGTTATCGAGGTTGTACTCCTGCGGGTTGTAATGCTTGATGGTACCGTCGTCCTGGACAAAGAAATCGATGTAGTCATCGGCAAAGGTCAGGTAGCGCTGCTCACCCGTGATCTCGTACAGCTCGATGAGCGCCTTGATCATGCAGCCGTCGATATAGTTCCAGGTGTTCTCCTTGCCGGCGCGAATCTTTTCGATATTCCAAGCCGGCGCCTGCGGCGTAGAGGTTTCGATCAACTGCTCGATATAACGGTCCAGGATTTGATTGCAACCCATTGCTGTCCCCTCTGACATAAACGATAGGTGAACGTTACCCCTAGTGTAACGCGAACGGGGAATATAGGGTGAACGTTAACCCTATATTCCCCGCAAACGGCAGACTTTTAGCGGCAAACGGCGGTGAGACCCGCGGCGATGCGATGCGCCAGGCGCTCATAGCCGGCAGGACTGTAATGCAGACCGTCCGGCATATAGAGCTCGCGGTGCTCTGGCAAAAACGGGCTGATGCCACTTTGCGCATACAGGTCAATCACCGGAACGGAGTAGCGGTCACAGACCTCGAGCATCGCCTTTACGTAGGCGACCTGCGTCAACCCCAGGTGATTGAGCTCATCGCTTGCCGGGATATCCTTCTCGTGCTTACCGCTCGTCTTGCACGGCGTCATAAACACAAGCTTTGCCTGGGGCGAACGCGCCGTGATGGTGCGGATCAGGTAATCGAGTGCACCATAGAACTCGTGCACATCGGTACAACCCAACTCGCCAAGCGGCACGTTGCGGCTAAAGTCGTTGACGCCGCCAAAGACGATGTAAATATCAGCCGCATTGTCGATGCCGTCCAGGCGCTCGACAAACGAATCGCTGCGGTCGGCCTTGATGGCGATACGCGAACCCTTGATGCCAAAGTTCTCGATGACCGCACCTCCCAGCAACGCGCCCAAATGCGAGGTCCACGAGATGTCGTTGCCTCCCCCACCGCAGCCGTTGTCGCCCCAGGTCGTTGAGTCGCCAAAGCAGCAAATGGTCGATTCACTCAAGCTCTTCGTTTCCATAATCTTCTCCTCATCCGCCCATCGGCGGTCATACAGGAACGTACCGTTTATTCGCAGCATGCCGAGGGGCTATGCACGGGGGCGCATTCCGCAACGTGCGAATCGAGCCATTCGATATCCTCGGCAAGATGCGCCACGCCCAGATGGTGTTCACCCGGACACACTTCGTGCCGCAGACCATCTCTGCGACCCAGCAACTTGTAGGCATCGCGCACGATCTCGAGCTGCTCGTCAACATTTTTCAGCCCGCGCGAACCGTTCAGATGATCTTCTTCGCAGCTCTGCACTAACAACGGGCGCGGCGCGATGAGCGAGGCAATATCGCCCATGTCGAGCAAGCGCCAAAGTCCGGGTGTGTAGTTGCAGCTGCAATTGCCGTTGAGGTGCAGCAGCGAATCATCGACACCGTACAGGTAGCCCGAAACAAACGTCTTGCATACGCGTGGGTCGAGCGCCGCCAGATACAGCGTCATGTATCCGCCGCCCGAAAAGCCAAAACAGCCCAGGTCGTCCATGGCAATGTCGCCGCGCGCCTCTAGGTAATCGATCAAGCGCATGTTGTCCCAGACGTTGAGACCCGCGACCGTAAGTCCCAGCGGCTCGGCCATGCGCGCCTGGTTTAGGCACGTGCCGCGCAGAAAGCTGTTCTCGTCATCGCCCTGACCCTTCCAGTCACGACGGTATCCCCAACCGCGTGCGTCGGGGCAGACGGTCACGTAACCCATACGCGCCAAACGTAGACCGTAGTCGTAATTGAACTTACGCACAGCATCGTCGACCGCCGGCACGCCCGTCACGCCCGCAACACTTGCGGCGCCTGCTCCCTGATGGCCATGCGGGCAGATATAGCAACACTTGCGGCCGCGCGCATCGAGCTTAGGCGACTGCGGCTCGAGCAGGTAGAACGGCATCCAAACATCACGCTCGACCTGCAACATCGCATGGGTGCGCACGATGCCGCCGGCAATCTGCACACGGCTGAGTTCACGAATCTCAATCGGGGCACGGTCCATAAGCGAAAGGCCCAAAACATCGCGCAGGCGAGTCCTGGTCGCAATCTTCCATGCCTCAAAATCTGCAGGAGTCTGGCCCGCAAATGCGGCAGAGCGCCCCTCGCGCTTCAGCCGGGCACGCAGCGCAGGCTCGTCTTCGCAGTACGTCTCGATGTGCACGGTGCGACCATTGGCAGATAGCCCAGCCGTCTCAACCGCATCACCGGTGCCTCCCTCGGGATCCCAGCCATCCGCACCGGCAAGCACCTGTTCGCGGGCGTACCCGGCGGCAGCCATCACATCGAGTTTATTCGCCCACGGCACCCAGCCGGTAGTATCGCCCGCCGGCCCATACAGGATCGCGCCAGCATACTGCGCGCAGTTGTGCGCCGCCGGTTTATTCCAATCCCACCAGCCTTCGCGCTTGATATGTCGCCCTAGCCAACAATCGATCAGCACGGTCTGGGCCCACTCACGCCAAGGACGACCCAAATAGACCGAATCCGGTGCCACATCTTGCGCGGCTGTAAACGAGCAGCCGTGGAACACGAAGCCATATGGCTCGCCTTCGGGCGTCGACGCAGCCGTCACGTAGCCGTTCACGTCCATATTGCGGTTGAGCGAGCGAATCTCGCATCCCTCAAAGTAGGCACGCGCGCCGCCAAAGATAAAGTCGACATCGCCCTCGATCCGGCAACGTCGAAAATACTGGCGCCCCACCCGGCGCGGCGCATACTGTTTGGGTCCTATAAACCCGCCCGGTTTGGCCTCATGCGGCGGCAGCGGACCCAAAAACAGCGTGTCTTGGTGTCCCTTAATGCAGCAGGCATCGACAACCAGACGGTCGCCATCGGCATACAGGGCAATCGCCTGACCGACCTCGCGCCCATCGCCCGCACCGTTTTCGATCGTGAGGTTTGCAAGCGTCACGTCATCGGCATCGACCAGCACCGTATACGTGCGGAAGGTGCCGAGCTTTCCGTCCTGGCCGCTGCCGTCCTCCGAGGGCATCTGCGCCGCAAGGCCGCCAACGATACGCACGCTGTCAGCCGTCTCTCCCTCAATCGTCACATGCGAGCGATGAATCTCGACCCGCTCGCGATACTCGTCCGGATCGACGTGAATCATCACCGGTTGCTCGGCATCCGGATAGAGCTGATCGGCTGCCGCCAAGGCATCGGAAATCGTTGGATACGCTCCTGCCGCAGCCCTCGAAACGCGCAGCGTATAGATACTTTCGCTCATCGTCCATCACGCTCCCAGGAAGCGAACTGCTCAGGCCAGCCCTGAACCTGTGGCTGAATATGCTCGGCGCAGCCCTTAAATGCCGTTAGGGCCGTAGCAAGCGATGCCCCATGCTTTCCATGCGGAAAGACATGTAGGCTAAAGCCAATCCCGTGGTCGGCAAGAGCCTGCGCAAGAAGGAGGCTATTTTGAACTGGTACCGATGCATCCTCGGCGGTATGCCACAAGAACGTACGGGGGAAGCCCTCGCCCACCATATTCTCGATCGACAACTTTTGAGCCAAAGCGCCATCGGCACCCGTTAGGTGTTCAAACGAACCACGATGAGCATAGGCCCCCGAGCTTACGACCGGATAGCCCAAGCAAAGTGCGTCAGGCCGAATCGACTCAGGCGATGCCGCGATCGACTCTGCAAGCCAGAGTTGGTCCCAAAGCGCCCCGAGCAAGCCAACCAGATGCCCACCGGCCGAAAAACCCATGACCGTAATCCGATCAGGATCGACACAGTACTCTGCCGCATGGCCTCGGACGGTATCGACCGCCCGCGCGAGTTCTTGCAATGCCAGCGGATAGACAGCCGGAGCAACCGAATAGTTCAGTACAAACGCTTGGTAGCCCATCGCCAACAAACGAAGCGCTACCGGCTCGCCTTCGCGCGGCGAAACGTGATCGTAGCCGCCTCCTGGCACGACCACAACTGCAGGCAGCGGTTTTAAAGCATAAGCATCTTCGGTCGGGGCAAAAACATAAGACGTAATCGTGGCAGACGAGCCATCGACCCCGACAGGAATCGTTTTATTGAGCATGTATTCCCTTTCACCATGATGCGTAGCGCAGCGCACACGGCCGTATCGCACAAGGGCTGCATTGCCGATCTATCCGACAATGCAGCCCTGGTCATCAACCCGAGTTAGGAACGGATAACCTTGTCGACGTTCTGGAGCTGCAGCTCCTCGCCGTCCTGGCCCTCAATAACCACATTTTGCAGATCGAGCACCTTGACGTTTTGCGCGATGATGCCCTGGCGCACCATGGGCTCAACGCCGCAGGCCATGGCCGGGGCAAAGGGCTCGGCATCCGGCGCGAAGGTCACGTGGACATCCTGGAACGTCAGGCGCGTTACTTTACTCTCGGGCAGGCCCGTGATGTAGGCAGCGGCCGCGTGGCAGTTAGTGGCCTCGATATCGCAAAACGTCGTGGCACCAAAGCCGGGCGTGCGGTCGTCGACGGGCAGTGCCTCGCGAGACTGCACGTAATCGGTCTTGCCATCCTTGTCACAGAAGTAGAAGGAGTTGACCACGAAGGGCGTGAGCACCTCGTCCATGCGAATGTGCTCAAAGGTAATGCCCTCGTTGACGGCATCCTTGCCGCGTCCACGGCGGGTCTTGACGCGCAGGCCGCGGTCGGTGCGCTCAAAGAGGCACTTGCTCACGGTAAGGTCCTTGATGCCGCCGGCAGCCTCTGAACCCAGGACCACGGCGCCGTGACCATCGTGCATGTAGCAGTGAGAGATCAGCACGTCGTGCGTAGCGGGACGAAGCTCGGGCTCAATGCCCAGCTTGCCGCTCTTGATGGCGATGCAGTCGTCGCCCACCGAGAACTGACAGCCAAGGATGCGGACAAAGCCGCAGCTCTCGGGATCGAAACCGTCGGTGTTGTGGGAGTTCTTGGGACCCTCGATCGACAGGCAAAGCGCGTCGACATGCTCGCACAGGACGGGATGGATATTCCACGCCGGGCTGTTGCGCACGGTAAAGCCGGCAAGGCTCACGTTTTGGCACTCGGACAGGAAGATCATGCGCGGACGGGCGACCTCGCGGCCCTCCTCCGGGCGAAAGATGTTCTTAAAGTCCTTGTTCCACCAGTTGTCCTCGGCAAAATCGGTCTGACCGTCAATCGCGCCGCGACCATAGATGCACACGTCGTGCACGCCCAGACCCGTAAAGGTAGAACAGTAGGTCGAGAAGCTCTCGCCCTCCCAGCGGCCCAGGGGCAGCATATCGGTGCCGGCATACCCGGCGCCCTCGTTGCCCGTGACCGTTCCCGGAATGTAGGCAAGCGCGGCACGATCGTGGCGGGCCAGCAGCACCGCTCCCTCGGCGAGCTCGATGTTGATATTGCTCTTAAGGAAGAGAGACTTGATGCGATAACTACCGGCGGGGATCAGCACGCGGCCGCCCTTGGGGCAGGCCATGATGGCAGCCTGGATGTTGGTGGTGTCGTCGTGCTCGTCATCGCCCTTGGCGCCACAGTCGCGAACGTTGATGGTAAAGGGCTCAGCCGGCGTGGTGACACCTACGCTCAGCTCACGCTCGCCACAAACAAAACGAACCAGGTTGCGCTTGCCGGGGATCAGGCCGTCGACATAGGTCTCGACCGTATTCGTGGTACCGGCGGGCTCGTCGTTGACAAAGATCTCCCACGTATCGGCACAGGTAAAGTAGCCGCCGTCGTCAAGCTCGATCACGGCCGCGCGGGCGTTGCGCCAGATAACGTTCGTCTCCATGGATTTCTCCCTCAAAAAGATGCTCTAAAGGCAAATTGTACGCTGTTAAAAAAGGGCCGTGCCTGCCGGCGGAATTCCGGTGGCACGGCCCTGTGATTTAGACGATATGTCGGACTTACTCGGCCGGGGTTACGCTACCGTCCTGGAAGCCAACGTTGTTGTGGGCAAAGCAGTCCTCGTACTTAAAGCCGGAGAGCTCCTCGCAAAGCGCCTTGACCTCGGGCTTGACGTCGGCCATCTTGCCACCCTCCTTGACGCGGTGAATCTCGTCGCAAAGGATGTCGCACTGCTCCTTGTCGATCTTGATGCCGCGGGCAAGGACGGCCGCAAGCAGGAAGAAGCCGGCGCAGCCGATGATCATGTAGCCGCAGATATACAGAGGAACGGTAGCGGGCTGGGTCACGGCGTCGCTATTGCCGGCGGTCTGAATGAAGCCGGAGGCAGCAAGGACGATAGCCCATACGTTGACGGCGATAGCCTGGGCGATCTGCTGGCAGAGCTGCTGCGCGGAGCTGTAGATGCCCTCGCGACGACGCAGGGTGATGAGCTCATCGACATCGGGGATGTAGTTGAGCAGGACATCGGGCAGATACTGGAAGCCGACGTAGAAGAACTTCCAGATGGCGAAGATGACGGGGTAGGCGATCATGGCGATGGCGACCGTGGAGGTGCCGTTGATCTGACCAAAGGCGAAGTAGTTGTAGGCGATGATGCACGCAGCGCAACCGACATTTGCGAGGTACCAAGACTTGTGGAAGCCCTTCTTGGCCATGAGGGCGACCCAGATGGCGGTGCAGACGATAGCGACGACCTTGCCAGGCATCTCCATCACGGACTCGTAGGACTTAGGAATCTGCAGGCAGTAGACGATGAAGAAGGACAGGCAGGCAGACCAGCAGGCAGCAGCGAGCTTCGTGGAGACCTGTGCATACAGGACCTTGCGGAAGGACTTGTTGCGGAAGGTGGAGATAACGTCGATAAAGAACTTCTTGATGCCCTCGCCGACACTCTCGATCTTCTCCTGAGCGACCTCCTCGGGGGTGTGCTCCCACGTGGACAGGTACACGCAGAGCAGCGAGATTGCCATGACCGAAGCGTTGACCGTAGCGATGATGAAGTAGCTGAACGGGTTGGTCTCACCGAAGGTGCCAAAGCCAAAGCCGACGAGTGCTGCCATCAGGAAGCCGGCGGCGTTACCAAAGAGATGCTTGTAGCCGGTAAGGTACGTACGCTCCTTAAAGTCGTCGGTCATCTCGATGGTAAGCGGCGACAGGTTGGCGGTGCAGAACGTGTACGCGACGTTGTAGATCAGGTACAGCACAAAGTAGTACGGGAAACCAAACGGCGTAGCCACGAAGATGAGCGGCTCGGCGATCATCATCGGGATGGCCAGCAAGATCCAGAAACGACGACGACCAAAGATGCGGCCAATCTTAGTGGCATAGAAGTTATCGGCCACAAAGCCCATCAGCGGGCAAAGAATGGCGTTGACATAGATGGCAAACGAGCTGATCAGTGCAGCCTCGCCCGCGGACAGGCCACACTCCGTGGACAGGAACAGCACCATGTAGCTGTGCGTAAAGGTCAGGGCACCGGAATTGAGCATACCGCCCATACCAAAGCCCAAGCGCGTCCAGAATGTGATCTTACGCTTTTTTCCGATCTTATTAGTCATCGAGCTCCCTCTCTTTTCTCGATTGTCTTGTAACAAGACATTTGAGTCCACACTGACATCTGTCTGCCCAGCGTTCAGGGTGAACGTTTATCTAGATTATGCGCGATTCCTTACAAGAGGTGAACGTTCACTTGCATATTATCCCCGAACGGTCGTTTTTTATCGCTGAACGGACACAATTGAGGCTCTAAGACCTATTGTCTGCTGGTAAAGATGCCATGCTGGACACCCATGAGATAGGTGAACGTTTATCGTATTTTCCAATTTTTTCACTTAACCACAAAACGAAAACCCCGCCGGGAACACTCCCGACGGGGCCGACGACATAGCGCTACGCTTGGGTGCATTTGCCACTACAGGCAGACGCCGTCCTTCCAGATGCTGATCTCGTGACAGCCACGACGCTCGGCACTCGTGAGCTTACCGCTCGCCGTCTGTAGCACCAGCTGGTACAAATCGTGAGCGGCCTCGTCGAGCGTGCGCTCACCCGTGGCAATCACGCCGGCGTTAAAGTCCATCCAATTGGCCTTATGGTCGCACAGACGCTGGTTGGTGAACACCTTGAGCGTAGGCGCCGGCGCGCCAAACGGCGTGCCGCGACCGGTCGAGAACAGAATCACGTGGCAGCCGGCAGCCGTCAACGCCGTGGTGGATACCATGTCGTTGCCCGGACCGCACAGCATGTTCAGGCCGTGTTTAGTTGCCTGGCCGGCATACGGCAGCACGTCGACGATGGGGGCAGACCCGCCTTTTTGCACGCAGCCGCAGCTCTTGTCCTCGAGCGTGGTAATACCGCCGTCCTTGTTGCCGGGGCTCGGGTTCTCGTAGACGACCTCGCCGTGGCTAATAAAGTAGTCCTTAAAGCCATTGAGCATGTCGGAAGCGGCGTTAAAGACCTGCTCGTTCTCACAGCGATCGAGCAGGATACTCTCGGCGCCAAACATCTCGGGCACCTCGGTAAGCACCGACGTGCCGCCGCGGGCGACAACCATATCGCTCACGCGACCGATCGTGGGATTGGCGGTAATGCCCGAAAGGCCGTCGGAGCCGCCGCACTTAAGTCCAATAACCAGCTCGGAGGCCAAAATGGGCTCGCGCTTGGCCTGCTTGGCGAGGTCTGCCAGCTCGGCCAGAATCTTGTGGCCCTCGATCTGCTCGTCGGCGACATCCTGGCAGGTGAGGAAACGGACGCGCTCGTGATCGAAGTCACCGAGCTCGTCGAGCACCTGCTGATGCGTGCAGTTCTCACAACCGAGCGACAGGAACAGCACGCCGGCCGCATTAGGATGACGCGAGAGCGCCACCAGCAGACGACGCGTCTGGGCATGGTCGGCGCCGGTCTGCGAGCAGCCAAAGGGATGCGGGAAGTAGTAAACACCCTCCAGCGAGCCATCGACCAGATCCTGGGCCTGCTCGCACATGGCACGGGCGACTTCGTTGACACAGCCGACCGTGGGGATGATCCACAGCTCATTACGCGTCGCGGCACGACCGTCGGCGCGGCGGAACCCCATAAAGGTCTCGGGCTCAACGGGATCCACGACCGGATGTGTGGGGTTGTAGGTGTACTCGACCTCGCCCGAAAGGTTAGTCTTGACATTATGTGTATGAAGCCACTGACCGGGCTGGACATCGCCCGTCACGTGTCCGATGGGCAAGCCGTACTTGATGACGTCCTCCCCCGCGGCAATCGAGCGCACGGCCATCTTATGACCCTGCGGAATATCCTCCGCGGCCACGACCTCGCCCACCCCGGGTACCGCAACGGCGGTGCCCTTGGTAAGCGGCGACAGCGCGACGATCACGTTGTCGGCCGGATTGATCTGGATAGTGTTCATTGCAAATGGTCCTAACCCTACAGGTTGAGCAGAAGTCGAGACGCGGGCACGCCGTCCCGCGCCCGCGTCTGCGCCGGAAATTTACGCCTGAGCGTTGGCGAAGGCCTGCTTGGCGCCCTCGGTACGCACGACGGCGAGCGCGCTGACGACAAATTCCTCAAGACCTGCGATCTGCGTAAGGTCCTCGCCCCACATCTGCTCGTTGGTGAGCACGTCGTGCACCAGCTGGGCATCGTCGGCGCCGGCATGGGCGGCGTAGAAGTCGAGCACGAAGGCGTCGTCCTGAGCGGTGTACTCGGTGCCGTCGGAGCGACGCAGGTGCAGGCCGTCGCCCTCGCGGGACACGAGCTCCTGCGTGTAGAAGGAGATGAGCGTAGCGAGGCTCGTCGCCAGGCACTTGGGCAGGTTGCCGGTCTCGGCAACGTAGTCCTTGAGCGTGGGCAGGTCGCGAGCGCGCCACTTAGCCGTGGAGTTGAGGCAGATGGAGAGCAGCGCATGATCAATAAACGGGTTGTCGAAGCGGTTTTCGACGGCGGCGGCAAAGGCCTTGCAGTCCTCGACATCCAAGTCGGCGGCAAGCGTCGGAATGACCTCGTCGTAGAGCATGGTGTTCATGAAGCCGCGAATGGTCTCGTCATGCATGCAGTCGCGCACGATATCAAAGCCGGCAACCCAGGAACCCGGAACGAAGGCGGTGTGGGCACCGTTGAGGATGCGGACCTTGCGCTTTTTGTACGGGGTGACGTCGGGAGTCACAAAGACGCCCGGAAGACCAGCCTTCACAAAGGGAAGCTTCTCGGCAAGCGACTCGTCGCCCTGGATGCCCCACATCTGGAAGGGCTCGCGCACGGCCAGGAAGGGGTCCTCATAGCCCAGACGCTCGGCAACCGCCGCGGCCTCCTTAGGATCGCGGATACGGCCCGGTACGATGGTGTCGACGAGCGTGGTGCAGACGGTGCAGTCGTTGGCCATCCACTGCGCAAATTCGTCCTCCCAACCCCAGTCGCTCACGTACTGGTTCATGATGCGCAGCAGCTCCTCGCCGTTGTGATCAATGAGCTCGCAGGCGAGCACGATAACGCCCGGCTTGCCGGCGGCCCAGCGGGCGTGAAGGACCTGGGCAAGCTTGGCAGGGAAGCTCGCGGGCGGCATGTCGTCGGCCTTGCAGGACGGGTCGTAGGCGATACCGGCCTCGGTGGTGTTGGAGACGATGATCTCCAGGTCGTCGGAGACGGCGACCTCCATCATGGCGCGGTAGTCGTCCTCACGATACGGGTTGAGGCAGCGGCTGCAGGCGCTGATCACGCGGGACTCGTCAACCGTGTTGCCGTTCTCCTTGCCGCGCACCAGCACGGTGTACAGGTCGTCCTGGGCGTTGATACCATCGGCAAAGCCAAGGGCGCCACTGATGGGCTGCACCATGACAACCTTGCCGTTCCATCCGGTGGCCTCGTTGCCCATGTCAAAGAAGCGATCGACGAAGGCACGCAGGAAATTGCCCTCGCCAAACTGCAGAACCTTCTCGGGAGCATCCTTGGGCAGCAAATAGCCCTTGTAGCCGATCTTCTCGAGCGCATCGTAGCTGATGTTCTCCATCTATGTGTCTCCTTAGATGTCTGTTAGCGTGCAAGCAAAACGGGGCTCCGCGTGTGGCAACGGCGCCCAGGGTTCGATGTGATTCGATGCGGGCTTAGGCCTCGACGGTGTCCAGGTCAAAGCCAAAATAGCGGACCGCATTGTTGTAGCTGATGTCGCGCACGATACTGCCCAGCAGCTCCATGTCGGCCGGGTACTTGCCCTGCTCGACCCACTCGCCGATCACGCTGCACAGCACGCGACGGAAGTACTCGTGGCGCGGATAGGACAGGAAAGAGCGGGAGTCGGTAAGCATGCCCACAAAGTTGCCCAGGACGCCCTCGTTAGCCAGAGCCGTGAGTTGCTCGCGCATGCCGACCTCGTTGTCGTTGAACCACCAGGCGGAGCCGTTCTGGATCTTACCGGCGGTCGGAGCCTCCTGGAAGCAGCCCATGACGGTATCGATCATGGTGTTATCGATGGGGTTCAGGCTGTACAGGATGGTCTTGGGCAGGCCGCAGGTCTCCTGGATGGAGTTGAGGAAATCGGCGAGCTGGTCGGACGGCGTGTAGTTGGAGATGCAGTCGTAGCCGGTATCGGGGCCGAGCTTGGCAAACATGGCGCGGTTGTTGTCGCGCTTGCAGCCAAAGTGCAGCTGCATGGCCCAGCCCAGACGAACATACTCGCCGGCAACAAACTGCATAAAGGCAGTCTTGTACTTGAGGATCTCTTCCTCGGTAAGCGGCTCAGCAGCCAGACCCTTGGCAAAGATGGCCTCGATCTCGTCAGCGGTAGCCGGGACGTACATAACGTAGTCAAGTGCGTGGTCGGATGCGCGGCAGCCCAGCTCGTGAGCAACGTCGTAGCGCTTGGAGATGGCAGCCTTCATGCCCTCGAAGTCGCTGACCTCAACGCCGGCAACCTCGGAGAGGCGCTTGCAGTAGTCGGCAAACTCCTGGCCGCGCTCGATGCGCAGGGCGGCGTCGGGGCGCATGGCGGGAACGACCTGAACGTCAAAGCTGTCGTCGGCTGCAATCTTCTTGTGCCACTCAAAGCTGTCGGCGGGGTCGTCAGTAGTGCAGATCATGCGGACGTTGAACTGCTTGATCAGGTTGCGGCAGGTGAAACTGGCCTCGGCGAGCTTGGCGTTGGCAAGGTCCCAAACCTCCTGGGCAGTCTTGCCGTTGAGGACGCCCTCGTAGCCAAAGTAGCGCTTAAGCTCCAGGTGGCTCCACTCAAAGACGGGGTTGCCGACGCAGCGACCCAGGGTCTCGGCCCACTTTTGGAACTTCTCGCGAGCAGGGGCGTCGCCAGTGATAAAACGCTCGTCGACGCCGTTGGCACGCATCAGGCGCCACTTGTAGTGGTCGCCGCCCAGCCAAACCTCGGTGATGTTCTCGAAACGCTTGTCCTCCCAGATCTCCTTGGGGGAAATGTGGCAGTGGTAGTCGACGATGGGCATGCCCTTGGCAAAGTTGTGGAACAGCTCCTCGCCGGTCTTGGTGCTCAGCAGGAAATCCTGATCGTCCATAAAGTTTTTCATCAAACAGCCCCTTTGCTGGCAAGGCGGGCGCACGGCGCGCTCGTTATCCTTTAGGTGAACGTTCACTATACTAATCCATTGCAACTCAAAAGGTGAACGTTCACCTAACCACCATGGGGTGAACGGTCGATTTTGTCCGTTCAACGGTTGCCGGAGCCGTGACTTGCATGTATTGCGGACCGGTTGGCGTCCCCGAACACCGAACTTGAGCGCTTTGCTCAGGTGGGTCATATCCCGCCGTGCATTTTTGGGAGTATTCAGCATCGAAGCGCGCCGCGCGCCGTCCTCGGCGCCCCATTTGATGCGCACATTGCGTCCGATCGGCATAAAAAGTGCCGCCGATGGCGAAATACGCCACCGGCGGCACTTAAAACAGTCGTTCTGCGCCTCATTCAGGGCATGCCAATGCTGAATACTCTCAAAAATGCACGTCGCAAGAGGGGGTACCTGCCCAATCGGCTAAATTCCCGCAAGTTCGCAGTAGCGGTCAACATTGCTGGCAAATACCATCTCGACGGCGCCCTTCTGGACGGGCACCGTCGGGGTCCTTCCCCACAGCAGATAATCGCCCAGCGTCTTAGCGCCGCGATACGCCAGGCTCGTCGGGTCCTTATAGACAATATTGGTAAAGATACCGCGGCGCAAGGCCAGGGCGCTTTCGGGAAACAGGTCGTTGCCGATCACCATAACCTGACCGGCCTTGCCGCTCGAGACAAGCGCATCGGCAACCACTTCGGAACCAACGGCAAAAACGCTACAAATGAGCTCAGGGGCGTCCGGCGCACTCAAGCGCTTTTCGAGCTCATGCTTGAGCTGTTTGACTTGCGCATGGGCACCTGCAAGATCCTCAACCTGCCATGGAATATCACGTTCGCGCAGGTAATTGTGGAAGGCGCGGGCGGTTAGATAGTGCGAATCGGTATATGGGTCGCCTGTCAAAAGGAGCACGCGGGCGTCGGCCCCAGAAGCATTGACCAGGTTTGCCGCCTGCTCGGCCATAAGGCTACCTGCCGTCGAATAATCGGCCAAGCTCGCACCCAAACGATTCAAATGCGGACGGTCGCCGTCGACAAGCTCAATCGTCACGCCCGCCTCGGCGATCTGCCCCAAAAGCTCAGTCGCACGATCGTCGCCCGGCGCATAGGCGAGCAAGCCATCAATCTTCTCGCCCACCTGCAGACGCTCGTCGATTTGCTCGAGTGCATCAGCGTAGCCGCCCACGCCAAATTCAACGCGCTCAACCGTAATGCCCCGGTCGATGACCTCCTGTTCAAAGCGATTGCAGCCTTCCCACAGGTAACGGAAAAAGTACGCTCCCTCGCGCGATGCGCGGGGCAGGCAAAACACCAGATTGATATCCTTGCGGCGCAGGCTTGAGGCACTTGTGTTGCGGTGATAGCCCATGGCCTCGGCCTTAGCGTTCACCTTGGCGCGCACGGATTCGCTCACGCCGGCCTTTCCCGTCAGGGCCTTGTGCACGGTATTGATGGAAACGCCAAGCTCGGCGGCTATGTCCTTCATGGTTACGCGAGCGCTCATGCGGTTACTCCGTTATAGATAAGTTGCCAATTAATAGTCCAGTTAACGATACCCCAAAAATACTCTTCGACTCGCCGTGCTCTCCCTCAAATGCACAAAGCGCCCCGCGAACGGATGCCCGCGGAGCGCTTGGATGTCCGGACCTTATTTGATACCGCGACCCAAGTCTTCGGCGATTTTGTCCACGCCCTTAAGTGCGGCGCAGGTCTTTTTATTGGAGCAATGCCCCGTGCAAACGCCACCCTGAGCGCAGTCGGCGCAGGTGCCCTTGCGGTAGATGCGCACGCATACCGCGACAAACGCAACGCCGATAACAGCCAGTACAACAATATCGATAGGTGCCATAGCAAGCCTCCTCTAGTTAACCATCACTTACTTTACCCCATTCTCCACCTACCAAATAGGGACGGTTTATTTTGGTCGGTTTTATCTGCGCAAACGCCATATCTCCCCCACCAAAAAGCCCGAGTGTCGCTGGGACACCCGGGCTCGTGGAAAGGGGTTAATCCTTATTCCGACTTAAGCGGAAACTGCGGCGGAAGCAGTGTTGGTCTCGTCCTCGTCCGTCCAAGCAAACTTAGGCATGGGACGGAAGATCTGGAAGAGCATCGCAACCAGCAGCACAATGGCCACAACGGTCCAGATACCAAACTGCCCCAGAACAAGCAGGTTGTAGAACTGGTTGATGAACAGGCCGATCACCCAAGCGAAGGCGCACTCGTAGCCGAGGGCAATCGCGGTCCACTTGCCGGAGTTCATCTGGTTGCGGATAGTGCCAATGGCGGCAAAGCACGGAGCGCACAGCAGGTTGAAGGCGCCAAAGGCGACGCAGGCGCCCATGGTGGGGAACATGCCGGCAAACGCGGTCCACAGGCTCGGGTCGGTCTCGCCCGCGTCGGCGACGGACAGCAGCGAGCCGGCGGTGGCGACGACGTTCTCCTTAGCGACAAGGCCAGAGAAGGTCAGCGCAGCTGCCCGCCAGGTGCTAAAGCCGAGCGGAGCGAAGATCCAGGCAACCAGGTTGCCCAGCATGGCGAGCACGGAGTAGTCCATAAACTCCTCGGGGATGCCCTCCATGGAAGGCAGGAAGCCAAAGGAACCGTTATAGCTACCAAAGTTGGAGAGGAACCAAACGACGACGGTGGACGCAAAGATGACCGTGCCGGCCTTCTTGATAAAGGCCCAGCAGCGCTCCCACACGTGCAGCGCCCAAGAGCGGATCGCCGGGAAGTGGTAGGCAGGAAGCTCCATGACAAACGGGGTCGGACGGCCGGCGAAGAGCTTGGTCTTCTTGAGCATGAGGCCCGAGGCGATGACGGCAAAGACGCCCAGGAAGTAGAAAAGCGGGCTGATCCATGCGGCCGTGGTGGAAGAATCGCCAATGATGGAGCCCATGAGCAGGGCGATGATCGGCAGCTTGGCGCCGCAGGGGATGAACGTGGTGGTCATGACCGTCATGCGGCGGTCCTTCTCGTTCTCGATGGTCTTGGTGGCCATGACGCCGGGGACGCCGCAGCCTGAGGACACGAGCATGGGGATGAACGACTTACCGGACAGGCCAAAGCGGCGGAACACGCGGTCCATGATAAAGGCGACGCGGGCCATGTAGCCGCAGTCCTCCAGGAAGGACAGCATCACGAACAGCAGGAACATCTGCGGCACAAAGCCGAAGATGGCGCCCAGGCCGCCAACGATACCGTCGCAGACCAGCGAATCGACCAGGCCACCGTCCTCGGTGCCACCCGCCACGAGGGCGTCGTGCACCATGGTGGTGATACCCGGGACATAGGGGCCGTACTGTGCCGGGTCGACCGAGTCGGCGTCGTCACCCGCGGCCTCGACAGCCTCATCGTAAGCATCGCGGCCCTGACCGAGCACATACCAACCGTCGGTGCCAAAGAGCTGATCGTTGGTGAAGTCGGTCACCGTTCCGCCCAGGGTGGAAACGGCGATGTAGTACACGCAGAACATGATGACCACAAAGATCGGCAGGCCCAGGATACGGTTGGTAACCACACGGTCGATCTTCTCGGAGGTGCTCATCTTGGCCGGGGCCTTGGTGAGGCACTCGTCGATGATGTGTGCGATCACGCCGTAGCGCTCACCGGTGATGATGGACTCGGCGTCATCGTCGCAGTCCTGCTCGCACTGAGCGACCAGCTCTTCGACGCGAGCGGCCTTCTCCTTGGTGAGGTTGATGAGCTTGCAGGCGTCCGCATCACGCTCGAACAGCTTGACGGCGTAATAGCGGCGCTTGTTAGCGGGAACGCTCGCAGGCAGATTGTTTTCGATGTGGTCAAGAACGTCCTCGATGGAGGAGTCGAACTTGTGCTCCGGCACCTGGCCCTTGGAAGCAGCAGACTTCTTAACCTGCTCGAACAGCTCCTTGATACCCTTGTTCTTAAGAGCCGAGATCATCATGACCGGGCAGCCGAGCTTCTTGGAGAGCTTGTCCGTGTCGATCTTGTCGCCATTCTTCTCGACCAGGTCAGCCATGTTGAGGGCAACGACCACAGGCAGGCCGGTCTCGATGACCTGAAGCGCCAGGTATAGGTTGCGCTCTAGGTTGGTGGCATCGACAACTTGGACGACAACATCGGGCTCGCCGCTCATGAGGTAATCGCGCGAGCATTGCTCCTCGGGGCTGTAGGGGGAAAGCGAGTAGATGCCAGGGAGGTCCGTGATGGTAACGTTCTTGTCGCTTAGGAGCTTGGCTTCCTTTTTCTCAACCGTGACGCCGGGCCAGTTGCCAACGTAGCCGTTGGCGCCGGTGATCAGGTTGAAAAGCGTGGTCTTGCCGCAGTTGGGGTTACCCGCCAGCGCGACATGGATCTGAGAATCCGCCATTCAATCCTTCTTCCTTGTGTGCCTGCGCTGCTTTCTCCGCGCAGGCTGGATAATGTGCTTCAAAGATGCTGCATTAAGTTAGAAATACCTAACTTTATCTGCAGAAATATACGCCGCGAGCCCTTACTGGACCTCGACGACGGCCGCCTCCTCCTTGCGGATGGAAAGCTCGTAGCCGCGCACGTTGATCTCGACCGGATCACCGAGCGGCGCGACCTTCACGACCTTGAACGAAGTGCCCTTGATGAGCCCCAAGTCCATAAGGTGGCGGCGAAGCGCACCCTCACCGTGAAGCTTGACGATGGTAGAGCTCTCGCCCACCTTAACGTCACCCAACGTCTTCATCCTCTTGTCCCCCTTTCGGTTTTTATGAAATGCTGCGGACTAACCGACGGTCATGATGTGCATGGCAACCTTGGAATCGATGCCAAAGCGTGCGCCCAGCACCGTGACGATGATATTGGCACCACTCGAGCTCACCACGTGGATTTCGTTGCCCTCGACAAAGCCGAGGTCCTTGAGGTGGTGTTTCATGTCCTCATTGCCCTTTACACGAGACACGCGCACGGTTTCGCCCGCTTTTACCATCGAAAGCGGCATGGCCGGCATCTGCGGTCCGCAAGACATGAGTTGCTCCTAACGTCAGTTCGTCCTCAACATCGACGCGTAAAAAGTTAACCACGTCTATGTTCGCTATAGTAAACTAGCACGTGGTTAACTTTTTGGAAAGGGTCCCCATTCAGATTTCGAAAAAGTTTCCTATACGAAACAAAAAGGCGCGGCAAAGGACCATCCTTTACCGCGCCCTATCATGCTTAGAGCGAGAGATTTCTGATCGATGTGACACAGGAGGCCTCATCCACGCCCGAAACGCGGAACACGATGTCCTCGCCACATTCGCCACAGAGTGCCATGAGCCCTATAACGTCGCGGCCATCGACATGACGATTGCCAATCGAAACCGACACGTCACTACGATGCTTGGCGATAATGTCATAAAGCAGCGCAACCGGGCGGGCATGCAATCCCAACGGATCTTTAATCGTCTTCGTAAATTCGACCATGTCCCCTCCCACGACATCGCACATTCGGCCGGCAAACCCAGCCACGTGGTAGCTATTGTAGCGTTAGATGCTTGTCGAGAGCTCCTCTGAGCACCTCGTGGGCAAAAAGTGGGAAATATGAGTACTGTCACCAATTTAGTAGCAGCAAAATCGAGAGCAAATTGCCTACTTTGAACGATTCGAAGAGGTTGAAAGCCGTCAAACGCCCTTTATAGGGGGTTAGATAGATTGATTTTGAGTCCATTTTCGCTCAGAACGGCCGAAAGAATATGACACCTATTTTGCAACAGTACTCATATTTGGCATTTTTTGACCACGGGGTCCAAAACCATGCCCCAAAACACAAAAGGAGAGGCCTCGTAAGGCCCCTCCTTAGGAAAGGGAATCGATTTATTCCACAGCCGTAGATTAATCCTAGCCGCTACTCCATCATATCGAGGACGGAAGGGCGAAGCTCGTTCTCGGCGGCCTCGGGATCGGTCTCGCGCAGGCGGTTGATGTAGCGGTTGTACCACATCACGGCAAGGCCCAGGAAGACAACCACGCCGCCAACGTTGTAGACCAGCGTCAGCCACAGCGGCTGATCGAGCGGAATGGTGCCGCAGATAAGCACGAAGCAGAAGACCACAAGCAGGAATGCGGCAACGACCAGGCCAAAGCTGCGCGAGCCCATGCGGAAGCCACGGGGAGCAGCATCGAAGTTCTTGCGCAGCATAAAGTAGGCAAGCAGAATCAGCAGCGGCGGGAGCAGAGCGGTGGCAGCCGTCATGTTGGTGACAATCATGAGCAGGTCGTCGAGGTTACCGGAGCCCAGGGCCGGGATGATCAGGATGGGGACGACGATGGCGAACTGCAGCCAAGCGGCGCGGGCAGGAATGCCATGCTCGTTGAGCTCGACGATCTTGCTACCAAAGACGCCCTTGGGGATCTCGGTGAAGAAGACCTTGATGGGAGCGGAGGTCCACATCATGAGGGAACCCAGCGTAGCGGCGAGAAGGATCAAGCCGATGACGCGCGTGGACACTTCCATGGGAATGCCAAAGTGGGCAAAGACAGCGCCGAATACGTCGAAGATACCGGTGGAGATGGCAACGCCGCCCTCGGGGATGAACAGGTTAACCAGCAGCGAAGCGCCTGCATACAGAAGGCCGATGGTCAGGCCGGCGATAACGACGGTGCGCACGAAGGCCTTGACGCCACCCTTAAGGTCGTTAAGGAACACGCCGACAGACTCAGCGCCGCCAACGCCCTGGATGATCCAGGCAAGCGTACCGAAGAAGCCCCACATAGTGGCGAAGTTGCTCATGTCGGGAGCCATGTTGGCGGGCGTGGGAGCCGTAGCGAACTCAACGCCACCAAAGGCAGCAGCCAGGGACAGCAGGATGAACACGGCAGTCAGGCCGAGAGCCGCGGTCGAACCGAAGGAGGAAATAGAGCCGATCCACTTAGCGCCCTTGGTCGAAACCCACGTGGCGATAGCAAAGACGACGATCTCGATAATGGTGATCCACAGCTGCGAAAGCTCGGCATTGGCACCAAAGAACACGTAGCTCGCGTAAATGATGACATTGGGCAGTACGGACGCAAAGTAGAACAGGTTGACGAACCAGTAGCTAAATGCCGTCAGGAACGCCCAGCGACCACCCATCGAGGTCTTAACCCATGCGTACACGCCAGACTCGGAGTCCTTGTTGAGGCCGACGAACTCGGCGGTAACCAGGGTATAGGGGACAAAGTACAAAAGCGTGGCGAAGAAGAACGACGGCGCGGCTGCTAAGCCGATGGCCGCGTTGTTGTTGATGATGTTCTTGATACCGAACACGGCGGCGACCGTCATGCCCAGCAGAGCGAACGAACCAATCGTTCCTCGTTTTTCAGAGCTCATAAGCCCTCCCAATCATCTATTAAATGTCATCTAAACCCGTCCGAGCTGCAAGTGCAAACACGGACGGCGCACCTGCTAAGGGGAATGGGGAAAAGGGAGTCAACAAAGCCATCCCCCTTAACGGCGCGAAGCAAACGTCCAAACGGACGAATACTACTTGTTGGGGAAGGAATAACCTTCGACCGTCACGTGCAGTACGACGACGTGGGGATCCGTAGTGTCGGCGAGGACGCGATACGCCTCGTCAATTTCGACGACGGCAACGCCGCCGGCGGGAATCGTCACGGTCTCCCCCGCCCCCTCAAAGCGCTCGCGATCATCGATATCGCTGTAAGCGCGGGTGCAGGTGAGACCTGCCTTAGGGGCAACCTCGACGGTCAGGTCGCCGTCGAGCGGAGCGAGCACGGCATGGTAGCGACGGTGACCGACCAGATCGGCGGTTGCGGCCTCGCGGGCATAGACCCACCAGTACACCAACGAGTCGCCGATGGAGTACGCCACGTCGTGCTGCAGGTCGGCAACGCCATCGAGCGCCTGACCGGTACGCATCCACTTCTTGACGGACTTCATCTGAGCGTCGAAATCGGCGCGCGAGTTAAAGACATGCATGGCTTATGCCTCCTTAATGAGTGCCAGCGCCTGAGCCAGATCGGCAGACGTCAGCGGTCGCAGGGACACCTCAAAGCTGAAGCTCTCAAAACGGGTGCGATAGGAATCGAGCACCTCGGAACCCCAAGAGTTCGAGCCAAGGCCGAGCAACTGGTCGTTGATGTTGACCGTGACCGTGTCGCCCGGAACAAGGTCGTAGACGTGCTTGGCGTTATCGATGGCCTCGCAGCTATAGGGCCATGCCGAGAACGAGAACGGGTTGGAGGCAGCGTCAGCCGGACGAGTCACCAGCACGCCGTCGCCGTGGCCAGAGCGCAGGGCGACCCAGCGGGTACCCTCGCGGTTGGCGCAGTCCTGAGGCATAACGTAGGGCGTGAACATGTCGTCGACCGTAGTGCGGTAATGACCGACCGGGTTGGCGCGCAGCGAGTCCGGATAGTTCTCGCCTGGGCCGTGGCCATACCACTCGACGGCACGATCGCAACCGGGGACCTCGAAGGAGATGCCGATGCGCGGGATGATATCCGAGTAATCGCCGTAGGGCTCGCCGGAAACCTTGAGGTCGACACGACCGCTCGGAAGCACGGTGTAGACGAGCTCGACGCGCATGCCGAACGCGCGGACGGGAGGAGCGATACGCTGGCTCACGGTAACGACGACCGCATTGCCATCCTGCTTCCAAGAAACCTTGCGGGTAGACGTCTGCATCACATCGATGAAGTTGTCCTTCCACAGGGAGTCATACTCCTGAGCGTGGTTGTCGACGAGCGGATGCCAAAAACCAACCTGGGGACCAGAGGCCATGACGTCGCGGCCGGATGCCTTCCACTCGCTCACGGTACCGTTGACTTTGCTGAAGGCCAGCTCGCCATTGAGGGAGTGAATGCGGATCTCCTGCTCGGTCTCCTCGACCGTAAGCTCAGGACGAGCGGGGGCGGCGATGGCCGGCGCCGGATGGTTGGCGATGGCAAACTGGCTAGCACCCAACTGGAACATCGGCTCGCACCAGACGTGAGCGGCCATGGTGTAGGCGTGCACGGTCAGCAGGGTCTCCCCCACTGCGGCCTCGCGAATCACCAGCGGCAGCTGGACGGACTCGCCGGGGGCAACCGCACCGGGCATGAGCGTCTTGCGGCAGACCACGTCGCCGTCCACCAGGGTCTCGGCCGACAGGCAAACATCCTCGAGGGTGGTAAACCAACGCTTGTTGGTGACAGTCAGCTCGCCCGCCTCGGCGTCATAAGCCATGCGAACCGGGCAGATGACCTGACCATACTCAGTGAGGCCCGGGCTCGGCTGCTGCCAAGGGAACACCATGCCATCGATGCAGAAGTTGCTGTTGTTGGGGTAATCGCCGTTGTCGCCACCGTACATATCGTAGGCAACGCCGTCCTCGGTCACAGCAGCCAAACCGTGGTCGCACCATTCCCAGATAAACTGGCCTTGGATGCAATCCCAGCGATCGAAGACCTCCTGGTACTCGGACAGGCCTCCGGGGCCATTGCCCATGGAGTGACCGTACTCGCAGTTAATGCGCGGCTTGGGGAACGGATGCTCGCCAAAGTCGTTCATCTGCGACACACGGGAGTACATCGTGGAAATGACGTCGACGGTATCGGCGTTGCGGTCCTCCTCGTAGTGGACCGGACGACCGTCGAGCTCGTGAGCCTTGGCGTACATCGCGCGGATGTTACAGCCATAGCCGCTCTCGTTGCCCATCGACCACATAATGATGCAGGCGTGGTTGCGCTCCTGCATCACCAGGCGCTCAATGCGGTCGACGTAGGCCGGCTCCCATGCCGGGTCGTCGGTGACCAGGGCGATATTGCCGATATTCTCGAAGCCGTGGCTCTCCATATCGGTCTCGGCGACCAGCATGATGCCATACTCGTCGCACAGCTCGTAAAAGCGCGGGTCGTTGGCGTAGTGGGACGTGCGCACCGCGTTGATGTTGTGCTGCTTCATGAGCTCCAGGTCGCGGCGCATGCGATCGAGGCCCACGGCGCGGCCCTTGTGATCGTCGTGATCGTGGCGGTTGACGCCATGCATCTTAAAGTAGGTGCCGTTGAGGTAGATATGATTGCCCTCAACCGTCACCTCGGCAAGACCCTGGCGATGCGGAACGTACTCGCTGACCTCGTCACCGTCGTAGACCTCAAACGTAAGGTCATAGAGGAAGGGGGCCTCGGGGTTCCAGAAGTGGGCATCAGCAACGCTGCACTCGGCATGGCCGTCGACGCACTCGCCCGTAGCCACCACGTTCTCGCCATCGCTGAGCGTATACACAACGCGGGTAGCTCCCTCGGCCACCGTATCGAGCGTGATTAGAGCGGCATCGCCCTCGCGGTGCGTGCGGAACCTAAAGTCGACCAGGTGCGCGGCGGGACGCTGCATAAGGTACACATCGCGGAAGATGCCCGAGGCCCACCACATATCCTGATCCTCGATATAGCTGCCATCGCTGTACTGCAGGACCTTGACCGCAAACAGGTTGTCGCCCTCGACGAGCGCGTCGGTCACGTCGAACTCGGCAGACAGACGCGAACCCTTGGTCATGCCGATAAACTTGCCGTTGACGTACAGCTCGCCATAGCTCTCGATGCCGTCAAAGCGAATGATCTCGCGAGCGCCGGCAGGCACGGCGGGAAGATTGACGATGCGCTTGTAGACGCCCGTGGGGTCGTCGGAGGGAACGAACGGCTGGTCCACCGGGAACGGGAAACCCTCGTCGGTGTAGGCAAGGTTGCCATAACCATCCACCTGCCACAGGTGCGGAACCTCCACGTGATCCCACTCGGGCTCGTACGTGGAGAGCTCCTCGTTGGAGACGGCAGCAGGCCCCTCAAAGAGGCGGAACTGCCACGAGCCGGACAGCTGGACAAACCCGCGCGACAGCTCGCGGCTGTACGTAGCGGCGAGATCGGCGGTCTCGTAACCCATAAAGTACGCATGGGGTGCCAGGCGGTTCCTGTGGGTGAGCGCTTGGTTTTCCCAATCGTTAATGGCGTCCATGGTGATGCTCCTTCGTCATCGTAGTGATTCTTGTGCAACCGGTTGTCCTTATCTTACGGGCGATGCAAAAAACTGTGCAACCGGTTGTCCGCTGAACGGTCGATTTGGTCGGGTTAACGGTGCAACCGGTTGTACAACCGCGACACTTATGTCACCCTGAGTATCGAAACTCAGCGCAAGACATCGTTCTTAAGCTCGTAAGCAACCGCCACGCCCGCTGATATCTCACCCATACGAGACGTATTCGATTGCGGCTTGGTTGCAAAACGACACCGGTCACCGGATATCATGAACGCTGTTCAGGCGCACTATAGTAAGCTGTATCCGCACCAGCCCGTATCAGCGACAACATCGACCGCATTCTCCAGGAGACGCCATGACCCAACCAGTTCGCACCGCACCTACGCTTGCCGAGGTTGCCGCAGCTGCCGGCGTGTCGCGCTCCACGGCATCGCGCGCTCTCAACGATTCGCCCCGCATTAGCGAGGAAACCAAAAAGCGCGTCCGCGCGGCGGCCAAGGAAGTCAATTTTGTCCCCAACGCTCGTGGCCGAGCGCTCGCTGTCGGGCGCACGGAAATCATCGCCGTGCTCGTGACCGAGCCCCTGAGTGAACTCTTCAGCGACCCCACCTATAGCGAGTTTTTGAGCGGCATTACCGAGGAACTGTCGGAGTCGTCCTATCTGCCCGTTATCTTGCAGGCGTCTTCTACGCATGAGCGCAACCGCGCACGCGAGCACTTTGAGCGCCGCTCGTTCGACGCCGTGATCGACGTCTCCCCCTACAAGGGCAGCGAGCTGCTCGAGGTACTGCGCGAGCTGGGCGTACCCACCGTGTTGTGCGGCCAGCTCGAGGGCCACCCCTATCGCGATGTGTTTTCGACGGTCTATTCAGACGACGAAGAGGGCGGACACTTTGCGGCACTCGCCATGAAGGAGCGCGGGCGCAAAGATATCGTCGCCGTGTTGGGACCGCAAGACAACCCCGCTGTTGTCGACCGCCTGCGCGGCTACCGCGCCGTCTTGGGCGAAGACCTCCCAGACGCAAACGTTATCTATACCGGCTGGAACAACGGAGACGGCTATCAGGCCATGCACCAGATCCTCGCGCGCGAGATCGCTTTCGATGGCGTGCTCTGCGGATCGGACCGTATCGCGGCTGGCGTCATCACCGCACTCAACGAGGCAGGCCTATCCGTTCCGGCGGACGTTTCTGTCGTCGGCTTCGACGATCACGAGATTGCGACGCGCTGCGTCCCCGCACTCACGACCGTCCGCCAGCCCCTGCGCGAAGAAGGCCACATGGCCGCCAACATTGCGCTCGACATGATCAAGGGTGCCGAGCCCACCACCTCCGTGATGCACATGCAGCTGATCCAGAGAGACTCGCTATAAGAAATTGGGGCAGGCTTTCCGCCAGACAGTTGTTGCGGAAAGCCTGCCCCGTTTTGAGCGCTCATTCTGGGGCACAGTTTCCGTTAGACAGCTCAACCGGAAACTGTGCCCCATTATTTTGCCGAATTCTGGGGCACGCTTTCCCAGAGGACCCCTTTGGGAAAGGGCGACCCATTCCGGACGCAGATTCCGGGATGCACTTTCCGCGACGTCCGGTCATCCCAAGCCCTCACAATCTCGGCGCATAAAAAACGAGGAAAGGCACACGTCCTTCCCTCGTTGCGGGCAATATGTAGCCACTCGCCTACATCAGGCGCAGGCTGACGTCCTTGAGCTGGGCTCCGCTAACGGCACTCGGGGCGCCCGACATGAGGTCGGAGCCACTGGCCGTCTTGGGGAACGCCATGACGTCACGGATGGAGTCGGAACCGGTGAGCAGCATGCACACGCGGTCCAGGCCCAGAGCGAAACCGCCCATCGGGGGCGCACCAAACTTGAGGGCCTCCATGAGGAAGCCGAACTGCGACTCGGCGCGCTCCTCGGTAAAGCCCAGGAGCTTGAGCATGGACATCTGCATCTCGGCGTTGTGGATACGCATACCGCCGCCGCCAGCCTCAAAGCCGTCCATGACAAAGTCGTAGGTGCAAGAACCGGCCGCCAGCGGGTCAGCCTCGATCTTGGCGATGTCGGTCTCGGTCGGCAGGGTAAAGGGCTGGTGCTCGGCAGCATAGGCCTTGCGATCCTCATCCCAGTGGAACAGCGGGAAGTTGACGACCCACAGGAAGTCGTGGCCCTCGCGCTTGATCTCGAGTGCGTTGGCCATGTGAGAACGCATGCCGCCCAGAATCTCGTCGGAGAGCAGGCGCGGGCCGGCGGCGAACATCACAAGGTCGCCGGGCTCGACGTCCATGCGCTCGCGCAGAGCCGCCATCTCCTCGTCCGAGAAGAACTTGACGATGGGGCTGTTGATGGAGCCGTCCTCGCGGAAGGCGATCCAGGCCAGACCCTTGGCACCAAACGTGGAGGCCACGCCGGCGAGCTTATCGATCTTGGCACGTGCCCAGGCACCGGCACCCTTGGCGTTGATGGCCTTGACGACAGAGCCCTCCTCGTTTGCGGCGGTCGCAAAGACCTTGAACTTGGAGTTGGCAAAGATGTCGGTCAGGTCGACCAGGTGCATGCCATAGCGGGTATCGGGCTTGTCGGAGCCATAGGTGTCCATGGCCTCCCAGTAGTCCATGCGACGCAGCGGCGTGGGCATCTCGACGCCCATGCGGCCGAAGGCATCGGACAGGACCTCTTCGAGCGCGCTCATGACATCGTTCTGGTCCACGAAAGACATCTCGATATCGACCTGGGTGAACTCTGGCTGACGGTCGGCACGCAGGTCCTCGTCGCGGAAGCACTTGGCAACCTGGTAGTAGCGCTCGACGCCACCGACCATGAGCAGCTGTTTCAGAAGCTGCGGGGACTGCGGCAGGGCGTAGAAGTTGCCCGGCTGGATGCGGCTGGGGACGATGAAGTCGCGGGCGCCCTCGGGCGTAGACTTGAACAGGGAGGGCGTCTCGACCTCCATGAACTCACGGTTGTGCAGCGCCTCGCGAATGGCAAAGGTAAAGTCGGAGCGCAGCTTGAGGTTAGCCATCATCTCGGGACGACGGAGGTCCAGATAGCGATAGCGCAGACGGGTGTCCTCGCTGGTCTCGATGCCGTCCTCGATCTGGAACGGCGGGGTGACGGAAGTGTTGAGCACCTCGGCGTGGTCGGTCAGGACCTCGATCTCGCCGGTCGCGAGCTTGGCGTTGGTGGTCTCCTCGCCACGGGAGCGCACGACGCCGTGGATCTTGATGGGCCACTCGGGACGCATGGTCTCGGCAATCTTAAAGGCGTCGCCGTCGGAGTGCTCGGGGTCGAAGGTGAGCTGCGTGATGCCCTCGCGGTCGCGAAGGTCGCAGAAAATAAGGCCGCCGTGATCGCGGCGACGGCTCACCCAACCGGTGAGGGTGACCTCTTCGCCCACGTTCTCGCGGCGAAGCTCGCCGCAGGTACGGGTGTGCATGGAATGCTCGTCGATGGGACGGGTCTGGCTCATACCAGTGATCCTCCTTTATGGATCTGTGCCGCCCCGTGTCGTTCCGGGCGGCGTCGTACAGATTTGCCCAGCCTGCGTAAACCGCGCAGCCAGACATGGCGTTCTATGTTATCGCACCTGCGCCGATGTACCGCGAAAAAGTAGCTCCTGCCCAAAGACTTGACGGAGACGAAACAATTGACGCGCCGCGGCACCCGCCCGCGCTCGTCACGTGCGACAATATGCCCCAATAAAACAGCACTTGGAAAGGCCCGTCATGACTGCACGCCTCATCGTTATGGATATCGACTCCACGCTCATCAACCAGGAGGTCATCGATCTTTTGGGCGAGGAGGCCGGCGTGGGCGAGCAAGTTGCGCGGATCACCGAACGCGCTATGCGCGGCGAGCTGGACTTTAAGCAAGCGCTCGAGGAACGCGTGGGGCTGCTTGCCGGCCTGGACGAGAGCGTGTTCGAGCGCACTTTTGATCGCGTGACGTTTACCCCCGGCGCTCTGGAGCTTGTGCGCTCGGCACACAGCAAGGGCTGGAAGGTCGGCGTGGTGAGCGGCGGCTTCCACGAGGTCGCCGACAAGATCGTGGCTGCCGCGGGTATCGACTTTTGCCTGGCCAACCGCCTGGAGGTCGTAGACGGCAAGCTCACGGGTAAGCTGGCGGCAGACATTGTGACCAAGGAGTCCAAGCTCATCCAGCTGCTGGACTGGGCAGTTGAGTGCGGCGTCGACATGGCCCACACGGTCGCTATTGGCGACGGGGCAAACGACATCCCCATGATCCAGGCCGCGGGCACGGGCATCGCGTTTTGCGCCAAGCCTAAGACGCGCGAAGCCGCCCCGTTTGCCATCGACGAGCGCAACCTGATGCTCGCCATGGACATCATCCTGCGTGACTAGCCGATCCGTCTAACAATTAGAACAGTCTGTCCTATAGTTTCCGAACAATTTTGTCTTAGTGTTCGGAAACACACCCTTTGAGTGCTAGACTTTGCGCCGTCGAAGGGAACATATATGGATAAGCGAGATCTTGAGCAGCTGCTGAGCGATGTTGCCGGCGGATCAGTCACCCCTGCCGATGCCCTTACGCGCATCCAGACGGCTCCGACCGCCGATTTGGGCTTTGCGCAGCTCGATCTTTCGCGCGGAGTGCGCCAGGGAGCCGGCGAGGTTGTCTACGGTGCCGGTAAAACCGCCGAACAAATTGCTGCCATTATCGAGGCGCTGCGCGATGCAGGCCAGGAGCGCATCCTGGTCACACGCTTGGATGCCGAAAAAGCCGCGCGCACCGCTGAGCTCCTCGGCAACGACATCGACCTGGGATATGTCCCGGACGCCCAGCTCGCCCTGGTAGGTGGCAAGCCCTCCCCTACCGGCAACGGACGCATCGTCATCGCCTGCGCCGGCACGAGCGACCTGCCCGTCGCCGAAGAGGCGGCACTGACGGCCGAGTTCTACGGCAACAAGGTCGATCGCCTCTACGACGTGGGTGTCGCCGGCCTGCACCGCCTGCTCGCTCATGCTGAGGAACTTGCCCAGGCGCAGGTGGTCATCGCCATCGCCGGCATGGAAGGCGCCCTGGCGAGCGTCATCGGAGGCCTTGTGAGCTGTCCGGTCATCGCCGTCCCCACCAGCGTGGGCTATGGCGCGAGCTTTGGCGGCGTGGCCGCACTGCTCGCCATGCTCAACTCCTGCGCCAGCGGCGTTTCGGTCGTCAACATCGACAACGGCTTCGGTGCCGCCTACCAGGCAAGTCTTATCAATCATCTGAGCGCTGGCACGCCCTGCGCCCGTTAAGGAGCATTCCATGTCCAACCATCAGCACACGCTTATCATCGACGGCACCTCGGGCATCAGCGGCGACATGACCGTCGCGGCCCTGCTCGACCTGGGCGCCAGCGAGGAGCACCTGCGCGAACAGCTCGCCACGCTGCCGGTCGACGGCTTTGAGATTGCCGTTACACGCGTAAACAAGCATGGCATCGACGCCTGCGACTTTGACGTTCAGTTGGCAGAGGAGCTCGAGAACCACGACCACGACATGGCCTGGCTCTACGGCAACGAAGCGGTTGCCGAGCACACACATGAGCATGGGCACCACCATCATGATCATGGCGAGCACAAACACGAGCACTGCCACGAGCATGACCATGAGGCCCACGGTCATGGCCACGAGGGTCACCATCACGCCCACCACCATCACCACCGTTCTTTGGCGGACGTCACCGCCATCATCGATGGCTCGCAGCTCAGCGATGGCGCCAAGCGTCGCGCGCTCGCCATTTTTTCCGTACTCGCTGCTGCCGAGGCCAAGGCTCACGGCAAAACGCCCGAGACCGTCATGTTCCACGAGGTGGGCGCCGTCGATTCCATCGTCGACGTCTGCTCTGTCGCCATCTGCCTCGATGACCTGGGTATTGAGGACATCGTGGTCGGGTCGCTCTCCGAGGGTCACGGCACCATCCACTGTGCCCACGGCCTCATGCCCATTCCCGTCCCCGCTGTCGTCAACCTGTGCCAGTCGGGCAATATCGCCCTCACGCCCGCACCGGTCGCCGGCGAGCTTGTGACGCCCACGGGCGCCGCCATCGTCGCCGCACTGCGCACGTCCGAGCACCTGCCGGCCCGCTACCGCATCGAGGCCGCCGGCTACGGCGCCGGCAAGCGCCCCTACGAGGGCTGCTCCGGCACGCTCCGTTGCCTGCTTGTTCATGTGGATGCATAGCCATGGATGCCCGCAAAACCAAAAGCCGCGCCGCTATTGTCACGGCGTTTTCCGAGCTCCTTCGCGAGGAGGACTACGGCAAGATCACCGTCGGCGACATCATCGCGCGCGCTCACGTAGGCCGCGCGACATTCTACGGCCTCTTCAAGAGCAAAGATGACCTACTGTCCGAGCTCGTGAGCGACATCTGCACCCACGCCCTCGACGACGATGGCACGCCACTCGACGACCCACTCGTGCAGGTCGAGCATATCCTCAACAACCTCTGGGAGCGCCGCCAGGGCGTTCGAGCCCTCGTAGCCGGCGCCGGCTCACGCGTCTTCGCCGACTGCTTACGCAAGACCATCATGTCACGAGCAGCCGAAACCGTCCCCACCGATCCAAACGGCCCCGCCGCCACCATGGACCGAAGCTTCCTACTACATCACATAGCCTCAAGCTTCGTAGGAATGGTCCAATGGTGGGCCTGGCACAATTTCCAAGCAGATAAAGCCGACGTAGCCAAAGACTACCTCTCAGCCATCAAGCCCCTCTTCAACTAAGTAAGTAAGCCTCTCATCCCAAGGCACCGCCCCACCCCAGGCCGCCACACATCCCAAAGTGTCACTCACACTTCAACGCCCCTAACAGCAACAAGCCCCTCCCATCCAAATTCAGATTTATATGTTGGGTTGCTTACTCGAGCGCAACAAAGACCCCGCAGCCGTCCGCATGGGGTAACTTCCCAGCGCACTCCGCAGGACGAAAGAACCCCCGCCGCACGAAGTGCGCAGCGGGGGTTCTTTCATGTCCGAGGACGCGCTGGGAAGTTACCCCATGCGGACGGCGGACAACTATGTAGCCTTGGACTAGAACATGCCCAAGAAACCATGCACAAACAGCGCAGCCACAATGGCACCGACAAACGGAGCGATGCCAGGAACAAGCAGGCCGTACTTCCAGTTGTTGTCAGCCTTGTTCTTGATCGGCAGAACCTGATAGGCCATGCGAGGACCAAGGTCACGAGCCTGGTTCATGGCGAAGCCGGTGATGCCGCCCATGCCCATGCCAACGGCCCAAACGATCAGGCCGACGCAGATAGCGAGCATCAGAACGTTCTCACCAGCGCGGCTAGCGGCAGCAAGGATGGCGCTGATGAACACAAAGGTGCAGATAGCCTCGCAGAAGAAGTTGCGGGCATAGTTGGTGCCCTCGGTGGTGGGGTTGGTCGAGAAGATGTTGCGCTGGGCAATGGGGTCGACGACGCCCTCGGAAGCCTTGAACTCATCGGCATACATAAGCCAAGCGATTACGGCGCCCACAAAGCCGCCGAGCATATCGGCAATCATGAAGGGGATGCAGCTGCTCCACGGCACCAGGCCTACGATGCACTGGGCAAGCACCATAGCCGGGTTCATGCACACGGCGCCGCCAAAGACAAACAGGCAGACCGAGATGCCAAAAGACCAAGTGGTGATGGCAAACATATGGCCGGAACCCTGATACTTGGTGCCCTTGAGCACGGTATCGCAGTGCACGCCCACGCCAAAGATGATCATGAGGGCCGTTGCGCCGAATTCGCAGAGGAGTTTGGTAAGCATAAAACCTTATCTTTCTTGTCGGTTATAAACGATTCGTTTAGGCCGCGCACTAGTGCTGCGCGACAACAACGCCCAGGCCATCGGGAATGACAGCAACCTTGGCATCGGCACCCTTCATCTCAAAGGCGAGCTTGAGCGCCTCCTCGATAGTGTTGACCGGCGTCATGTGCATATCCTTGATCATCTGGTGATCGCACAGGTCGGTGACCATGATCACAGGGTGATGTGCCAGGATGCGGGCAAAGATCTGGCTCGTCCACTGGTCGGGCAGGGTCTCGTCCTTAGGACGGTCGATGCAGGCGCGCTCAAACTCTGCCGGATCATTGTCGGCGATGTTGTGATAGAAGCCCTCGCCACCGTGACCGTCGGCGCAACCGGCGACGTCGATGATCACACCGCCCTCGGGAAGCGTAGCCTCGGCAGAGCACATGCCCTTCACGGCCTGGTAGATGTTCTGGTCGAGCGGGTAGCCGCCGTTGGTGGTGATGGCAATCTCGCACTCGACGGGCTCAACGCCGGCAAGGCTCTTCACGAACTCGCAGCCAGCCTCGTGCGCCTTGTGGATGTCACCGGCAAAAGAACCGATGACCTCGTGCTTGCCGTTGAGCACCACGTTAAGCACAAAGGCAAGGTGAGCCATCTCGGCGGCGGCAAACATGTCCTCGCTCACGTGGTTGTGGCACAGGTTGCCGGCACGCGAGTGGGAATCGTTCACAAACTGGCCGTTGTGGTTGTACATGATGGTCTTGTAGCTGGCGATGCCGGGCAGGACGGACTTGCGGCTGCCAGAAAAACCGGCAAAGAAGTGCGGCTCAATAAAGCCCTCGGCAAGCAGCAGATCGCAATCGACGGCAATCTTGTTGATGATGCACTCGCCACCAGAAGGCAGGGTGCCGATCTTTTTCATCATGCTGTCGTCAGTCGCGACGTGCATAACGATTTCCTCGTTAGCAACGATTTCCTCACCGTACTTGTTGACGAGCTCCTCGTGCGTCGACGGACGATGCATACCAGTAGCAACCAAAATACGCACGCGAGCCTCGGGCGCAGCGGAATGGATGTGATGCAGCAGAATAGGCATCGTCACACGCGAGGGAACGGGGCGCGTATGGTCGGAGCTAATGATGACAATATCCTTCTTGCCGGCGCAAAGCTCCTCGAGTGAAGGCGAGCCATAAGGGTTGGCAAGCGACTCCTCTACCAGCTCTTCCTGCGATTTCGTGGTCTTAAACTCGTTTTGATGACCCTCCATCACACCCGCGAAGTTCTTATCCTCGAGCTCCAAATGCAACGTCTTGTGGTCAAACGGCAGTTCACATTCAAACAATGACGAGCGCCCTCTTCCTTTCAACTAACACACTAGATAAACCGTTGGAAGGATACGCCGCTCACCGAAAAACACCACCGTCCACCGACTCATTAACACAACGTTCATATTTGACCCACAACAAAACGGCCGCGACCCCAAACGGGACCGCGGCCGCCTGTCAAAGACACTATAGACAGGATGATTTACGCAGCGCCGAGGCAAACATCTACCCCGAGACGTTCGCACGTAAGCCATTTTGCATAAATGCGTTAATTAATTGCATATAATGGCGCATGGATTTCTAGCCGTAACAGGGTGGTACCCTCCGGAGCGTGCATTTTTGCGAGTATTCAGCATCGCGGGATAAGTTTTTGGTGTCAAAAGCCTTTCAAAAGGTAGATAGTCCCCATGACTCGTCCCATCTGGATAGCATGCGGCGAGAAACCAGCCATATATGATCGTCGCCAAAGCCCAATCGTCGTGCAAAAGCATCAACAGGGGCCGCAAACGTCACCCATAGCCTTATGCACCAATCTTTGGCTGCTGAAAACTCCGTTTTTTGCACGTCACCCCAAGCACCACCCTCACCCAGCGGCTGATCCGCCGAAGACCGGACATCGCAGGGCCCGCCATCAGTTTACTTTTAGGCACACTCCGCAGGACGCAAGAAGCCCTCGCCGCACGAAGTGCGCAGCGAGGGCTTCTTGCATGTCCGAGGACGTGCCTAAAAGTAAACTAATGGCGGGCCCGGACGACTACAGGGCTATCGATTACCCCGTGTTCTGCAGTCCTGCCGAGACGCCGGTCACAGTCGAAAGAATCAGGCTCATGTACTCGGCCTTCTTCTCCTCGGCCATCTCGTCCTGGTTCATACGCACCTCGCGAAGGGCGCGGACCTGGGCGATGGACAGGGCGTCGACGTAGGGGTTGCGCACGCGAACGGCGCAGCCGAGCACGCGACGACGCTGCAGCGGCCACTCGTCACCGACGATAGCAAGGACCCACTTACGCGTGAGCTGCATCTCGGTAAAGACCTTCTCGGACAGATCCTGGCGATCGCCCAGGTGCAGATACATCTTGGCGATACGCTGGTCGGTCTTGGCGATCGACATCTCGATGTTGTCGATAAAGGTGCGGAAGAACGGCCACTCCTGGTAGGCAGCCTTAAGCTGGTCCAGATCGCCCAACTGCTCGCAGGCGGTGCCCAGACCGTACCAAGCGGCCAGGTTAATGCGCGCCTGGCTCCAGCTGAAGATCCACGGAATGGTACGCAGGTCGTCGAGCGACTTGGCACCCAGGCCGCGCTTGGCGGGACGAGAGCCGATCGGCAGCAGGCCGACCTCGGTCAACGGCGTCACGGTCGAGAACCACGGTGTAAAGTCCTCGGTGTTCAGCAGATCCAGATAGCGCTCGTGGCTTGCGGCATTGAGCTTCTCGGCCATATCCCAGAACTTCTGCGTGGTCTCGGTGTTGGTCTTCTCGACACTCGGGGCCGACTGCAAAAGCGTTGCGGCGGCAACGGACTCAACATGGCGCTGAGCCAGCGTGCGGTTGCCGTAACGGGCAAAGATGACCTCGCCCTGCTCGGTGAGCTTAAAGAAGCAGTTGACCGAACCCTTGGGCTGCGCCAGCACGGCCTTGTTGGCCGGACCGCCGCCACGGCCCACGGCACCGCCGCGACCGTGCATGAGCACCAGGTCGATATCGTTCTTCTCGGCCCACTTGGCAATGCGCTCCTGTGCGGAGTGCAGCGCGAGCATAGCCGTGGTAGGACCGGCATCCTTGGAGGAGTCGGAATAGCCCAGCATGACCTCCATGCGGCGGTTGGTCTGGGCAAGGCGCTTTTGCACCACAGGCAGCGTAAGCATCTGGTCGAGCACGTCGACGCAGCCCTCGAGGTCCTCGAGCTGCTCGAACAGCGGGATCACGTCGAGCTCGGGGACATCCTCCTCGTGTGCAAAGGACAGGTGGGCGAGCTCAAAGACGTCGGCCACATGCTGGGCGCTCTTGGTGAACGAGATGATGTAGCGGTGCGCCATCTTCTTGCCGTAGCGCTTTTGGATGGAGCCGATAGCGCGGAAGGTATCGATGACCTCGCGCGTCATGGGCTGCAGATCGCCATGGATACCGTTCTCGTGGATATCCTTGAGGGCGCGGGCATGCACCACGGAGTGCTGACGGAACTCCATCTCGACCATGTGGAAGCCGAAGGACTCGACCTGCCAGATGATGGTCTGGACCGGGCCGTAGGCGGCACGGACGGCACCGCAGGCAGCCAGCGAGCGCTGGACGACGCGCAGGTCATCCAGGAACTCGTCGGCGCTGTGATACATGGTGTCGGTAATACGACGCACGGTGGCGTTCAGACGATCGGCCATGACGAGCATGACGGCGCGGTGCGGCTCGTGCTCGGAGATCAGCTCGGCGCGGGCCGTGTACTGGGTGCTCATCTCGACCTGATGGTTCCACAGGTTAATGAGCTCGGCAGACGGCTTGCTGTAGGTGGCCTCGAGCGTCAGGTTGCGGCCGATGCGGCGGCACTTGTCCTCGAGCTTGAGCACCATGTGCGTAAAGTACTTGGCGGCGACCTCGCGGCTCACCTTGGCGGTGACGTTGGGGTTGCCGTCACGGTCGGAGCCGATCCAGCTGCCGGGATGGAAGAATGCCGGGCACAGCGGCGGCACGGTACCGGCCTTATCACCCAGCACCCAGTCGTCAAAACGACGATAGATGACGGGGATAACGTCGAACAGCGTGTTATCGAAGATGTCGATGATGGTATCGGCTTCCTCGACCGGCGTGGGCTTCTTCAACGCGATGGGGCTCGTGCGTACCAGGGCGTCGATCTCCTGCAGCATATGGCGCTCGTTCTCCACCAGGTCGGAGCCGCCCAGACGCGGACGCTCCTCCAGCAGGTTGGAGATACGGCGAATCTTGCCCTCGACGGCCTTGCGACGGGCCTCGGTGGGATGCGCGGTAAAGACAGGGTGGAACTCAAGCTTGCCGAGCAGCTCGTTGGCACCCTCGACACCCATCTCGTTTACCAACTGGTGATAGGCGACGGTGAGTTCGTTGGCGGGATCGACCTCGGTATCGGTCGATGCGCCGGCCTCGCGCTCACGCAGCTGCGCAACACGGTAGTTCTCCTCCGACAGGTTAGCCAGATGGAAGAAGCTCGTAAAGGCGCGGACGATAACCTGCTGCTTATCGAGCGGCAGGCTGTCGATCAGATCAACGACTTCACGAAACGCCACGGCGGTGGGCTCGTCGGCAGTGGGCACGCCCTGCTCGTCGACGGACTCGTCGGCAGCGCGGGTGCCGGGGTTTCCGGCGTTGGCCACAATCTCGGCTGTCAAAATCTTGTCGAACAGGTCCGCGATCTCGGGATCATACTCGCTAAGCACACGGCGCTCCAGGCGCAAGAACAGCGCCAGATTGTCGCGCAGCTCCTCGGGGATCTCGATCTCGGCGAGACGCTCCTTGGATTCGGCATTCGAGCCGATTCGGTTAACGAGGCGGTTGACCACGGCAGCGACGCGCGCCGCGGCTTCGGGTACAGACTGGTTGCTTAGGTTCTCAGCCACGTTTCCTCCCATTCCTCCTTCTATGCACGTAACATGCGGTATTTATTATAGGCACTCGGCAAAAACTTTCGAAGCTGATTGCGCTTTACCACACAAAAGTATTTTCTGCATTGCAAGGCTTTTTGCCCCAAATGGTCGTATTTCTCGGTGGGCGGCATATGCAAACGGGGGCATTCCGCATAAAAGCGAAACACCCCCGTAACAATTACCCTCCATGAGCAGGGCACGTTAGCAGGCCCGCAGCTCAAAAAGATACGCTACAGGCGCTCGCGAACCGCCTCGACAACGTTGGCCAAATCGACCAGTACCTCGTCGTGGCTCTGCATGTCGCGCACCTTGACCTTGCCGGCGGCAAGCTCGTCGCCACCCAGGACTAGGATGAGCTTAGCGCCCACCTTGTCGGCCTGCTTAAACTGGGCCTTAAGGGAACGGCCCTGATAGTCGGCCTCGGTCACGATGCCTGCGGCACGAAGCTGCTGCGTAATGGTAAAGACGTTCTGACGCAGTTCCTTGCCGGCGTTGGCAACGTAGACGCACGGGACCTCCTCGGCACCCAGGTCGCCGCCAAAGGCCTGCAGGGCCAGCAGGGCGCGCTCAAAGCCGACGGCAAAGCCGACGCCCGCCGTGGGCTTGCCGCCCTCGAGCTCGACGAGGCCATCGTAGCGACCGCCGCCGCCAATGGAGCCGACACCGGCGCCGGGAGCCTCGACCTCAAAGACGGTACGGGTGTAGTAGTCCAGGCCGCGCACCAGGGTGGGATCCTCGACATACTCGATACCCGCCGCATCCAAATAGCGCTTGACCTGCTCGTAGTGCTCACGGCACTCATCGCACAGGTTATCGCCCATCAGCGGGGCGTCGGCCATGATCTCGCGGCAATGGTCGTTCTTGCAGTCGAAGGCGCGCAGCGGGTTGAGCTCGGCGCGCTCGCGGCACTCATCGCACATCTCGTCGGCGTGATCGAGAATGAATTGCTTGACCTGCTCGCGATAGGCCGGACGGCACTGCGCATCGCCCATCGAGTTAATAAGCAGACAGAGCTTGGACAGATCGAAGCCCAGGCGCTTGTAGAACTCCATGAGCATGATGATGCACTCGGCGTCTGCCGCCGGATCGGGAGCGCCGAGCCACTCGATGCCCACCTGGTGGAACTGGCGCAGGCGACCCTTCTGGGGACGCTCGCCACGGAACATGGCCTCGGCGTAGTACGCCTTAAACGGCGTGGAGCCCTGGGGCACCAGGTTGTTCTCCACGACGGTGCGCACCACACCGGCCGTGCCCTCGGGACGAAGGGCCAGGCGCTGCTTGGGCTTAAGCTTGGTGTCGGTGCCTTCGGTAAAGACGCGCTCCAGGTTGGCGCCGCTAAACACGCGGAACATCTCCTTGCGCACGACGTCGGTCGACTGGCCGATACCGTGGACAAACACGTCAACCTGCTCGATCGCGGGCGTCTCGATGGGCTTAAAGCCAAACGGCTCGAACACGCCGGCAGCGATCTGCTGCATCTTTTGCCAGGCGCGCATCTCGGCGCCGATAAGGTCGCGGGTTCCCTCCGCCTTCTGTGCCTGCATGGGCAAACACCTTTCTTTTGTATCGCGTCATAGGTAGTGGTCATTATACGGCACAAAAACAAAACGCGGCGGCGCGTCTGACCGAACGAGGGTATGGGGGCTCGTTCGGCCAGACGCGCCGCCGCGTTTTGTGATCCGCTTTCCTCCGTCCCCTTCGGATCACGTGATCTGTTGGGGACGGAGGAAAACGGATCATTTCGTAGGCCCGTGGCCGCCTTGGAAACCGAATGATGGTACGAGCATCCATTCGGCTTCCAGGGCGGCCACAAACAGAACGGGGCAAGCAGAAAAGAGCGACGGACGTCTACTCCCCCGCCACGCTTGCACGCAGCTTGGCGGCGATGGGCTCAGACGCCAGCAGAAACACCAACATAGCCACCGAGCACACCAAGCAGACAATCCAGGTGCTCGCAAAAGAGCCCGTGGAATCGGACAGCACACCCGAAACGATGGCGCCCACGGTGCCGCCGACCATCTCGAGCGAGGTAATGGTGCCCGTGACCTTGCCGAGATCGGCCATGCCAAACTGCTTGGACGCGGCTGGGCAGCGCCGCCACCATGCAGATAACCGCGAGCGCCAGGAAGGCGGAACGCCAGCCAACGCTCACGATCAGCGAGCTCACGACGGGAGACAGAATAGCGCCGCCAAAGCCCGAACCCGAAAGTGCGATGGAGATGGCAAGGCCTCGCTTGGCCGTAAACCAGTTGGCGGTCACCAGGCTAATGAGCAGACGGGTCGAGGCAACGGCAAAGCAGCCCGAGACGGCAAAGAGCACGTAGACCTGCCACAGCTCACCGACAAAGCTCATACCGGCAAGAACGGCAGAGGTAGCGATAACGGTTAGGGAGCCCAAAACGCGACCGCTTACTTTATCGGCAACATGGCCAATGACAAGTGAGCCGATAACGCTCACCACGGTGGAGATGGCGTTGGAGATGTTGTACTGCGCAAGCGTAATCCCGAGGTCGCTTACGATGAGCGGCTGAAACAGGCTCATGCAGTTGACGAAAATGGTGTAGCACGTGGCCATGATCACAAAGCCGGAGGCCACCACGAGCCAGCCGGGGAAGAACTTACGTTGCTGGGACATACTGTTCCTTTTAAACAAACGAATAGCCTGCGCCGGGCGCCGGTAGTGCCCAAGATTGCCTTGAAAGACAAGGGCATAGGCCTTATGGCCATGCCCGCAGGCTTGAAAGGCAAGGTTGGGTGCTACCGGTGGTCGGCGATGTAGCCCAAAGCGACGGCGGCATAAGCCGCGGCGCCAAGGGGAAGCTCGGCATCGCTAAAACGTGCCTTGGGATGATGCTGAGCAAAATGCTCGTCAGTATCAGTCACGGCAGCGCCCACGGTAAAGTACGCACTCGGGATCTCACTCGAGATAAGCGCAAAGTCCTCACTCGCCATGGCGTGGAACAGCGGCAGGAAGGTGGCCTTGGGCAGCGTCGCACCCACGTAGCCAAGCGAAGCCTGGGTCACGTCGTCATCGAGTACCAGCGGCGGAACATCCGAGAGCGTCTCGATAGTCGCCGGCGTACGATAGGTCGTGGCAACGCCTTTGACGACCTCCGCGATGCGGGTCTTGAGGCGCTCCATGAGCTCAACGTCGAATCCGCGCAGCGTTCCCTCGAGCACACAAGTGTCGGGGATGACATTTGCGGCCTGACCGCCGGCGAACTTGCCAACGGTAAGCGCGACCTCCTTGGCCGCCGGCACCTCGCGGGAGATGAGCTCCTGAAGCGCCAGGTGCACATGGACGCCGGCCGTGATGGGGTCGATGCAGATCTCGGGGCTCGAGCCATGGCCGCCCTTGCCCTGCAGCGTGATGCGGAAACCGTACACGCCCGAAAGCGCCGGACTCCCATAGAGCACCAGGCCGAGCGGCGATTGGCTGTTAACATGCATGGCAAAAGCCGCCTGGGGGCGTGGGTTCTGCAGCAGACCGTCGACGATGGCGGCACGGGCACCCTCAAAGGTTTCCTCGCCCGGCTGGAACAGCAACTTAACCGTGGCGTTGGCGTCGAGAAGCTCGGACTCGCGGGCCTTGAGCATACGAGCCGCACCAAGCAGCGCCGTCGCGTGCATATCGTGACCGCAAGCATGCATGCAGCCATTGGTGGATGCAAAGGGCTCGCCGGATTCCTCGGCAACGGGAAGGGCATCCATGTCGCCGCGGAGCATGATGACCGTACCGGCCTGCTTGTCCGTGCACGTACCGTTACCCCGAGCAGCAGCTGCCGCGCCGGCACCGATAAGGCCAACGACACAGGAGCCGTCAACAAGCACGGCATAGGGAATATCCATCTCGTCCAGACGCGCCTGGATAAAGGCGGACGTCTGCGGAAGGTTGTTACCCAGCTCGGGCATCTGGTGTAGATCGTGTCGCCACACAGCAAGCTCGTCTGCAAAAGTCTGAGCTTCTGCAACAAGACCGTCACCGATAGCGGCCTGCGCCGCTGCGGTAGCCTTGGGCGCTGGTTGCGGTTGAAAATCGGACAAAGCTGGTGCCATAGATGCCCTCCAGTAACGTTTTTGCAGCAAGCACTTTGATAGCATAAAGTGCAAGGTACAACTTTAAGGGCGACGCATAAAAAATGCCGCCCCGGGAGGGCGGCGCAACAAGTTGTTTACAATTGCGGGCGCGGCTTTTTGCGCAAAAAATCGAAGTGAGTCTCACTCAAGATAATCGACAGGAAGATAAGCACGAAGCCGGCGAGCAGGCGCGAGGTGAGCGCCTCCCCCATCAGCAGCACCGAAAACAACACGCCCGAAGGCGACTCCATCGAAAGGAGCAGCGAGCCCGTCGAAGCCGGGACATGCGCCAGGCCGACGTTTTGGATGAGCAGAGCCACGCATGTGCAGCCCACCGAGAGAAACGCCATCACACCGATAAAGTTCGGCGTCCACACGGACAGAGGCGCCTGGGTCTCGAATAGCAGCGACGAGACCAGGCTCAGCACGCCGTTGCCCACAAACATCCAAAACGTGATAACGTTGATGTCCATTTTGCGACCGTACTTGGCGGTCACCGCCATCTGGATGGCGAAGAAGACCGCGCCTGCCAGCGTAATGACGTCACCGATGTTGAACTCGACGCTATCGAGCGCCACCAAGCCAATGCCCGCCAAGCACAGCAGTGCCGCGCCCAGGTTATAGCGGGTGAGTTTTTCTCCGCTCAGAAAATAGCTCGCGAACGGCACGAGGATGCAATACGTGCCCGTCAAAAAAGCATTCTTGCCCGCCGTAGTATATGCCAGACCGACCGTCTGCAACGCATAGGCCGCCCACATGAGCACGCCCATACTCAGGCCAACGATCAGATTGCGAGCGTTGAAATGTGCAGTGATGCGCTTGTGGAAGACGGCAAACATGACCAACGCTGCAGGCAGAAAGCGTACATAGAGCAGCTCGAACACCGGAATGGTGCCGAGTGCGTCCTTCATAGTGGTAAAGGAGTAGCCCCAGATGACCGCCACCGAAAGTAGCAAAACTTTCCAGAACAGCGGGGAGCGTGCGCCGGCGCCCCTGGGAATACCGCCCGCGCCTAAATCCTCACGGGCCACAGGGCTATCGGGCATGTTTTCGATTTCGTTGGCAGCGTATTGGGCCATGGAACATCCTCACACTCAATCTGGGCGTGGTGTCCGCACGCGTATGGCTGCGTGCCGCCTCATGGTCAAATAAAAACGGGGCGCACCGGACCCCCGGCACGCCCCGCTACTGTAGCAACAACCAAGCAGCCCACGCAATCCAGCCCACTAAAGCGTCGACAGAGTAAACCTCGATGTTTCGTCGATGTCACGCTGTTGCACTAAATAAGTTTCGTGCTTTCAAGCTTTTCGATAATCCAGTCGTTGGCTTTGATGACCGGACGGCGGAAGACGACGCCCAAGGCTAGCGACGGAATCAGATAGCTCGCCAGAATGCCCAGCTCAACCCAGTACTCCATATGGTAGGCGCCAGCCATGGCGGCATGCATGGCGTTGATGCCGTGAGTAAACGGCAGGAACGGATAGATCGCCTGGAACACGGGGCCGGTCATCTCGATGGGGAACGTGCCGCCCGAACCGCCGACCTGCATGACCAACAGCACGACTGCGAGCGCCTTGCCGATATCGCCAAACGAAACCGTAAGCGTGTAGACGATATTGGAGAACACGAGACTCGCGACCCAGCCCGCTAGCACAAACTGCAGCGGGTTGTCGCACTGAATGCCAAAGAACAGAATGTCGCCCGCGCACACGAGCGTTGCCTGCAGCAGAGCCAAACCGCCAAAGAACAGGTAACGACCCAGATAGATCTCGTGCAGGCGCACGGGGATGAGCTCGTTGATAAGCTCATCGTCAACCGAGACCTTCATCATGGCCGCCAGTACGATCGAGCCGACCCAGAGCGACAGAATCGTGTAGAACGGCGCCATGGCCGAACCGTAGTTGCGGATCGGATAGACCGGCTTGCGGTCGAGCGCGACGGGGCCGGAAAGCGACACGGCCAAACCCTCGGGATCGTTGCCGATCATCGTCTTGATCGTCGCAAGGTCATCCGACATCAAGGCACCGTCGAGTTCGTCCTTAAACGCGCTGATCTTGTCCGACGCCTCGCCCAGCTGATCAGAAGCCTTGTTGACCAGCTTTGCAGCCTTGGAGAGGCCCTTTGCCAGCGAACCGGATGCGTCGGTCAGACCGTCTACGGCGCTATCCAGATCGCCCGAGATGCCATCCAGCGAGTCCAGGATGCCCGAAACCGTCTTCTTGAGCTCCTTGGCCTTAACCGAGAACGTGGAATCGTAGTCGGACTTGGCTCCCGAAATGCCCGCCTTGGCATCGGCGATGGCCTGGTCGACCTCAGCACGCATGCTGTTGACCTCTGCCATACTGTCAGAAAGGGACTTTGCGGTCGCCGTCAGGTCCTTCGCATTGTTGCGGTACTCCACGGCAATTCTGCCCAGCGACGTCGCAGCGGACTTGAGGCCGTCTTTGAGCTTGCCATCACTCACCTGGTCGGCAAGGTTGCGGAGCCGATCGGCCATCGCATCGATATCGTCAGCACGCGTATTGAGCGCCGCTGCGGCTTCGTTGAGCTGAGACACTGTAAGGTCAACATGCTGATTCGCGGCATCGAATGCCTTCGCAAGCTCGGCAGACACATTGTCGAACGAACCCGCGCTTCCGTCAATCGCCGCGTCAACGGCATCGCTGGCGGCCTTGAGCGCTTCCTTGGAATCATTGATGCCGCTCTTGGCATGCTCCATCAGCTGCTTCGTCGACTCATCAACGGTGCCCGTCTGCTTGAGCATGCCGCTCGCCGACGTCAACGAATCGGACGTAGAGCTCAAAATGCCCGCGAGCGACGTCGCGCTCGCCTGAACGTCCTGCAGGCCCTCGACCGAATCGCCCAGCGTAGAGGACAGGTTGGCGATAAAGTTGCTGACTTGGTCGGTGCTCATGTAATCGAGCAGGCTGGACACCGTCTTAAGACCGATGCTCGTAATGGTCTTGGTAAAAGATTCGTTAACCTGGTTCTGAACGGCGCTCGAACCCTTCTCGGTCACGATCTGCGCGATGGCGTTGGCCTTCTGGTTCTCGTAAAACTCGATATCGGCGTGTTTCACGTCGGTCGAGAAAAGCGTCATCATGTCGGCGCTAAACGTTTTGGGGATAACGACGGCAGCATAGTACGCGCCCGACTTAACGCCCTCGATAGCCTTTTCGCGATCGTTAAGCACAACCCAATCGAAGCTCTCGTTGCCGCGTAGGGTGGCGGTCACGTTTTCGCCCACGTTGACCTCGACAGGGATCAGATCGCTCTCGTAACCCTCATCGGTGTTGACCACGGCGATCTTAAGATTGCCGGTGTTGCCGTACGGATCCCAGCTGCCGGCGATGTTAAACCATGCGTACAGACACGGCACGATAATGAGGCCCATCACGACAATCAAGCCGATCACGGAGCGAGACACGTTTTGGACATCGCGCTTAAACAGATGCAGGATGTTCTTCATTTATGCCTCACCTCCTTTGGAGTGCTTGCCAAGCGCGGTGGTATCTCCATCATTTGTGGCTGTGCTGTCGCTGCCCTGAGATTTATGGTGCGAGCCTATATGCGGCAAGCGGCCCGTGGACTGATCGCCGCCCTTGGCACCACGCTCGCTGGCGTTGAGGCCAAACATGTGGCGGGCGGCAGGAATGGCGGCCGTGTGCTCGCGCATCTCGCGACGCAGGTCCTCATCCGAAAGCGCCGAGATGCGCATCTGGGTATTGAGGCTCGCGCGGATATATTCGATATTGATAAGCCAGCCGCAGATGGCAATAACCGAGATGATCCAAATGACCAGCAGGATGATCTTGCCGTTATTGTCGATATCGAGAACCGTCGACAGGACAAAGAGCAGGACCTGAACGCCCACCACGGCGGCAAAACCGCCCTTGATGTAGTACGGGTAGCGATGTTCAAAGGCGACCGCATGATCGAGCAGTTCGCGACGGTACGAATCGGAATCGAGCATGACACGCATGGCCGTGCGCAGCGAGTAGCGCTGGCGCGGCAGGTCGTTGGACTCGCAAATCATCATACCAGTCGTGGAAAGCTGTTTATCAAAGAGCAGATTGAGGTTGAGCAGCAGCGGACGCAGCTGCAGGCCGATAAAGAGCGCCACGATCAAGAACACGCCCAGAATGCACAGGTTAAACAGGTAGTTGAACGAATACATGCCGCCGACCGTCTCACGCAGCAGATTGATGCCATAGGTAAAGGGCAGCAGCGGGTGCAGCCACTGGAAGAAGCCGGGCATCATCTCGATGGGGTACATGCCCGACGAACCCGGGATCTGCACGATGACAAGAATGACGCCGATTGCCTTGCCGATATGCTTAAACGTAGTGGACAACGCGTAAATGATGTTGACGTACGTAAATGAGATGGCGATGCCGCCCAGCACAAATAGGAGCGGACTGACGCACTGTACGCCAATGACCAGATCTCCCACCGTAACGATAATGGCCTGCAACGCGCCCAGGATCACCAGGAGCAACCAGCGGCCAAAGTAGCCCTGACGCGCCGTAAAGCTACCGATGCCCTCGCGGTCGACCTCGAGTTTGTAGATAGCGATGAGCACATAGCCGCCTACCCACAGCGCCAGATTGGTGTAGAAGGGCGCGATGCCCGAGCCGAAGCTCTTAACCGGATAGATCGACTTGGAGGTCAGCTCGACCGGAGATGCCATGAAGTCAGCAACGTCATCGACGTCGACGCCCATCAGGTCGGCCAGCTCGCCCATGGACTCGGAGGTCTGCAGCGCCGCGATGTCGTTGGCGGCGGTGGCGAGCTTGTCCTGGACCTTGGCAAGGGAGGCGTCGGTTTGAGACAGCGTGGTCTTTGCCTGCTTGAGCGTGGCGTCGAGCTGCGCCAGCGTGCCGCGCGCGCTCGCTATCGTGGGGGTCATACCCGACACAATGCCGGTCAAATCGCCCGAAACGGCGGCAAAAGAGTCAAGCGCGCTCGAAGCCTTCGGTAGTGCGTTCTGCCCCAGATCGGTCTGAGCCTGACCGAGGTTAGCCGTACCGGTCTGAATTGCCGCGTTGAGTGCGTTGCTCGCGCTTGAGATTGCCGTAGCGTCGTTTGCCATGGCGCTCGACTGTGCAGAAAGGCCGTCTTTGATGCTCTGCAGCTTCTGGTTTTGCTCGCGAAGCGAATTGATGGTCGATGCGATGAGCGCGTCGGCGTCCGCCGATCCCGTCGACGTATCGTTAGCGAGAATCTGCAGGCGCTCGATGACAGCGCTGTTGTGGTCAATCGTCGCCTGAAGGGATTCGAGCGAGTTGTCGATGCGGGTGGTCGTAGATGTGATCGTGCCCGTCAGCTTGCCAATCGCAGCGTTCGCGGAGGCTGACGTCTTGGTGAGCGCAAGGCTGCCTTCCGAGAGCGCCTTGGAGAGCGAGGCGACAGAGTTACCCGCCGTGGCGCGAGCCTCGCCCAGCAGGTCGTTGCCCTGGGAGATCGCCTGCGTCAGCGACGGCGCCTGACCCTGCAGACCCGCCAACGCAGCATCGGCCGAAGCAATCGAGCTGCTTGTCTTGTCGATGGCGGTGTTCATGTCGCCGATGGAATCACGTACTTCGCCCAGGGTATCAGACGCCTCGGACACCGAGCCCGCCAGCGAATCCTGGGTCTGGGTTGCCTTGTCTTTAAGGTCGATGCCAGCATCTTTGGCAATGCCAGCGACGGTCTCGCCCACCGTGGAAACAAACTCCGAGTTGATCTGCTCCTCGATGGTGTTGGCACCGGTATCGGTGACCTTGGGCGCAATGGCGCTCTTTTTCTCGTTGACGTAATAGGTGAGCTTCGGCTGATGGTAATTGCCGTCGAGCATCGAGACGAGATTGTCGGAGAAGTTCTTGGGAATCACGATGGCAGCATAGTACTCACCGCTCTCGACGCCCTCCTTGGCATCTGCCGCCGAATCGACGAAGGTCCAGCCAAGCTGGTTGTTCTCATTGAGCCGGTCGACCACCTTATCGCCTGCGTTAAGCTCGCCCACTAGGTCGTTCTGGGTGCCCTGATCGTTGTTGGCAATGGCGATTTTAATGCCCTGGGTATTTCCGTACGGATCCCAGTTGGCAACGATGTTGTACCAGGCATACAGCGAGGGAATGACGCACACGCCCAGGGTAACCACCAGGGCGACGGGATTCATAAGCAGTCGCTTAATGTCACGCTTAAATATCGCAAAGGAGACCTTTGCGTTGGATAGTTTGCTGCCGAGACTCACGCTTGGACCATCCATCCTGTCGTTGAATCGAATCGTACTATCGACAACCATTGTACGTAGACGCTTTAGTGTCTCGCGGCACAATGGTGCTGAGTTTTGCGGGTAGCAATATACTACGAAGATGAGTTAGCGTACAGATGTACAGTATCTTAAATTCCCGCAGCTCCCAAAACCACAACCCGTACAAACTAGCAATCCAACTAGTCATTGGGGACGTTCTTAAACGACTAGTCAAACAAGAACGTCCCCAACGACTAGTCATTCAAGAACGTCCCCAATGACTACTTAGGGCCACGGTAACGTCGATGTTTTGGCAATGCCAGCGAGCGGGCGCCAGAGCGAACAAATTGGCATGAAAAGAGGACGGCATAGACCTTCTGGTCATGCCGTCCTCTTTGAATGACAAGTTGTCGCTCTGGTGCCCGCGCAGCGTCGGCTGGTCCGCCGTTCGTTAGAACGGCGGAACGAAGGGCAGCGTCAGCCGGTCCGCCGTTCGGCAGAACGGCGGAACCAATTACATAAGCTCGCAAACAGCTGCCGCGAAGGCCACGGGGTCCTCGGGCAGAATACCCTCGACCAGCAGGGCCTGGTCATAGAGCAGGCCGGAGTACTGCTTGATCTTGTCGGCGTCGCCTGCCTTCTGGGCAGCGACAAGCTTGTCGAAGACCGGGTGCTTGGCGTTGAGCTCGAGCACGCGCTGGCTCTTGGGCATGCCGTCGGGCGCGCCCTCGGGTCCCTTCTGGAGCACCTTCTCCATCTCAAGCGAAAGCGGGCCCTCGGTGGTGATACAAGCGGGGGCATCGGTCAGGCGCGCGGAGACGGCGACTTTCTCGACCTTGTCGCCGAGCGCCTCCTTCATAGCGCTAAAGAGGTCCTCGTTCTCCTTGGTGGCGTCCTCGGCCTCCTTCTTCTCGTCCTCGGTCGCTAGGTCAAGATCACCGGTCGCGACGTTCTTGAGCTCCAGATGACGATCCTCGACCTCGGGCTCGGCGCCGTCGGCCACAGCCTTCTCGGCAGCCTCGCGGGCAGCATCGTCCTCGTAGATCTTGGGCATATCGGCGGCAACGTACTCACGCATAGCCTGGAACGTGAACTCATCCACATCCTGCGTCAGCAGCAGCACGTCATAACCGCGGTCGAGCACGCCCTTTACCACGGGCATCTTGGCCAAGCGCTCACGCGAGTCACCGGCGGCGTAGTAGATGGCCTTCTGATCCTCGGGCATGCCCTTGGTATACTCGGCCAGGGTAATCATCTTCTGTTCCTTGGCAGACCAGAACAGCAACAGGTCGGCGAGCTCATCGGCCTTCATGCCATAGCTCGAGTAAATGCCGTACTTAAGGCCGCGGCCAAAGTTCTCAAAGAACTTCTCGTAGGCCTCGCGGTCGTTGTCGCGCATATCCTCAAGATCGGCGGTAATCTTCTTTTCCACGCGCTTGGCAATGGCCTTGAGCTGACGGTTCTGCTGCAGCGTCTCACGCGAGATGTTGAGCGACACGTCGGCGGAATCCACGACGCCGCGGACAAAGTTGTAGTAGTCGGGCAGCAGGTCGTCGCACTTCTCCATGATCAGGACGTTGGAGCTGTAGAGCGCCAGGCCCTTCTCGTAGTCCTTACTGTACAGATCGAACGGGGCGCGGCCCGGCACAAACAGCAGGGCGTCATACTCGAGCGTGCCCTCGGCATGGAAGCTGATGGTGCGCGCAGGATCGTCAAAGTCGTGGAACGTGGACTTGTAGAACTCGTCGTAGTCCTTCTGCTCGACATCGGAGCTGCGCTTTTTCCAGATCGGCGTCATGGAGTTGACGGTCTCGAGCTCCTGGTAGTCCTCGTACTCGGGCGTGTAGTCATCGCCAGCATCCTCGGGCTTGGGCTTCTGGCGGCTCTTGGACACCATCATCTGGATCGGGTAACGCACATAGTTACTGTACTGCTGAATTAGGCTCTTGAGGCCCCACTCGGTCAGGAAGCGATCGTAGGTCTCGGCCTCGCCGTCGGCATCGAGCTTCTCGTTCTCGCGCAGCGTCAGGATGACATCGGTACCGTGCTCGGCACGCTCGCCGTCCTCGATGGTGTAGCCCTCAAGACCGTCGGATTCCCACACATGGGCGACATCCTCGCCGTAGGCGCGGCTCACGACCTTCACGTGGCTGGCGACCATAAAAGCCGAGTAGAAGCCCACGCCAAACTGGCCGATGATGTCGACATCCGAACCCTGCTGCTCGGCGTTCTCGGTCTTAAACTCCTCGGAGCCGGAATGGGCGATGGTGCCCAGATTGCGCTCGAGCTCCTCGGCGGTCATGCCGATGCCGTTATCCGAAATCGTGATGGTGCGGGCGTCTTTATCAAAGGAGACGCGGATGGCCAGATCACCCTGGTCGAGCTTAACGCTCGGATCCTGCAGGCTCTTATAGTTGAGCTTGTCGACGGCGTCGCTCGCGTTAGAGATAAGCTCGCGCAGGAAGATTTCCTTATTGGTGTAGATGGAGTTGATCATGAGGTCGAGCAATTTTTTGCTCTCGGTCTTAAATTGACGCATGTGCAGTCCTTTCGCGCTACCCCCGTCCGCAAAAACGGCCCGGTTGCCCGAGCCGCATCGCAGACCTGCTATGTTCAGACTTAGATTTTATAACCCATTAGCGCGCATATATACATACGGAATCGAAAAACTGTATGTCCAAACGCTCCGATGCGCCAATTGCCAAGGAGTGTCCCCGACTGCCGGCAGGAAAGGAACGTCCCTATCTGCCATCTACGCGCTTGGCCATCCAAGCATGGGGCTGGCCCTCGTCTTCATAGTCCACCGGGGCAATCTGCGTGTAGCCCGCCTTGGCATAGAGCGGCAGCACGTATTCCTGCGCATGCAGCTTAATGAGCTTGGCGCCGGCATCACGCGCGCACGTATCACTGGCCTCGACAATCTTGCTCGCCAGACCGCGACGGCGCATGCTCGGCAGCACGGCCACGCGCCCCATAATGTAGGTCTCCCCCGCCGCGACGCCTTCGTCCAAGTCGCACGCCGGCGACACCGGAGCCTCTGCGTCAGCCGCGCGCTCAAGCTCTTCGGGAAACACGCGCGAGCAACCGGCAAGCTCACCGTCTACATAGAGCGTCACATGGATGCAGTTCGGATCCTCGTCGATAGCGTCGAACTCATTCTCGTAGCCCTGCTCGTCCATAAAAACGACGCGGCGCACCAACGCCGCGTCATCAAAGCATCCCGTCTTAAGTTGGATATCCATGGCTGCCCTTTCATTCAATGCGAACGTTAGGGACAGATTTTAGCGAAAATGAGCTCCGCGCACGCTAAACTTCGCGCGAGCCTTCGCCAGGCAGTCGTAATGACCCACGTTATGGGCATCGCTCGCGATGAAGCTGTACAGGTTCTGATCGAACAGGCGCTGTGCCGGCTTTTTCTCGCGACCAAAGCGACCGCCGGCAATAAAGTCCGCCGAAGCCTGCAGCTTGCAGCCCATATCGACCAGGCGCTCCGCCACGCTTACATCCTTTTGAACCGCACGATAGCGCTCAGGATGAGCGATGATCACCTGGTAGCCACGGCACTGCAAATCGTAAATCGTGTTCTCGTACTCTCTAAACGCATACGCATCGGCATGAGTCGAAAGCTCGAGCAGAAACTCGTTGGTTCCATCGAAATGCAAGTGATCCGCGGCATCGATACCAAGCTCAACGAGCTTTCGATGGTTGACCTCGAAGCCCATCTGGAGCGGAAAACCGTCAGCGTTATCGCGCAGCAGCTCAAAGGCATCCCACATCTTGTCGTAATCAAAATAGGGATCACGGCAGTGAGGAGTGCAAACGATTCTGGTTACACCGGCCCGCTTGGCAGCCTCGAGCATCGCCAAGCTCTCTTCGAGATCGGCGGCGCCGTCGTCTACACCCGGCAAGATATGGCAATGAATGTCACGCATAGGTCAGCCTTAATCAACTAAACGTTTGCTCGGTTGGTGAAGATGCCCTTTTTGGAAGTGCCCTGATCGTCGGAGCCCTTCTTAACCTTCTTACCGTCCTTGGTGTAGTAAGAATAGTAGTACTCGCTGGTCTCGGTCTCACAGTAATTCATGACGGTACCGATGAGCTTGACCTTCTCGGACTTCTTAAGCTGGGCGATAGCGTTGAGCGCCTCTTCGCGCTTGGTAAAGTCCTCGCGCACCACGAACAGCGCGCCGTCGGTCAGGCTGGCAATCTCGGCAGCATCGATGAAGGTGCCGACCGGAGGAGCATCGAAGATGACGTACTGGAACTTGGCGGACAGTGCCTTTACCAGCTTGGCAAAGCGATGGGAGACGATGATGTCGGCAGGATTGGGAATGTGCGGCTCGGCATCGAGGAAGTAGAAGTTCTTCTGACCCGTCTCGACAATTGCCTGGTCAATGGAGATCTGCTCGGAAAGGACCGCATAGAGTCCGCCGCGCGAACGAACGCCGAGCATATCGGAAAGGGACCTGCGGCGCATATCGGCCTCGACCAGGAGCACGGACTTGCCGCTCGTGGCGATTGCCTGAGCAAGGTTAATGGAAACCGTAGACTTGCCCTCGTTGGGAATCGAGGAGGTAACGGTGATGGTGCGAATGGGGTCATCCACGCTCGCAAAGCGGATGTTGGCCAGAAGGGTCTTGGCGGCATTCTGTACAACGAGCTTATCGGTGTTCTTTGCCTTAGCCATGCCTATTTACCACCTTTCATAGCCGGAATTCGGCCAACAACGGGAATACCCAGGAGCTCTTCTGCCTCTTCGGCACCGCGGATGCGGGTATTGAGCATGTCTGCCAAAACGACATAGGCAACTGCGATAAAGATACCGGCGAGGAACGCGACGGCAATATACAGCGTGCGCTTGGGGCCGCTGGGGGCTTCGGGGGTCTTAGCCTCGTCGATAACGTTGATGCTCTGGGCAGCGCCGACGTTCTGAGCGACCGTACTCACCGAGCTGGCAATGGCCTTTGCGACCTCAGCCGTCTCCTTGGCATCGGTGCCGGTAACCGAAAGCGTAATGACACGCGTGGTGGTCTCGGAGGAAACAGACACCTTGTAGTCATCCAGATCGGTGAGGCCCAGTTCTTTGGCGGCGCCGCTCTTAACGCTATCGCTATCCAGCAGCGTGGCGATATCGTTGGAAAGCATCTGGCTCGCCGAGAGATCGTTGTAGCTCATCTGACCGCTATCGTCGGTCTTGGCGAGAATGTACATGCTCGTCGTCGCGGTATAGGTGTTGTCCATCGCAATGAAGGACACGATGCCCATGGCGATCGCGCAGACCACCGGAAGGGTGATGACCAGCTTGAGGTGCTTCTTCAGCAGCTGGAACAGTTCGAGAAGGGTCATGCAGCTTGCCTTTCATTTCCCCAGTTCGGATTGACAAAACTGTCCGTATGTTATCGCATCTTTTTACCGAGACCAAACTCTATACATAAGAAACAGGCTCTCCTGTAAAAATGTCGGAAGCAATCGTAAAATTGCACAACAACGCCGCACCCGAAAGTCAAATGCGGCGTCTACATCAATATCTATGTTGTATCGCTATGCGAATGGCTCGTCCTGCTGTATGGGAAACGTCACCGTAATGGTGGTTCCCACGCCCAACTCGCTCGACAGATCGAGCGTGGCGTGATGATACAGGGCCGCATGCTTGACAATGGCAAGCCCCAGGCCGGTTCCGCCGCGTGCCTTGGACCTACTCTTGTCCACGCGATAGAACCGCTCAAATACCTTGCCCTGTTCTTCAGGCGCGATACCGATTCCCGTGTCGGCGACAGCGAGGAACGGATGGCCTTCGTCGTTGGTGCCGCACTGCAGCGTAACCGTACCGCCGGGCCGATTGTAGCGGATGGCGTTGCTTGCCAGATTATAGATGAGCTCGTCGACCAAGCGCGACACGCCTTCGATGACCACAGGCTTGGTCTCATGACTTATCGTCACATTCGCCTGACGGGCAACCTGTTCAAGACGCTGCTCAACCGCGTAGATCGCACGCGAGAGCTCAATAGGCTCCGTGGACCCAATGGGCACTGCCTCGCCTTCAGTTGCACGTTCGGCCTCGTCCAAGTTAGACAGCGTAAGGATGTCGTTGACAAGCGCTGCCAAGCGGCCCGCCTCACGATAGATGCGACCGCCAAAGTTGCGCAGGTCGTCCTCGCCCTCGACCATGCCATTTGCGATGAGCTCGGCATAGCCCGAAATCGCCGTAAGCGGCGTCTTGAGCTCATGGGTGATATTCGCCGTGAACTCGCGGCGCATACGGTCGTTGTCCGCTAGCACCGCCATTTGGCGCTTGAGTTCCTGGCGCTGCGACTCGATACGCTCAAGCATGGGGACCATCTCGGCATAGGCGTGCTCATAGCTACGGCGTGGGTGATCCAAATCCACCTCTTGCAACGGCGCGATGATGGCACGGGACTCACGGCGCGCCATAAAAAACGAGAGTACTGCACCCGCTGCTGCGATAAGCAGCATCGGCGCCAGCATCGACAGCAAAATCGCCGCAACGCCAGGCTGGGCCTGCGCCAAGCGAACGACCTGGCCGTTATCAAGGGTGACGGCGCGATACAGCATAATCTCGTCGAGTGTAGAGCTTGCGCGCTCCGCGGAACCCGAACCACTCTCAAAGGCCTCGATGACCTCGGGGCGATCGCCATGGTTGGGCAGTGTGGAAGGTGACGCCTCGTTGTCGTAGGCAACAGATCCGTCCTTATTGATCAGCGTGATACGAAGATCCTCGCGATCGAGGCTTCGCAAGAACGGAATGGGCTCCTGCTGCTCGTCGAGGGCGGCAGCAATGAGCTCGGTTTCCTGCGCCAGATTGGCACTCGTGGCATCCGCCAAAGTGTTTTGCACAAAGAACGCACCCAGCACCGTAAACGCCACGATAACCGCCATGGCGCAGACAAAGATCGTCACAAAAACGCGGTGCGACAGCGTATGTTTTCCCTGGGGGGCGAAGACCACGGGTTACTCCTCCGATGCGGTGGCCGCGGTGTCGTCGCCTTCGGCACCATCACCGGCAGAAGGCTCGGCCAGGCGATAACCCACGCCGCGCACGGTCTCGATGGCGCTGGCATGCTCGCCCAGTTTTTGGCGAAGCGTCTGCACGTGCACGTCAACGGTGCGCGAACCGCCGTCGAAGTCCCAGCCCCACACGCTCTGCAGCAACGACTCGCGGGTAAAGACCACACCGGGCTTGCGCATGAGGTACTCGAGCAGGTCGAACTCGCGCAGGGTGAGCTTAAGCGGCTCGCCGGCAACGGTCACCTCGCGATGGCTGGGCGAAAGCACGATGTCGCCCACGCTGAGCACATCGCTCGCCTGCTTGACCATGCCGCCGCGACGCAGCAGTGCGCGGCAGCGGCTCGCAAGCTCCATGAGCGAAAACGGCTTAGTCAGGTAATCGTCGGCACCGCCATCGAGCGCCATCACCTTGTCGAGTTCGGTGTCCTTGGCGGTAAGCATCATGATGGGCACCGTCGCCGTCAGGCGATCGGCACGCAGGCGACGCATAATCGCCAAGCCATCGGTGTCGGGCAGCATGATATCGAGCAGCACAGCATCGGGCACCCGTCGCGCCACGGCAGCTTTAAACTCGCCATCACACGAAAAGCCCTCGGCCTCGATTCCCTGCTTGCGCAGCGCGTAGACTGTCAAATCCCTGATGTTGTCATCGTCCTCGACGTAATAGATCATGTTGAACCCCTTTGCGGCCGATATGACCGCATCTTAACCCTAAAGGCACCTGTAAAAGACAGCGTCAGCCAAAACGCCCCGTCAAATAATCCGCGGTGCGCGGATCGGACGGATTCTTGAAGAGTTGCGCGGTGGGCGCGTGCTCCACCAGCTCACCCAGCAAAAAGAACGCAACCGAATCGGAAATACGCGCGGCCTGCTGCATGTTGTGCGTCACGACCACCAGCGTGCAGGTCTCCTTGAGCTCGCAGGCCAGCTGCTCCACCACCAACGTCGACACAGGGTCGAGTGCCGAGGTCGGCTCGTCCATCAGCAGAATGTCGGGCTGCACGGCAAGTGCGCGAGCGATGCACAGGCGCTGCTGCTGTCCACCCGAAAGACCCAGGCCCGACTCTTTGAGCTTGTCCTTGACCTCGTCCCACAGGGCAGCGCGACGCAGGGAGTCCTCGACCAGCTCATCGAGCACGGCGCGGTCGCGCACACCCATACCGAGAGGACCGTAGGCGACGTTGTCGTAGATGCTCATGGGAAATGGGTTGGGGCGTTGGAACACCATGCCCACGCGCTGGCGCAAACGGCAGATGTCGCAATCGCCCAGGATATCTTGACCATCGAACGCAATCTTGCCCTCGATGCGGCAATCCTTGATGCCGTCGTTCATGCGGTTAAAGCAGCGCAGCAACGTGGACTTTCCGCAGCCCGAAGGCCCGATGAACGAGGTGATCTGCTTGTCGCGGATCTTGATATTCACGTCCTTGAGCGCATGGTGGTCGCCATAGAACAGGTCGATGCCCTCGACATCGATGCGCGTCGGCGAGGCGGCAAGATCCTCTGCCGTGGGGCGAGTCGCATCCCCAACCTCGCGCTCATGCGCGGCCTCGGCCTGCGCTTCCATGAGTTCTTCAAGCTCCGTGGGCTCCGCAGCCGCAGCAGCCGTCATACCGCACACCTCCATATCGATATCAATTCAGCAGTATCAATAGTAGGAATCGCGGCTCATACGCACGTGAGCACATTGTCAAGTGTTTGTAAGGGCACGCTAGCTATGCGGCGGGCAGCTCGATGGTGAATATCGTGTGTTCGGGCGTCGATTCACTTGCAACGGTACCGCCGTGTGCCGCGATGATCTCCTTGGCAATAGCAAGGCCCAAACCGGCACCACCGCGATTGGTCGCACGCGCCGCATCCAGGCGATAGAACTTCTCAAAGATCACCTTGAGCTTAGCCGCAGGGATAGGATCGCCCTGATTGATAAAGCGCACGCGCACGCCGCCATCGTCTTGGCGCCTGGCCTCAATCGTGATAGTCGAGCCCTCATAGCTATAGGCGACGGCGTTTTTCATGATGTTGTTAAACACGCGGGCCATCTTATCGCCATCCACGAGCACCGTCAGGTCCTCGCGAATATCAACCTGGGCTTCCTTATGCTGCTCGTTGAGGATGGGATAGAACTCGTCAGCCACCTGAGCCAGCAGCAACCCCAGATCAACATAGCCGCGCGTGAGCACGATATCGTGGAAGTCAAAGCGCGTGATATCGAAGAACTCTTCGATGAGCGCATCGAGCCGGTGCGCCTTGTCGAGCGCCACGCCCGTAAAGTGTGCACGTTGCTCAACCGGCAGCTCAGGAGCCTCTTGCAGCAGCGAAAGATAGCCCACCACGCTGGCAAGCGGGGTGCGTAGGTCATGTGCCAAGTACGTGACCAGATCGTCCTTGCGATGAGACTCGTCACGCAAGGCCTGCTGCACCTTGCGCTCGCGATCGCGCACACGGTTGAGTGCGCCCTCGACCTCCAGGAAGTCGCCGTCGATGTTGTCCCAGGTGTCGGGGTGATCGATCAGGCGATCTTGAATACGAGCGGCCAGCACACAATCGGCATGCTGCTCGCCCTGCTCATAGCCCTGGTAGTACAGGGCGCGGCCGCAAAAGAACAGCACGCACACGGCAAGCGCCAGCACAAAGCCAAGCATGTTGAATACAAAGCCGGCATCGAACAGCACCGGCCCTTCGATGCCGCCGAGTGCCATGGCGCCAATCGCCAACGTCATGGCCCACGCGGCACCGCCAATCACCACGCAGCGGCGTACGATTTCAAATCGATCGATCAGCAAAAAGCCGACAAGCAGCACCGCCAAGATTCCAGCGATGTTATCGATGCCAATCAGCAGCAGGCTCAGCAAAAAGAGCAGCACCGTTGCAAGCGCGCGGTTGTCGACGACCGACCTCACGTATTCAAAGAGTCGATCGGGCACCTCGAATGCCTGCCTATCGTCTTTTGTCATATCCGCTTCCCCACCATCAAAGGCGTTATTCGATTATGTAGCCGACGCCCCAGACGTTTTTGATAAAGCGCGGCTTTTGAGCGTCGTCACCGATCTTTTCGCGCAGGTGGCGAATGTGCACCATCACCGTATTGTTGGAGCCGGGCATAAAATCCTCGTTCCACACCGCGCGGAACAGATCCTCCACGGCCACCACACTGCCGCGATGCTCGACCAGATACAGCAAGATGGAATACTCGATGGGCGTGAGGCGCACCGGCGCACCGTCCACCATTACGGAACGAGCATCGCGGTTGATCTCCAGGCCGTCGAGCTGGATGATCGGCGACTCGGCCACCTGCGCGCGGCTACCGTAGCTGGTGTAGCGGCGAAGCTGAGCATGCACGCGCGCGATGAGCTCAAGCGGACGGAACGGCTTAACCACGTAATCGTCCGCGCCAAGCGAAAGGCCCTCGATCTTGTCTTGCTGGGCATCGCGCGCCGTCAGCATGATCACGGGATAGGTATGGCTGGAACGGATCGTACGCAGCAACTCAAGCCCATCGATATCGGGCAGCATGACATCCAGCAGCGCAAGATCGAACTCCTGCTCCAAGATTGCCTTGGCAGCATCGGCCCCGCTATAGGCGACCTGTACGTCAAAGCCTTCTTTTGTAAGGTAGATACCAACCAAGTCGGCGATGGCCTTTTCGTCATCAACTACCAAAATGCGCTCGTTCATGCGTGCTCCTCTCGCGCTCCATTATGCCCGAGGGGGCGCATGCCACACACAACAAGCGTGGGTGATTAAGTCGGCCTTAAGCACCCTTGTGCCCGTTCGGGCGCGGATGTGGGCCACGCACGCACGCGATGATCGCCGACACCGGCAAACGATATACTCTAGTTCCAGAAGAGACCATCCCGTCGAAAGCGAAATCTGTGAAGTCCCTCACCTCTTTTGCAAAGCGCTCAGCTCAGCTTGCCGCCGGCTTTGTCTGCGCTATCGCCCTTGCCGCTGGCGTGCCCACCGTCGCCGGCGCCCAAGTACTCACGACCGACAATGTTTGCGGCAAAACCGCCGACGCGCGCGGCATCACGGCCGAAAATCTGCCCGATATCGATGCGACCAATGCGCTCGTCATGGGCAAAGACGGCACCGTCTACTATGGGCGCGGCGCCGATGAGCAGGTTAAAATCGCCTCGATCACCAAGGTCATGACCGCGATCCTAACCGTCGAGAATTGCAAGATGGACGAGAAGGTCACGGTGAGCAACGCCGCAGCCACCGTGGGTAATTCGACCGCCGGCTTGCTCGAAGGTGACGAGCTTACCGTGGAGCAGGCACTGCGCGGCCTGATGATTCCCTCGGGCAACGACGCCGCCGTCGTGCTCGCCGAATATGTGGGCAAGAAGATCGACCCTAAGACCAAAGACGCCGAGGCAACCTTTGTGAAGGCCATGAACGAGCGCGCCAAAAAGCTCGGCTGCACCGGCACGGTCTTTGAAAACCCACACGGTCTGGACTTTGATGAATGGGCCGGCGACATGCACTCAACCGCACATGACGTGGCACTGATGATGCAGGAGGCCATGAAAAACGACACGATCCGCGAGGTCGTAGCGAGCGAGGATTCCTGGACCGAGGTCACGGGCGCCGACGGCACCGACCATTCGCATTCCATGGACACGCATAACTATTTGCTGGGCCAAGATGGCAACATCGGTGGCAAGACCGGCACCACCGACGACGCGGGCTATTGCTTTACGAGCGCCTACAACCGCGACGGCGACGAGATCTACACCGTCGTTTTGAACTCCACCACCACCGACCAGCGCTTTACCGATACCGCAACCCTTGCCAATTGGTACTACGGTCACAAGGTGACGGTCGCAATCGCCAACACACAGGAAAAGACCGCCAACGGCAACCCGCTTATGGCGCGCATTGGCCAAACCGACTGGACGGATAAGACGATCGACGCCACACTCGCCGATCCCACGGCGCAAGCGACCGTGTTTTCCCTTGCCGGCGAGGTGACCGAAAAGGTTAGCTACGACGATCTTTCGGGCACGGTGCATGTGGGCGACAAGGTGGGTAGCGTCACGCTCAAGCAGGACGGCACCAAGATCGCCGTCATGGACCTGGTTGCCGACGAGGAAGGCGCAGGGCCGAATCCCATTGAATGGCTCCTTGTGAAGCTTGATCGCTTGGGCCGTCGCATCGACAACCGCCCACTCACGGCAGAAAGCGAGACCGTCGCCAAGGCGCCCGAGGTGTAGGGCGCAAGAATAATAAGTCCACTGAAAGGAGGCGTCCGAAAGGATGCCTCCTTTTTTGAGGTTCGAATCCCCAGCCGCCATTCTTGATAATAAAAAGGGCCCCAAATGGGACCCTTCTTCAAATTCGTACTGGCGGAGAGCTGGGGATGTCCGGGCATGCTGCGCATGCCCTCCGGCTTCAAAGCCTGGCGGCTTTTCGCCCACGGGCTACAAACGCTTTCGCGTTTGCTTAACGCCTGTGCCCTCTCGGGTTCGAATCCCCAGCCTCCTTTCTCCGCACAAAAAAGGGCCCCAAATGGGACCCTTCTTTCAAGTCATACTGGCGGAGAGCTGGGGATTCGAACCCCAGATGCCCTTTTGGGGCATACTCGCTTAGCAGGCGAGCACCTTCGGCCTCTCGGTCAGCTCTCCGTAACAGCCGTTCTATAGTAACCAAACAGCCGAAGTTGGGCAAGGGGAATTTTGAGGCGTTTCCTCTTTTACCTCTCTTTTACCAGTAAACGTCTCAGTCAATCATCTCAACCTGTAACATCTGCAGGCCGTAATCCCCTCCAGATGTTACAGATTGAGACAAAGATACAAGGACGGCCCCAGCGACAGCGCGGACAGCCCATTCTTTATTAGTCCTCTCGAACGGTCTCCAACAGATAATCGCGCATGTACGGAATTGCAAACGAAACACAGCCATAGCCCGCGGGCTCAATCAACCCCGCATCGATCAGACGCTTGCGATATGACCCAACTTTGTTCGCCGACAAACCCATCTTCTTGGCGATATCGCCGTTGGCGATATCGACGCCCTCGCATTGAGCCATCGCCGCGAGATACTGAAACTGCCGTTCCGACACCCTGCGCAGCGCTGGGGCAATCACCATAGCATTAAAGCTATCAAGAGCCGCCTGGATACCCTTACGAGCCGCCTCTTCGCTCACGCTCTCCGCCCCACTGCGCGCAGCAACCTGCCAAGCGTAATATCCGACCAGCTGGACCATAAAGGGATAGCCTGCCGAAGCTTTTGTTAATAGCTCAGCGGCACCTTTGTCGAGCTCCTTGCCCGCTCGTCTCATCGTATCCTCAAACGATCCGCCAACTTCAAAATCGGAAAGCCGAGTAAGTTCAACATGTTTGGCTCGCTGAAGGAACGTCAACGTATCATCCACCACCACGCCATCTACCGATGTCGGCAGCCCGGCGAAAGCGAAAGCGACATTCGCCCCTTGGCGGATCAAGAGCTGCATCTCATTGCCTAGCTCGCGCATTTCCTCAGTTGAGGCATCCTGGATCTCGTCGAGCGTAATGAGCAGACCACCGCGCTTCGCAGCATCGTACATCGCCTCGCCCAGATGAGAGGCCGACTTCGACATCTCCATGGAGCCAAGGCTGACCCCTAAAATCGATGGGGAAATCGAGATTGATTCAAGACGAACGTTTCGCTGCAGAGCCTCGAGGATTCTATTGCAAAAACCAGCATTGGAGGCAACGTCAACGACCTCGAATCCTTTTTTGCGTGCAAGGTCACCCAATGCATTAAGGAGCACCGTTTTACCTGTGCCTCGGACGCCCGAGATGCGCATGAGTCGATCGGGGGCACCAGGACCATTCTCAAGAGCCTCGGCAAAGTCATCCAAAACAGTGTCCCGTCCGATAAGCTCAGGCGGATTCATGCCCGCCGTTGGCTTAAAGGGGTTGACAGCTTTCGTCATTCTGCCCTCCTCTGCTAGTTTTAACAACTTTAACAAAGTTTAGCAACTTTAGCAGAGTTTAACAGTTTTAGCAGGCTCGGCGGCTTTATGCCTTACCGATCCTGCCGGGTCCTCCCGCCCGCGCCGATACAAATAGCGCGGTGCGGCCCCTCTATATCGCCCCTACCCCAGCGAGCGGTTGAGGGAGCCGAGCTCGTCGTTGCCCATGGTGCGCCACATTTGGAAGATGCAACCGCGTGCCAGGAAAAAGAAGCCGTTGTCGACCAGTTGCACAGCGGCATCTGCCAGCTGATTCGTCACGGCGGACACTGGCGGCAGCTCGAGTCCAGCCTTGCGGATGGTCTCGACCGCTTCCTCGAACGTCGGAGGCTCGCTGACGCCCATCTCGTTCATAAGGCCCTGCATTTCTTCCAGCGCGCTACTGCCCGACTCCTCGCCGCGCGGCACCAGACGGTAACAAGCTAGCGCCAGGTCGAGCTGATCGCAATTCCAATAGGCAAACGCCAAGCGATAGAACAGGTAGCCGATTGCAGAACGATCGCTGGCAATACGTAGGCCGTGGCGCGCCACCTCGATAATCTCGTCAAAGCGCTCCAGACGCGCAAGCACGTTGATGAGCGCAAAGTGCGATTGCATGGACGAGCGCGCCAGATCGTAAAGATGGCGCACCTCGGGCAGCGCTCGTTCAAAGTCCTCTTGCTCGGCGTAAAAACTGCAGATCTCGTGCTGGGCAAAGTACAGCGCATCGGGTGCACGAAGGATTCGCACAGAGCGGTCTTCTTCCAACACCGGTAGCACCATGCGCACCAGCTGGTTATCGCAAAACTGCGTTTGAACCGGACCTGTCGCCAAAAGCTCGGCGACGGCGCACTTAGCCTCCAACTCCTCGACAAGACGGGAAAAGCCTTCAAAAGCACCTGTACGGTCGACTTTTGCCTGCTCGCGCAATTCAACAACACGGGCCACGTATGGATCGTCGTCCTCTTCCATGACCTCCAACTCGTCAGCCGTATCGGCAAGCAGCAGATCGCGCAGCGCCGGCGGCAGCGTGCGATGGTCATCACGCGGACGAGCATGAACCTCCGCAGGCTCAATCGTCTCCGGAGCGGTTGACTCATACGCCTCAAGTACACGCTTGCACGGCATATCGTCCATGTCCATGCTCTCAAGATCCTTGGCGACAGGCACGCAATCGGCCAGATAGGCCGCACGCCCAAAGAAATACGTTGCGACAACGCGCTCGCCCTGCTCACTGTCGGGAGCAGCAATCTGCACATAGCAGCGCGTGATGCAGGTGCCCGCCGCAAAACACGCTGCCGCAAGCGTGAGTGCCACGCGCGCGTCGTGCTCCGCGGCCCAAATCGCACGCACGCCCTCGTCCAACTCGCGCCAGACGTCATCCTGGGCATCGTATTCACGTTGCGGCATGGCGTCCACGACAGAGCGCCCAAACCGAACGAGCATAACCCCCTCGGCAACGTTTGCCCGATAGGTATAGTCGAGCCGTGTGACCACGTTAAGCGCCTCAACGATTCGCGCAAAACGGGTGCGCACGTCCCACTCGCCGCCCGGCTGGCACGAAACCGTTCCCGGCTTGCCCCACGGGTTATCGCTCGAGATTGTATCGAGCAGTCGGGGAACATCGTTGGTCGTCTTGGCGATATGCCACGCATCAAAGAGCGCGCAGCCCTCAAGGCTCGGCGAGGATGCCGCAGGGGCCAATCCGGCCCCGATGCGCTCAAGGATGCCGGAGAGGCGGTTAAGACGGCACTCGATGGCAAGCAGCATGTCAATCTCGTCCTGGTCCAACAGGCTACGATCAAAATTGAGATAGAAAATCTTTGAGCGATCAATGCGAGCCAGGCTCATCTCGGACTTGGCAGCGATGGTGCGCAGGCGGGGCAAGTCAATTTCGCTCATAAGGGCGGCGGCATAGCGCTCGATACCGCTCGGATTCTCGGCATGGTCAACGCGGTAAAGCAGCGTCTCGATAGCATCAGGGAGCGGTGCCGTGTTAAAGCCCAAAAACACCTCGACCGGCTCGGGCAACTTTACGAGCTTGATCTTATCGATAACATTTTGCATACTCTCGTCGAGTCCGCCGGCGTCCGCCGTGCTCGCAATGGCATTTTCGGAGTCAGCGAATATCACGTAGCGCAGGAACATCGATGCCATGAACTCGCCGTAAGGAAGGGCGCGGATCGAATTCCATGTCTCGTGGTCGGATTGCTCGCGCATGGGGCCTTCGGGAGAGCCGGCAGTTTGCGCGCACGCGCGCATTGCACCGTTGGCTTCCCTTACCATAATCTCACCAATACCGGAATCCGACTCGTCAAGGACCAGTTCCATGTCGGGATCGTTGGGCAGCGGAGCCTCGCTGACGGGGCGGTCCACCTTGTACACCTCACCCGAAACGCTTACGTAGCCCAAAAGCGACACATGACTTTTGCCAACGAATTCGACGACATAACAAGATTCATGCTGATCCTCGCCAAAGAGTTTCCAGACCACGCCATATGAGCGTCCCGCCGGCTGCTCGGGCATCGCCGGAAAGCGCTTCTTGGGATCGAGAAACCTGAGCTTGTATGTCGGACGCTCTGCCACGAAATATCACCCTGATCGGTCGTTGAGAGAAGGAGTGGTCGCGGATGGGCCGCGACACCTACTCGGAATCTTACACGAGTCGACAGGAAATAGTCCGCTTTACGCCCGCGCCTCGACCGAGGTTCGAATCCATGCAGTGCTTACGTAAAAGAAAAGCCCCCGTTGCCGGAGGCTTTAAGTTCAAATGGTGCGGCGTATAGGATTCCGCGCATCCGCTGCGCGGATCCGCACCGGCTTCGCCCGCCTTCCGGCGTGCTCGCCCGCGGGCTAAAAACGCTCCGCGTTTTCTTCACGCCCGCGCCTCGACCGAGGTTCGAATCCATGCAGTGCTTACGTAAAAGAAAAGCCCCCGTTGCCGGGAGCTTTAATCTCAAATGGTGCGGCGTATAGGATTCGAACCTATGACGTTCTGATTCGTAGTCAGACCCTCTATCCAGCTGAGGTAACGCCGCGACTTGTTGATTATTATGCACATGGACTGAATAATCGTCAAGCGTTTTTCAAAAAAAGTTATTGAATTTGATTTTTACTCATTTGATGCAGTCGATCGACTCGATACTTTCAAACACGGCGAAAGCAACTCCTCAAGTATGTCGACATATAAGAAAAGCCTCCGTTACCGGAGGCTTTAAAGCTCAGTTGGTGCGGCGTATAGGATTCGAACCTATGACGTTCTGATTCGTAGTCAGACCCTCTATCCAGCTGAGGTAACGCCGCAACGCACGGATTATTATGCACGTGACCCCTCGATGGGTCAAGCGACAATTTGGAAAAATTTTACGAAGTGATGATCAAGACGCTCGCGCCTCGACCGAGGTTCGAATCCAGGCAGTGTTGCCATAAAAGAAAAGCCCCCGTTGCCGGAGGCTTCAAGTTCGATTGGTGCGGCGTATAGGATTCCGCGCATCCGCTGCGCGGATCCGCACCGGCTTCGCCCGCCTGCCGGCGCGCTCGCCCGCGGGCTAAAAACGCTCCGCGTTTTCTTTACGCCCGCGCCTCGACCGAGGTTCGAATCCATGCGGTGGCGGCATAAAAGAAAAGCCCCCGTTGCCGGAGGCTTTCAATTTCAATTGGTGCGGCGTATAGGATTCGAACCTATGACGTTCTGATTCGTAGTCAGACCCTCTATCCAGCTGAGGTAACGCCGCAGCGCAAGACATATAAAACCACTTTAGCTTATTGGAGTCAAGCACAATCTCAAACTTTTTTGTGGAACGCAGTTTTGTCATGCTGCTCCGCATATTCCGCTGTTCCCCGTACGATCGATTGGCTTTTCGATCACGTCAAACTTAGCATCAAGTTCCCTCAGGAGCGATCTCACCCGCTGGGCACAATCATAATCGGCAAACGAGATGCTCAGCATGCGCGCGACCTGGTTGGAAGTCCCAACTCCATAGAAGTGCTCCAGCGCCACAAGTCCCTCGTGCGTCACAAAGGTCTCGGCCACATGCGGCGACTCCTCAAAGCACCATTGTGTCAACGGACCCTCACTCGTCTGCCGAACCACCAGGCCGCCCATGCCAGACGGCTCACACGTTACAAGCAGGTACTCCCCGCCCTCGTCGCTCTCAAACAAAACCACCCGATCATCAAACAGCTCCATCGCGTCCCCTTTCTCTCGCTCTTATTTAGCAAAAGCATAGCAGGTAGATGGCTGTATACAGAACACTTGTTCGTGTGTTTTCTATTGAGCTGTCCGCACGGCATGGTATGGACCTGCGCACGAAATAGGGCGCCCCCGAAGGAGCGCCCTTGCATATCCCCTATGCAGCCAAGTTACGCGACCGGCTCGATCTTCTCGAGACCGCCCATGTAAGGACGCAGAACCTCGGGGATCGTGATGGTACCGTCGGCGTTCTGGTAGTTCTCCAGAATGGCGGCCATGGTGCGGCCGGCCGGCAGGCCGGAACCGTTGAGAGTGTGCAGGTAGCGCGAACCCTTGAAGTTCTCGGGGTCGCGATACTTGATGTTGGCGCGGCGAGCCTGGAAGTCACCGCAGTTGGAGCAGGAGCTGATCTCCTTGTAGGCGTTGTAGCTCGGCAGCCAGACCTCGACGTCGTAGGTCTGACGGGCAGAGAAGCCCAAGTCGCCGGTGCACAGGCTAATCACGCGATACGGAAGGCCCAGCTGCTGCAGCAGGTACTCGGCCTCGGCGGTCATGCTCTCGAGCTCCTCGTCGGACTCCTCCGGTTTAGCGAACTTGACCATCTCGACCTTGTCGAACTCGTGCTGACGGATGATGCCGCGGGTGTCGCGACCGGCGGAACCGGCCTCCTCGCGGAAGCAGGGGGTGAAGGCGGTGTAGCGGCGCGGCAGGGTGTCGGCGTCGAGGACCTCGCCGGCGTGCAGGTTGGTGAGCACGACCTCGGCGGTGGGGATCAGGAAGTTGTCACCCGAGACGTGATAGGCGTCGTCCTCGAACTTGGGCAGCTGACCCGTGCCAAACATGGTCTGACGCTTGACGACGATGGGCGGCCACCACTCCTTAAAACCACGGCTGGTGTGCGTATCGAGGAAGAAGTTGATGAGGGCGCGCTCCAGGCGGGCGCCGGCGCCACCGAGAACGGTAAAGCGGCTGCCGGAGAGCTTGTTGCCACGCTCGAAGTCGAGGATGTCCAGATCGGTGCCCAGATCCCAGTGCGGCTTAAAGTCGAAGTCGAACTCGCGCGGGGTGCCCCAGCGGCGACGCTCGATGTTCTCGTCCTCGTCCTTACCGTACGGGGTGGCATCGCACGGAATGTTGGGCAGGTGAGCCATGAAGCCGTACTGCTCCTGCTCGAGAGCGGTGCGGCGCTCGGCCAGACCGTCAATCTTCTCGTTGACGGCGCGCACGGCCTCCTTGGCGGCCTCGGCCTCGTCCTTCTTGCCCTCCTTCATCAGGGCGCCGATCTTCTTGGACTCGGCATTGCGCGTAGCCTGGAGCTCCTCGACCTCGGTGATGACGGCACGGCGCTCGTCGTCGAGCTCAAAGAACTTCTCGCGATCCCAAGACGTCTGGCGGTTAGCCATGGCGACATCGATGGCATCGGGGTTCTCGCGAACAAACTTGATATCAAGCATTAGATCCTCCGGCGATATACATTCCATTTAGGTTGCAACCTTGTACATGTATGGGCAAGTATATACTTATGAGCGTTTACGACCCAACTCAACTACGCAAGAAGGCACCCAATGGACGCAGTTTTTTCCTTTTTGTTTGGCACCCGCACCGGTTTTGCCATCCTTTTCGCCGGCGGCATCCTGTTATTTGCGATTCTTGCCTTTGTAATGGAGAAGCGTACCCATAAGATGTACGTCGACCGCGGACCCAAGTCCGAGGATGAGGAAGACAGCTTCTGGGACTAACCTGCCAAAAAGGGACAGGTTTATTTTGGTCCTTGATTGTCATTTTCATTGCAACAGCCTCAGGACTCAGCGCAACGCGTTGCGC
>CABUNJ010000003.1 GCA_902492935.1 uncultured Collinsella sp. | reverse complement strand
GCGAAGAGCGTTGCTGCCTAGGCTAGCCCCTTGTCACACAAACTACCGAAGCCTCTTTTTTTGCAGGCCGGGCATGCCCCCATGCCGTTCACCCGCCATTGTTGACATTGTGTCAAAAATAGTATTGACGAACCGTCAACAATATTCAAGACTGTTAGGCGAACGGTCAGGCAAAAGAGGATGAAAGGCGGCAAAACATGGGCAACAACACAGCAGATACCTCTGTGGTCGATGCCATCCCCGCATCCGATAGCGCGGCAAAGCGCCTGACGGGCGACGAACGCCGTCGCGAGATCCTCGATGCCGTACGCACCGTAAGCTCCGAGCTGGGCGTGTCCCACCTATCGGTATCGGCCGTGACCAAGCGAGCCGGCTGCACGCGTTCATTGTTCTACCACTACTTCGCCGACATGGACGCCGCCGTCACCGCCGTCATGGACGAGGCGATCGACGGTTTTATCTCCGAGCTCGAGCAGTGGAATGCCAACCGCATCGTCGGTGATATCGAGGGCGCACTCGACACCGTCGCCCCGCTCTTTAAGCGCCTGGTCGCCAGCGGCCACGAGCTGCCGAGTACGCTCACCTCAAGCAGCGGCGCGCTCTACGGCGGCTTTTTGCACAACGTGGTCCAGCGCGTGGCGCAGTATATCTGCGACACCACCGTGGTGGATTTTGTCGCCCACCACGAGCTGCGCATCGACCATGTCTACGAGACGTTCTACACCCTCATCATGGGGTTGTTGATGTATATCCGCACGCACCCCGATGTGCCCGACGAGACGGTCAAGGAAATCATCGCCTCGACACTCCACATCGAGGGCTATACCGCCAAGTATCCGGAGCGCAAGCCCCAAAACTAACGACATTTGGCCAAACTGTCCGCGATCAGAAGAGGGGCCGCGGGCGTGTGAAAGGAGAGCAGCATGCTGTTCGATGTTTGGGGTAGCGATACCCTTATCCACTGGGCCGGCTGGGCCATGGTCTTTATTGGCCTGATCGTGCTCAACGAGGTCGGCCGCCGCACCAAGCTGGGCGCGGCCATCATCTTTGGCGTGGCTCCGCTGGCCATGACCATCTACTGCGTCGCCATCGCCATCGGCGTCTCGCAGGGCGCCGAGTGGGCGCTCGCCAACCCCACCCATGTGTACCAGAACAGCTGGTTCCACTACGCCAAGGTATACGCAGCGCTGGCCGGTTGCTGGGGCTTCATTGCCATTAAGTACCAGTGGGGCAAGATCGGCAAGGCGCATTGGTTCCGCGCATGGCCGTTTGTGATCGTCGCCATCAACATCATGATCGCCGTCGTGTCCGACTTCGAGAGCGCCTATCACTTCTTTGTCCTGGGCGAGTCCACCTGGGTCACCTCCGAAGGTGTCACGCAGCTGGCCGGCTGGAACAACGTGTTCAACGGCATCGCCGGTCTCATCAACATCTTCTGCATGACCGGTTGGTGGAGCGTCTACGCCTCCGAGGACAAGACCGACATGCTGTGGCCCGATATGACCTGGGTCTACATCATCGCCTACGATATCTGGAACTTCTGCTACACCTACAACTGCCTGCCCACCCACTCCTGGTTCTGCGGCTTTGCGCTGCTGTTGGCGCCCACCGTCGCCGCCTTTATCTGGAACAAGGGCGGCTGGATCCAGAACCGCGCCTTTACGCTGGCTATTTGGTGCATGTTTGCCCAGGTATTCCCGTATTTCCAGGAGGAGTCCATCTTTGTGACCCACTCCACGCTCGACCCCGGCGCCGCTACCGCGGTCTCGATCGCCGCACTGGTCGCCAACGTCGCCGCGATCACCTACATCGCCTACCGCGCCAAGAAGCTCGGCCGCAATCCCTACAAGCAGGATGTCTTTGAGGGCACCAGCGATTGGGAGAAGGCTACCGCTCGCCGCGCCAAGGTTGATTACGCGCACGCTGAGTAACGTGCCTGGCGCAAACGCCGCTTGAATGTGAAGCCGCCTGGCCGACTCCGCGCAATGCAACGTATCGCATGCCCCCGGAAAGCGATTTGTCCGCTTTCCGGGGGCTTTTTGTTGTTGCGAGGATGCGGCCGAACGATGCGCTCAGGTTAAATCGGATCTTATATTTCGTATGCGCTTTATATGGCTCCATTTTTGGGTACAGTGTTGAGCCGATATTGCATTGGGGGATATATGAGCGATGAGACGTATGGCCGCGAGGATGCGGCCCAGGATGCGGAAGCATGTGCCGAAGCCCTGGAGAGCCTTGACCGGATCGCGCTGACCGAGATTGCGTTTGACGATTCGGGCGTTGATGTGCAGGATGAGCCGGAAGCCAAAGCGCAGTCCGATGATCAGGATGCAGACGGCGTTGAGCCTGCCGAGGATGAGGCAGATCACGAAGACACCGAAAGCGAGGCCGGCAACCAGCCCGAATCCGACACAGGCGAGGAAACCGTCCTGCTCGACAGCTTACCGGCCGAGGATTCGCTGACCCGCGAGCTTCCTGGCCTGGGTTCCGCACCAGCCGTGGACGAGACCATCGCCATGGGCGATATTCCCCTGCCGTCCGTTCCCTCGGCACGCGAGGCCGAGGTTCGCCATCGCAAGATGTCGCCCAAGCGCCGCAATCTGATGGTCGCCGGCGTCGTGGCCGTCGCGCTCGTCGCCGGCGGTGCAGGCTATGCTGCCTGGAACGGATATCAGCAAGAGCAGGCTGCCACTGTCGCCGCCAATGCCCACACGATGATGTCAGTGCAGATTGGCGTGCATGCCGCGGTCCTCGACTGTTCCACTGGCTCCAAGATTCCCGTACAGGTGAGCGGTCAGGATTCTGACGGCTCCTCCGTGAGCGAAACGCTCTATGTTGACGAGCACGGCCGCGGCATCAAACTGCTGCCCGGCGATTACACGCTCTCCATCGCCGCCTCCCCCATCGCGGCCGACGGCACCATCTATACCGTCCCGACCACCAAGACGCAGGTCACCGTTAAGAGCGATGAACAGGATTTAAGTGCCCAGGCCACCTTTAAGCTCAAGGTGCCTTCGGCCGACACGGTGACTGACGACCAGATCGATGCCGCCGCCAAGTATGCCGAAGAGGGCGGTGCGAGCTCCGCCGCGGCTGCCAAAGTGCTCCAGCAGGCAGCAATCGCGCGGCGCGACGCCGCCGTCAATGCCGTGAGCGCGCAAAAGGCACAGGCATCCCGTGATGCTGACGCTCGCCACAAGGCAACTGACCTCTACCAGCTCGATATTCCCGTCGAGTGGTACGGCAAGGTCGAGACTTGGCAGAATGGCAGCACGCTATGCATCTATCTGGGCGACGACGCCAATACGCCGCTCGTGACGCTCGTCGCCGTGCGCGATGGCGAGACCTTTACGCCCGATGACGGCGATACGGTTTTGGGCACGGTCAGCCTAGGCAACGGTTATACCGTCTATGCCAGCGGCCCCGTCTATCCGTACGTGGTGCCCCAGACTATCAACGGGCGCACCCAGAATCCCGTGTCGACCTACCCCATGGACACTGCAGTTGAGCTTGTCGAGCTAACGACCGGCAACCGCTATACCTATAGCCAGATCAAGAACGTACTGGTCGGCAAAGACGGCAAGGCCGACGCTGCCACCAAACTCGAGACCGACTATCTCGCCCAGATTCTCCTGCCGAGCATCAAGGCCCAGGACTAGCGGACCATGACACCTGAGTCCTGGCCTCGCAAATCCATAGACGATTAGGAAAGGAGCCACTTCCATGCGGGCACAGCATGTACCACGCCGTGTTTGCATGGAATATCGGCCTGCTCATCCATGGTAACGATTACCGACTCGCCAAGATCAAACTGGGCCATCGCGGCATCGAGCGCGGCAATTTCGCGCTCGCGCGTTTTCTCGCTTGTCATATCCACACTTACCTGAATCAGGCCGTAAGCCTGCATGAGCAGTGCATCCCCAGCCACAAAGTCCACCTCATGGCTTTTATTCTTATCTTTAATCAGCAGGCGGCAAACCGAACCGGGCCGCACGGCGGGGGTCCTTCTTCTGAGCGCATTGAACACCGCGGTCTCGAGCCTCTGACCATGATCCAATGCCGATGCGGGGGAGAACGCTCCGAACATCGCAGGATCGACGGCGTAGACCTTAGACGCAGACCGCGTATTATTTGCAAGCGAACGCGTGAACTCCGGCACCGAAAACAGCAGGTAGGCGTCCTCGTAATACTCAAGTAAGTCGCTGAGCGTATTTCGACTGACGGATATCTGTCTGCTCTTGAACTCGTTGTACACTTTGTTCACTGACAGCTCTCGTCCCGAAGATGCCATACACCGCGTCAAGAACAGCGATGCCAGGCGAGGGTTCTTGACGTCGTAACGTTCAACGACGTCCATGGCGACCGTTCGCGAAGCATATTCCTGTAGCAGCTGAATCGCGTCTGCAGGCGTCTGCTCAAGTGTCGCGATGAATCCCCCTTGTTCAAGATACCCGATCAGATGATGTCGAAGCAGCGCCGCATCGCTCGGGGAAAAGGTCGCATCTGGCTCGGGAACGCTCCCCGTCTTATATCGAACGTATTCCGAAAAACTCAACGGAAAAAGCTCTCGCACAAGAGAACGACCCCTGAACTCGCTCTTAAGTTCCGAGGACAGCATCTTAGAAGAAGATCCCGTCACATAGACGGTCGCTTTCTCCGTATCGACTACACGCCGCAGAAACGCACCCCATTCGGGAATTTCTTGGATCTCGTCAAAGAAAATGTAAGCGCCCTCGGTTCGAGCAGCAGGATACAGCGCATAGAACGTGTCGAGCACGTCCGCCAGCAGCGATGGCTCATACGGGCGCAAGCGCTCATCCTCAAAATTGAAGTAAAGCATCCGGTCAAGCTCGACGCCCCGGCTCTGAAGCCGCCGCATCTCCTGATACAAGCGATACGTCTTTCCACAACGGCGGGCCCCCACAATCACATTTACGATGTTGTCGCGCTTTGGCTCCTGTGGGTTTCCTAGATCTAGGTCTCGCTCAAAGACCTGCGGAACCCCTTGCTGTTCAAAGTCCTTTATTTTCTGGGCGATCAAGTCGTTGAATGCCATGATTCTCCAATCTTGCTCTCTATCTAATCAAAATTATAGCGATTCTTGATTAATTAGAGAGCAAGATAATATCTTGCTTGATTAACACTTAAGCAAGTTTTTTCACTATTACTGCTCGAAGGATGCCGAGTGGCTGAGAGGACAACCAAGCTCGAATGCGACTCCCTGGACAGTCGATTGGGGACGGGACTTTTTGACTACCCCGTCCCAGAAAATCATCGCCAAATTAGCTACTTGATGCAACTAGCGCCAGGGGTCGGCTTCGAACAGCGGCCCGCGCTCGGGGCGGCGGTCGCTGTAGGGATCGTAGCCGTCGTCATCCTCGTTCTCGGCACGGATGTAGGGGTCGCGCGGCTTGGGTGCCGGCTTAGGCGCAGGCTTGGGTGCGGCGGGTGCGGCATCGGTCGCCGGCGTGTTCGTCTTGTTCTTGTCTGTCATCTGCGCATCTCCTTGCATCGCATCCGTTCAACATCATCGATTGTCGCACGAAAAGGGCGGCGGATCCAATTGGATCCGCCGCCCTTGGCGTTTTGCGATGAGGGGCGGTTTTAAAGCCGGTCCCAAAATCTACTCGGCGTCTGGGACCTCGTAGGTGGCCGTCGGCGTGTTGTCGCACACGACGGTAAAGCCGCCGTCCTTGTCGGCATCGACCGTCACCTGATCGCCCTCGCGCACCCTGCCGTCGATGATAGCGGCAGCGATGGCATCCACGACCTCGCGCTGAACCAGACGCTTGAGCGGACGGGCGCCAAAGACCGGGTCCAGGCCGCCCACGGCGAGCATCTGCTTGGCCGCCGGGGTGATGGTAAGCGTCATGCGCTCCTTGGCCAGACGTGCGCGGACGTCGGCGAGCTGGATGTCGACGATCTTCTCGATCTGCGCCATGCCAAGCGGATGGAACACCACGATATCGTCGATACGGTTGAGGAACTCGGGGCGGAAGGTCTGAGCCATGGCCGCATCGACCTGATGGCGCATCTCCTCCTCATCCTTGCCCGAAAGCTCGGCGATAGCCTTGGAGCCTACGTTAGATGTCATGATGATGATCGTGTTCTTGAAGGACACTTGGCGACCCTGACCGTCGGTCAGGCGACCGTCGTCGAGCACCTGCAGCAGCACGTTAAAGACATCCGGATGGGCCTTCTCCATCTCGTCGAGCAAGATCACGGAGTACGGACGACGGCGCACGGCCTCGGTGAGCTGGCCGCCCTCGTCGTAGCCAACGTATCCCGGAGGCGCACCGATCAGACGTTGGACGCTGAACTTCTCCATGTACTCGGACATGTCGATACGCACGAGCGCACGCTCGTCATCGAACAGGCACTCGGCAAGCGCCTTGGCGAGCTCGGTCTTGCCCACGCCGGTGGGGCCCAGGAAGAAGAAGCTGCCGATGGGCTTGTCCGGATCGGAGAGGCCCGCACGGCTGCGACGCACGGCTGCGGCGACAGCGGAGACCGCCTCGTCCTGGCCGATGACGCGCTTATGCAGCTCGCCCTCCAAGCCCTTCAGCTTGTCGAGCTCGCCCTGCATCATCTTGGAGACGGGCACGCCGGTCCAAGCGCTCACGACCTCAGCGATCTCATCGGAGGTCACCTGCTCGTTGAGGCCCTCGCCGTCCTGCTGCTTTTGCGCCTCGAGCGCGGCCTCGGCATCCTGAATCTGCTGCTGCAGACCCGGAATCACAGAGTAGCGCAGCTCGGACGCACGGCCCAGGTCGCCGTTGCGCGTCGCGCGCTCCTCTTCGCTCTTGGCCTCGTCAAGCTGGCCCTTAAGCTCCTGCACGTGGTCGATGGCGTTCTTTTGGTTGAGCCAACCGGCCTTTTGCACGTTGAGCTTTTCTTGGACCTCGGCAATCTCCTGGCGCAGGGCCTCCAGACGCTCCTTGGAGGCGTCGTCGGTCTCCTTCATGAGCGCCTGTTCCTCAATCTGCAGCTGAGTGAGCTGACGCGTGGTGGCATCGATCTCGACCGGCATGCTGTCGAGTTCCATGCGCAGACGGCTTGCAGCCTCATCGACCAGGTCAATGGCCTTGTCGGGCAGGAAGCGATCGGCGATGTAGCGATCGGAGAGATCGGCGGCGGCCACGAGTGCGCTATCGGTGATGTGCACGCCGTGGAAGATCTCATACTTCTCCTTAAGGCCACGCAGGATCGAGATGGTGTCCTCGACGGTAGGCTCGCTGACCATCACGGTCTGGAAACGACGGGCGAGCGCCGCGTCCTTCTCAATGTACTTGCGGTATTCGTCGAGCGTGGTCGCGCCGATCGCGTGCAGGTCGCCACGGGCAAGCGCCGGCTTCAGGATGTTGCCGGCGTCCATAGAGCCCTCGGTGGCACCCGCGCCCACGATGGTGTGGAGCTCATCGATGAACAGGATGACCTTGCCTTGCGCCTTTTGGACTTCCTTGAGTACAGCCTTCAAGCGGTCCTCGAACTCACCACGGTACTTGGCACCGGCGACCAGCGCGCTCATGTCGAGCTCGATGAGGTCGCGATCGCGCAGCGTGCTCGGCACGTCGCCGGCCACGATACGCTGGGCGATGCCCTCGACGATGGCTGTCTTGCCGACGCCCGGCTCGCCGATGAGCACAGGGTTGTTCTTGGTGCGGCGGGACAGGACCTGGATGGTGCGGCGAATCTCATCGGTACGGCCGATGACCGGGTCGAGCTTGCCGGCGCGGGCGAGGTCGCAGATGTTGCGACCGTACTGCTCCAGCGCCTCAAACTGCGTCTTGTCCTCGGCAGACGTCACGCGGTCATCGCCGCGCAGTTCCTCGTAGACTTGCTCGATGCGCTCCTTGGTGACGCCGGCGTCGCGCAGCACGCGACCCGCCTCACCCTTGTCCTCGGCAAGTGCCATCAGCAGATGCTCGGTCACCACAAAGCTGTCGCCCATCTTGGTGGCCTTCTTCTCGGCCTTTTCGATGACGCGGACGAGCTCGTTGGACAGGCCCATCTGCTGACCCTCGCCCGACACCTTGGGCGCATGGTCGATGGCATCTTGTGTGGAGCGTGCAAGCTGGGCCGGGTCGGCACCGATGCGCTCGATGATCACGGAGATATTGCGCTCGCCGGCACCAAGCAGGGCGGACAGCAGGTGAATCGGCTCCACCGCGCCGGCCTGCGCGTCGGCAGCCGTGCTCATGGCGGTCTGCAGCGCCTCGCGCGACGTCATTGCTAGCTTATCGATTCTCATGGAATCACCTCTCTTGGGGCGGCCGCCCTACGGGGCGGCTTCACGTTGTTCGAGAAGTATTGTTGCCAGCTTTGCGCGATCTTATACACAAATCTAAGTCTCTATATATAAGATTTTCTGAGTGATTGATGGATAGGGAGCAGGTGCGCTCACCCGCTACGGCCTCGTCCCCTTACTATCTCAATCTGTAACATCTAGCGGCTGTTTATGGCTCTAGATGTTACAGATCGAGATGAAATGACCAGCGCACCCGTTTATCTAAATCTGTAACATCTAGTCAGCAAATAGAGCTCTATCTGTTACAAATCGAGACGAACAGAAAACACCCGGATCAAAAATCTAAATCTGTAACACCAGGCCCACTTTTAGCGGCCAAGATGTTACAGATCGAGACAGACCGAAAACCACCACAAAGAGGACAGGCACCTTTGTGGTGGTCGCGGTTTCTACTCCTTCGCCGAACCCGTACTTCCCGATTCGACGGTCCAGGGCATCTCATCCTCGAACAGCCATGTACGGGCAGACCCACTATCGCGTGCAGTCTGCGGGTCAGGCAAGCAGGTCTGTTTATAGGCATCTTGGATACACTGACCCATAAAATCGTTGAGCTCGGTCTCGTCGCCCTCCATGACATAGGCGACATCGCCGTCCATGATGTAGATGCCCGGACCCTCATTGCCCTCGTAGCCCGGATCGTACGAGACATCACATAACTTTGCGCCGTTTGCAGTGTCCAGCTCGATGGACGAGTGGCATCCGCCAACCATGTCGTTCGCTTTTGCCCGATAGGACGCATATCCGTACCAACGCTTAAATGTTTTGCCCTTGAGTAGCTCGGACGCCCTATCGATCAGGCTTGTATCCGTGGTATAGCGCATGGCCCCAAGCTGAATACGCGGATAATTGCTAATACCCAGCACAGCCGGCTGCTCATCAAAATCAACGGTAATGGTCTCGGGCTTGTCGTCGCCGGTCAGAAGTTCGACAGATTGAGTCACAGGCTTGACCACCGGCTCCGTCACCGCAGCAGGTAGAAATGCCATACCGACAGCGCCCGCGCCAACCACAGCGATCGCAAGCGCCAAGACAATCAATCCAATACGGGCAGAACGGCTCACGGCAAAACACCCCACAATGCAAACCTTCGCCACCTGCACTAATGATACCGCCAGCTAACACTATTACCAAAAGAAGCCGCGCGCTCCTCACCACCACAAAGGGGACAGGCACCTTTGTGGTGGTTTTCGACGCTAACGGTCGACCATCTCGCGCAATGAGATTAAACTTGAATTGCTCTCTGAACATATCCATTTCTGCCTATCCTCAACAGATCTTTGTCTCGAGGAGCGCATATGAAGCCGCCTCATTCCACCGGTCGCAACGTCATCGCCATTCTCGCCATACCCATCGTGATGCTCTTCCTTATCGTCATCACGCCCTTTTCCCTTGGTATCACCTCGCCCTTCGATTTATGCGGAATGGTCGACGCCGGCTCGCGTGCCACCTCGCTCTCCTTTATCTGTCGCGGCGTGTTTTACGAAGATGGAATTCCCACCGGAAGTTGGCAGTCAAAGTTGCCACTGCTCGGTCAGATCGACGGATGCTCCCCCTATTTCTGCCTTGGACCTCAGACGCTAAACTATCTAATCGACGACCAGCCACTCGACTTCATCACCCTCGCCTACGACTACGCACCAAGCACCGATGAGCGCCACATGAACCAAGTCCTCGACAAAATGCTTGGACAGTGCGGGCTCACCGAGGAGGCCGGTCGAACCATCTATAGCAACCAGAAATTAAAGCGAACAGAACTCCGCCGTGTCGGAAAAATCAAAGGGCGAAACGGGGCCGCCTACTGGGATGCCTGGGCAACACGCGACAAGGGCGAATTCGGACACAGCACCTATATGGTCACTGTCTACACCAAAGACGGAATTAAGGACAATGTTGACGATTTCGCGTCATCCAAACTCGGCATCCCCAAAACAACCAAACCCGCCAGCCCAGATGAAATTCTGTAGAGCCGCCCATTAACATGCCGCTCAACGATCACAACAGCATCGAGCTCGTCCCCACCACCACAAAGGTGCCTGCCCCCTTTGTGGTGGTTTTCAACAAAAAGAAGCCGCCCCGATAACAGAGGCGGCATCAAGCAAGTCTATTTATTAGCGTCCCTCAAGACCCAACGAGAACGCAGAAATGTAGCCCGGGGCTTACCCTTTCCCGAACGCGGCCCTCGCGAAGCGCGTGAGCGGGCGGGAAAGGGTAAGCCCCGGGCGGACAATTAAGTGCGCTACTCGGCAGCGGCCTTGAACTTGTTGTAGTTGATCAGGCAGCCGGCCTTGACGATGGCACGCTCCTCTGCCGTCATATCGGCAATGTAGAGCTCAATCTGCTCGACCGCACCGTCGGCACGCACCACGTAGGCGGCGATGTCCTTTAGGTCGCCATCGAGCGCGGCGCGGATACCCGGCACAAAGACGTAATCGCCCACCTCAAAGTTGGGCTCCGCCTCCATCTGGAAGGGCACCATGCCCCAGTTCATCACGTTGGAGCGATAGCGCTTGGTGGCGTACTCGTGGACGATGTTGGCCAGGCCGCCGATCACGCGCTGGCAGCTCGCGGCCTGCTCGCGGGCGGAACCGTCACCGGGCTTCTTGGCATAGAGCATAGAGCCGTACTCGGTCGCCTTGGCGTCGGCAGCGACACCCGCGCCGGCCAGTGCCTCAAACACGCCCGCAAGCTCGGTGTCGAGCGCCGCCAAGTCGCCCGCGGCCTCACCGGCAACGCGGCGCTTCTCCACCGCGTCGACCTCCTTGGAGCGACCCACGTAGGCAGGGTCCCGGCGGCTGAGCGTAAACTCGGCCAGGCCCAGCGGGTTGGAGCGGAAGGAGCTTGTCTCGCCCGAGGGGATGAGCTCGTCGGTCGTGGTGACCGGGTCCATGATCTTGGAGCACACCTTGAGCAGGATATCGTCGCCGAGAGGCTCCATCGCGGGCCACGGCTTGATGTTGGGGCCTTCGACCAGCTCGTCGGCAGGCTCCGCCTTGCCAAAGCCCCAGTACACGCGCTTTTTGTACGGTGCGTCGTCAAAGGTATACTCGCAGGCCTCGTCCCAAGTCTCCTCGGGCAGGTCGGTCGCCGGCGTCAGGACGCCGCCGTTGGCAGCCGTCGCCGCAATGGAGCGGGCGTCCATCAGGGCCACGGCGCTCAGCTGGCCATTACCCGGCTTGGAACCCTCGCGATTGGGGAAGTTGCGCGTGGTGTGGCGGATGGACAGGCCGTTGTTGGCAGGCGTGTCGCCGGCGCCAAAGCACGGGCCGCAGAACGCCGTGCGCACGATCGCACCGGCCTCCATAAGGTCGTAGATGTAGCCGCGGCGCGTAAGTTCGAGTGCCACGGGCTGGCTCGTGGGATAGACCGACAGCGAAAACTCGCCGCAGCCGGTGTTGGCGCCCTTGAGCACGCGGGCAGCCTGGACCACGGAGTCGTAGTTGCCGCCCGAGCAGCCGGCGATGACGCCCTGCTGCACGTGCAGCTTGCCGTCGACGATCTTATCGAGCAGGCTAAAGTGCGTCTTGCCCTCGCCGATCTTGGCGGCCTCGAGCTCGACCTCATGCAGAATGTCCTCGAGGTTCTCGTTGAGCTCGTCGATCTCAAAGCCATTGGAGGGGTGGAACGGCAGCGCGATCATGGGCTTGATGCTCGACAGATCGACCTCGACGCAGCCGTCGTAGTAGGCAACATCGGCGGGCTTGAGCTCGCGGTAGTCGTCGCCGCGGCCGTGCATGGTCAGGAACGCGCGCGTGTCCTCATCGGTGGCCCAGATGCTCGACAGGCAGGTGGTCTCGGTGGTCATGACGTCGACGCCGTTGCGGTAGTCGGTCGTCATGCTCGCGATGCCGGGGCCCACGAACTCCATTACCTTGTTCTTGACGTAGCCCTTGGCAAAGACGGCGCGGATGATGGCGAGCGCCACATCGTGCGGGCCGACGCCGGGGCGCGGGGCGCCCGTGAGGTAGATGGCGACGACGCCGGGATAGGTAACGTCGTAGGTGTCGCGCAGCAGCTGCTTGGCCAGCTCGCCGCCGCCCTCGCCCACGGCCATGGTACCCAGGGCGCCGTAGCGGGTGTGCGAGTCGGAACCCAGGATCATCTTGCCGCAGCCGGCGAAGTTCTCACGCATAAAGGAGTGGATGACAGCGATATGCGGCGGGACGAAGATGCCGCCGTACTTCTTGGCCGCGGAAAGGCCAAAGATGTGGTCATCCTCGTTGATGGTGCCGCCCACGGCGCACAGCGAGTTATGGCAGTTGGTGAGCACGTAGGGCAGCGGGAACTGCTCCATGCCCGAGGCGCGCGCCGTCTGGATGATGCCGACAAAGGTGATATCGTGGCTCGCCATGGCATCGAAGCGAATCTTGAGCGCCTCGGGGTTGCCGGACGTATTGTGTGCCTGAAGGATCGAATACGCGATGGTGCCGCGCTTGGCATCCTCGGGCGTCTGCGTAATACCGCGCTCGGCAGCCTCGGCCGCAGGCACAACCTCGCTGCCGTCGCGCAGGTAGATGCCGTCCTCGTACAGCTTGACCATACTGTCTCCCACTCTGCCCGAAAGGCTCGGGCGCATAGCATACATTCGTTCAATATCGTGCCATAGAACGGTTGCGAGTGGGTTACGAATCTGCGCGTTCACTTTATCTCAGTAAAGCAAAGGACGAGCCCAGTGTGGGGCCGGCAGATTTGGCGCAAGAGCGTCCCTTTCGACTAGTCATTTAAGAACGTCCCCAATGACTACAAAAGCCCGCCAGAGCGAGCAAGGCAACGCCGCAGGTAGAGGACGGACAGCGAGCGACGTCCAGGGCGAACAAGTTGGCATGAAAAAGGCGAGGCATTGACCTTCTGGTCATGCCTCGCCTTTTGAATGACAAATTGCCGCTCTGGCGGGCTTGCAGCGTCGAGCCGTTACGCCGTTCGGCAGAACGGCGTAACCTACAGATCTCCTCCCGCACCCAGCAGCTTGCGCATGACCTGTTCGGGGTTAACCGAGCCGTCGCGCGGGGCCAGGGCGGTGATCTTCTTCTGCATCTTGTACTCGTGCAGCTCGTCCTCGAGCTGGCGCACGCGAGCACGGAGCTTTTCGTTCTCGCGCTCGCGCTCCTCGGCACGCTCCTTCATATCGAGGATGCGCACCACGCCGGCAAGGTTGATGCCCTCGTCGGTCAGCTGGTTGATGAGCTCCAGGCGCTCGATATCGGCGCGCGAATACAGACGCGTGTTGCCGCCCGAGCGCTGGGGGTTCACCAGGCCCTTGGACTCGTAGACGCGCAGAGTCTGCGGATGCATGCCAGTCAACTCGGCCGCCACGCTGATCATGTACAGCGGTTTGTTCCTATTGTCCTCGGCCATGCTACCTGACCCCTTTCCGTCTCGTTATCGTCCATCATAAGCCCGCGGGCGCGGGTGTGCGCCGCGACCGCCCTAGTACGTCGCCTTGTAACGGTTGACCTTCTCGCGGTAGTCGCGCGTGTCGGCCTCGCGCAGCTTGGTCATGGCATCGCGCTCGTCATCGGATAGGTTCGTGGGAACCTGCACCTTGATCTCGACGAGCAGCGCGCCTGTGCGGCCACGGTGCTTAACATCGGGCGCGCCCATCTCCTTAAAGCGGAACTTCTTGCCCGTCTGGGTACCCGCGGGCACCTTCAGACGAACCGTCGCGCCGCCGGGCGTCGGCACGTCCACCGTGCAGCCGAGCGCCGCCTCGTAGACCGAGACCGGTACCTCCATGGTCACGTCGGCGCCTTTGCGCTTAAACAGCGGGTGCTCCTCCACATGCGTGGTCACGACCAGGTCGCCGCGCTCGCCACCCGCAACGCCATACTCGCCGCGACGCTTGTAGCGCAGCTTGCCGCCGTCGACCGCGCCCGCAGGCACCGAGACCGTGATGGTCTGCTGCTCGCCTGTCGAGGGAATGCGGTAGGTGACCTTGTGCGTCACGCCGCGGAACGCATCCTCGGCCGTTACGTCGACAGTCAACGACAGGTCGCCGCCCTTGCGAGCGCGGCTGCGACCCGCGCCGGCACCGGCAGCGCCCGCAGCCCCGGCAAAGCCCGAGCCCCAATCGCTGCCCCAGGCACCGTTGCCGCTAAAGATGCTGTCGAAGATGTCGCCCCAGCCGCTGGCACCCGCGCCGGCACCGTAGCCGCCGCCATACGCGCCGCCTGCGCCCGGCATACCGCCAAACATGAGCATCTGGTCGTACTCTTTGCGCTTCTTCTCGTCCGAAAGCGTCTCGTAGGCCTCGCTGATCTCCTTGAACTTGGCCTCGTCGCCGCCGGCATCGGGGTGATATTTTTGCGCGAGCTTGCGAAACGCGCTCTTGATCTCTTTGTCGGAGGCGCTCTTGGATACGCCCAGGATGTCATAGAAGGTTTTGCCTGCAGCCATCGTAGCTCCTCTCCTGTTACATCCGCCGCCCCTGCGGACGGCGGCTCATGCTTTCATATGGCACTTGGCCAGAAAGGGCCCCGGGTGTTGCCCCGGGGCCCTTCTCAATTACTCCTCGGTGCTCTCGGCCGTATCGGCCGTAGCATCCTCGGGCGCCGCTTCGGGCTCCGGTGCGGGGCGCTTCTCGCCACCGTAGGTCACCGTCACCATCGCGGAACGCAGGATGCGATCCGCCATGCGGTAGCCCTTCTGGTACACGTCGTTGACGGTCTCGTCGTACTGCGATGCGTCCTCGACGCGGCCCACAGCCTGGTGCTCGAGCGGATCGAACGCCTCGCCCTTGGGGTCGATGGGCTCAACGCCCTCGTGCGCAAACACATCGAGCAGCTTGGCATGCACCGCGTCGACGCCGTCGACGAACTGCTTAAAGTCGTCGGCAAGCTCCTGGCTGCGGGCATGGTCGATCGCACGCTCGATATCGTCGACCACCGGCAGCAGCGCGGTGACAAGCTTCTCGGTCGCGCGCTCGCGCTCGGCGATACGCTCATTGGCGGTGCGGCGACGGAAGTTCTCCCAGTCGGCCTGCAGGCGGGCGGTACGCTCGGTGGCGTCCTTTGCCTTGTCCTCGGCGGCCTTCTGAGCCTCTGCCGCAGCATCGAGCTCGTTGCGCACGTCGGCAAGCTCTTTCTGAGCCTGCTCGAACTTGAGCTTAAAGTCGTTGTCGGCGGCTTCCTCACCGGCGCGGATAGCGGCTTCCACCATCTCGTCCTCGGTCATCGTCGCCTCCTTGTTGGAATCCTCTACCTGGTTCTCGGCAGCCTCGGCGGCCGCGGCCTCGTTGGCCTCGGTATCGTCGACGGCCTCTACGGGAATCTTCACGTCCTTCTCCTCAGAGTCAACGGGGGCGGCACCAACGGCGGCCGCCTCCGTGCGAGCTTTACGAGCGGACATGATTACTTGTCCTCGTCGTCCACAACCTCGTAGTCGGCGTCGACAACGTCATCGTCGGCAGGCTGGGCGCCGGCGGCACCGTCGGTCTGCTGCTGAGCGTCGGCGTAGACAACCTGGGCCAGCTCGTAGGCCACAGACTGCAGGGACTCGCCGGCGGCCTTGATAGCCTCGACGTCAGAGCCCTCGAGCGCCTTCTTGGCGTCGGCGATAGCGGCCTCGGCCTTGGACTTCACGTCGGCGGAAACCTTGTCGCCCAGCTCGTTGAGGGTCTGCTCGGTGGAGTAGCACAGGCTGTCGGTCTGGTTGCGGACCTCGACCTCTTCCTTCTGCTTCTTGTCCTCCTCGGCATGAGCCTCGGCGTCCTTGACCATACGATCGACTTCGTCGTCGGAAAGCGCGGTGGAGCCGGAAATGGTGATCTGCTGCTCCTTGCCGGTGCCCTTGTCCTTAGCGGAGACCTTGACGATACCGTTGGCGTCGATGTCGAAGGTAACCTCGATCTGCGGCACGCCGCGGCGGGCAGCCGGGATGCCGGTCAGCTGGAACTTACCGAGCGACTTGTTGTCACGGGCAAGCTCGCGCTCGCCCTGGAGCACGTTGATCTCGACGCTGGTCTGGTTGTCGGCAGCGGTGGAGTAGACCTCGGTCTTGGAGGTCGGGATCGTGGTGTTGCGGTCGATCATCTTGGTCATGATGCCGCCCATGGTCTCGACGCCCAGCGACAGCGGGGTAACGTCGAGCAGCAGGATGCCCTCGACGTCGCCGGTGAGCACGCCGCCCTGGACGGCAGCGCCGTCGGCAACGACCTCGTCGGGGTTCACGGACATGTTGGGCTGCTTGCCGGTCATGGTCTTGACGAGCTCCTGGACGGCGGGCATACGGGTGGAGCCGCCGACGAGGATGACCTCGGTCAGATCGGAGAGCTTAAGCTTGGCGTCGCGCAGGGCGTTGGTGACAGGCTGCTTGCAGCGCTCGAGCAGGTCGCGGGTGATCTTCTCGAACTCGGCACGGGTCAGCGTGTAGTTGAGGTGCAGCGGGCCAGACTGGTTCATGGTAATGAACGGCAGGTTGATGGTGGTCTGCTGGGCAGCGGAGAGCTCCTTCTTGGCGTTCTCGGCGGCCTCCTTCAGACGCTGCAGGGCCATGGGGTCCTGACGCAGGTCGACACCGTTCTCCTGCTGGAACTTATCGGCCATCCAGTCGATGACGCGCTGATCCCAGTCGTCGCCGCCCAGGTGGTTGTCGCCCGAGGTGGACAGAACCTCAAACACGCCGTCGGCGAGGTCGAGGATGGAGACGTCGAAGGTGCCACCGCCCAGGTCGAAGACCAGGATGCGCTGGTCGGTGCCCTGCTTGTCCAGGCCATAGGCAAGAGCAGCAGCGGTCGGCTCGTTGACGATACGCTTGACGTTGAGGCCGGCGATCTTACCGGCGTCCTTGGTGGCCTGACGCTGAGCGTCGTTGAAGTAGGCCGGGACGGTGATGACGGCGTCGGTGACGGTCTCGCCCAGATACTTCTCGGCGTCGGCCTTCATCTTCGCGAGCGTCATGGCGCTCACCTGCTCGGCGGTGTAATCCTTGCCCTCGATGTCGACGACGGCACGGCCACCCTGGCCCTCCTTGACCTCGTACGGCACGGTCTTGATCTCAGAGGTGCACTCGGAGTACTTGCGGCCCATGAAGCGCTTGATGGAGAACACGGTGTTCTTGGGGTTGGTGACAGCCTGGTTCTTAGCGGCCTTACCCACGACGCGGTCGCCGTCGGCACGGAAGCCCACGACAGACGGGGTGGTGCGGTCGCCCTCGGCGTTCACGATGATGGTCGGAGAACCGCCCTCGAGGACGGCCATAGCGGAGTTGGTAGTACCAAGGTCGATACCAAGAATCTTACTCATTAGAAATTCCCTCTCTCTTGTGCGTTCGCGCCGCCTCGGCGGTCTGCCGCGCGGTGTTTCGGCTTGTCTTTCAGGATGTAGTGTATCCCCTTATGGGCCGGAATATACAAAATCTAAGTCAATTCATATAAGATTTCTTATTGTCGAGAGTTTAGGTTCGCAAATACGCAGGTAGACGCCCTGTTTGAGTTCTGGGCAAATCTATCGAGATCTATGTAGAGATGGCTGAGGTTTGGGCCGGAGCCACACGGAGCGGTCTTGGGGCGACCCCGAGGAAGGCGTGACCCGTTTTGAGCGTCGATTCCGGGATGCGCTTTCCAAAAGCTCGCTCAATAGCTCAATATTTCAAGTCACCTTTAGCTAACATTTGCGCAGCTCAACGGCCCCACCTGCGCGTTTTTTAGTAAACCTTGGCATACTCGGCGAACGGTATGAAGATGCCGGCCAGAGGGTATTGCAAACGGTCGCTCCCGTGGTATGTTTTTGCCCGAATCAAACCGGCGCGCATCGTCTGTAGCGTCGGTCAACAGAGAGGAAACTACCATGGCTCATCCCGTAATTGATGCCGACGAGTGCATCGCTTGTGGCGTTTGCGTCGACTCCTGCCCCGCTGGCGTTCTGGAGCTCCAGGACGTCGCTACCGTCGCTGACGAGGACTCCTGCGTCGCCTGTGGCGCTTGCCAGGACGCTTGCCCCGCTGGCGCGATCACCGAGATCGTCGAGGAGTAACAACTCCCCCACTTGCACACTCAAAAGTACACCGTGCACAAAAAAGGAGGCTTCCGCATCGCCGCGGAGGCCTCCTTTTGCATTCGTCGTTACTAGGACAGGTCGTCTTCGTAGGGCATCAGGTCTGCTAGGTAGCCTTTTTCCTTGAGCATCGCCTCGATCTCGTCGAGGGTCTGTTCGTCCTCCGCCGCAATGCGATGGAAGTGGTAGCCGCTGGTCACCGTCAGCAGCGGAAAGCTCTTGCCGCTCTCGATATCGCGCAGATAGCGCTCGACATCGCGACGATTGCGGATGTCCAGGTCGGCCGTAATCTTACCGTACACGCGGTGATTGACAATCACGTTGAGCACAGCGCCGCCGGCGTCGACGATACTCGTGAGCTCATCGCCTGCCTGCTCCACGCTGTGGCGAACCTTGACCAAGCGCGTAGGCACGGCGGGGCTGCTGGGGGCCTCCTGCAGCACGTAGCCGCGGTTGGTCGCCACGATATCGTGCCCATCGGCGCGCAGCAGGGCGATGTCCTGCACCACGATCTGGCGGCTCACACCCACCTCGCGGGCAAGCGCGCTGCCCGATACGGGCCCCTTGGCCCCCTCGAGCACGGCCATGATGGCACGGCGACGCTCGCGGGCGTTCATTATTTACCGTCCAGCAGACGCAGGTGCTTAAGCGAGAGGTCGAGGATCGGCGCGGAGTGCGTCAGGGCGCCCGAGCTAATAAAGTCAACGCCCAGGTCGGCAAGCGCGCGGATATTGCTGGCATCCACGTTGCCCGAGCACTCGGTCTTGGCGCGGCCGGCGATAAGTTCAATAGCGGCGGCCATGTCGTCATGGGTCATGTTGTCGAACATGATGATGTCGGCGCCGGCCTCCACGGCCTCGCGCACCATGTCCAGGTTCTCGCACTCGATCTCGACCGTCGTGGTAAACGATGCATGGGCGCGCGCCATCTCGATCGCGCGCGTCACGCCACCGGCGGCATCGATGTGGTTGTCCTTGAGCATGACGGCCGTCGACAGGTTGTAACGGTGGTTGCTGCCGCCGCCAATCTCAACCGCCGCCTTCTCAAACACGCGCATGCCCGGTGTGGTCTTGCGCGTGTCGACGAGCACGGTCTTGGTTCCCTCGAGCGCCGCGGCCATGCTGTGCGTATAGGTAGCGATGCCGCTCATGCGCTGCAGGTAGTTGAGCGCCACGCGCTCGCCCGAAAGCAGCACACGCGCATCGCCGCGCACCTGACCCACGTGGTCGCCGGCATGCACCTCGTCACCGTCGGCAACATCAAACAGCACCGAGCTCTGCGAATCCAGCAGCTCAAAGGTGCGAGCGAACACATCCAGGCCGGCAATGATGCCATCGGCTTTGGCGATAAGCTCCACCGTGGCGGGACGCGCCGTGGGGCACACGCTCGCCGTGCTCACGTCCTCAAACGTAATGTCCTCGCGCAGAGCTTGCAGAATCAGATCATCGACGACGAGCTTCATGGTAATGGGATTCATGGTCTACTCCTCCACGGCCTGCGTGCCGGCGGCACGGGCCAAATCATCGATTGCCAGAGGGTCGGCGCCCAGGGCGCGATGACGGCCATCGAGCGCGGGATCGCCCGCCTGCTCCACGGCCAGCGACTCGCCGGTACGCATATACCACGCGGCGCGACGACCCCAGACCAGCGTCTCGAGCAGGCTGTTTGAAGCAAGGCGGTTCTTGCCGTGAACGCCGTTGCAGGCCGTCTCGCCCGCGGCGTAGAGCTCGGGCATCGAGGTGCGGCCGTCCTTGTCGACCCACACGCCGCCCATAAAGTAGTGCTGCGTCGGCGTAACGGGAATGGGCTCATCCAGGATGTCGCGACCGTCCTCCAGGCAGCGCGCGCGGATGTTGGCGAAGTGCCCGGTCACCACGTCGCGCTCGACGGGGGCAAAGCTCAGCCACTCGTGCTCGGTGTCATCCTGCTTCATCTGCTCGCGGATGGCGGCGGCGACAACGTCGCGCGGCTGCAACTCGTCGGTAAAACGCTCGCCGGCGGCGTTGAGCAAAATCGCGCCCTCGCCGCGGCAGCTCTCGCTGATCAGGAACGTGCGACCCGGCTGCGGCGAGAACAGACCCGTGGGATGGATCTGCACGTAGTCCAGGTGCTCCATCTTAATGCCATGCTCCTGAGCGATGTAGCAGGCGTCGCCCGTGAGCTGCGGGTAGTTAGTCGAGTGGTCGTAGACGCCGCCAATGCCGCCCGTCGCCCACAGCGTGTGGCGGGCATGGATCTTAAACGGCTTACCGGCATGCACGCCCTCAGCGGCATTTGCCAGCTCGTCGGCGGGGCGAACCGAGTTGTCCTCGTCCACGGCTACGGCGACGACGCCGGTGCACACCGTGGCGTCATCGCGCTCGGCGGTCAGGATGTCGGTCATGGCCACGTGCTCCAAAATCTGCACGTTGTCCAGCTTGCGAACGGCCTGGAGCAGCTTGGTCGTGATCTCCTTGCCCGTAATGTCGGCATGGAAGGCAATGCGCGGACGGCTGTGCGCGCCCTCGCGGGTAAAATTGAGGCTGCCGTCGGCCTTGCGCTCAAAATCCACGCCCATCGCTAGCAGGTCGTTGATGACCGAGCGGCTCGAGCGAATCATGATGTCGACGCTCTCGCGGCGGTTCTCGTAGTGGCCGGCGTGCATGGTGTCCTCAAAGAAGGCATCGTAGTCCGAGCCTTCGGGCAGCACGCAGATGCCGCCCTGCGCGAGCATCGAATCGCACTCATCGACGGCGCCCTTTGAGAGCATGATCACGCGCGTGCTCGTCGGCAGATTGAGGGCCGCGTACAGACCCGCCACGCCGCAGCCGGCAATGACGACGTCGCACTCCATATCGGGGTATTGCTTGGTTTCCACAGGAATCCTCTCCCTTGAATGTGACATAAGGGACCGTCCCTCATGCAACATTGTTCTAGCGTGCTGCGTACTCGAGCATACGGTCGAGCGTGAGCTTGGCCTGGTCTGCTGCCTCGTCCGAGACGCCGATCTGCACCTCGCCCTCGCCCGTCTCCAGGCAGCGCACGAGCTTTTCGAGCGTGATGAGGTCCATGTTGACGCAGGTGGGCTGCACCGCGGGGAAATAGAACTTCTTGCCGGTGCCCTGGCAGCGGCGCTCGAGCTCGTAGAGCACGCCGCGGACCGTCACGATAATGAACTCGCTCGCGTCGGACTCCTCGGCATACTTGATGATGCCGGCGGTGGAGCCGATGTAGTCGGCCTCGGCCAGAACGTCGGCCTTGCACTCAGGATGCGCCAGCACGAGCGCGTCGGGGTGGGCCTCCGTCGCGTCGACGATCTGCTCGACGGTGATGATGTGATGGCGTGGGCAGTAGCCGTTGTTGAGGATGACGTGCTTTTGCGGCACCTGCTCGGCTACGAAGCGTCCCAGGTTTTGGTCGGGAATGAACAGGATATGCTGCTGCGGCAGCTCGGACACGATCTTAACGGCGTTGGAACTGGTGACGCACACGTCGCTCCAGCTCTTGATCTCGACCGTGGAGTTGACGTAGCACACCACGGCCAGGTCGTCGCCGTACTCGGCGCGCGCCGCGTCAACCGTCTCGCGCTTGACCATGTGCGCCATGGGACAGTCTGCGCCCGGCTCGGGCAGCAGCACGGTCTTAGTGGGATTGAGCAGCTTGGCGCTCTCGCCCATAAACTCCACGCCGCACAACACGATGGTCTGCTGCGGCAGGCTCTTGGCGAGCTTTGCCAGGTAGAAGCTATCGCCGACGTAATCGGCAACGGCTTGGACCTCGGGCGCCACGTAATAGTGCGCCAGGATCACCGCGTCACGTTGGGTTTTTAGTTGCTGAATGGCCTCGACGAGCTCTGCGGGCACCAGTGCCGCACGCTCCGTTGCCGTCGTTGCCGATGCCAAGCCGGCCGCGATATCGCGTGCAAGCTCCGACGCATCCATGTTCGCGCTCTGTGCCATCAAGGCCCCTCTCTTTTGGCGAATCTTGGGGCTTTAGTATGACACCTAGGTTTACAGCTGACAAGACAGCTGTAAACCTAGGTGTAAAGTTGAAATAAAAATTCAATCATGTGGCAGGTCCATATTCGAACTGGCAAGCTGAGGATAGCTGAGCTCTCGATGGCGCAGGAGGCATCTTTCGCCACCGCAATACCGCTTGGCGCGAGTTGCACGCCGTGGGGCGCAAACGGTCCGCACCCCCACAAGCGGCGCGTACCCGATGTGGCAAAATCGAACTACTTAAGGGGGCCGAATGCTCAAGATTATTGCCTGCGACGATGATGTCGCTTTTCTAGATAGACTGCACCGGATGATCGACCGTTGGTCGACCGAGACGGGCACGACGGTCGATGTTGCGCTCGTCACGCGCGGCGAGGACCTGCTGGCCCGCCATGCCGCATCGCGCGCCGACATCATTCTGCTCGACATGATCATGCCGCTCGTCAACGGCATGGACACCGCACGCGAACTGCGCCAGGCCGACACCGCCGTGCGCCTGGTGTTCCTCACCTCGTCGCCCGAGTTCGCGCTTGAATCCTACGAGGTCCGCGCCTTCGACTATCTGCTCAAGCCCGTGACTTACGAACGCCTGGCGCAGTTACTCGACGAGCTTTCGAGCATGCGCCCGGCGGCAACCGACGAGCTCGTGATCAAAACTTCCTTTGGCTACCACGCCCTGCGCCTGTCCGACATCGAATATGCCGAGGCGCGCAACAAGCACGTGGTCTTCCACCTGCGCGACGGACGCGATATCGAGGCACTCGAGTCGTTCCGCAGCGTCGAGGACCGCTTGGAGCAAAACGCGGTCTTCTTTAAATGCCACCGCAGCTACCAGGTCAACCTGCGCAATATCGATCACTTTGATCGCACGGACATCGTCATGCGCTCGGGCGCGTGCATCCCGCTTTCGCGCAGCTGCAAGCAGGGATTCCAAGACGCCTACTTTGCGGCGCGCTTTGAGGGTGGGAGACACTGATGGTCTCCTCGGTCGAAATGGTCCTTTGGGCAATCCACCACGCCACGACGCTACTCTTTGGCGTCTTTGCCTCGGCGGCGCTGTGCGGTGTCGAGATCAACCGGCGTCATGCGCTTGAACTGGTGTTGGTCGGTGCCGTAACCGGATGCGCATTTGGCCTCGCCAATGCCGTCGGCGGCGAGCTTTTTGCCCGCCAGGTATATCCGCTCGTCGTGCATCTGCCGCTCGTCATCTATTTGTGCGCGCGCTACCGCCTGAGCCCGCTGCTTGCCGTGCTCGGCATTACGAGTGCCTATCTGAGCTGCCAGTTCAGCAATTGGATGGGCATCGCCGCATTTGCCGCAACCGATTCTCAGATCGCGTACTATCTGGCGCGCATCGCGACCACACTCGCCGTCTTTGCCGTCCTGTTGCATTGGGCCGGCGACATCGGTCCGCGCTTGGCGATTAAAAGCACCACCGAGCTGGGCATCCTTTTAATCCTGCCGCTCGTCTATTACGTCTTTGACTATGCCACCAACGTCTACACCACGCTGTTCCACTCGGGCTCGGTGGTAACGGTTGAGTTTTTGGCATTTGCGCTCTGTGCCTTCTATCTTATGTTTCTTGCCGTTTACCTGCGCGAATACGAAGAAAAGGAAACCGCTGAGCGAGAGCGCTGGATGCTCGAAACCCGCGACAGCGCCGCCATCAAAGAGCTCGAGGCTTGGCGTCAATCTGGGCGCGAGCTGTCGATTCTTCGCCACGATATGCGCCACTTCCTACGCGGCCTGGCCGCTTTAATTGAGGAGGGCCACACCGACGAGGCGCTCAAACGCATCGATGAACTCTGCGAAGCCGGCGATCGCACCGCCGTACGCCGCTTCTGCGCCAACGAGACCGTAAACATCGCGCTTTCGTCATTTAACTCGGATATCAATAGAAACGGCATTACCGCCAACCTGCGCGCCGCCGTGCCCGAAACCATCCATGTAGGTGACGCCGACCTGTTTAGCGTGCTCTCAAATGCCTTGGAAAACGCTATCACCGCCGCAAGCACCGCACCCCAAGGAAAGCGATTCGTTGACTTTGACCTGCGATTAGAGGACGGCCAGCTGCTGCTGTTAGTTTCCAATACGTTTGACCGCGCGCCGCGCATGGTCGACGGCATGCCCGTGACCCGGCATGCGGGCCACGGCTTTGGCACCAAGAGCATCAAACTTGCCGTGGAGCGCATGAACGGCAACTGTCAGTTCCGCATTAACGGCGATCGGTTTGAGCTGCGCGCTGTGATGTAGGGGCGCGATAAGCCGGCGCCGCGCTCGACCCGTCAGGGCCGCCTTACCGGCTCCGGTCCGCTACAGCGGTGCAGCCGCCGGGGTCAGCTGCTTGATGTATGCCCACATGCGCTGCTTAGCGGCCCTGTCGGTAAGTGCCGCCTCAAAGCCGTCGAGCGCGAGCACGCGGCGGCCCTGCACATGGGCGACCAGGCCGGGCTTGAGCATGGCGGTGTCGAAGTCATCGATCGCCACGAGCATATCGGCGTAGGTCTCGCGCATGGCGTCAGCCGCGTTGTTGTCGAGCAGTAGCACTGCCTCGGGGTCCAAAGCCTCAAGCGCCTCGCGGAACAGCTCGCACGACAGAGTCTCGCCCACCGCGACCGCTCCGTCACCCACGCCGGCGACGCTTGCCAGCACGCAAAAATCCTCGGGCGCGTAGCCGATGGCCCCAAGCGCCTTGCGCAACGCCGCGCCATCCGGGCCGGCGGCAAGCTCGCCACCCGAACGCTCGGCCTCGTCCAAATCGCCTTTGACCAGCACGATCGGCGAGCACGCGTTGCCCGCGATACGCACGCCACGACCCGCGAGCGATGCGAGCTCCTGCTCGGCCGCCTGGGCGATGGCTTCTTTTTTCTGGCTTTGTGACGTGGACATGCGCTCTCCAATCGTTTGCGTGCCCACCATTATATAAAAGAGCCGCCCGCGAGTGGTTGCTTTGCGGGCGGCTGGGTATAAGCACGGTCGTACTGAGTTTTACGCGGCCGAGCCGCGTCGCATTATGGAGGTCACCATGGCTGACATTAATCAGATTACCCCCGAGAACTTCGATTCCATCGTTAACGACAGCCTGCCCGTGCTGGTCGATTTTTGGGCACCGTGGTGCGGGCCCTGTCGATCCCTCTCGCCCATCGTTGACGAGGTTGCCGATGAGCTGGCGGGCAAGCTTGCCGTTGCCAAATGCAACGTCGACGACAACCAGGACCTGGCCATGAAGTTTGGCGTTATGAGCATCCCCACGCTGGTTGTCTTTAAGAACGGCGAGGAAATCGACCGCTCCGTTGGCGCGCTGCCCAAGGCCAGACTGCAGGCGCTGCTTGAGAAGCACCTGTAATACGCTAGTCGTGTGCTGCCGTCCATGAGCGGTTTTGCGCCGCTCACCGGAGAGCCGGGTGCTGCGCCCGCGACCACGGATAGTATGGTAATCACAAACAGCCCCCAGTGAACGGGTGCGGGTCAGACGGACTCGCACCCGTTTTCTTATGCAGCGATGCGCAAAGCGGGCGTAGTAGAATCTGAACCACTGATTAGACCCGTACAAAAGGAGATTTCCCATGCATGACGTCGGAATGAACATGAGCCAGCTTGCCATGAGCGTCAAGCAGGTCGACGACACGATCGAGCTCGCCCACGAGTGGAGCCATCAGCTGCTGCATGCAACCGAGAACTTTGATATGGAGCGCATTGGCGCCAAGCTCGAGGCCGCCATGGCGGCGCTCCACGAGGCGCACGACGCACTCGAGGGCTACGAGGAGGCCATCGAGGCCGACCATAACTCCGTTGGCTCCGTAAAGCTGGTGTAGCGTGGCCGAGCACGAGCACGTCTGCGATCACGAGCACGAGCATTCGCACGGGCCGACCGGCGACGCGGGCTGCCGTTGCGGCGGCTCTGCCTCCGAGCTGGTCCGTTTTTCGGTCACCGCGCCCGACGACCTGCTGCGCCGCTTTGACGAGCAGATCGCGCGCCGCGGCGACGTTGCCAACCGCTCCGAGGCCGTGCGCGACCTGATTCGCGCCTCCATTGCCAAGGAGCAGATGCGAACGCCCGACGAGCAGGTCATCGGGTCGCTCACTATGATTTACGACCATCACACCGGCGACCTGACGCGCCGCCTGGACGAGGTGCAGCACGACTACACCGACGAGATTGTATCGACTATGCACGTGCACCTGGATCACCACAACTGCCTGGAGATTCTGGCGCTTAAGGGTCGCGGCGAACGTGTCTACGAGCTGGCCGACCGTCTGCTGGGGCTGCGCGGCGTTAAACACGGCGAGCTCACCTGCGCCGCCACCGAGCAGAGCCTGGGGCTGTAACAGCACACATTTCAACGAAGGAGGGTCGCATGCGACATGTGCATATCCATGTAACGGGCATTGTGCAGGGCGTCGGCATGCGACCGTTTGTGTATCGCGAGGCCATGGCACACGGCATTTGCGGCTGGGTGCTCAACGCGGGCGACGGCGTGCATATCGAGGCGCACGCTCTTGGCAGAGCACTCGACGAATTTGTCGACGCGCTTTCCGAGCATGCGCCTGCGGCGTCTCGCGTGGAGCATGTCGAGGTTGTGGACCTAGCACCCGGCAACTGGGACGCCGCTAACGAGCAGGGTTTTCGCATTGTGGCGTCACAGAATCAAACTGCCCACACGACGCTCATCTCGCCCGACATCGCCACGTGCGACGACTGCCTGCGCGAGCTGTTCGACCCCGCCGACCGACGCTTTCACTATCCCTTTATCAACTGCACCAATTGCGGACCGCGCTTTACCATCATTCGCTCGCTGCCCTATGACCGAGCGGCCACCTCGATGGATCGCTTTCCCATGTGCCCCACCTGCGCCGCAGAGTATGCCGACCCGCTCGATCGGCGGTTTCACGCGCAGCCCGATGCCTGCTTTGATTGCGGACCGCATATTACGTGGCGCGAGGCTGTAAACGGCAATGCGTGCGGGAATTCGTCCGCGACACCGGCCGTCGGCACCACGCGCGAGGCCAGCGACGCTATCATCGAGCGCTGCGTTGAGCTGCTGGCCAGCGGTGGCATCGTCGCCATCAAGGGCCTGGGCGGATTCCATCTAGCCTGTGACGCTGCCAACGAGCAAGCGGTAGCCGAGTTGCGCCGTCGCAAACGCCGCAGCAACAAACCACTTGCCGTCATGGTGCGCAGTCTTGCCGATGCCGAGCGCCTGTGTCATATCGACGATGCTGAACGCGATCTGCTCGCTGGCAGTATCCGCCCCATCGTGCTGCTGCGCCGGCGTGCTGTTTGCGGGAACGACGGCGATTCTCCCGACGCCCTCGTACTCGCACCGTCCGTCGCGCACGACCTTCCCGAGCTTGGCGTTGTGCTCCCCTACACCCCGCTTCAGCATCTTCTGCTTGCAGCTGCCGCGTCGCACGGTATGCACGCGCTCGTCATGACCAGTGGAAACCTGAGTGAAGAACCCATCGAGACCGACGACGACCTTGCCTGGGAGCATCTCGTTGCCGCCGGCATCGCCGACGCGCTGCTCGGCAACGACCGCGCGATCCTGTCGCGCTACGACGACTCCGTGGTACGCGTGGTCGACGGCGACGTCATGCCCGTACGTCGTGCACGCGGATATGCGCCGCAACCGCTGTCGTTGCCGGCGCTCGACGGCGCTCCGTCCTGCGTGCTCGCCTGCGGGCCGCAGCAAAAAGCCACGATTGCACTCACTCGCACGGACTCGGACGGTCATACGACCTGTTTTGTGTCGCAGCATATCGGCGATGTCGAAAACGGCGCGACTTTCGATGCTTGGAGCGCCGCGCGCTCGCGTCTGGAAAACCTCTTTGACCTGGCGCCTGCCGCCTTGGCATGCGACATGCATCCCAGCTATCTGTCGAGCCAATGGGCGCGCGAGCAGGCGCGCGAGCACGATCTGCCGCTTATCGAAGTCCAGCACCATCATGCGCATATCGCGAGCGTAATGGCCGAGGCCATCGCCGCGGGCCAGCTTACAACCGACGCGCGCGTCCTTGGCATCACCTTTGACGGCACCGGCGCCGGCACCGATGGGACCATTTGGGGCGGCGAGTTTCTTGTTGCCAGCCTTGGCGGCTTTGAGCGTGCCGCGCATTTGCGCACCTGGGCGCTCCCCGGTGGGGCGGCCTCCGTGCGCGACGCCCGCCGCAACGCCTTTGCCCTGCTCAGTGAGCTCGGCCTGCTCGAGCACCCAGGTGCCGCTCGGCTTTTGGACAGCCTCGACGAGCAAACGCGCAGCGTGACAGCCACCATGATCGAGCGCGGCATCAACAGCCCGCGTACCAGCAGCATGGGGCGTCTCTTTGATGCCGCGGCAGCGATTCTGGGCATCTGCGACAAGGCAACCTACGAGGGCGAACCCGCCATAGAACTCGAAGCCGCCGCCTGGCGCGCGCTCGACAGCGAAATCGCCCATTTTCCCGACGACAACGCCGGCTACTCCGCATCTGACCCATCGTGGCTGGACGGCCCCTATGTTCTGGACCAGAAAGCACTCTTTGAGGCACTTTTGGGAGGAATTGAAGCCGGAGCGCCCGCCAACAGGCTCGCACTCGACTTCCATGTCGGCATCGCGCGCTCCTCGGCGCGCATCGCCAGCGATATCTGCGTGCACGAGGGCATCGACACCGTCGCGCTCTCGGGCGGCGTGTTCATGAACCGACTTCTGCTTCAGCTCCTCGCCCGCGAGCTCAAAAGCGCGGGCCTTACTGTCCTTGTCCCCCACACCGTACCCGTCAATGACGGCTGCATCGCCTACGGTCAGGCGGCGGTCGCAAGCGCTCGTCTTGCGCAGATTGCATCACAGTAGCTCGCCCTCGCACGCCGCCGTCTCACAGGCGTAACGCGTTTGCCCGCGAACCCCGCGAGCGCTACCATCAACTGATGGATTATTGAGCGCCCGTCCAGCGCAAAGCGTATAAAAGGGGAACAATATGTGCCTTGCCGTTCCCGGTAAAGTAGTCAAACGCGACGACGACCTCAAGGCCACCGTCGACATGATGGGCATCGAGCGCCCTGTTTCGCTAAGACTCGTGCCGACGGCGCAGGTTGGCGACTATATTCTCGTACACGCCGGCTTTGGCATCCAGATCGTCGACGAGCAGGAAGCGCAAGAAACGCTCGAGCTCGTTAATGCCATGACCGAACTGGTCGAAGAAGACCAACTGGCCAGCAACCCGGCCGAGGCATACTAGTGGCGGCCGGACAGCCGGCTCGCTCCGGTATCGACTTTTCGGCATTTCGCGATTCCAAGCTGGCCCGCGAGCTCATCGAACGCATCCATGAACTCGTCGGCGACCACACCATCAACCTTATGGAAGTCTGCGGCACGCACACCGTGAGCATCGGCCGCTATGGCTTTCGCTCCATTATGCCGGCCGGGCTCAAGCTGCTGAGCGGACCGGGCTGCCCCGTCTGCGTTACCGCCAACCGCGACATCGACCACGCAATCGCGCTCGCCAACATCGACGGCGCCATCATCACCACCTTTGGCGACATGATGCGCGTGCCCGGATCGTCCACCTCGCTCGCTGCGCAAAAGGCGGCAGGGCGCGACATCCGCATCGTCTACTCCCCACTCGACGCGCTCGACATTGCCGAGCAAAACCCCGATCGCCCGGTCATTTTTATGGGCGTGGGCTTTGAGACTACGACGCCCACCATCGCCGCCGCCATCTTGGAGGCCGAGGCGCGTGGGCTTTTGAACTTTTCGGTCTATTGCGCCCACAAGACCACGCCGCCGGCGTTGCGTGCCATCGCCAACGATCCCGAGACCACCATCGACGGCTTTATCCTGCCGGGCCACGTCGCCACCATCACGGGCTTGACGCCCTTTAGCTTTTTGGTCGATGAGTTCGATACCCCGGGCGTGGTCACAGGATTTGAACCGGTCGATATCCTGCAGGGTATCTGCATGCTGGTCCAGATGGTTGTCGAGGGCAAGCCCGCGATTGGCAACGCCTACCGCCGTGGCGTCAACACAGACGGCAACCCCGTGGCGCGCCAGCTGGTCGAGCAGGTGTTTGAGCCATGCGATACCACATGGCGCGGATTGGGGTCGATTGCGGCTTCGGGACTCGCCATTCGTCCCGAATTCTCGCGCTTTGATGCCCGTGCTCGCTTTGACGTGCCCGTTGAGCCGACGGTCGAGCCGCGCGGATGCCGCTGCGGCGACGTGCTTCGCGGGGCCATTGCACCGAGCGGCTGCCCGCTTTTTGGCCGCACCTGCACGCCCGAGCATCCTGTCGGACCGTGTATGGTGAGCTCCGAAGGCAGCTGCGCGGCACACTACCGTTATCGCGACTAGCCCGGACGCACCCGCACACCGGCACCACCCACGATTGGAGTTTTGGATATGTCCCATAGCATCACCGATAGCACCGTCCTGTTGGGCCACGGCTCTGGCGGACAGATGATGAAGCGCATCATCGATGAGGTCTTTTTAGATGCCTTTGGGTCGCCCGAGCTGCTCGAAGGCAACGATGCCGGCGTCGCCGCGCTGCCCGCGAGCGGGCGCATCGCCATGTCGACCGACAGCTTTGTAGTCTCGCCGCAGTTCTTCCCCGGCGGCAACATCGGCCGTCTCGCCGTATGCGGAACCGTCAACGACGTCGCGACCTCGGGCGCCCACGTGCGCTACCTGTCGTGCGGCTTTATCCTTGAAGAGGGTTATCCCATGGATAAGCTCCGCCAGATTGTGCAGACGATGGCCGAGACGGCACGCGAGGCAGGCGTGTCCATAATCACGGGCGACACCAAGGTGGTCGAGCGCGGCGGAGCCGACGGCGTCTATATCAATACCGCCGGCGTGGGCGAGGTGCCCGCGGGCGTGGCACTCAGCGGCGCCAACTGCCGCCCCGGCGATGTCATCCTGGTCTCGGGTACGCTGGGCGACCACGGCATCGCCATCATGAGCCAACGCGAGGGCCTGGCGTTTTCGAGCACGATTGAAAGCGATGCCGCACCGCTCAACCACCTGATTGCCGACGTTCTGGCCGCAGCACCCGGCACGCGTTGCTTTCGCGACCCCACGCGCGGTGGCCTGGCGTCCACACTCAACGAGTTTGCCCAGGCCAGCAATGTTGCCATGGAGGTCGACGAGGACGCCGTGCCCGTGCGTCCCGACGTGCAGGCCGCCTGCGAGATGCTCGGCTACGATGTGCTGCAGGTGGCAAACGAGGGCAAGATGGTTGCCGTCGTGCCGACCGAGCAAGCCGATGCCGCGCTGAGCGCCATGCGCGCCGCCCGCTACGGCGAGAATGCCGCCGTCATCGGTCGCGTGCTGCCGCTTGCCGAGGGCGCCCGTCCCGCCGTGCGCGTGCGCACCGGCTGGGGTTCGACCCGCATCCTCGACATGCTCGTGGGAGAGCAGCTGCCGAGGATTTGCTAACGACAAAGGCTCAGGGCTATTAAAGATATTCAGATTCCAAACATGCCCGGCACGCATGCCCAGTATCATGGGGTGCGTTTTACAACTCAAGTGGCAGGAGCACCCATGGCAGCAGCTTTTTCCCATGTGATTTTTGATCTGGACGGCACCATCCTCAACACACTCGAGGACCTGGCGGCCGCCGGCAACCATACCTGCGAGATGCACGGCTGGCCCACGTTTGCCGTAGACGAGTACCGCTACAAGGTGGGAAACGGCATGCTCAAGCTGGTTGAACGCTTTATGCCCGCCGAGTATGCGGGCGACAACCGTATGTTTGAGCAAACGCTTGCCGAGTTTAGGGCTTACTACGGCGAGCACAAGGAGGACCACACCGCCCCCTATGCCGGCACAATCGAGATGCTCGACCGCCTGCGTGCCGCGGGCGTGCAGCTTGCCGTGCTCACCAACAAGGACCACATCTCGGCGGCTCCGCTTATCGAGAAGTATTTTGGTTCCGAGCGCTTTGCGCTGGTGCAGGGCCGTGTTGACGCGTTTCCGCCTAAGCCCGAAGCACCCGTCACGCTGCATGTGATGGAGGAGCTGGGCGCCGATCCGGCAGCCACGCTCTATGTGGGCGATTCCAATGTCGATATCCTGACCGGCCACAACGCCGGCCTTAGGAGCGCGGGCGTCAGCTGGGGCTTCCGCGGCCGCGCAGAGCTGGAAGCCGCCGGCGCCGACTACGTGGTGGACACCCAGGCAGAGCTCGCGGCGCTGATTCTGGGCGAGTAACGAGCGACACTGCTTAACGCAGCTGCGACAATTCTTCCGCGCGGAAAGCGCATCCCGTTTTGGAGCTCCGGAATGGGATGCGCTTTCCGTTTGAGGCGCGTCGGAGAAACGGCATCCCGTTTCAGAGCAATATTCCGGGTCGCACTTTCCGCAACCCACCCCATCCGGAAAATGCGACCCACTATTCGGCCAAAAACCGGGTCGCGGTTTCCCAAGCACTCGATGCAACGCTGGCACAAGGAGTGTCCCAACTGCCGGCAGAAAAAGAACGTCCCCAGCTGCCGCCTTCCCAATGACCACCATGGCAACGCCGCAGGTAGAGAACGGACAGCGAAAACGCCCCTAAGCGAGCAAGGTGACGTGAAATGAAAGGGCGCTGACCTTCTGGTCGCGCCCTTGAAATTGAACGTCAGATTGCCGCTTAGGGGCGTTTGCAGCGTCGAGCAGTTACGGCGTTTGGTAAAACGCCGTAACGAACTACCGCGCAACGAACTAGCTCAGCATTGCATCCATCATCTCGGAGTTGACGGAGTCGTCGGCAGACCACTCGCCGTCGTCGTTGCAGGTGTACTTGAAGATAACCGTGGTCTTCCTGGGCTCGGTGGCCTTGGTCACATCGACCATAACCTGACCGGCCATCTTGTACAGCTCGTCATCGGAAGGAACCGTATCAAGCGCGGCAACCTTCTCCTGATACTGGGTGGAGAAGTCCTCGACGATCTTGTTCATAGACTTGCATGTGATGGAGGCCTCGGCAGTCGCGACACCCTTGTCCTCGTCGACCGTCACGTCGCCGATCTTGTAGTCAAAGCCCTCGAGATAGGTCTTGGCATACTCCTTGGGATCGATACCCAGCTGCTCGAACTCGTCGCCCGAAGCCTCCTCCAGACCAGAGAGGAAGTCGTCGCCACCGTTCTTGACCTCGTCAAACTGCGTCGTAAGATCCTCGGTGATGAGCTCCTCAACCGAAGGACCTCCACAGCCGAAAAGCACGACCACACATGCAACCAAGACGGCCATGAGGGGCGCAAGCAGCAGCTTCTTTTTCATGTTGTTCCTCCCAATGAGCGGCACTGCGCTTCCCAGACGCGGCGCACGTTGTAATAAGTAAGCCCATACTATCCGCTTATGAACACCCTCGGCAACGCGAAGGCACGGTCGGTTCGTTTTAGCGTCCGAACGGTTTGCAAGCCCGCCCAACGTGCAATAAAACGCTTTCCCGCGGTGCAATAAAAAAGGTGGCCGGAAAACCCGACCACCCTTGCACATCCTTTGGATGCCGCAGTTTACTTGCGGACGACCTTAACGATGGCGTCACCGGCGGCGACAGCGGAGTCGGCCTCGACGGCGAGTTCGACATCGGCAAACTCGGCGGTGTTGGACACGGCCACGACGACGCAGTCCTTGTAACCGGCGGCAGCAATCTTGGCGCGGTCGATCTTGAGGATGGGCTGGCCAGCCTTCACAACGTCGTCAGCCTTGACGAAGCCCTCGAAGCCGTCGCCGTTCATGTTGACGGTATCGACGCCAACGTGCACCAGAACCTCGATGCCGCTATCGGACTGCAGACCCACGGCGTGACCCATGGTGACGGTCACCTTACCGTCGCAGGGAGCGTAGACCAGATCATCCTCGGGCCACACGGCACAGCCCTTGCCCAGAACCTCGCCACCAAAGACGGGATCGGGCACGTCGGCCATCTTGATGACCTTACCCTTGACGGGCGAGCACAGGACGTCGGCGCCAGCAGAAGCAGAGATGGAGGCCGGAGCAGCGGCAGCCGCGGGCTCAGCCTTCTTCTTGAACATGTCAAACAGACCCATACGTTTTCTCCTCTTGATTAAGCGCAACGTTGTGCGCATGCCTACGGTAATTATAGTGCCAAATGGTTCAAATGCTAAGGCGAGGGCTCGAATCGCGAGCCCTTCCCGGTAGCGCTCGTGGAATGGAGCGTCTCCTTTGCATCGCGGATCGATAAGCCGAGTATCGCCCGCGCACGGGACGGGCAGAAGCGGGCGCACCAAACCCGATACTTCTTTTCGCTCTCGAGTCCTGCCGCCGCCCCGTCCCTGACACTTCCTGATACCGACCGAAACGTGCCAAAATAAACCCGTCCCTTTTTGGTAGGTTTGGCGAGTGTGGATTTTTGGACACTTAACTAGCGAACGTGGATAATCTCCCACTTTGACTTTGAGGCCGTCACCGAGCCAAAAACGGGAGATTATCCACGTTCATTTTGGATGACCCCCTTGTACCAAGCCGAGCTCCATGGTCAAGTAATAACGACTTCTCATCATTAGATTGTTTACATCAATCCTAATAACTATTTAATCCTTAAACTCGTTATTAGAATTGATATGATTAGCCTAATAACGAGTTTCCGGCACTAAAGATATGGAGGGCGCGATGCAAATCGAGGAGAACGGCCAGGGAACGCTCCGCAATAATCTATCGGGGAAATTGGCTTACTATTCGTTTTTTCCAACGCCCTTGCAATCATTGAGGCAGCTAAACCTCACCGAGGAAACCTATCGCACGCTTTCCGCATGCTCACGAAAGCTTGGAGAGCTTGAAGGCATGCTCTACTTTGTTCCCAACGCCGACATGTATCTGACAATGTACGTGCGCAAAGAAGCACTCCTTTCTTCGCAAATTGAGGGAACCCAGTGCACGTTTGACGATCTGCTCAGCCCATCGCAAACACAACTCCATCATAAAGATGTCGCAGACGTCGTGAATTACGTCCGTGCTGTCGACCGCGGCGTAGAACTGCTCAAAAAGATGCCCTTGTGCACGAGACTTCTTAGGCAAGTTCATGCGGTCCTGCTGGACGGAGTGCGCGGAACGGAGAAGAATCCAGGCGAGCTGCGCTCCTCACAAAACTGGATTGGCCCCTCAGGCTGCACCATTGCAACCGCATCGTTTGTCCCTCCAAACATTGAAGATTTGAGTAACACGCTCCAGGACCTCGAACGCTTTATCAATGAGCCTCAAGTCGAAATGGATCCGATTGTGCGGGCGGCGCTCGTCCATTACCAATTTGAAACTGCCCATCCATTCCTAGACGGAAACGGTCGCCTGGGCAGGCTTCTCATTACACTTATGCTCATCAATGATGGCGTTCTTCATTCTTGCTTGTTCTATCCATCGTTCCAGTTCAAGAAAAATCGAAGCGAGTACTACCGGCAACTCACATCCGTAAGGGAGAGAGGCACTTACGAGGAATGGATAGAGTTTTTCTGTAACAGTCTTCTCGAGAGTGCGAAGGACTCGGTAGGGTCTTTAAAAAACCTTGTTGACCTCCATAACCGTTCCACAGCAACCATTACCGAAAATCTCGGAAGGACTGCTGCAAACGGGCAAAGGCTGTTGGGCATTCTTGAAGAGCACCCCATCGTCGACACCGCATTCATCGCTGCCCAACTCGATATCGGCAGGAGTACCGCGAGCTCGCTCGTCAAATCATTTGAAGAATTGGGTATCCTCCGTCCTCTCGACGAGTCAAGACAGAGATACCGACAGTACGGGTATGAAGAGTATCTTTCGATTCTCAGGGAAGACGCCGAGCCGATTAGATAGGCATCGCAGCCCAGGCAAATTAAAGCGAGCGCGGATAATCTCCCACTTTGAGCCCGCACACAGGCCAAAAACGGGAGATTATCTACGCTCATTCCTGAGTAGTCATTTATGAACGTCCCCAATGACTAGTCCGGCAACGCCGATGTTTCGGCAACGACAGCGAGCGGGTCGCATTTGAGACAAGGTGACGTGAAACGAAAGGGCGCTGACCTTCTGGTCGCGCCCTTGAAGTTGAACGTCAGATTGTCCAAATGCGGCCCGCGCAGCGTCGAGCAGTTACGGCGTTTGGTAAAACGCCGTAACTAACGCGCTCCGTACTGCTCGTAGTAGGCGTCGATGGCGGTCTTGAGCTCGTCGTCGATGACAACCTTGCCGTCGATCTCGTGGTTGTAGAGGGTCTCGACGACCTCAGCCATGGAGACGATGCTCGCAACGGGGAAACCGTACTTGGCCTCGATCTCCTTCTGCGCGGTGGTCACACCGCCCTTGCCGACCTCCATGCGGTTGAGGGACACGATCAGGCCCTTGATCTCGACATCGGCAGCAGCCTTGACCTTGGGATAGGTCTCGTCGATGGACTTGCCGCTGGTGGTAACGTCCTCGACCATGACCACACGGTCGCCGTCCTTGGGCTCATAACCCAGCAGGTTGCCCTTATCGGCACCGTGGTCCTTGGCCTCCTTGCGGTCGCAGCAGTACTTGACCTCCTTGCCGTACAGCTCGTGGTAGGCAATTGCGGTCACGACGGCCAGCGGAATACCCTTGTAGGCCGGTCCAAACAGCACATCAAAGTCGTCGCCAAAGTTATCGTGGATGGCTTGGGCGTAATACTCGCCCAGCTTCTTGAGCTGATAGCCCGTCACGTAAGCGCCGGCGTTCATAAAGAACGGGGACTGACGGCCGCTCTTGAGCGTAAAGCTGCCGAACTTAAGGACGTCGGACTCGACCATAAACTTGATGAACTCTTGCTTGTAAGCCTCCATGCGGGCTCCTCTCGTAATCGCGTACGTGCCTTCCAGTTTAGCGCAGGCGAAGCGTAGATGCGGGCGCGCTTTGGGGCCACGGCATTCTGTAAAGGCTTTGTCAGGGGGAATGGTTTTCCGAACAATGGGGTTGACATGTCAAACCCCCTCATCAAGAATACGGGCGGATTTAAAAGGGGTACGAGATACCCAAAGCGCGCTGCGCTCAGCCTTTAGGAGGTGTGCCATGGAAGGCAGTCCTAGTCGAAAAACCTGCATGTCGCCCTCGGCACGCCGCGAGGGCTCCGCACACGCATAAACGCCACCGGCAGATCGCCAAAACCACCGCAAAGGCGCGCTGCACCCTTTGTGGGCTCAAGAGCTTGACGTGAGCGACATCTAGGTTTTTTGAAGCAAATACGACACGTACGCTAACTCCCCTCAACAAGGAGGACCCTATGCTGATGCTCAAAACCGTCACGGTACTCGAAGCCATCTCCAAGCGCCGCCGCACGGCGCGCCCTGCCGCTCATACCGGCCTGTCCAAGAACACCATATTCGCCGCCACCCATAGTGCCGAGGACGCCCTCGTACTGCTTGACGCCACGGCAAACGGCCTCACCGTCGAGCAGGCAACTGAGCGCCTGAACGCCGTCGGCCCCAACACCATCGAGGCAACGACCAAAACGCTCGCCCGCCGCATCGCCGACGCGTTCATCGATCCCTTCGCCGGCATCCTCGCCGCGCTCGCACTGGTCTCGCTCTACATCGACGTGCTCGCCGTGCCCGAACCGCAGCGCGACCCCTCCACGGTCATCGTCATCGGCACCATGCTGCTGGTATCGGGCGGCATGAAGTTTATCCAGGAAGCCCGCAGCGGCAATGCGGCCGAGGCCCTCAAGGACCTGGTCTCCAACACTTGCACCGCCCTGCGCGACGGCGAGCGCATCGAGATCCCCTTCGACGAGCTCGTCCCCGGCGATGTAATCCGTCTCTCTGCCGGCGATATGGTGCCGGCAGATGCCCGCATCATCACCGCGCGCGACCTGTTTGTGATCGAGTCCGCACTCACCGGCGAGAGCGAGGCCGTCGAGAAGACCACCGCCGTCACCGTCGTCGAGGGCGCCGACGGCTCCGCACTGCCACTCTCTGCCTGCAAGAACATCGTCTTTACCGGCACCTCCGTGCAAAACGGCGCCGCCATGGCGCTTGTCGTTGCCACCGGCTCGGACACCTACCTGGGCGGCATCGCCAAGATGCTCAACGGGCGCGGCGAAAAGAGCGCGTTTGACCGCGGCGTCTCGAGCGTCTCCATGTTGCTCGTACGCCTCATGCTCGTTATGGCGCCGGCCGTCTTTGCCATCAACGCCGCCACCAAGGGCAACGTCATCGACGCGCTGCTGTTCGCCACGAGCGTGGCCGTGGGCATCACGCCGCAAATGCTTCCCGTCATCGTGACCACGAGCCTATCGCAGGGCGCCAAGGACCTCGCCCGTCGCCAGGTTATCGTCAAGGAGCTGCCGGCGATTCAAAACCTCGGCGCGATGGACGTCCTGTGCTGCGACAAGACCGGCACCCTCACCGAAGACCGCATCGTGCTCGAGCGCTATCTCAGCACCGACGGCAACGAAGACGCACGCGTGCTGCGCCATGCATTTTTGAATAGCTTCTTCCAAACCGGCCTCAAAAACCTTATCGACCTGGCCGTAATCGACCGTGCCGATGTGACGCCCTCGACCGTCGTGCCCGATTCTATGCTGGGCCAGAGTCTGCGCGACCGCTATACCAAGGTCGACGAGGTTCCCTTCGATTTCTCGCGCCGCCGCCTGAGCGTAGTTGTCGCCGACGCCCAAGGCAAAACCCAGATGGTTACCAAGGGCGCTGCCGAGGAAATGCTCGAGATCTGCTCCTTTGTCGAGGTCGATGGCATCGCCCAGCCACTCACCAACGAGAACCTCGCCCAGATTCGCAAGCAGGTCGCCGGACTTAACGCCGAGGGTCTGCGCGTGATTGCCGTGGCGCAGAAGACCAATCCGCGCTGCGTGGGCGAGTTTGGCATCGCCGACGAGTGCGACATGGTGCTGATGGGCTTTTTGGCCTTCCTCGATCCGCCCAAAGCAAGTGCCGCGGGCGCCGTCGCCACCCTCGAGGCCAAGGGCGTGGCGGTCAAGGTCCTAACCGGCGACAACGACCGCGTCGCCGCCACCGTCTGCGAACAGATTGGTATCGATGCGAGCAACGTCTTGCTCGGCTCCGAGATCGATGCGCTCGATGACGCCGAACTTGCCGAGCGCGCCGAGAAAACCAACCTCTTCGCCAAGCTCTCGCCGCTGCAGAAGGCGCGCCTGGTACGTGTCATGCGCGAGATGCTCGGCCACACCGTGGGCTTTATGGGCGACGGCATCAACGACGCCGCCGCCATGCGTGCGAGCGATTGCGGCATCTCGGTCGATTCGGCCGTCGATATTGCCAAGGAATCCGCCGATATCATCTTGCTTCAGAAGGACCTGGGCGTGCTCGAGCGCGGCATCATCGAAGGCCGCCGCACTTACGGCAACCTGCTCAAGTACCTCAAGACCACGGTGAGCTCCAACTTTGGCAATGTGCTATCCGTGACCGTCGCGAGCCTGTTCTTGCCGTTTTTGCCCATGAGCGCCCTGCAGCTGGTACTGCTGTCGCTGGTCTACGAGATCGTGTGCATCGCGCTGCCGTGGGACACCGTCGATGACGCCTGGACTGCCCGCCCGCGTGCCTGGGACGCCGCGTCCATCAAGGGCTTTATGCTCGAGCTGGGCCCCGTGAGCTCGCTGTTTGACATCGTGACCTTCGCCGCGCTCTTCTTTGTCGTGTGCCCCGCCGCCGTGGACTCAAGCTGGTCCGAGCTTGCCGCCGCAGGCGACGTCGCGGGTATGGCGACCTTTGCTGCGCTCTTCCAGAGCGGCTGGTTTGTCGAGTCCATGTGGTCGCAGACACTCGTGGTCCACATGCTGCGCTCCCCGCATCTGCCGAGCCCGCGCGACCACGCCGCGCTCTCATTGTGCGTTCTTACCGTGCTGGGCCTGGCGCTCGTCACCTGGCTGCCGGCAAGCCCCATCGCCGATGCGCTGGGCCTCATGGCGCTGCCCGCAAGCTTTTTCGCGCTGCTCGCCGGCATCGTCACCGCCTATATCGCGCTCACCCAGCTGGCAAAGCGCCGCTACATTGCACGCCACGGCGAGCTGCTGTAGCAAGTAGACGGAAAACACCCTGCCAGCTGCCGTTACCGCTACCACAGCTGCCGACGCCTCTGCCGCTGCCGTTGCCTCTGTCGCCGCCGCAATCTATCCCCTCAGCAATTGCGGTGGAATAGTTCCTGTTTAAAGCCCCGTGACTTTAATTTAGGGACTATTCCACCGCAACTTATTGGAGGATTAGCTAGTCCTTGGGTGTCCAGTGCCAGAAGAAGTTGATAAGGGCCACACGCGAGGCGGTACCGGCCTTCTTGTTGATTGAGGAAATGTGGCGGTAGAGCGTGGAGCGCGAAAGAAAGAGCGTCGTGGCGATGTCCTGAACACTCTGGTCCGAAACGACCAAGACCTCAAGAATATCGCGCTCGCGCTCTGTAAGCCCAAAGGTGGCGACGAAAGCATCGAGGCGTTCATCGGACGTGAGCTCCGCTGCCTCCACGGGCTCGGGGTCGAAGCATGTGGGCGCAAGATCCCCACCAAGATCGTCGGTGGCAAGCGGCAGGCCATCCTGCATCACGGCATCATCGGCTCGTTGCCCCAACTGCCCCAGCAGCGTAATCGCAATGCCCACAAACATCACGAGCGCCGCACCGACCGCAGCCAGCACGTTTTGACTCGAGATAATCGCCACCGCCGGCGCCGTCACGAGCATCGAGCACACGTTGTTGACGACGCGACCCATGCACGGCCAAAAATATGACCAGCGCGCATAGAGCGAGACGGCGGCATATTTTGTGGTAAAGAACACCACGAAAAAGCCCGAGCCCAGATAAAAGATAATCGTGGCAGCAAGCTCGTTGCCGCCATTACCATCGACGATGAGCACAAAGAACGAAAGCGTGGACAGTATGGCGGCACATGTCATGCCGATATTCATATACGAGCGGCCGTGCAGGTCAAATAGTGCGCCAGCGACCAACGAGCTCACGACAAGCAGCAGGCGCGGCCAATCGCCCAAATCGACGGCTCCGACAGCATGCAAGGTCGTGAAGCCCGCGTTGAGAGCGGCGAATACGCTGGAAAGATACGCCGTCGCCACGGTCAGGCGAACTACGGCGCGACGGAATGCCGCCTTTGCCTCGGGATCGTCATGCCACTTGGCGCCATATTCCAGAGCATCTACCGAAAGCCCGGCAGCACTGGGTTCAAAGTTGGGGTCGGACTCGTCGCGCAGCTTGGCGCGTCGGGCACCGTGGAGCAACGCCACCCACGCGATCGCACAGACGACCAGAACAGCCTGCTGAGGAATACCGACAGGCATCACCATGTGGTTGATCACCTGTACCAGAACGCCCATGGCATAGGAAAGTGCGGCGGCGCGCGCCAGGCAGGGCGTCTGCGCAAAACGCCGCGCAAGATTGGCATGGGCGGTCGATCCGCAATAGCCCAGGGCGCAGCACGCCACCAGGCCGCCGGCAATTACTACCTCAAACCGCACTGCCGTAATCATCAGCAGCAACGCCGATACCAACAGCACGCCTGTAATATCGCTCGTCGCATCGATCGTCTGGGGAAGGCGATAGTACAGAAATGGGCGCACGAAAAAGCCAATCACGCTCGCGCCGACAACGATGCTCTCGTAGATGACGACCTCACTCGATGGCACGAACTCGGCTATGCGCACATCAAAGAGATACTCGCACGCCAAAAACGTGAAGAAGGACAGCGGCAGGCATATAATCTCCCGAATGCCCCGACGCAAATATGCGGTTGTGTCTCCCATGCCCCTCATGGTTAACCCCCGGCCGCTCAATTGTCTGGAAATCTATTTTAATAAAGAACCAGTCTCAATATCGAAGCTAGGCTCGAAATGTTGCCAATTCGACACCAGCCGTCCACATCACGCCGCGATTTTGAGCCGCATGGACCAGAAGGGACGCGCGCGATCTCTAGCTCGGCCAGGAGTGTCTCCGACTACCACTCATTTAAGTACGTCCCCAATGAGTGGCCGAAGAGTGTCCCCCGCGACTAGTCGTTTAAGAACGTCCCCAATGACTAGTCAAAAATGGGCCATGTGTCCCAGTTGTGGAGACTCCTTGAGCCGTCTGGGTATCGCGAAGGATCGCGCACTCCCCCATCATCAAAAGTGACACACGCTACCAGTTGATGGGAGGCAGCCATGGGCTTCTTTGACAAGATGTTCGAGAAGAAAGAGTGCGCGATTTGCGGTACCGAGCTGGGACTTCTAGGTAAGACAAAAATCAATGAAGGCTACCTGTGCAAAGAGTGCGCCGGCAAGCTCTCCCCCTACTTCCACGGCTATCGCTCCAGCACCGCGGACGATATCCGTGAGCAACTCGCCTACCGCGAGGCCAACGCCGAGCGCCTGTCTTCGTTCAACCCCACGCGCACGCTTTCTGCCGGGCGCACCAATATTATGCTCGATGAGGACGCGGGCCTGCTGATCATCACTTCGCAGAGCCGCTGGCGCGACGCCAATCCCGACATCATCGAGTTCTCGCAGGTACTCGGCTGCGATATGGATATCGACGAGCAGCGCACCGAGATCTATCGCGAGACCAAGGACGGCGAGCGCGAGAGCTACAACCCGCCGCGCTACGACCTGGATTACGACTTTAATCTGACCATCCACGTCAACACGCCGTACTTTACCGAGATCAACCTGCGCGTGAACGACTCCACCATCGATCAGCGCGGCTCCATCGAATACCGCGAGGCCAAGCGCCAGGCGACCGAGGTCCGCGACGCGCTGGTGCAGCTGCGCCAGGAGACGCGCGACAGCGTCGTGGCCGCCAAGGCCCCCAAGACCGCGGTGACCTGCCCCTTCTGCGGAGCCACCACCATTCCCGATGCCAGTGGGCGCTGCGAATACTGCGGTGGCGCCATCGGCGCATAGCCCCCGGCACGGAAAGGACCGATCATGGCCTTCGAGAGCGTTAACTATCAGTGCCCTGCCTGCGGTGGCCCCTTGCATTTTGCAAGTGCCGAGCAAAAGCTCGTCTGCGACTACTGTGACTCGCGCTTTGAAGTCGAAGAAGTCGAGGCCCTCTATCGCGAGCGCCAGGACAAGGCAGATGCCAAAGCCGATGCAGCAGCCGCAACGCCCAAGCCCGTCGCCGATGACGCGGTGCAGGAACTCGCCCAAAACGCCGGCTACATCTGCTCGTCGTGCGGCGCCGAGCTCGTGTCCGACGGCACCGTCGCCGTCACCACCTGCCCGTACTGCGGCAACTCCGCCGTGGCGCCCGGCCAGCTCTCTGGCGACTTCTCGCCCGACCTGGTGATTCCGTTTAAGCTCGGGCGCGATGACGTCACGGCCGCACTCAAGGAACACTACAAGGGCAAGATCTTGCTGCCCAAGAGCTTTGTCACCGGCAACCACATCGACGAGGTCCAAGGTGTCTACGTGCCGTTTTGGCTCTACGGCGCCCGCGTTGACGGCGAAGTGTACTTTGACGCGACCAACGAGACCGTGACCGAGGAATCCGACCGCACCGTCACGACCACCGACCACTACGATGCCTATCGCAAGGGCAATATCTCGTTTAAGCGCGTGCCCGTCGACGGATCGTCCAAGATGCCCGACGGCCACATGGACGCCATCGAGCCGTTTGACTACGACGCGCTGCGCCCGTTCTCGGTCGCATATATGCCCGGCTACATCGCCAACCGTTACGACGAGGACTGCGAGACCTGCAAGGCGCGCGCCGAGCGCCGCATGGAAGAAAGCACGATCTCGGCCCTGCGCGAGACCGTCGTCGACGAATACGACGACGCCACGGTCGAAAGCAAGCAGCTCGACTACACCTGGGAAGACAGCGACTACGCCCTGTTCCCCGTCTGGATGCTCTCCACCTCGTGGAACGGCAAGAGCTACCTGTTTGCCATGAACGGCCAGACCGGCCGCTTGGTCGGCGAGCTCCCCTGCTCCAAGCCCAAGCTCGCCATCGCCTCGGTGCTGTTCTTTGTGATCGGATTTATCCTCTCCCAGATTCTCTTTATGGGGGAATACGCCTTCGATCCGGATTACCTCGCCTTTGATATCGAGGGCATCCTCATCAACATCATCGCGCCGCTGATCATCGTGATTATCGGAGACGTGCTGCTGGTAGGCCAGCTCAAGACGGCCAACGAAGCAACCTGTGCCGATGAGTATTGTGGCGAGCTCGACCTGACCGAGAAGCACGACACCTTCAGCCACACCGAGACCACCGTTGTCATGAAAGACGACAAGGACGACTAAGCAATCCAACCAATACCACCCGGCCTTTGACGAGAAAGGAAGATCACCATGGGACTCTTGAAAGCTGGATTGGGAGCTGCCGGCGGCGTCATGGCCGACCAGTGGAAGGAATTTATCTACTGCGAATCGATGCCTGCTGACGTCTTGGCCTGCAAGGGCAGCAAACGTACCGGTGGCCGCAGCTCCAACACGCGCGGCGAGGACAACGTCATCTCCAACGGCTCGGTCATCGCCGTCAACGACGGACAAGGCATGCTCGTGGTGCAAAACGGCAAGATCATCGAAGTCGCGCTGGAGCCCGGTGAGTTCGTCTTCGATACCGGCAGCGAGCCGAGCGTCTTTAGCGGCAACCTGGGCGATTCCATCAAGGAGACCTTCGCCAATATCGGCAGCCGCTTTACCTTTGGCGGCGACGCGGGCAAGGACCAGCGCGTCTACTTCATCAACACCAAGGAGATCATCGGCAACAAGTACGGCACCGCCTCGCCCGTGCCCTTCCGCGTGGTCGATAACAACATTGGCCTGGATGTCGACATCTCCGTGCGCTGCAACGGCGAGTATTCGTACCGCATCACCAACCCGCTGCTGTTCTACACCAACGTGTGCGGCAACGTGACCGATAGCTACACGCGCGATAAGATCGACAGCCAGCTTAAGTCCGAGCTGCTCACCGCTCTGCAACCAGCCTTTGCCAAGATCTCGGAGATGGGCATCCGCTACAGCGCCATCCCCGGCCACACCACCGAGCTCGCCCGCGCGCTCAACGAGGTCCTCTCGGCCGACTGGCGCGACCTGCGCGGCGTCGAGATCGTGAGCTTTGGCGTCAACTCCATCGCCGCCTCGCAAGAAGACGAGCAGATGATCAAGGACCTGCAGAAGGCCGCGGTCATGCGCGATCCCACCATGGCAGCCGCCAACATCGCCAGCGCTCAGAGCGATGCGATGCGCGCCGCGGCGGCCAACCCCAACGGCGCGATGGCCGGCTTTATGGGCATGGGCATGGCAGGCGGCATGGGCGGCATGAACGCCAGCCAGCTGTTCGCCGCCGGCCAGGCACAGCAGCAAGCTGCCCCACAGCCGACTCCGACACCCGCCCCCACACCGGCTCCTGCCGCTGCCCCCGCGGCCGGCACGTGGACCTGCAGTTGCGGTGCCACCAACACCGGCAAGTTCTGCCCCGAGTGTGGCAGTCCCGCACCCGCCCCGGCACCGACCAAGTGGTTCTGCCCCAACTGCGGCAGCGAAAACGGCGGCAAGTTCTGCAGCAACTGCGGAACACCCAGGCCCTAGCCCCTCTACCTGGTAATTGGCGGGGAGGTCCGCCACCCCCGCATTTGCTTCTATGGGTTTCGTTCGATAAAGGAGGACACCATGAAGACAACGTTCAAAAAGTCCGTACTCGCATTCCTGACATGCGTCCTGGCGCTCGCCTTTGCCCTGACGGGCTGCAGCGGCGGCGGCAAGGACCCCAAGGCCAACTTCGTCGGCAGCTGGCAGTACTCGGGTGGAACCTTGGACGGCGAAGAGCTCACCGATGAGTACATGGATATGCTCAAGGAGTGGGGCCTCAACTGTATCCTGATCCTCGACGAAGACGGCACGGGCGTCCTCGACATGTTCCTTGAGGTCGCCGACCTGAAATGGGAGGCCAAGGACGCCACCACCGTAACGATTACCGCCGAAGATGAGTCGCACGACCTGAAGCTCAAAGACGACAAGCTCGTCCTTGAGGTGGACGGCGACAAGCTCATCTTTACCAAGTCCGACAAGGACCTGTCCGGCACGGTGAAGAAGGATCGCGAGGCGGCCGAGAAGGAAGAAGAGATCGATGAGGCCGTCGGAGACGACGACGTCCAGAGCATCGAAATCTCCCCCGCCGTCACCGTCGCCGATGACGACCTGTGCACCATCACCATCACCGAGAAGTTCAAGGACGACTGGGGCGACATCGGCTTTGTCGTTAACATCACCAACAAGAGCGACAAGGACCTGACCTTCTACGCTCCTTCCGGCAAGACCAACGTCAACGGCACCATGAAGGACCCCTGGTTCTCGGCTCACCTGATGCCCGGCACCAACGCCACCGAGGAATTCACATTCTCGAGCGGCGAGCTTGACAGCCTTGACGACCTGGTCAACACGACCATCGGCATCGACGCCTACCTGACCGATTCCTACGAGGACGTCGCCTCTTACAGCGCAACCATCGCGTAGCGGCATGTAACATCAGCCGCGGATTGGCGGACACATCCGCGCACACCAGACGGGGCCGCAGGAGTTAATCCTGCGACCCCGCCGTTTTTATGCCGATGCGCGACGAGCTTTAGCGCTCCATGTTGGGAACGATGCTGCCCTCGGTCACCGCGTGCACGGCCAGGCGCATGATGTTGTCGTAGCCGGTCTTGCTCAGGATCTCCGAGATGCGACGCTTGATGGTGCCCTCGCTCATAAACAGCTCGGCCGCGATCTCGCGACGGCTTTTGCCCTCGCAGGCAAGGCGCAAAATCGATAGCTCGACATCATCGAGAGCTGCCGTGCCCGAAAAAATGCTCTCGGGCGGCTTGGGAAACGTGCAATAGCCCGCCAACGTGGAGCGCATCACGGCGAACAGCTCGTCGATACCGACATTCTTGTACACAAAGCTATCGACGCCCGCCTCGCGAGCCTGATCGACAAAGGTGATCTCGGGCATGCCGGTCATGATAATGATGCGACACTCGGGCAGCTGCTCCTTGATGCGCGCCGCCGCCACGATGCCGTTGGAATCATGCTCGGTGCATACGTCCATCAGTATCATGTCCGGACGCTCCTTGAGCGCGACACCCAAGGCCTCGGAGGCATCGGCGATGGCGGAAACAACGGTCATATCGGGCTGGTCGCCAACGGAGCGCGCCAGGCTCTCGCGCAGGATGGCCTGGTCTTCGACGATTAACACGCGGATCATGAGCTTCTCCTTTGGGACGTGTCGTTGGCGTTAAGCGGGATGGACACCGCAAGCGTAAAGGGCGGGGCGGCGTGGACCTCCAGGCTACCACCCAGATCTTGCGCGACATGCCTCATACCTGGGATACCCGTTCCCTCGCGATACGATACGGGGGCCGGGGGCCCGTCGTTAGAAATCGTCATGCGCGCGACGGCGCCAGCATCCGCCCCCTCCTGCCACAGACGCACGTGGACCCGATGCGCCTGCGCATGCTTGGTGGCATTGGTCGAGGCCTCGCGGATAATCTGCAAAAATGCGGCGGCGACACGCGCGTCCTCAGGCAGCGCACCCTCAACATCGATCTGCACACTCACCAAACCAAAAGCATGGACGATATCACCCAGCTGCTCTGCAGGCTCGCTGGCACCGCCACTGCGCAAATCGGCGGCGATTGAGCGCAGCAACGGGTCAATCTGCTCGATCGAGTCATCGTCCAGACGCCCCTCCTCCAAATAGCGATGAAGAATGGACAGGCGCTGCCCGATCACGTCGTGCACGCGAGCGCGCATACGTAGGTAGGCCGCATTGTCAGCAACTTTTTTGACTTCTTCGATCTGGGCTTGGAGCTCTTGGCCCGCAAGCTCAAGCAGGTGGTTGGCTTGCGCCAAGCGGTCATGAGCATGCGCGTACTCTGTCACATCAAGACCGATAATGCGCTCGAACGAACGGCCCGAAACCATAACACGATCGCACACAAATAGGCGAATCTCGGCGGGAGAGACCTCGACCACCGCCCGCGCCTCACCAAAGCGGTCCAGATTAATCCGCACACGGTTCCTGCTGCTTTCGGGCATTTGCATGCTAAGTTTGCGCAGGTCGTTCCATGTGCTACCCATGTCGCGTAGATCGGTTGGCATATGAAGTTCCACCAGGTTTTTGCGCATGCAGCGGTTCATGAGCAGCGGACGGCCCCTCGGGTCCAGATACAGGATGCCCACGGGAATCACGTTGATGGTCTCGATCGTCGAGAACGCAGTGATATCCTCCTGGCGGTTACGGACGTCCATCAAGAGCGCCGCGATGGAACGGAACAGGAAGAACGCTCCCTCTGCGATAAGGACAACGGTCCACGCCGAGTCCATAACAACAACCATTGGCGGCGTTACGGCGGCAACGAGCAGCAGCTCAGTCAGCATGACGGGACGACGATAGCGCACCATAAGCACCACGCCATAGGCAAAGATCACGGCATTGAGCCACAGCGCTCCGCCCATTGCCCTGGCGCAAACGCCAAGCGGCGCCACCAGATACGAGCCAGACGACGCGAATAAGATGAGCGCCGAAATCATCAGGTGAAGCACAAGGCTCGCCTCGTAGGCGCAAATCACCTTACGGTTATAGGACGAGCGGCGCGATGAGATGAGCGGGACGTGGATCGTCTGCAGACACGCAGCCAGGGCAAAGACAACATCGAGCGCAACGATTTGGGGAAGGATGAGCGAAATCTGCATCGTCACTCACCCGCCCTCGGCATCAAGACGATCATGCGCAGCTGGCCGGGCTCGCCCTCAAGGCGGTATGCCACGTTGCGCCCTTGCAGAGCGCTTTCGAGCTCTTGCGCAGCGGGCGTCTGCGAAAGATCTTCATCATCGTTGGAAAAAAGCGTGGCGCGCAGCTCGACACTGCATCGGTCATGGTCGCCCAAGTGATACATAAGCGCCGGATGGTCGGTGGTGTAGGCAAAAAACGCAAAGTCATACACGCAGTCGTACAGGGCGCTTACCGTACTGGCGTGCATCGGGCGCCGTATGGCGATAATCGAGGCGCAATCGATATCGATGGTGCGCAGGTCGCTTGCGAGCTCGTTGGCAATGAGCTGAATGCGGTCGCGATCAAAACCGCTCTCCCCGTGCTGTGCCAACGTGAGCGACCCCTTGCGCTTGCAATAGGCGACGAGCATCTTGGCGCGCTGCAGCATGCGGTAACGCTCGTGCGAAGACGCTTCGTCGGTCAACGGTGGCAGCGAGCCCAGCAGGTCGTACATCTCTTCGAGCGCGCGGGCAAGCGCCTGGTCCACGTCTTGGACCAGCAAGGTCTCGGCCTCTTGATCTGCCAAATGCGTCTTAAGGTCGTAGTCGGCGGCGAGCAGCTCGTTTTGACGCTGCAGCTCCATTCGACGATGTGCCAGTTCACGGTTAAGCTCGTTGAGCTCCGACACGTCTTGGGCAAGCAGCGCCGATCCACCCAGCAGCGGAAAGGCACGGTACATCACATTGGGATCGGACGCCTCGGCAAAGGCATGGGCGCGGCCGTGCTCCTGGGTCCGCAACTCCTCGCGCACGCCTACCGGCATTGGCTTTGACACTGGCGTGGCATAGACCTCCTGCAGGTCGCGCGTTAGGACTTTGAGGTCGAGCGGCAAGGTGTCGAAGATGCCGGCGATGTCGTGATACGACGGAATGACACCGCAATCGAGACAGATTTCCATCGCCACCACGCACAGGACGCAATAGACGAGCGAAAAGTTGAGCCTCCATGCCCAGGGCACGCGCAACGCATACGAGACGGCAAAGAATGCGCCACCCAGCAGTACGAGCGCCGCCGTGCCCGAGAAACGCTGGATGCGAAAGGACGAGGACCGACCAACCAGGATAAAAAAGGCCACGAAGTCAAAGGCCGTCCACACGAGGACGGCGAAATAACCCCAGCCGTACGTGTAATCGTTGCTCCAGGTGTCGCTTGAACGGTCAAAGTGGAAGACCTGCTGGTGAAAATCGTTGGTGAGCACAAATCCGATAAGCAGGATGGCCGCAATCCACAGCGCAGCGCAGTAGCGGCGCCCCAGGCGGTGTTGCTCCAGGCCCGCAAGGCGCAGGCCGCAGAGCTGGTAGAGCAGCGGAATGAGCGTCATGGGCACGTAGTACAGGTACCACAGCACGGTGGCATAGAACGGCGTGAACGACTTGTACTTGAGAATGACTTCGATCATCCACAGGGCGCAGATGGTGGCGATGGCCACAAGGCGGCGACGCAACACATAGTCCAAACAGCGCAGATAGACCGATACGCCCCAGATCGAAAATACAATTGCGGCGACAAGCAGCGGGAGAGAGCTCGAATGGGCGAGCGCATCCACGACCTCTTCGGACACCTTGCTATAGGCGGGCACGGCGTTAGAAAGTTTGGGGTCGAAGGCGAACAGCGCCGGCAAGACTGCCAAAAGCATGAGGAACAGCGCGGTGATGGCGCCGGCGATAGCAAAGACGCGGTGACGGTACACCCGATGTGTTATGCCAACAAGGAATCGCGGCATGGCGAAGAGCCTGCCGCCCCTGGGATCCGCCACGGGTGCGGATCGGGCGGCCGCGTGGCCGATATGTCGCTCGCGGGTACCCATAGTGCCTTTAGTGTACCGACAGATGGGTCGAAAAAGCGGGCCGCATGTCCCAAAATCCGCAGACGGCAAGGCGCCCGGTGAGCATTAACTGCTCGCCGGGCGCCTTGATTAGGAGGCTATGAGGATGAGCCCGCGAAATTCACAGCGGTCAGGCCCGTCCCCTAAGGGCCTGAGGTGCTCAAGATTGGGAGCGACAAGCCCGACGAAGCGTACTTAGGTACGCGAGGAGGGTTGGAGCCCCAAGGTTGAGCGCCTCAGTGCCCTTAGGACAGGTCCTCACCGTTCGTTTCGATGACATGCTTGTACCAGTCGAAGCTCTTCTTCTTGGAACGCTTGAGGGTGCCGTTGCCGGCGTCGTCGCGATCCACATAGATAAAGCCGTAGCGCTTGGACATCTCACCCGTGCCGGCCGAGACCAGGTCGATCGGGCCCCAGGTAGTGTAGCCCAGCAGGTCAACGCCATCCTCGGTCACCGCGTCGCGCATCGCGGCGATATGCTGGCGCAGGTAGTCGATACGGTAGTCGTCGTTGATGGAGCCATCCTCTTCGACAACATCCTTGGCGCCCAGACCGTTCTCGACCACAAACAGCGGCTTCTGATAACGGTCGTACAGGTCGTTAAGGGTGATGCGGAAGCCCAGCGGATCGATGGACCAGCCCCACTGGCTCTCCTGCAGGTAGGGGTTCTTGGCGCCGGCGAAGGCGTTGCCCTGGGTGCGCTCGACATCGGGGTTATCGGCACCGGCGGAGCAACGGGTGCTGTAATAGCTAAAGCTGATGAAGTCGACGGTGTTGGCGGCCAGGATTTCGCGGTCCTCGTCCGTCATACCCACATCGATGCCTAGACGCTCGAGCTTCTTGACGGCATAGGCCGGGTAGTAGCCACGGCTCTGGACGTCGACGAAGAAGTAGTTGTCCTGGTTGTCGAGCTGCGCCTGGCGCACATCGCCCGGACGGCAGCTGTAGGGGTAGTAGCTACCTGCGGCGAGCATGCAGCCGATCTTGATCTCGGGGTCGATCTCGTGGGCAATCTTGGTTGCCCAAGCGCTGGCGACGAGCTCGTTGTGGGCGGCCAGGTACTCGACGGCCTCCTTGTTCTCGCCCTCCTCAAAGACCAGACCGGCACCCATAAACGGCAGGTGCAAGATCATATTGATCTCGTTGAAGGTGAGCCAGTACTTCACCAGACCCTTGTAGCGGGTGAAGATCGTGGTTGCGAGGTTCTTGTAGAAGTCGATGAGCTTGCGGTTGCGCCAGCCGCCGTACTCCTTGATGAGGTGAATCGGGCAGTCGAAGTGCGTGATAGTCACGAGCGGCTCGATACCGTGCGCCTGACACTCACGGAACACGTCCTCGTAGAAGGCCAGGCCAGCCTCATTGGGCTCGGTCTCGTCACCGTTGGGGAAGATGCGGGTCCAAGCCAGGCTCATACGGAAGGTCTTAAAGCCCATCTCGGCAAAGAGGGCGATGTCCTCCTTGTAGTGGTGATAGAAATCGATGCCGGTCTGCGCGGGATAGTAATAGCCGTCCTCGAAGTCGAGCATCTTACGCTGGCCGGAGACCACCGCATAGCGCTCGGGGCCGTGCGGAGCCACGTCCACGTTGGCCAGGCCGCGGCCGTCCACGTTGTAGGCGCCCTCGCACTGGTTGGCAGCCGTCGCGCCGCCCCACAGGAAGTCATTACGGAAAGCCATGCATCGATCCTTTCATACGCTGCTTGTCGTGGTTTCAGTATCCCCGCAAATAGGGCCTCGCTCAACGACAGCGACGCAGGCCGACACTTCTTTTCGCACGCGGCGGCCCGGCAGCCGCCCACAGCTGACACTTTCTGATACCCGTTGCACGCCAAACCACCACAAAGGGACACCTTTGTGGTGGTTGGGGGCGGTTTGTCTCGATCTGTAACAGGTAGGCCGTCAAAACCGGGCCTGGTGTTACAGATTGAGATTGTTCGGTCTGTCCCTGCAGCTTGTCTCGATCTGTAACAGGTAGAGACGATTTAGCCCGCTAGATGTTACAGATTGAGACGGAAGATTCTAGTCGCAGGTGATGTCGATATTTTTGCCGATGAGGCCTACGTAGCCGCCTTCGGCAGCCTTGGGGCTGTCAGCATGGCAGAGGACCCACTTGTCAGCCTTCCAATAGCAGTAGCTGTCACCGGCGGCAGGCATGTCGGCTGCGGCCTCGGGGCGCGGGCCGTTGGTGCCCGCCGGCAGCGCCACCATCACCTGGAAGCCGCCTTCGTCGACCATGCACGGCGTGTAGTGCAGCGTGGTGTTGAAAACCTCGACAACCGTACCCGCCGGCATGCGGAACGCCTTGACGCACGCGGTGTCGAGCTTGCCGTCCTCGATCTCCCAGCGATGCGCCACGAGCAGAATAAAATCGCGGGCGCCCAGGTTAAACTCGCTCGCGCGGTGATACTCCAGGCAGTTGAGCTGCGTGTTGTGGCCGTTGCACCAGCCCAGTTGGAAGGGGCGGCCGCCAAACATGAGAAAGCCCAACTTATCGGCATCCTTGACGCCCTCGAGCTCCGGCACACTTGCTACGTACTTGCTGCCCTCGGGAATGGGCGTGGCAGAGAGCGCCTCGAGCACGGGCGACGTGAGCTCGGACGGAACGTCATCCCAAACGTTGCCATAGGATTTGAACTCGGGATCGTTGACAGAGTAGATATGCATGTTCACTCCTGTTCGTAAATGTGACTATATGAACATTCTAGAACAAACATGAGCGATTTTGAACGCTCGTCCCGACCAATCAACAAAAAGGCGCCCCCGCATAAGCAAAGGCGCCCAATGCGCGCGTTTTGGGCGATAAAGCCCTTACGCCTGCTGATAGTGCAGGTGCTTCTCGTCGATATCGGCCAGGTCGCGGTCGAGGTAGCGGCGCGCAAGCCAGTTGGCCATGGGGAGGTTCTGGTCCAGGTAGTTACCGCATTCCTCGGGAGCGGCACCGGGAACATCGCCCTCAAAGTCGGCGACAAACTCGAACAGCTCACGCACGAGCGGCAGGATCTCCTCGCTCGTCACCTCGCCAAACACGACCAGGTAAAAGCCCGTGCGGCAGCCCATGGGGCCAAAGTAGACAATACGGCCCGACCACTCGGCATGATTGCGAAGGAACGTCGCGCCCAGGTGCTCGATGGTGTGGCACTCGGCCGTGTTCATGACCGGCTCCTTGTTGGGCGTGGTCAGGCGCAGGTCAAAGGTGGTGACGGCGGCACCGGTCGCCGGATCGCGGTCGATGCGGCTCACATACACGCCGGGCTCAAGCAGCAGATGATCAACGGAAAAGCTGGCGATGCGCTCCATGGCAGATCCTCTCGATAGTCAAATTGAGACAGGGCTCTTTTAGCTGGTTCGAACGGTCGCACCAATCATACCAGTCAAAAAAGCCCCGTCCCAAAAAGACAACTTAGCCAAGGACACGGGCCATACGCGTCTTGAACTCGGACAGGAAGCGCGGAGCATCCACGGTCAGTGCCACAAGCGCGCTCTTGTCCGGATCGGACAGGCGGCGCTCATCGCAGATGGTGCGACCGCGGTACTCGCCCAGCAGATCAACACGCAGGTTGCAGCCGAGCGCACCTACGAGCGTGGGGTCGATCGCCACGGCAACGGCCAGCGGATCGTGCAGCGCACAACCACCCAGGTAGGGTGCGTTCATCTCGTACGAGCCAATGTAGTGCTCGACCATGCTCGCAAATGCGCAGCCCGCCATGGTGCCCGAGCCCGTCCAGCCGGCAATGTCGCGGCGTGTGAGCACCACGCGATGCGTCACGTCCAGACCCACCATGGTGAGCTTACGGCCCGAGCGCAGCACCGCGTCGGCTGCCTCGGGGTCGCTCGCCATATTGGCCTCGGCGCCCGCGCTCACGTTGCCGGGCACGGTAAGGGCGCCGCCCATCACGACCACGCGGCCGATGGACATCATCGCCGCCGCATCGCGCTCCAGGGCGAGCGCCAGGTTGGAGAGCGGGCCAGTCGCTACGTAGACCAGATCGGGACCATAGGTGCGCGCGGCATCGATCAGATAATCGACCGCAGCGTTGCCGCCGGCCGAGGTCGCCCCCACCGGCTCGTAGGGCGACGCGGGCACGCTCGCGCCGCCGATGCCGTTCTTGCCGTGAATGAGCGCGGTGGACGCCGGCGGCGTATAGGGCTCAGTCGCCTGCAGAGGACGGTCGGCACCCAGGTACACCGGAACCTCGGGGCGACCCAGCAGATCGAGCACCGCCAGGCAGTTGTGCGCCGATTGCTCGACGCGCACGTTGCCAAAGCACGTGGTGATGCCCACGAGCTCCACCTCGGGGCTCGCGATGGCATAGGCCAGCGCCATCGCATCGTCCACACCCATATCCAGATCAAGGATCAGCTTCTTGATTGCCATTGTTCTACTCCGCTTCTCCGTCTTTATCGTTTAACCAAACCAATGTTCAACTTCGGCGCGCGTGGGAATCGATTGCTGAGCGCCCAGGCGCGACACCGTCACTGCCGAGGCGCGAGCACCCGCGGCCATGCACTCAAAGAGCGGCAGGCCCTCTAGGCGAGCCGCCGCCAACGCGCCGATAAACGTATCGCCGGCGGCCGTGGTATCGACTACCGTGCTCGAAAGTGCCGGCATGCGCAGCAGCTCACCGCCATCGCCGAGCGTAACCGAGCCGGCACCGCCCAGCGTGATGACCGCAGCTCCAGTACCCCTAGCGAGCAGGGCGTTGAGCACCGCGACGCAGCTCTCATCGTCCTTGGGCAGGATACCCGTCAGCACCTGGCACTCGGTCTCGTTGGGGCAGACCAAGTCGACCGCAGACCAGACCTCCGCAGGCAACTCACAAGCAGGCGCTGGATTAAAGACCGTATAGAACCCCAGCTCGTGAGCGCAAACAAGCGCATCGGCCGTCGCTGCAAGGTCACATTCACCCTGGGCGATAAAGACGCTTCCGGCAGCCGGGGCAATCTCGCTGGCGTTGCCGTCGAGCTCATGGGCCACCAGACGCCTCAACGCGCAGGCAACGTCCGCGCCCGCAAGCGCATGGTTGGCGCCCGGTGACAGTATGATGCGGTTGTCGCCCTCGCAGCGAATGATGGTCGCCGTTCCCGTCTCCACGTCATCGCGATGCACTACAAAGTCACAGTCCACGCCGGCGTCTTGGAGCCCCACCACGAGCGACGCGCCGAACGCGTCGCGACCGACCGCGCCGATCATGTGCGTGCACGCGCCCATACGCGCGGCAGCTACAGCCTGATTGGCGCCCTTGCCGCCGGCGTTGGTGATAAACCCGCTGCCGCCGACGGTCTCGCCCGCACGCGGTATGCGCTCGCACGCCACCGAAAGGTCCATGTTCATGCTGCCGAACACCGCAACGATGCCGCGATCTGCCATGGAAACCTCCTCATCTGCGGGCCTTATGCCCACCGCCGGCCGTCGATCGTGCACTCTCGCACCCCCTATAACTTTAGTTCACTTTGATGTGGACGCGCGCTTGAGCTTGCGCCAGCAGCAAGCATTCACAGGAGCAGGCAGCTACAATGAAGGCGTGCTGATTATTCTCGTCATTGGATGATGTTTTATGGAACAACTCTCGCAATCGGGCTCGCGCGGTCGACGCCGCACGGGCAACGAGCCGGCGCCGCACGAACGCGTGAAGGGCGAACGCCGTGCCAACGAACCGCGACGCACCGCGAGCCCCCATCGCGCTTCTGCCAACAACGCGGGCCGCGCCAACACTCCCGCCGCGGAGCAAACGTCTGCTCGCCCCAAGTCCCGCTACATCCCTGCACTCGACGGTCTGCGTACGCTCGCCGTCGTCGCGGTGGTGCTCTATCACCTTAACCTCACGTGGGCTCAGGGCGGCCTGCTTGGCGTCACGATCTTCTTTGTGCTTTCGGGCTATCTGATCACGCGCTTGCTGCTCAACGAAGTCGCTAAGACCGGACGCATCGACCTCAAGAGCTTCTGGATTCGCCGCATCCGTCGCCTGGTCCCCGCCGTGGTAACGGTAGTGTTTGTAACCTGCGCGCTGTGCACTATCTTTAACCACGTGATGCTCACCAAGATGCGCCCCGACATCCTGCCGTCGCTGCTGTTCTTCAACAACTGGTGGCAGATTGCCCAAAACGTCTCGTACTTCAATGCTCTGGGCGATCCCTCGCCGCTCACGCACTTTTGGTCGCTTGCCATCGAGGAACAGTTCTACCTGATTTGGCCGCCACTGTTGTTTGCCATGGTATCCATGCATGTGAGCAAGCCCAACACGCGCCGCGTGGTTCTGGGCCTCGCCGCGGTATCCGCCCTTGCCATGATGGTGCTTTACAACCCCGCCGCCGACCCCAGCCGCGTGTACTACGGCACCGACACCCGCGTGTTCTCGCTGCTGCTGGGCGCCTGGATGGCCTTTATCCCCGATCGCGACCTGGCGCCGGTGCGTCTCGCTCATCGTTTGGGGTTCAATCGCCTGGCTGGCGCCGCCAAGCACGGCAAGAACGCCGAGGGCAAGCCTGGCGAGAAGGCCGACGAATCAGCCGAGACCGCCCCGGCACAGCCGAGCGCCCTCGTGCGCTTTTGGTCCTCGCCCGCATCCATCGATGTGCTGGGCGTCGTGGGTCTGGTTGGTCTTGCTGCCATGGTCGCGCTCACCAACGGCTACACCGCGTTCCAGTATCGCGGCGGCACGCTGCTGTGCTCGATCCTCACGCTCATGGTCATTGCCGCCTGCGTGCAGCCCCAGGGAATGGTTGCCCGCGCGCTGTCCGCCGAGCCGCTCGTGTGGGTTGGCAAGCGCTCGTACAGCATCTACCTGTGGCACTATCCGCTGCTGTTGCTCATGAACCCGGTCGCCAACATCAACGATACACCCTGGTGGCAGTACATTTTGCAGGTGCTGCTGGTGGTCGCCGTGGCCGAATGCTCATATCGCTTTATCGAGACGCCGTTTAGAAAGGGCGCCTTTGGGCGCACCGTATCCGAGTTCCGCGACGGCACCGCCACGCCCGCCAACTGGGTGCGCGCGCACGTCCCTGCCTGCGCAACCTGCGCTGTCGTGTTGGTCGTTGCACTGGGCGGCCTGATCTTTGTGCCCGAGACGTCTGCGCTGAGCGGCGAGGGCGCCGAAGTTCTGAACAAGGAAGCCAAGAACACCGCGCCCACCGACCAGCAGGCGGCCGACGACACCGACAGGGACAACGACGGCTTCCCCGATGGCTCCTACGACCTGTTGATGATCGGTGACTCCGTGTCGCTGCGCGCCGTTGATTCCTTTGACGGCGTGTTCCCGCACAGCCATATCGATGCCGAAAAGGGCCGCCAGTTTGATGCGGGGCGCGCGACATTTGAGGGCTATATCCAGCAGAACCTTGCCGGCAAGATCGTGGTCTTTGCCCTGGGCACCAACGGCTTGGTAACCGACGACCAGATCGACGCCATCATGGCCGATGCGGGAGATAAGCGTATTGTGGTGTTTGTGAACACGCGCAGCCCGCAGCCGTGGGTTGGCTCTACCAACCAGGCCATCGCCAACGCCGCCACGCGCTACAAGAACGTGCGCGTTATCGACTGGTACGGATACAGCGCCAACCGCAACGACCTGTTCGATGGCGATGGCACGCACCTATCGACCACTGGCGTGACTGAGTACCTCAACTTGATCCACAACGCAGTCAAGAAGGACCTGCCCGTGCATCCCGAGGATCACGTCAACGATCCGCAGCCGGCAGCCGTCAAGTCTGCCACCGACGCACTCATCAATGCGCTTGCCTTCAAGCCGCACAAGTTGGGCACCGACAAGTAACCTGCAGCGCAAACTTCCCACATCCGGAGGGGGCGTCTGCCACGGCAGACGCCCCCTCCGGCAGTTAGGGACGTTCCTTATGTGCCGGTACCTAGGGACACTCCTGGCGCAGCCAATGAAGACCTCTACGGATGAATTCCAGGCCGCTCCGTCGCTCCAGACATCGTTTCCGCGCCTCGCGCCTGCCCCAAACAATCAAAACAAGCCCTTTTCGCCGCGACCTCAAAGGTCTGTGGGCAAAAAAGGGCAAATATGAGTACTGTTACCATTTCAGTAGCAGGCAAAACCACCCAAAATGACGTCCGAGCGTCCCCTACAACCCCCTAAAGCAGCCAACCTGACTGGTTTAAGGCGTATTGGAGCCAATTTTAATGAACATATTATATGTTATGTTCATTATTTTCTTGGATGTAAATGTTATTCACTTAGCAACAGTACTCATATTTGGCATTTTTTGTCCATTGCTATATAACTAACACCCTATAGCAGACAAAAAAACAGGCCGCGGCCCATCGCTGCGGCCTGTTCGGAAGCAAAAGTGGGCGCTAAGCGCTGTAGCCCATCGCCTGCAGGACAAACATGACAACCGTGAGCACCGTAATCACGCCGATAGTCGCCCAAGTGAGCACGTTCCACACGCGGCCGTTGCGATTGGCGCCCATAATGTGACGGTCGGCGGCGATAACCACCTGGAACACCAGAACCACGGGCAGTAGCACGCCATTGATGACCTGCGAGGTCATCATAATCTGGAACAGATCGACGCCGGGCATAAGCACCAGCACGGCAGAGATGCCAATGATGGCCGTAATGATGCCGCGATAGACCGGGGCCTCGTCCCAGCTGCGGTCGGCACCGCGCTCCCAGCCAAATGCCTCGCAGATAGCGCTCGACGTGACGCCCGGCAGCACGCAGGCAGCCAAGAAGCTCGCCGCGACCAGGCCCGAGGCAAACAGCACCGTGGACCACTGACCCGCAATAGGCTCCAGCGCGCGGGCGGCATCGGCGGCATCGCTAATCTGAATACCCGCCGGGAACAGCACCGTACCGGTCGTGATGATAATAAAGCCGGCAATGACATCGGCGGCAAGCGAGCCACTCACGGTATCGATGCGCTGCAGCACGATATCGTCCTCGCCCGCGTTCTTATCGACCACGTTGTTCTGCGCCAAGAAAATCATCCACGGCGCGATGGTGGTGCCGATCGTTGCGACCACGAGCGACACGTAGCTGGGGTCATTTTGAATGTTAGGCACGACCAGATCGACCGCGACCTCACCCCAGTTGGGGCCAGCCATAAACGCGGCGACAATATAGGTCACGAACACGCAGCTCACCAGCAGCAGAATCTTCTCGATGCGCTGGAAACTACCCGACATGGTAAGCATCCACACCAGCAGCGCCACCAACGGCACCGAGATGCTCGCCGGCATGCCAAAGAGAGCAAGGCCGCTGGCGATGCCCGCAAACTCCGAAATTGTCACAGCCGTGTTGGCGATCAACAGCGCCGCCATAGCAAGTACACTCTTGCGCACGCCAAAGCGCTCGCGAATGAGCGATGCCAGGCCCTTGCCCGTGACGCAGCCGCAGCGCGCCGCGGTCTCCTGCGTCACGATGAGCAGCACAGTCATGACGGGAAGCATCCAGAGCATCTTGTAGCCATAGCTGGCGCCCGCGCTGGAATACGTTGCAATGCCGCCGGCGTCATTGCCCGAAAGCGCCGCCAGCAGACCGGGACCCATAGCGCCAAAGATGGCCGCGATGGTCAACTTTTGCTTGATGCCCGACTTTTGCTTGGTATTTTGCACGCGACCACCTAACCCATGACCGACATGGTGAGCAGCACCGCAGCGGCGCAGTACGCTACGCACGAGATCATGACGGCAATAACGTTCATGGCGGTGCCCGACGTGTTGAGGTCATGCTCGTCACGCCAGAACAGCACCATCAGGTAAATCACGGCACTCATGTTGCCAACCAGGCAAATGATGGCAGCGATATTAAAGCACCCGGTAAAGAGTTGCTCCTCAAACATGGGCGCATCGGGGAACGCAGCGGTGCGCACCAGCTGGGCGCACAGGTAGGTCACGAGTGACAGAATCAGGCCCATGCCCGTGCTCTGGAAGAAGAACCCCAGATACGGCTTGGGCTCGTCGTCGTGACCGTCATACTCCAGGAAGTAGTTCTTGACGAACGACACCATGCGCGAGGCCGCCAGCAGCACGAGCGGCATGGCGCACATGGGGAACACCACCAGATGTGCGGAGCCGAGCGCCGTCCCCAGCACGGTCGCCATGATGCACGACGCGATGCCCCATACAACAACCCAGTACTGGCGATGCACGAACCAGCTGAGCACGTTCGTCGAGTCGTCCGACGCGCTATCGCCCGAGCCGACACCGGCGATCTGCAGGTCCTCCTGGTGCTCCTCGGCGATAACGTCCATGGCGTCGTCGAAGGTTACGATACCCAGGATATGACGGTTCTCGTCGCAGACAGGGATGGCAACCAGGTCGTACTTGGTCATCTCGTCCGTTACGTCCTCCTGGTCCTCGTCGGGCGACACATAGACCAGGTCGCGATAGGCCAGCTGACCCAGCGTGGCGTCGCGGTCGGCTACGATCAGCGTGCGCAGCGAAAGCACGCCGGTCAGCATGCCGCTCGGATCCTCGGTATAGACGTAGTAAACGCTCTCGAAGTCCTCGTCGAGCTCGCGAATCGCCTCGATGGCGTCACCGACCGTCGCCGTGGCGGGCAGGGAGACAAACTCCGAGGTCATGATGCGGCCGGCGGTGTTGTCCTCATACCCCAGCAGGTTACGAATCGCTTTCTCCTCCTTGACGCCCATCAGGCGCAGGAGCTTCTCGGCCTTCTCGTAATCGAGCTCGTCGATCAGGTCGGCTGCATCGTCCGGGTCCATCATGGCCAGCATCGACGATGCGTCCGTATCGGACAGGCCCTCGAGCATCTCGGTCATAAGCTCGTCGTCATCGAACTCCGAGATGGCCTCGGCGGCCTGGGCAGTATCGAGCTGCGCAAACACCTGCGCACGTAGGCGCGGGTCGAGCTGCTCGATAATGTCGGCGATGTCGGCAGGGTGCAGCTCGCCGAGCGTCTTGTGCGACACCGAGAGTTGAATGTTCTTGGTCGAGCGGTCGAGCAGGTCCATGTAGGACCAAGCGATGATGTCCTCACTGAGCGGCTTGCCCAGGTGCTTCATAAAGCCTTCGACGATATGCTCGAGCGCGGGGCTGATGGCGCGTAGCAGACCGCGGGCACCGACCTCGGCGCCCAGCAGGCGCAGCTGATTTTCGCCCGACATGGAAAACTTGATGTCGTTGACGCGCACGACCTTCATGCCCTGCGTGTCGACAATCTGCTTGTTGAGCACGTCGCGGGCAAGCAAGAGTTCGGTCGGCTGCAGGTACGAAAAACGGATTTCGGTGGCCGACGTCTTAAGGTGTACACCCGTCTCGTCGATACGGTCGACCCATTTGCGCCAGCTGATCATAAACGGCGTCTTGCCGGGTCCGCGGAACGCGAGCGACGTCACGTGTGGAAAAACTTCGCCGGTAGCAATGCCAAAATCGTTCACAACGCCGAGCTTTTCGCCATCGACGTCCAAGACCGGCAATTTGAGCATCTCACTCAGATAATTCAATGGTGCTCCCCATCATTATTCCTCCGGACGCGGCCGCGTGTGCGGCGTCCGGGGACTTCTGGATATGTATACGCATGCGCGGGCGGCACGCCGCTCGACGCTTACACCCCGTGCATGCGCAGAAAGCACCTGCATGGGGTCATCGACTGTATGGTCGAGGTTTGGATTTCACCTGTAACCTTTCTCTTGACCCTCATTAACCGCAGTAACTATAGCATCAGCATCGCCCTGCGGCATCGAATTTATGCGCTGCACATTGCAGGCATACCAAACGCTGACGCATCCGTGACATAGTCATTGGGGACGTTCTTAAATGACTACCCAATAACTACTCTGCGGTGTCGTCGTCCTCGGCAAGTTGGGGGAACACGGCGTCCTTGGGCATGGCGACCTTCGTCAACGAGGTGAGCTTTTTGCTCAGCGACGTGTCTGTCTTGACCAGGTCGCTGAGCGTCACGATCTTGTAGCCGTCGGCAATGAGGCCGTCGATAATCTGCGGCAGCGCCTCGAGCGTCTGCTCGGCGCATTCGTCTCTATCGGTGAGCAGCACGATATTGCCCGGCGTCACCGAATCGAGCACCGTCGAGACCTGCTCGTCGGCACCGTTGAGTAGCCAGTCGCCCGAGTCGATATTCCACGAGACCACGGCGGAGACCAGGTCCATCGCATCAATCCAGTTTTGCTCGTCAAAGGCAGCGTAGGGAGCACGCAGTAGCATCGTCTTCACGCCGGTCGCCGACTTAATCGCATCGGTGCCTTTCGTGATCTGTTCGCGTACCGCCTCACGGTCCTGACCCTTGAGCGAATCGTCGCTGTAGCTGTTGGATCCGATCTCGCACCCGGCATCGACAATCGCCTTGGCCGTGGCAGGCGAGGCCTCGACCGCATCGCCCGAAAGGAAGAACGTCGCGGTGACGCCCTTTTCCTTGAGCACCTGCAAGATCTGTTTGGTGGCGCCGCTCGGACCCTCGTCAAACGTCAGCGCCACGTACTTTTTGTTGCCCTTGGGCGCCACGCTGGCGCACGCAACAACGCAATCGGTGGCGGGCACAACCTCGCCGCGATCCTGCGTCTTGCCCGACTGCTCACCAACCCACACCTCGGAGCGGCCCTGGACACCCCACGTCTGCACATACTCGATAGCGCCCGTGCCCTCGACCTTGAGCTTGGGCTCGATAACCGTAGCCTGAACCTCGTGTTTCTCGTAGGTGTTACGGCCATCCTTGACCGTCACCTTCTCGCCACCCTCGAGTTCGCGGCTATCCCATTTGCCCTGCTTCACGCGCTTGCCGTCGACCTTCACCGACAGCTTTTCGCCTCCATGGCGCTTGAGCACACTGTCATCGACGGCCAGCAGGTCGCCTGCGTCGTAGGTGTCAGTCAAATCCTGTTCGTCGATGAGATTCTGCAGCGTAGAGCCCACGCGCACCGCGGTCTTCTGGCCGTTGAGCTCCACGTCCACGCTGCGGTTGACGTAGCCCACGACGGCAGCGATAAACAGCACGAGCGCGCAACCCACGGCGATGAGCGCATAGGGCAGGCGGGACGGTCGGCGCGGCGAGCGCCCGTTGCCGATGCGCGCGCTGCGATCGCTAAACCCACGGCTATGGTTGAGGTACATCGCGCCGGGCTTGCGGCGACGTCGACGCTGACCGCTGGGCAGCTGCCCCAGGTCGCGGCGCGCCGTCGGACGCGCACCCGAGCGCCCGTTTAAGTTAGATCCGTTTTGGCGCATATGCCCTCCCCCATAAACACAGCGAGCCGGAGCAACATGTCTCCGGCTCGCCTCCCATCATTTGGTACGTCGCTATTTGCTAGCTTTTGACGAGCCCCCGCTCGCCTTTTGATATTCGTCCTTAAAGGCCTTGAACATACCGCGCGTTTTGCCGAGCTGCTTGCCCAGTGCGCGGCTGCCCTTGTCCACGGCGACCGATCCCTTGTCATCGAGCACCTTGGCGCCCTTCTTGACCTTATCGCCCACCACGACACTGGCCTCGGCAGCCTTGGCGGCCGCGCCGCCCGAATACCCGAGCGACTTGACCTCGTCCGAGACAATCATCGCGCCGTTCTCGTAGCCGCGCAGCATCGTCGGCGGCACCTGCGTGTCGCCCACCAACATGCTCGATGCGGCGCTGGCGGTCACATAGAACGTCTGTACAATGCCCGAACGCGGCTTGAATTCAACGTCCGAGCAGTAGCCCACGACATCGCCCGATTCCGTGCGCACGTCCATGCCAACCCAGATGATGCAATCGTCCAGGTTGATATCGAGGCGCTTGGCCGCGGCGGCATCGTAGGTGCCCTTGACGTCGTCGACCGCGACAGCGCCCTCATAGACGCCGATGGCATCGAGCGCCACAAACCGGTCGGGGCGCTCGATCATACCCGCGATATCGGACTGGCGGACCATAAAGCCCACCACGCGCGTGCCGCCCGGGGTAAAGACGGGAAAGTGAATCTTGCCGAGCTTTTTAGGGCTGCGCGGCGTGCCGTCCTTTTTGGTGCGCTTGTCTTCGGCAGGCTTACGATAAACCTTGACGCCGACAAAATCCCCTGCGCGCATTATGCCTCGGTCGAGGACTCCGTGGCCTCGGTGCCGGCCTCGGTGACGTTCTCGACCACGACGTCGGCAGCGGGCGTCACGTTGCCGCCCGAGATGGCGTCGTTGAGCTGCTCGCGAAGCTGGTCCATGCGCTCGCGGGCCAGGTCGACCTTGGCGCGCAGGTCATCGGTCTTGGCGTCGACCATCGGACCAAAGTCGTTGACCGCGGCACGAGCTTCCTCGGCACTGTGCTCGTAGGTGTCACGCATGTTGTCCCAGGCGTCGTTGGCGATATCAGCGGCCATGGCGCGGGTCTCGGCACCCGAGCGCGGGGCCAGAGCAACGCCGATGATAGCGCCGGCGGCAGCACCAAAGAGCGCACCGGAGACAAAGCTGAAAGTCTTTCCCATGATCATTCCTCTCCTGCGGGCACCTCGATGCCCACCGTTTGAATGCTGTCCATTATACCCGCAGCGCATCACTTGCCGCTCCGCTCATCTGCGTACGGCAAAGGCGCAGGTACGTGATGGTGATAAACGCGTAGGCCTACTCCTGGGGCATAGCCGGCATGGCAACCGTGGCACCCGGGTCCTCGCCGGCGCCGTCCACGAGCGGCAGACCGCCCTCATGCGCAGGTCCTGCCGGAACCGTCGCCGCACCGCCAAAGACGGCAGCGGAGGCCTCGTGGTTCTCGGCAACCGCGCCCTCGGTATCAATCGCCACCTGGGGCTCGTCGTCAAAGTTGGGGACGCCCTGGGGCTCGGTGGGAACGGGCCCGGCGGTCACATCGGCAACGGGCTCGGCGTCAACCGGCACATCGCCCTCGTCAGAGCCCTCGTCCTCGGCAGCATCTTCGCCGTTCGCAGCGGCGACGGCCTCGTGAGGATCTTTGCCCTCGGCCTCGGCGCGCATGCCCAGCACCAGGTTGCGCAGGCCCGCGACCGTGCCCTCCACGTCGGGGGCAGGCTGGTCGGCGTGCAGATAGGCCCAGTCCATCATAAAGGTGGCCGAAGACAGCGCACCGATGGCCAGCGCGTCGTCGGGGCACGAAAGCTCAACCTCAAAGACGCGCTCGTCGTGCTCGCTTACGCGCGTGCGGCCGCACGAGATGCTACCGGCAAGACCGGTCTCGTTCATGAGCTCGACCGTCACATGCTCAAGCAGATGGCAAAGCTCGGTCTGGCCCATGCAGTCCTGGAACTCGCGACCGGAATCACCCAGGCACAGGTGCTTGGCAATCGCCGGCACCAGGTAATACACGCGCGCCGTGGCCTCGATATCCTCCGAGGTCATGAGCGGCATGCCGGGGTTCACCAGCACGTGCGCGCAGATCTTGTCCTCGCTGACGGTGACCTTAAGGATGTTGAACAGGCCTGCCATAACTCTCCCCTACTCTTCCTTGTCCTACTCGTCGCCGTCGTGCGGATTCGCGGAACCCGCACCCGACGTCGTCGGCTCGTCTACCGAAGACTCGGAATCCTTCTTATCGGTTTCGGCCGGAGCGATCACGCGAATGAGCGAGATGCGCTGGCCACGCATCGACTGCACCTTGAACTTGTACCCTGCAACCTCAAACACCTCTCCGATGTCGGGCACCGAGTCGCAAAGCTCCAAAATCCAGCCAGCGATGGTCTCATAATCATCGCTTTCCTCGAGCGGCCAACCAAGCTCAATCGCGTCATCGCACGAAAAACGCCCATCAACGAGCCACTCGCGGCGCGAAAGGCGCGTGAGATACTTGTTGTCGGGGTCGAACTCGTCCTCGATCTCGCCGACGATCTCCTCGACGATGTCCTCGATGGTGATGATGCCGGCCGTGCCGCCGTACTCGTCCACGACCACCACGATCTGGTCGTGCGAGGTCTGCATCTCGGACAGCAGCGGCAGGATGTCCTTGGTGTCGGGCACAAAGGTGGCGTCGCGCAAAAAGCCGGCGATGGGCTGGTCGCCCTTGCCGTCGAGCGCAGGCTGAATCAGGTCCTTAATGTGCGCGATGCCCGCGACGTTGTCGGGGTCCTCGTGATAGACGGGGATGCGGCTGAAGCCGGTCTGGCGCATGGTGGACAACACGTCGGCAACCGTCTCGTCGTCCTCGCACATGGTGGTGTCCACGCGCGGCACCATGACCTCGCGGGCAACGGTATCGCCCAAGTCAAAGATCTCGTGGATCATGCGCTTTTCCTCGTCGAGCAGGTCGTCCTGCTCCGAGACCATGTACTTGATCTCTTCTTCCGAGACGTTTTGACGGTCGTCGGCGCTCTTGATGCGCAGGATGCGGGCCAGGCCATCGGAGCAGGCGCCGGTCAGCCACACGAGCGGACGGGCAATCTTTTGGAACACGGAAAGCGGGCCCACGACCTGCTTGGACACGCCCTCGGCATTGGCCAGGCCGATGCGCTTGGGGACGAGCTCACCGATCACGATGGACACGAAGGCGACCGCGACGGTGATGATGACCGGCGCCAGACCGCGCGCGATGGCGGAGAGCGGCGCGATGCCAAAGCTCATGAGCCACGTGGCGAGTGGGTCGGACAGACTCGTCGAGGCGACGGCGGACGAGGCGAAGCCCACGAGCGTGATGGCGACCTGGATGGTGGCGAGCAGCTGGTCGGAGTCGGCAGCCAGCTTAATGGCACGCTCGGCGCGCTTGTCGCCTTCCTCGGCCTCGTGCTCCAGCACGGCGCGCTTGGCCGTGGTGAGCGCCATCTCGGACATAGAGAAGTAGCCGTTGATGAGCGTCAAAACGAGCGTGGTAATAAGGGAGATGGTTATGTCCATCGGGAGTTTCTCGAACCTCCAAGATTCGGGACGTCGGATTGAAACGTTGGTGGCGGATAGGGCAGTTGCACCCGGCGGGCGCCCGAACGGGTCCGCGGGCGCAGGCGCGATCGCTAGATTACGAAGAGGATCACCGCCATGAACTGGAAGATGCTGCCGGCGAGCACCCACAGGTGGAACACGCTGTGCAGGTAGCGCACGTTTTTGGCGATATAGAACGGCACGCCCACGGTGTAGCACACGCCACCGACGGCAAGCAGGGCAAGTGCCACGGGGTTGAGCAGCGCCACAAGTTCGGGCAGCTTAAAGACAACGAGCCAGCCCATCAGCAGGTAGACCAGGCCGCTTACCCAGTGCGGTTGACGCTCGCGTAGGAAGCACTCGAGGGCGATGCCGATGATGGCAATGGCCCATACGGCAAAGAACAGCACAGCGCCGCCGTCGTTTGCGAGCGTGATGAGGCAAAACGGCGTATAGCTGCCGGCTATGAGCAGGTAGATGCAGCTGTGGTCGATGATGCGAAACACGCGCTTGGCGCGCGCGGGCTGAATCGCGTGGTAGAGCGTGGACGCTAGGTATTCGAGGATAATGCTGACACCATAGACAATCGCCGCGGCCATGTGGGCCGGGCCTCCGCCGCGCAGGGCAGCGAATACGATCAGGAGCACCAGGCCCGCGATACCCAGCAGGCAGCCGACACCATGGGTGACGGAGTTCATGATCTCCTCGCCCACCGTGTAGTGTGGAACGGCCGCGGTCTTGGGTCGCGGCTTAGAACTGTCGCTCGAATCGGACATGCCGGTTACATCCTCCAACGTAAAGAGTTCTCAACACTATATCAAAGCGTCTGGGTACGTGTGAAATTTGCACCATACGTGACCCCTTGTTTACCCATTCTTTGCCTGTTGACGCATCAACGGCGAACGTCCATAATGCGCTTGCATTAAATGTTGATGTATTAACATCTTATAGGAAAGCTTCTTATGTCTCAAAACGCACGTTCCCATCGAAAGCTCAAGATAGCCGGCGTCGTTGCGCTGGTGGTTGCCGTTGCGCTGCTCGGATTTGCCGGCAACTTTCTGTTTGACTTCGCGCTGAATCCCCGCGCGCCATACACCATGAAGATGATGCAGGATAGCAAGAACGACAAAGAAGGTGAGCAGCCGGATGCCGAGGATACCGAGGCGCGGGCATGGTTTAAAGAGAACCGCAAGAGCAGCAGCCTCACCGCAGATGACGGAACCGAGCTCGCCGCCTGGTATTTTGCTGCGTCGGAGAGCACACACGACTACGCCGTCTGCCTGCATGGATATACCAACGAGCCCATCGGTATGGCCCGATACGTCAAGCGATTCCACGACCGCGGCATGAACGTACTCGCACCCGCCGCCCGCGCCCACGAGCGCTCCGGCGGCGACTATATCGGCATGGGCTGGCCCGAGCGCCTCGACATCGTCGCATGGATCGAGCAAATCGTTCAGGCTGACCCCGAGGCGCGCATCCTGGTCTTTGGCGAGTCGATGGGTGCGGCAACTGCCATGAACGTCGCGGGGGAATCTCTGCCCGCAAACGTGGAATGCATTATCGAGGACTGCGGTTATACAAGTGTTTGGGACGAGTTTTCTCTGCAGCTCAAGGACGTGTTCGGCCTGCCCAGCTTTCCCTTGCTCGATGTAGCAAACTTGGTGTGCAACGTGCACGCGGGCTACGACTTTCATAAGGCGAGCAGTGTGGAGCAACTCAAACATGCGACGGTTCCCATGCTGTTTATCCACGGCGACCAGGACACCTTTGTACCGTACAGCATGCTCGACCAAAACTACGACGCGTGCGCCAGCAAGGTCAAGCAAAAGCTCACTATCCATGGCGCCACCCACGCCAAGAGCGCGCAGGTCGACCCCGAACTCTACTGGAACACGGTCGACAACTTCCTCGACAAGAATTTTTAGGCAAATAGTAAGGTTTACTGATTTATCTAACCCCCTAACACTTCCGAAAAACCGCCCGTGGGCGCTGTGCTCACGGGCGGTTTTTGCTAACGTTGCGCTATAAAAGCGCTTGATATGTCCAATAGACAGGTGCTACTTGACCTCAATGAGCTCGTACTCGCTCGTGCCCAAGCCGATCTTCTCGGCGTGCGCGATGCACACGCGCCAGTCGGTGTCGGGATGCGTGATGCAGAAGGGGTCCTTGGCCTGCTCGCCCTCCAGATGCTCGTGGTTGTGCTCCATCTTGGCCGCGCTATCGGTGAGCTCGGTGTTGGGCAGCGGCTCGGATGCCATGACGGCATCGGCGCAGGCCTGGTCGATGGCGACCGGGTCGAAGCTCGCGAACATGCCGATGTCGTTGACGATAGGCGTATCGTTTTCGGGATGGCAGTCGCAGTTGGGGCTGATGTCCATGGCAAGCGAGATGTGGAAGCTCGGGCGGCCGTCGACAACGGCCTTTGTATACTCGGCAATCTTACAGTTGAGCACGTCGGCCGCGGCCTCATAGCCGGGCTTGATGGCGTCCTGGTTGCATGCCGCAATGCATCGTCCGCAGCCCACGCAGCGATTGTGGTCGATAGCGGCGACGTGCACCGTGCGAGTGTTGCCGTTGGCAAGCTCGCGCTCGCGAGTATCGTCAAACGAGACGGCGTTGTGCGCGCAGATCTTTTCGCAGGCACGGCAGCCAACGCAGTGCTCGGTCGCGACGTTCGGCTTGCCGGCGGCATGCTGCTCCATCTTGCCGGCGCGACTGCCGCCGCCCATGCCCAGGTTCTTCATGGCACCGCCAAAGCCGGCCTGCTCATGGCCCTTAAAGTGGGTGAGGCTGATCACGATATCGGCGTCCATGAGAGCCTGACCAATCTTGGCCTCGTGCACGTACTCGCCGCCCTCGACCGGGACGAGCGCCTCGTCGGTGCCCTTGAGGCCGTCGGCAATGATGATCTGGCAACCCGTAGCATACGGGGTAAAGCCGTTCTGGTAGGCGGTATCGATGTGCTCGAGCGCGTTTTTGCGGCTACCGACATAGAGCGTATTGCAGTCAGTGAGGAAGGGCTTGCCGCCCAGCTCCTTCACCACGTCCGCGACGGCGCGGGCGTAGTTGGGGCGCAAAAAGCTCAGGTTGCCCAGCTCGCCAAAGTGAATCTTGATGGCGACGAACTTGTTCTCAAAGTCGATCTGCTCGATACCGGCGTGACGGATGAGACGCTTGAGCTTGTCGAGCTGGCTCTCGCGAGCATGCGTGCGCAGGTTGGTGAAGTACACCTTAGCGGGTGCTGCGGGTGCAGTTGCGGTCATAGATCTATCCCCTCGGTCTATATGGCGTTACAGACATAGAGGATGGTACCAGTTAAAGCAGAGTTAAAGTCAAGTATGGCACCTAGTCATTGGGGACAGACTTAAATGGCTGAAACCACTCATTGGGGACGGACTTAAATGAGTGCCTCGCCGCCTGGCAGCTAGGGACAGTCCTTGCCAGCACGGCCGACGAGCCGGCGAGTCGGCAAAGACTGTCCCCGATGACTAGTCGTTTAAGAACGTCCCCGATGACTACTCTTGGACTTTGAGGGCTTCGGCCAGACTGACTCGCTTGATGGAGCGCGTGTGCAGCAGCGCCACGACCAGATAGGTCGCAAAGCCAATGCCGACGCATGCAGCCATAGACCAAGCGGGCACGTAGATCTCGATATTGCCGTTGTAGGCGAGCAGCATCGAGCGGAAGATGGCCGTGAGCGAGCCAATAATGACCGGCAGGCTCAGCACGAGCGACGCCACCACGCACAGCGTAATCGAGCGGATGTACAGATGCGAAATCTCGCTATCGCGATAGCCAAAGACTTTCATGTAGCTGATCGAACGGGCGCTGTGGTCGATCACCGCCTTGGTCAGCAGGTACATAAACAGCAGGAAGATAAACACCGCGAGCCCGATCATCATTCCGATCATTTTGCTCATCATGCCGATGAACTGGTCGCCCACGGCGCGCATGTCATCGGGCGTGGTGTCGCCGGCAAAGTAGCGCGCGTCGAGGTCGAGCTTCTCGTCGCTCACATAGCCGTTAAAGTAGGCGGCATCGTTGTCGAACAGCTCGTTAAAGTCATCGATACTCATATAGATATTCATGTCCGACTTGGAGCCCCAAACGTAGTCCTTGCCCGCGTACTCAAGGGAATAATTCTCGCCCTCATACTTGTCGTGGAGCGTGACCTTCTGACCCTCGCTCCAGCCAAACTTATCGAGCAGACCGCCGCCAAAGACGACGCGGCCGTCGCCGACGTCCAGCCCTTTCCAGTAGCGCGAATCGGGCGAGATGCCGTAGACGGAAATCGTCTCCTGCCCATTTCCGTCGCCGCGGTCGTATTGCAGCTGGTAGACGGCGTATTTCTCGGCCTGAGCGATTGCGCCCGTACCGTTGTCGGTCGTATTGACCGGGTGGATATCGTCGTTGTCAGTGTCGATTTTAGAGGCCTTGTCGATCAGGTCGATAGCCTCGTCGCGGTTGCAGCCGAGAGCATCGGCAAGGTCATCGAGGCGCGCATAAAGCGCATCCTTCTTGTCCTGGACCTTGGCGAGCGCGTCCTGCGCCGCGGCCAGGCTCTCGGCAGACGGAGCGCTGGTCGCAGCATTGGCTGCCACCTGCGCCGCATCGGCCGCGTCGTCGAGATCGTCATCGGCATCTTGGGCGGCGGTGAGGAGTGCGCCGTCAACCGACTGCAAGCGCTCGAGTGCCGACCACTGCTCGCGCTCCTCGGCAGTACCCTCGAGCTCCAGCGGCGCCTTGAGCGTGTACTGGTGCTCGGCGACCAGGCTTGTCTCGAGGTTGTCGGCGTAGTGCGTCATCGTGGGCAGAATCGCCAGGCCAAAGAGCAGCAGCAGCGAGGCAAACGCAATGCCCACGAAGAGCGTGGCGAAGTTGCCCAGGTTGCGCAGGAAGATACGCAGGCGGAAGCGGGAAACAAAGCCCATGCGCTCCGGCAGCTGCAGGCCACGCTTGGTGCCCGACTTGCCGCTCGCTTCGTGACGAAGGAACTGCAACGGCGTCTTGCCCATTTTGCGAAGCAGACCCACCAGCGTGATGAGGATGAGCGCGGCGGCGGGAACCACGGCGCACTTCACAAAGATCTCCCAGCTCCAGTACACCTGGAAGGGCGGCAGGCTGTACGAACCGTAATAGAGGCTACGCATGGGCTCGGTAAAGAACACAACGCCGAGCGCAGTGCCCAAAAGCGCCGCGACCACGCCCACGATAGCGGGAAGTGCCAGGTAGTGCAGCACGATCTCGCGTCGACGATAACCGCTGGCGAGCAGCGTGCCGATGATGGCGCTCTCCTCCTCGATGGTGGCGTCGGTAAGGACCACAAAGACAAACGCCATGATCACGATGATGATGTCGAGCAGCGTCATCCACATCATAGAGTCGCCGTCCACGTCATCGCGCGCATAGCCAATGCCCTGATTGGAATCGGCGTCGATCAGATCGTCCACGCGCGCATCGGCGTCGGTCAGTGCCTCGACCATATCTTGCTCGGCGTCGATGCGGTCCGCGGTGGGGAGGTCGCGATCGGTAAAGGTGAAGGAGTAGGTGTAGGCGGGTGCGCCGCCGGCATCTTCGAGCGCGGCAAAGCCGCCATCGGTGACCTCGGCCACGCCATAGGTGATGGTGTTCACCGTAAAGTCCGAGTTGTTGAGGAACAGTGCCTGGCTATCGGGCTGGGTCATGATGCCGCAGATGGTGTAGGTGTGGCCCTCGAGCTCGACCTTATCGCCCACGGCAAGGTCGTTGTTGGTGGCAAAGACGCGGTCGATGGCTACCTCGTCGTCCGCCCTGGGCTGCTTGCCTTCGCAGTAGGACGCGATATCGACTTTGGTACGGTGCGCGTAGGTGCGCAGGGTGCGCTTGGTGCCGTCGTCGCCGGACGCCTTTTTGATGATGGCGTCGATGGAGAAATTCTTGTAGAGCGTAACGCCGCCGACGTCGCCGGCAGCATCCTCGGCAGCCTTGAGCTGGTCTTTGGTGGCCTCGAAGGAGGTGGTCACGCGGCCGTCCTCAATCGTGTACGCATCGCGCATGTCGTCGATGAGGCAACCGATGGAATGCGCTGCGAGCAAAAAGCCCGAGGTGAGAGCGATGCTTCCGCACATAAGCAAAAAGATGCCCAGGTATTTACCGATATTGCGGCGCAGCTCGCGCGGGAGACGTTTTGCGAGAGGTGTCATGGCGCCGCCTACCAATCGAGCTCGGCGGCCGCGACGGGCGACTCGTTGAGCTCACCCTCGACGATGCGCCCGTCGCGCAGGCGCAGCACGCGGTTGGCCATGCGCGCGATGGCGGCATTGTGGGTGACAATGATGATGGTGCAGCCGTACTCGTGATTGACATCCTCCATGAGCTGCAAGATTTCCTTGGACGTCTTATAGTCGAGCGCACCGGTGGGCTCGTCGCACAGCAGCAGGCCCGGGTTTTTGACGAGCGCACGGCCGATGGCGCAGCGCTGCTGTTGGCCGCCCGAGACCTGGCGTGGGAACTTGTTGCGGTGCTCGTAGAGGCCCAGCGAACGCAGCAGGTCGTCAACATTGAGCGGGTTTTTGGACAGGTGCGCCGTGACCTCGATGTTCTCCTTAATGGTGAGGTCGGGTACCAGGTTGTAGAACTGGAAGACAAAGCCCAGCTCGCGGCGGCGATACTCGCCCAGGTCGGCGGGCTTGAGTACGGTGAGGTCGCAGCCGTCCACCATAATGGAGCCGCCGTCGGCATCCTCCAGGCCGCCGATCAGGTTAAGAAACGTCGACTTGCCCGAGCCCGAAGGTCCCAGCATGACGCAGATCTCTCCGCGGTTGATGGACGTGTCGATGCCGTCGAGCACCGTCAGGCGCGCATCACCGTCTCCGTAGTGTTTCTTGAGCCCCTTGACCTGGACGTAGGCTTGCTTCGTCGCCATACTACCCCCCATTGTTAGCCTTCTGCTACTTTAATAGGCTAATAGTAAACCTTGGCGAACTATTTTGGAGCGAGGCCTAGGATTTATTTCAGACTAGGCGCGGGATTTGGTGCGTGAGAGGGCCAGGCCTGCGGCGGCGATGGCCACGGCAAAGAGCACGGTGACGCCCAGATCGCAGGCGATGTCGCCCAACACGGCAGACGTCAGGTCCGAAGCGAGCGCCTTGCCGATCGCGTCGTTCACCCAATACGTCGGCACAAAGTGCGCCACCGTCTGCACGGCCGAGCCCATGAGCGACAGCGGCATCCAAGCGCCGCCCAAAAATGTCATGAGCATGCCGAGCAGGTTGCCCACACCGTTGAGCAGCTCCTCACGCGCACCCAGGCTCGAAAGGGCAAAGCCAACGGCCAGAGGCGTGCACGCCAGGGCAAACGTCGCCGCCAGCGCCAGGCACACACGACCCACGCCGACCTCGGCAACCGCGCCGGCAAAGCCCACGACGCCCATCATGCTCGACACAAACCAGATGCAGACGGTGAGCACTGCGGCAGCCGCGAACACGGCAAGCGAGCGCTGGCGCTCGGAGACCGGGCCGGCCTCCATGCGGCGCACACACTCGGGCTCGTTCATGCCCGAGAACACCAACCCCACCGACACGATGACCGACGAGATGATCGCGTACGCGCCAAAGTTGAAGTACGACTCGAGCGTGGCGGCGGCAGTCGAGTCGACCTTGACCTGCTCGACCTCGACCTCCGCGCGCTTGGTGGCCGCGTGTTCGGCGGCCTTGGCAACGTCACCGTTGGAGGCGGCGGGCTCAAGTGCGACCGCAGCACCCGCGAGTGAAATCCAGCGCGAGGCCTCGGCAGACGAAAGCGCCGCCGCCATGGTGCCGGAACCGTAGGTCACATTGAGCTTGGGCAGGGCCTCCCCCGCGCGGGCAGCCGCGACCAGGTCGTCCTCAAACTCCTCCGGGATAAAGAGCACGCAGTCGGCGCTGCCCTTGGCGCTGTTGCTCTTGGAGAGCGCGTCCGCAAGGTCGTACGTGTCATCGCCGACCCCTGTGACCAGGTCAAAACGCGAACCCAGATGTTTGGTAAGCGCACGCGAAAGGTCGCTGTCGTCGCGGTCGACCACGATCACGTTGGCGTCGTAGGGCTCGTACTCGGTAAGCTGCGACGAGTTCCAGCTTACCGATGCCGCGATGAATACGCCCATGAGCGAAATGAACACCGTGTAGATAAGCAGATAGAGCGGGTGTGCGAGCGCCATGCGAAGCGCGGTCTTAAAGGTGCTCATAGCGACTCCTTCCAAAGATCAGCGTAGCGGCGGCGACAAACACCAGGGCCATCAGGACCAGCGCGCCGGCGCGAACGGCAAAAGGTCCCAGGTCCTCAAAGAAATACAGGCGGTTGAACATGTCGCAGATAAGCTTGACGGGGTTGAGCCAGCACTCGACCGGGCAGGCGCGGGCAACGTCATCGGCAAGCGCCATCGCTGGCTCGCCGTAAAGCCCGGCGAACAGGGCACACGTGGTAGCGAAACCCGTGAGGATGCCCGACTTGGATGCCTTGCCACCCTTAACGGGAAGCGTGCCCACAAAGAGTCCCAGGCCCGTGGCGGCAAGCGCGGAAGCGGCGCCGCCCACCAGACACAACCCCTCGCGCCCGCCAAAGTCGACGCCCACGACCAGACGCACGTAGCCGATCGCGATCGTCATCGAAGCAAAGGAGACCAGCCACGAGCCGACAAAGATGCCGGCCAGCGACGCCGTCTTGGAAAGGCCGCCCACGCAGCGACGCGCGCCAAGGCCCGACAGATTGGGCTGCAGGTCGACGACGCTCAAGGCGGCAAACTCGGCAGACATCATCGCGACCAGGCCAAAAAGCGCGTAATAGTAGATGACCGTGCCATCGGGCGTGGTGCGTGTCAGGCTTACGCGGCGGGTGCCGCCCTCGAGCGACAGGGCGCGCGCAACCGCCTCCGGGTCGGCGAGCGCCGCCGGGTTGTCCTGGGCAATCTGGGACATGAGCTCGGCATTTTGTGTATACGAGCTTGCCACCGTCTCCAAAATGCTGCGGTCGGTGAGCACCGTCGAGGCACGCGAGCTGTCGTAGCTCGACAGCAACGTGAGCTTGGGTGCGCCCGCGTCGTCGACCGTATAGATGCCCGCGACCTCGCCGGCCTTAAGCGCACGGTTCGCATCGGCCGCGTCGTCGCACTCGTGGATCTCGAGCAGCTGATCGTCGCCCTCCTCGGCAAGCGAGGCCGCCACGTCCTTAAAGGTCGAAGCGTCCCAGGCCTCGTCCGCCACGACGGCAACCGGCACCGGGTCGACTTTGCCATCGGAACTCAGGTTCGCAAACATAAACATGAACATCGTGGAAAGCGCGATGGGAAAGACCGCGCCCCAGACCCACGTGCTCGGCCGGCGCAGCAGCGTCTTGACCGTAGTGATGATGGTGTTGAACATGACTGCCCCCTAGTCGCGCAGCTCGCGGCCGGTGATCTCGAGGAACACGTCGTTGAGGGTCGGCGGTTCGCTCCACACGCGGCCGAGCGCCACGTCGGCGGCACGCAGCGTGTCGAGGATGTCGACCAAATTGTGCGGGCTCGCTTCGCAGGTGCAGACGAGCTCGCCGCCGGACAGCTCAACCGAAAGCACGTGCTCGAGGGCGCGCAGCCGCTCGACCGTGGCGGTCTCGACGGCGCCGACCTCGACAGTCACGCGCTCGCCCATTTGAATCATGCGTTTGAGCTCGTCATTGGTGCCCTGCGCCAGCACACGTCCGCCGTCCATGATCATGATGCGGCTGCAAATCTGCTCGACTTCCTCCATGTAATGGCTGGTATACACCACCGTGGCGCCCTCGTCGCGCAAGCGGCAGATGCCCTCCAGGATGGCGTTGCGACTCTGCGGGTCGACTGCCACCGTGGGCTCGTCAAAGAAGATGAGCTCGGGCTTGTGCGCAATGCCGCAGGCAATGTTGAGGCGACGTGCCAGGCCGCCCGAGAGCTTGCCGGGGCGGAACTTGGTAAAGTCGCCCAGGCCGACAAAATCAATCGCCTCGTCCACCAGCGCGCGGCGGCGTTTGCGGTCGTTGACGTAGAGACTGCAGAAATAGTCGATGTTCTCGCGCACGGTGAGCTCATCGAACACCGCCACCTGTTGCGGCACCACGCCGATGCGACGCTTGAGGTCGTAGCGGGCGGGCGTCATGGGCTCGCCAAAGAGCTCGATGGTGCCCTTATCGTAGGCAAGCAGCTGCAGGATACAGTTGATGGACGTGGTTTTGCCCGAGCCGTTGGGACCGAGCAGGCCAAAGATCTCGCCGGGGGCGATGCTCAGGTTAAAGTGGTCGAGCGCGATAAGATCGTCGTAGCGCTTGACGAGGTTTTCGACGTGGACGATGTCTGTCATGAGGCGGCCCTTCTGTTGGTCATGGCCCGGTACGATTGCATCATCGCAGGAGCGGGCGGCGCGCACCAGTGAGCTTTGTCACAAGTGCAGGGGTCTTGGTCGTGTGGCCTGCCGACGTCCCCGCTTTGCCGCGCGGGAGGAATGTCACGGTTGCGTAGGCGGTCCCTCCACCACGCGCGGCTTCGCGTACAATACCCGTATGAACAGGCTTTTCGACAAATCGATCGTTCTGGCGTGCTGCATTGCGGCCGCCATGGGCCTTGCTGTGGACGCTCACCTGGTCGCGGCGTTTTGCCTTGGCGTTATTGCCACCTCACTGGCCGAGGTCGCACAGGGGGAACGCACGCGCCGCGCAAGCGAGACCGCAAGTTACGCTTACATCATCGCGGCCGTCTTCGTGCCGTCATTTATGCCGTTCGCACCCCTTGCCTTCTATGACATCACGCGACGCGTGCACCGTGAACACGTTTGGGTCGCGCTGGGCATTGGCTCCGTCTTTGCCTTTGCGCTTGTCGCGGACCTTCGCGGCGGCGCGCTCACCACCCGAACGCTCCTGCTGACCGCCATCCTTTCGGTTGCCGCCACCTTGCTATCGCTACGTACCGCCCAGCTGGAGCGCGAGCAACAGCGCATGCGTCGCACCCGCGACAAGCTGCAAGAACGAGCCCTCGCGCTCGAGGCACGCAACCGCGACCTTGCCGACCGCCAGGACTACGAGGTCGAACTCGCGACGCTCGCCGAGCGCGCCCGCATCGCGCGTGAGATTCACGACAACGTCGGCCACCAGCTCACACGCGCTTCGCTTCAAACCGAAGCCCTGCGCGTGGTCCATGCCGATGAGCCCAGGGTTGCCGCCGATTTCGCCGACGTCAAACGCACGGTTGACGAAGCGCTCCAGCTCGTGCGCGCCAGCGTCCACGCGCTCAACGACAATGCGACTGACCTCTCCGTGCAGCTCGAGCGCATCGTTGAAGGCGCACGCTCGGACAGCGGTCCGCAGATTGAGCTTGAGGTTTTGGCCGAGCATACACCCGCCAACGTCGCCAACTGCTTTGCGGCGGTGCTACGCGAGGCGCTTTCCAACGCCATGCGCCACGCCCATGCCAAAACCATTACCGTGCGGTGCATGGAGCATCCATCGTTTTACCAGCTCATTGTTACCGACGATGGCGAGGGTGGGATCCGGGCGAGCGGTCGCGGCGTCGCGGAAGGCATGGGGCTCGGCTCCATGCGCGAGCGCGTCGAGGCGCTTGGCGGCACCTTTACCGCCGGGCCACGCGCCGGCGCCCCCGGCTGGCGCGTTTTTGCCACCGTTCCCAAACAGCAAGGAGATGAGGGCCGATGAGGCTCATCGTTGTCGACGACGACCGCTTGGTGGTCGATTCGCTCAAGATTATCCTGGGCGCCCAGCCGCAGATCGAAGTGGTGGGCACCGGCGCCAATGGCGACGAGGCGGTCGCGCTCTACAGCGAGCACACGCCCGACATCGCGCTGCTCGACATTCAGATGCCGGGACGCGACGGCCTTTCGGCGGCACGCGAAATCCTTGAGCGCGACCCCACGGCGCGCGTGGTGTTTCTGACGACATTCTCGGATGACGAGTACATTGTGTCGGCGCTTAAACTGGGCGCCCGCGGCTACCTGATCAAGACCGATGTCGCCGCCATTCCGCCGGCGTTGGCGCAGGTCATGGACGGCAAACGCGTACTCGAGGGTAAGGCGATCGAGGATATCGACTTTGATGGGGCGGGGTCCGAGGCCGACACGTCTCGCCGGCCCGCGGCCTTTGTCAGCCTGACCGACCGCGAGTTCGAGGTCGCCGAGCTCATTGCCCGCGGCCTCGATAACAAGGAGATCGCGGCCACCGCCTATATGGGCGAAGGCACCGTGCGCAACCACATCAGCTCAATCCTGGCCAAAATGGGCCTGCGCAACCGCACCCAAATCGCCATCGCCTATCTGCGAGGCTAGCCGCTGGCTGCCGCCAATTTGATGTCATTTCAAAACTATGCCGGTTTACTACGATGAACCGCGTATCTCCGACCACGGCAAATTGCGCACTTACAAAACCGCAGGTAGAACACTTGCGATATTTGCAAAAATGCGGGCGTGGTCAGGAATCTCGGATTCATCGTAGTAAACCGGCATAGTTTTGTTCGGGCGGCCCTGCACGAGTGTCTCCGCCAGCCTCGCGGGACCAAAATGATCCGTTTTCCTCCGTCCCCAAGGGATCAGCCGGAACCGCTCGCCACGAAATCGGCCCATCTACTACGTTTGACTCGATACCCCTGACCATACCTTCGTTTTGAACAAAACCGCAGGCGTTCTACCTGCGGTTTTGTTTTCGCGTTTTTTGGCATGGTTGGGGGTAAGGGGCTAAACGTAGTAGATAGGCCGGTTTCGTGGCGCGCCCTCCTCCCCAACGCACAAAAGCGCCGCCACGGAGGAGGGAGACGCCTCCGCGGCGGCTGGGGGTAGGAGTAGGTCGAGATTTAGCCCTACCGGCCGCCCGGGGCCTTTTGGCCCCGGGCGCTGTCGACGTGCCTAGCGCTTACGGATACCCCAGACCAGGGCTCCGACGCCGGCCATGGCGATGACAAATGCCATAAGCAGAGCAGCGGCCTGCTGGTCGCCCGTGGTGGGCAGGAAACCCTTGACCGTCTTGACGATGTTCGTCACGGTCTTGGGCGTGCCGGGATCGGGCGTCGGCACGGGCGTCTCGGGCTTTTTGTACGTGTTGTTGAACACGATACCCTCGACGCTCCTGTCGCCCTTGGTAAAGGCGACGTTCGCCTTGAGGTTGCCCTCGCCGTCATCGACCACGTTGACGGTCACGGTAAAGACGGACTTGTCGTAGGTCATACCGACCTCGTCGCCCTTGACCTCGCTGATGGTGTAGACGTACGTACCGGGCTCGTCGTACTCGAACTTGTCGAAGTTGATCTTGCCGTCGGCATCGTTGGTGACGGTGGACTCGAAGTCCTCGCCAACGAGTTTAAAGCTAAACTCGTCCTTCTTGAGCTCGCGTCCCTCGAGCACCTTGATAGCGCCGATGGAAACCTGCGTAGGCATGGCGTGATACTTGTTGGTAAAGCCAGCCGACTCGGTGGTTCCCTCGAGCTTGTGCGTCGCGGTCAGTGTGCCGTCGCCGTTGTCGGAAACGGTGGTCACGACGGTGTAGGCCGTGCCGTCATAGGTGACGCCCTTGTACAGGCCGAGCGCGTTGGGGCAAGCCTCGCGCAGCGTGTACGTGTGCGTACCGGGCGCCTCGTAGCGGATCGGGCTCAGCGTCACAGTGCCGTCGGCGTCGTTGGTACCGCTGGCGACAACCACGCCGTCCTCGAGCAGCTCAAACGTGAACTCGCCGACTGCAAGGTCGCGTCCGGTCAGACGCTTGACCGTCTTGACCTGATCGGTCACGGACGAATCGGTAGGCGTCACGCTGTAGGTGTTGGTGAACGTGAAGGCAGCACCGTCGTCGCCCTCGCGCACGACACGCAGATGTCCGGTACCGTCGTCAGTCACGGTGTAGGAAACCTTGCGCATGGCGTTGGCGTCGTTAGTCACGCCAGGGGCGCTGCCGGACTCGGTCACCGTGTAGGTAAAGGTGTGCGAGCGCGGGGCGGTGGGGGCTGCGGGCTCGGACTCGTCGCCGGGCTCGCCAGCGTTGACATCAGCGTCGGCGTCGGCCTCTGCCTCGTCAGCGTCGACGTCGTCAGCTTCGTCTGCCTCGGCCTTATCGGTCGCATCGTCCATCACGCCCAGAGCGCGGTTGAGGTCCTCGAGCGTAAAGTGGATCTTGCCAAAGTCCACGTTACCGGCTGCGTCGTTGGTTACGGTCGTGCGCTCGGGCATCGGGGCACCTGCCTCGTCGGCGGTCACGGTAAAGGTGAACTTACCCGTGATGTCGGCCGGGGTCAGGCCCTCGGCAACCTGGAGCTTCTTAGTGCCGGTGAGCGCGGCATCCACGGCGTCGGCGCCGTAGACGTTCTCGAACAAGGGCTCGACGCCGCCGTAGTCGACCGTCGCCGTCAGGGTACCGTCACCGTTATCGACGACGATAACCTTAAAGCCAAAGCTCCACGTTGTAGCGGAAACGCCATTCGGCAGCCCGAATAAATCTTCGTAGGCCGTGTAGTTAATGGTCCAGGCAAGCTTGCCGTCCTTATCGGTACGATAAGCAAGCCCAGCAGCCTCAAGATTAGCAAGCATCTTGGTGTCGTAGTGCAGCGTATCAAAGCTCACGTGCCCGCCGATATTGGGCTTGAGGTTTTCGTATGCCACAAGCTCACCCTGATAGGCGATGCCGAACCAGAACTCGCCGTCGGCCATCGGGCGACCGGTCAGAGTCTTGGTGGCAACGACCTGAGCAGCGGTGCCACCAGGCGTGTTGGTCGTAGCGCTGTAACTGTTGTGGAACGGCACCAGGGCCTTCTCGACCTTGTTCTCGCCACTCTTGTGGACCGTCTCATGCGTGCCCTCGGGACCGCCGGAAACGGTCGTCGTAGCAGTGAGCGTACCGGCGGTGTCGTCGGCGATGGCGATCGTCACCGTGCGTACGGCGTCATCGTAGGTGTAACCGGGCTGGCCGTCGTTCTTTTCGGCCACGGTGTACGTGAAGGTCTTGCCGGCGTCAGCCTGCGTAAACTTGACCTCATGGCCAGCCAGGATGTCGATCAGGCCGACCGTTGCCTCTGCCGTCGCAGGGGACTTGAAGTTGTTGGCTCCGGGCAGCAGGCCAAGCGCGTTGGCCGAGGCCTCGTCGGCAGGCGTCACGGTAAACGTGAACTGACCCTCGGTCATAGGACGTCCGGAGAGGCTCTTGCTGAGCTTGAGGCCGCCGGCCGCGGTGTAGTTAAGCTCAGTGCGGTACGTGTTGGTGAAGCGTCCGTTTTCCTTCTTGGTGACATTGGCGGTCAGCTTGCCCTCGCCGTCCTCAGTCACGGTCACTTCGGCGGTCGCGACATGCCCGTCATACGCCATGCCGGCCGCGTTACCCGCGTTCTCGCGGATCTCGTACTTGTAGGTTCCGGCAGCCGTGTAGTGGATCTTGCCGAACTTGATGGCGGCGATGTCGTCCTTCGCGTCCTTCTTGCTCACGGTTACGGTTGCGGGATCGGGCAGCGGGGCGCCCTCGGGAGCGGTGATGGTAAAACTGAACTCGTCCCCATCCGTCCACTCGCGACCGTCGATGGCCTTGCTCAGGTCAAAGTCGAGGTCTGCATCGGTCGGGGTCACGCTGTAGGTGTTCTTGAAGGTTGCGGTCTTGGCGTCCTTCAGGACATGCTCGGCCTTGAGGGTGCCGTCGCCGTTGTCCGTGATGGTGGTCTCGATGGTGTACTCGGCGTCACTGTAGGTGATGCCCTTGCTGGTGGTTCCGCCGTTGGCCTCGCGCAGCGTGTAGGTATGCTTACCGGGCTTGGTGTACTTCACGGCACTCATCGTGATCTTGCCGTCGGCAGCGTTGGTGCCGGTGGCGACGACCTTGTCGCCCTCGACGAGCTCAAAGGAGAACTCGCCTTCCTTGAGGTCGCGTCCGGTCAGGACCTTGTTCGCCTTGATCTCGTCGGTGACGCTGAACTCGCCAGGATTCGGCTTGTAGCTGTTGCTGAACTTCGCCTCGTCGGCCCCATTCAGCTCATGCTTTACCACGAGCTCGCCCTTGCCGTTGTCGGTGACGGTCGTCTCGATGGTGTAGGTCTTACCGTCGTAGGTGATGCCGTTGCCGGCGTCGCCCGGGACCTCGCGCAGCGTGTAGGTGTGCTTGCCGGGCTCGTTGTAGGTGATCTCGCTCATCGTGATCTTGCCGTCGGCGGCGTTAGTGCCGGTGGCGACGACCTTGGCGTCCTCGCCCTCGACGAGCTCGAAGGAGAACTCGCCTTCCTTGAGATCGCGCCCGGTCAGGACCTTGGTCGCCTTGATCTTGTCGGTAACGCTGGAATCCTTGGGCGTCACGTTATAGGCGTTCTCAAAGGTCGCCTTCTTAGCGTTCTGCAGTTTGTGCTCCACGCTGAGGGTGCCATCGTTATTATCCTTGACGATGGTCACAATAGTGTACTCAGCGGTGCTGTAAGTAATGCCGTTTTCGGTGGTGCCGGCCTTGGTCTCACGCAGCATGTAGGTGTGCTCGCCAGCCGCGGTGTAGGTGACGGGATCCATCACGATCTGGCCGTCGGCATTGTTGGTGCCGGTGGCGACTACGTTGTTGCCCTCAACGAGCTCAAAGCGGAACTCGCCGGCCTTGAGGTCACGGCCGGTCAGGGACTTGGTCGCCTTGACCTGGTCGGTGACGCTGGAGTCCTCGGACGTCACGGTGTAGGAATTCTTGAACTCAGCGCTCTTGACGTCCCTCAGCTCATGCTTGACCGCGAGCGTGCCGTCGCCCTTGTCGGTAACGGTGGTCACGACGGTGTAGGCCTTGGCGTCATAGGAGACGCCCTTGCTGGTGGTTCCACCCTTGGCCTCGCGCAGCGTGTAGGTATGCTTGCCGGCCTCGGCGTACTTCACGGCGCTCATCGTGATGTTGCCGTTGGCGTCGTTGGTGCCGGTGGCGACGACACTGTTGCCCTCGACGAGCTCGAAGGAGAACTCACCGGCCGCAAGCGCGCGCCCGGTCAGGGACTTGGTCGCCTTGACCTGGTCGGTGACGCTGGACTCAGTGGGGGTCAGATTGTAGGAATTCTTGAACTCAGCGGTCTTGGCATCCTTCAGGACGTGCTCGGCCTTGAGCGTACCGTCGCCGTTGTCCGTGATGGTGGTCTCGATGGTGAACTTGGCATCGCTGTAGGCGATGCCCTTGCTGGTGGTTCCGCCCTTAACCTCGCGCAGCGTGTAGGTGTGCTTGCCGGGCTCGTTGTAGGTGATCTCGCTCATCGTGATCTTGCCGCCAGCGGCGTTCTTGCCGGTAGCGACAACCTTGTCGCCCTCGACGAGCTCGAAGGAGAACTCGCTGGCCTTGAGGTCGCGGCCGGCCAGAACCTTGGTCGCGGTGATCTTATCGGTGACGCTGGAGCTCTTGGGGGTCACGTTGTAGGAGTTCTTAAACTCAATCTTCTTAACGTCCTCGGCGCCCTGCAGCTTATGCGTAGCCACCAGCTGGCCCTTGCCGTTATCGCTGATGGTCGTCACGATGGTGTAGACCGTATCGTCGTAGGCGATACCGCCGGCGTTGCCTGCAACCTCATGCAGCTTGTAGGTGTGCTGGCCGATCTCGGTGTACTTGATGGCACTGAACGTCACCTTGCCGTTGGCGGCGTTCTTAACGGTCTCGACAGGCTTAACTTCCTTGTCAATGATTTCGAGCAGCTCAAAGCTGAACTCGTCGGCCGTAAGGTCACGCCCGGTCAGAGACTTGGTCACGGTAATCTGGTCGGTGACGCTGGACTCAACAGGATTCGTGGCGTAAACGTTCTTGAACTCGGTCTCGCCCGAGGTCACCTTCACGCCAGCGCTCAGCTCGCCCTTCTTGTCGGGCGTTACCGTCACGGTGATCTCCGCGACGTTCTTGCTGTAGGCAATGCCGTCAACCGTGGTCCCGGCGTGCTTTTCACTGACCTTGTAGACGTACGTGCCAGGTTCGGTGTATTCGATCGTGCCGAAGTCGATGGCAGCCTTTCTCTGGGCGTCCAGGTCGGCCTGGTGCACGGTCGCAGTCGCAGTCGCAGGCATCGGGGTGCCGTTCTCGGACGTCAGGCCAAACTCAAACGCGTCAGCATCCTTCCAGTCGCGGCCCTCGAGCACCTTGGTCAGGCCAAACTTGACCTTGGTATCCACCGTTGCCGGCGTCATGTTGTACGCAAAGCTAATCTTGCCGTTGTTGCCCAAGTAGGAATTGACATGCGTCGCAGCCGCCTTGGCAGACACGTTGTTCCACTTGGGGTTGAGAACGTCGGTGGCAGTACCAGTGTTGTTGTCGCCCACGCTCTCCTTGGTGGTGTGAAGCTCGTCGATAAAGGCCAGGCGCGCGGTTCCCACGCTAAACGACAGGTTTCCGTCCTTGTCGGCAACTATAGCGCCGTCAAACTTGGCAGCGTCGCCACCGATGAACTCGATGACGGCAGTGGTGGGCTTGGCCTCGTTGTTCTCGCCCTGCTCCTCAAACTCATCCTTGTAGTAATAGGTGCCGGTATCTGCCAGCGAATTCTTTGCAGGCTGCGTGCATCCCTTGTCCGTGTAAATGGGAGTCTGCTTCTGGAAGTAGTAGTAGCGGTTGGTGTCGGCCGGCTCAAAGGTCGCAACCGTATCACCCAACGCACCACCGTTCCACTTGTTCGCGTAGAAATTCACGGTCTTGGTGCCGTCAACGACAGTCGTATTACGCTCGATGTAGTCCTTGAGCCCCGCTACCTTCTCGGGCGTAAACAGGTTGTCAAGCGCGTCCTTCTTCACGCTCGAGGCATACTTCACCTGAATGGGCTTAACGTTGTTAACCGAAAGCTTGCCGTCTACGGTCTTAAAGTGACTCAGCGGAATCAGCGACGCAGGAATATTAACCGTTACGATATCGCCCTTCTGGGGATTGTCATCGCCGGCACGCTGCACGGTGATGAGCAGGTCTTTTACCTTGCCGGCGAACTCGTATGTGTCGGTATTGGCTTCTTTGTTGACCGTCTTGCTCGGCTTGGTGAACGACGTGCCGTTGATGACGACTTCGGTAAATCCATCAACCTGCATGAAGTCGCCTAGCTCATCGGTAAACGTGATGTAGCCGGACTTGGTCTCGTCGTATCCCTTATGGATTTCGGTCGGATAAGGCGGCTCCGATGTGATGGCCTGTGAGATGTCGTCGAATACCTTCTTGAGTTCTTCTGCATTGGTCGCCGACTTGTAGTAGTCGGAGTTTTCCGCGCGTGTGCCGTGAGCGTTCCATGCCGTGGCATTGGGGTAGTTGCTTGAAACAGCCTGCATGAACTTGTTCTCTTTTTGGCTTTTTCCCGAATCCTGGATACCAGCACTGGGGTTCGCGCCATCAAAGATGCCGATAGTATAAACGGTGGCCTTGCCGTCCTTCATATTCTTAGCAGCTGTCACGGCAGCGTTGGCGACACCCGCATCGAATTTATTTTGCTTTGTTGGCGTACCGTCGGTAAAGAACACAATAATCTTCTTGGCGTCTTTGCGGCCATAAGTGGTAGTGATGTTCTCGGCCAGCTCTAGGCCATAGTCGGCGCGCGTGGCGCCGGCAGGCTGAATTTGATTAATTGTATTCTTCTTGAGATCATCCGCATTGCTGCCGGAACAGTAGGTCAATTCTTTCATAACCTGGGTGTAATTGTAGGAGTACCCTCCGTCGCGATACATATTGTTGCCGATATCGTTGGACTTCTTGCCCGCAAACTTAACAATGGCAACCCTATGCTGCCTATCAACACCCTCGATAGCCTCGTTTTGTTTGGCGATGGTATCGATAAAGCTGTTCGCAGCGCCCTTCAGTGCATCGATACGCTTGGTGCGATCTCCGCCACCCATAGGATCATCCATCGAGCCGGAGGCATCCAACACCATCACGATGTCGAGTGGCGTGGTGACCGTCACGGTCGAATTAGACGTTGAGGACATCGCCGAAAGCGTGGTCAAAAAGTCCGACTCTTCGTTTTCCCCGGTTGCCTTGACCGTCTTGTCGGTCCAGATTCGACCGACATTTTGGGTTGTTACTTTATTACCGCCGTGGCCGGCTGCCCAGATTTCCCAGCGTCCGCTGGTATCGGGGTCGACGACCTTTCCGGTCATTATCGGTCCGTCCATTCCGGTGCTGGACCTGGCGTTGGCCTCGGGCAGCATGCCAAATGCTGCAGCCGGCAACACCAGCACTACGGCAAGTATCACCGCCAAGAGACCCCTCGTGTACTTACTCATCGCGTCTCCCTTCTCGCAGGCTCAGACCTTGCATCAGCCTAAAGTTACGAAATGAGACACAATTTGGGCAGGTGACACACGTTCCAGATTCTATTTTGGGCGTGAGACAAATGTCTCACCGAAGTTGAGACACGGCGTTTTCGCAGGAAAATAGGTGCGACTCGGAGCCGACAGACCAAAATGATCTGTTTTCCTCCGTCCCCGAGGGATTAGGAGATGCCACGAATATGGTGTCATTTCAAAACTATGTCGGATTACGGGACTGAAGTCGGGACCCTCATCCATACCCCCTATTTTTGAAAAACGGCAAGCGATCTACCTGCGGTTTTGTTTTTGGGATTTTCTGTATGGTCGGAGGCTCGCTATCTAGCCCCGTAATCCGGCATAGTTTTGTTCGCGACGGCACAACCGCGCGTTCAAGCGCGGGGCCGGTGGGGTATTTTTGCCCCACCGGCCCCTATTCCAGCTCTAGCCCCGCGTTACTCCGGCTTGGTTTCTACCGTGGGAGTCTTGTTCGCCGCAACTGGAGTACGAGCGGTGTCCATAGTCAGGCAGTGCTTGGGGCAGCTCTCGATGCACTCACCGCACACCACGCAGGCATACGGGTCGATCGACCACGTTCCACCCTTGCGATCGACCGCGAGCGCGCCCGCCGGACAGCGACGCGCACACATGCCGCAGCAAATGCACACGTCCATGTCGTTGACGATATGCCCGCGCAAGCGCTCGGGCGCCGCGAGCTTCTCCTGCGGATAGCACACCGTGACCGGCTGCTTGACCATAGAGCCCAAGGCCGTCTTGGCAAATGTCAGCAAACTCATGCCGCGCCTACCTTTCCGTGCAGCTAATGCAGGGGTCGATGGTCAGGATAATCATGGGAACGTTGGCAAGGAGTACGCCCTGCAGCGCATGCGTCAGACCCGCCAAGTTCTGCGACGTCGGCGTGCGCACGCGAAAACGGTCCAGGTTCTTGGTTCCGTTGCCGCGCACATAGTAATACGCCTCGCCGCGCGGCTGCTCAATCACAACCTCGCCGCGCGCGCCGTCGGCCGGCGTAAGCTTGGTGCGCCCGCCAATCCCGTCGTGCGGAATCTTGCCCACAAGCTCCTTAATGATGTCCATGGCCTGCGTGACCTCGGCGCAACGTACCTGGCAGCGGGCATAGCAATCGCCATCGGTAGCAACGATGGGCTCAAACGCAGCCAGATCCGCATAGGCACCGTCGTCAAACATGCGCACGTCGTAATCCACGCCCGATGCGCGCCCAAACGGACCGACCATCGAAAGCTCCAGCGCGTCCTTCTTGCTAATCACGCCCACGCCATGCAGGCGCTCGCCGCAGCTGTTGTCGTCCAAAAACGTATGCACCAGGGCCTCGTAGTCAGGACGCATGGCATCGAGCGTCTGGACAATGCCCACCAGCTCGGAGTCCTCGATATCGTGCTTAAGGCCGCCGATCTCGTTAATCGACAGAATCACGCGCCCGCCGCAAGTGCTCTCAAAAATCTTGAGTATCTGCTCGCGCAGGGTCCACGACCGATAGAACAGCGCCTCAAAACCAAAGGCGTCGGCGAGCAGGCCCAGCCACAGCAGATGCGAGTGGATGCGCGAAAGCTCGTGCAAAATGGTGCGGATATACTGCACGCGGCCGGGCACCTCGATGTCGAGCATGCGCTCGCAGGCGCTGGCATAGCCGCAGCTGTGGCCCACGGCGCAAATGCCGCAGATGCGCTCGGCGATGTAGCCAAACTGGTGCATGTCACGCTTTTCGGTGAGCTTCTCGAGCCCGCGGTGCACAAAGCCGATCTGCGGAATTGCCTCGATGACGCGGTCGTCCTCGATTACCAGGTCCAGATGAAGCGGCTCGGGCAGCACCGGGTGCTGCGGGCCAAACGGAATAACGGAGCGATGTGCCATGGACCTTACGCCTCCTTTTTCTGCTTGTCGCGGGCGGCCTTGGCGGCAAGCGCCGCGCGGACCTTGGCCGCTTTCTCGGGATCCATGGCGGCGAGCTTTGCCTCCATCTCGGCAGCCTTGAGCGCGGCCTTCGCAGCAGTTTCATCGTGCTGAGCATCGGAGCCGGCAGCCGCAGCGGGCTGAGCGACGGCAGCGCCCGCAGCATCGCCAGCGCCCGCAGTGCCCTCCCCCGCAGCGGCCGTGGCAGTAGCAGCCTTCTCGGCCGCGGCCTTGCGCGCCTTGGCCTCGGCAGCGGCACGAACCTTCATGGCTTTCTCGCGCGCGGCTTTCACCTCGGGCGTGATAACGCTCATGGGCTCGGCAGTCGAGACCTGGTAGAAAAAGCCCTTAAAGTCAATCTGCATATCGGTGATGGCAAGCCCAAACAGGTCGTGGACCTCATTTTCAAACGGAAATACCGCCGGATAGTACGAGCTGATGGACGGAATCTCCTGGTACTGATCAATTCCCTCGACCACCAGATTCTCAATCGCATAGCTGCCGTCCTGCGCAATATGCTCCTGAGCAGCACGAACGTTGATAAACGTATAGACCAAGCGATACGAGCCATCGTCGACGTTGCGCTCGGCGTGCATTTGCACAAAGCGCGCGCCGACGCCCTTGAGCGCCTGGACATGCGGCAGGAGCTCGTCAATCCCGACGGTGGTATAGATAGCCTTTTGCATTACTTGGCCTCCTTTGCAGCGGCGGGTGCGGCGGACTTCCCGGCGGGCTTCCCGGCAGGCGCGTCACCGGCAGCGTCAGCCCCGGCCCCCGCAGCCACAAACCCGTCCTCGCCCAGCTCAACGCCACCGTCCCAGGTTGCGGCGCCGCCCACGGTAAGCGGGTCACCGCCGGCGCGCATCACGGCCTCCTTCTGGTCCAGGATGCCGCATGCCTCCACGATGGCATCGATCACCGTCTCGGGGCGAATGGCGCACCCGGGCGCGTACGCGTCCACGGGAATCGCGCGGTCCACGCCGCCGATCACGTTATAGGCATCGCGGAACACGCCGCCCGAACACGCGCAGATGCCGCACGCCACCACGCACTTGGGCTCGAGCATCTGGTTGTAGATCTGGCGCACGACAGGCAGGTTCTGGGCATTGACCGACCCCGTCACCAAAAAGATATCCGCATGCTTGGGGTTGCCGGTGTTGACCACGCCAAAGCGCTCCGCATCGAACAGCGGCGTGAGCGAGGCCAGCACCTCGATATCGCATCCGTTGCAGCTCGAGCCGTCGTAATGAATAACCCACGGCGAGCGCGACATTTTATGATCCATGGATGCCGCCTCCTAAATAAATACGTCGACGAGGATGGGCATGAGGTTGAGCAGGCCAAACACCAGCGCCACGCCCCATCCGAGCCTAAAGCAGCTGCGCCAGGTGCTGCGTGCGAAGGTGTTGTCGATCAGGACCTCGACAAAATACGTCGCGGCCATCACGACCAGGGCTACAACCCAGCTCACGGGGTTGTCCCAAACAAAGAACATGCCCACCCACATCAAAAACAGCACGGTCTCGCACCAGTGCATAAGGGTCATCTTGGCCAGCGTGCCGCCGCTCATCTCGGTGGCGACGCCCTGGACGATCTCCTGATGCGCATGATGCGAGTACGAAAGGTCAAACGGCGACTTGCGCAGCTTGATGGTAAGCACCGCGAGCAGCGCGAGGAAGATGGGCGCGCTGTACACGATGATGGGGGCCGACTGCCCCGTCACGGCGATGGAATCGAAGCTGTCGGTGGCAAGGTACAGGCCCACGCTCATCAGCAGAACGGCGGGCTCGTAACTCATAACCTGCAGCAGCTCGCGATCGGCGCCGACCTGGGCAAACGGGCTTTGCGTCGAGGCGGACGCCAACACCACAAAGATCGCGGCGAGCGTAACCATAAAGGCGCACAGCAGCGTGTTGGAGCCCGACACAAAGATGCCGCCGCCCACAACGGTAAAGATGAGCGCGCACGCCATGTAGGTATCGTCCATGGTGTTTACGCTGGCGGGGGCCTTGCGCAGCAGCTTGGCAACGTCGTAGAAGGGCTGGAGCAGGTGCGGGCCCACGCGGCCCTGCATACGGGCCGAAAGTTTGCGGTCAACGCCGTCGATCAGGCCACCCACAAGCGGCGCCAGCAAGGCAAACGCCACGGTACCAATAAAGATGCCCAAGACGCCCGAACCTTCGAAATACTTGCCGCGCAGCACCGAGGGCGCGCTCATGGCAAGCCTCTCGGGCCCAATCCACGCGCAACACAGCAGCGCAAACAAGATAATGCTGCAGCACACGACGCTACCCGCGGGGCCAATACGCTTCTCGCCAAGGGCGTCCTCCGAGTACCAATTGCGCTTTTCGGCCTTCACCTCGCGTCCCATCGAGCCGCGGAAATGGCGATATTTGTCGGTTCCCACGCCCGAAAGATATACGTTTACGTGCGGCTTGTTGCTCACGCGGAATGAAGTCAGCAGCACCACGGCGATAAAAGCCACGATAACGACCATCAGATACATGGCATCCTTGCCGATAACGTATGGCACGCGGCCAAACACCATGGCCAAGTAAGGCGACACCAGACCGCTCGAGATGAGCGGGAACGCCACGCAGCACAGAATCAGCAGCGCGGCGATGGTGTTGAGCGCCATCCATTCGGTCTTATGAACATTGACCTCAACGTTTTGAGCCGTGGGGTCGACGCCCGAAAGCTTGGCAAGCCACTTGCCCCAGAAGAAGAACGTCGCGGCCGAGCCAAAGGCCAGCACCATGATCATGAGCACGTTGCCGGTCTGGGCAAACGCCACCAGGGCGCCCCACTTGGACACGAGCATGCCAAACGGCGCCACAAACATGCCCATGATGCCCAGCATCATCAGACGCGTTAGGTGCGGCATGCGGCTAAACATACCATCCATGTCCTCGATATCGCGGCTGCCGATATGATGCTCGGCCGTGCCCACGCACAGGAACAGCAGCGACTTGGCCACCGTGTGGAACAGGATCAGGAAGATGGCCGCCCATACGGCCTCGGGCGCGCCGACACCCAAGCAGGCACTGATGAGGCCCAAGTTGGAAATGGTGGAGTACGCGAGCACGCGTTTGGCGTTGCTCTGCGAGATGGCCATGAGGGCAGCGAGCAAAAACGTGATGGCACCCACACTCGTGACCATAAAGCCGGTCACAGGATAGATGGCATAGAGCGGGCTCAGCTTGACCATCAGGAACACGCCGGCTTTGACCATGGTGGATGAGTGCAGCAGGGCGCTCGTGGGCGTGGGGGCAACCATGGCACCCAGCAGCCAAGTGTGGAACGGCATCTGTGCGGCCTTGGTGAGTGCGGCGAGCGACAGCAGAATGACCGGCATCACCAACAGCGCGGATTGCGCGGTTCCGGAGCCGGAAAGCTCGATCATGCCCGAGATGGTCAGCGGCATGCCGTTAACGTGCAGAAACATAAGGCCCGCCAAAAACGCGATGCCGCCCAGCATGTTGAGGATGATCTGGGTGAAGGCGTTCTTGATGGCCTCGGGCGTGCGCGTGTAGCCAATCATAAGGAACGAGCACACGGTGGTGATTTCCCAGCCGCAGAACAGCCACTCAAGGTTGTCGCTCGTCACGATGACGAACATGGCTGAGAGGAACAGGAACATAAGCGCCAGGAACTGCGGGCGACGGTCGGGCGCGGTCTGCCCGCGTAGCGCAGCCTCGTGCTCGTCATGGGCCTGGAAGTCCTTCATGTAGCCCAGGGCATACACGCAGATTAGGCTGCCGACGATACCGACGGCGAGGACCATGATCACGCTCATGTAGTCCAGGTAGAGCGGCGTCGCCGTGACGGCTTCGGCCGCGGGCAGCGTCATGGTCGAAAAGGCAACCGAACCCACCAGCTGCACCACGCCGAGCACCGTGGTGAGCGCGTTCCTATATTTGTACGCGTTGTACAGGATGACGGCGCACAGGATGACATCGATGGCGGAGCTGATGATCGAGAGCACATGCGAGGTGCCGGGGGCAACCTCAAAGCTCTGCGGACCCGTGCCAAAAAACATGACGGCGACTACAACTGTCACCGCCATAATGATGCCGGAACCTATGAGCCCCACCGCATCGCGGGCGCGGTCACCGCGCGCGAGCAGCATGCCCAGTGCCGGTACCAGCGGAAACAGGGTAAGGAAATACAGTAGCGTCATACCATCACTCCCCCATGCAAAAACGCTGCAATTGTTTAACGTTATAGCTCAATTACGAGGTTGCGGTGGCAGGTTTTCGGTCAACTGGGGAGTTTTAGGCGTACGGGGCAAGGGCACGTTCGCTTTGGAGCAGAGAGGCGACGTTTCCTTACCGCGGCGGCAGGCGTGCGGGCCACTGCGCGCGGTTTATTGGCCACTTTGGAGGATGTCCCGACAGGCTCGCGCCGGTCCAAAAAGTTGGCGCGGCAAGAAAAATGCGCCCCCGTGGGCGCACCATCCCGTTTGCTATTCCGCCTTTTTAACGCGCGGCTTGCGACCGCGCGGCTTATCGACCAGCGCGGACTCGCCGCTCTCGCGGTACTGACGGCACCAAGCCTTGACCGAAGACTCGCTGGGAATCTTGTGCTTGATCATGGCCTCGCGAACCGTCAAGCCGTTTTCCAGACGGTCCTTAACCACAGCGAGCTTTACGTCGTACGAATAGGTGTGATGATGCGAACCGGCGTTGAGAACGGCGTCGGCACCGCCCACGGCATACGCGCGGGCCCACTGACGAGCCGTGGCCTGGGGAATGCCAAGCTCCGCGGCGAGGGCGCGATGACCGACCCCCTCTTGGAGGATCTCGACGGCGCGCTGCCTAACCTCAGGCGCATGCGTGCGAGTCCTAGTTGCTTCCGACATACCTGCCACTTCTTAGCCTTAACCGTTAATCTGCTTTCTTACGTGCAAGTTAGATAGTAGCATTTTACTGTTTGCTCAAAGCAGTTAATTAAAATAGACGCGGCGTTATCTGGGCATTTGGCACCAAATTACGACATTTCTTTATCGATTATTTACGCTGGTAGCTGACTCGCAGCTAATCGTCATTCGCTTGTCAACAAAATTGACATCTCTTTATGTCCTTTGGTTTAGAGGATATAGTTATTAACCCCTCCCCCAATAATTTTGAGTGATCTGCGAGGCAGTAGACGTCCTCACTCCTCATGATTACCGCGCATCGCCATCCACCGGAGCAAAACAAAAAGGGCGGGACCTGCTGCGCTTGCAGGCCCCGCACCGGTTGACACCCGACGGGACACAGCCGGGCGAGACGGATCCGTGCTACCGCCCCGCCTGGCCGCGATGTTCAACTACAGCTCGTTGGCCGCGTGATACGCCGTGCGAATGGCGCTCGCAATGTCGGCGGTGCGCTCGCCCGAGCAGTCGCCTACGCAGGTCACGGGCACCGTCACGCCATCCAGGTCAAACGCGTTGGCCTTGGAGCCCACGGCCATCACCACGTAATCGCAGGCGATCTTCACCGGCTCCTCGGCGCCGTCCTCGGTGGTGCGAACAGCCTCCACGCCCTCGTCGGTAATGGCGGTCAGGCGGGTCTTAACATGCTGCTCCACGTTGTGCTCGGCAAAGTCGCTCATAATCAGCGGCAGAATGGTCTCGGACTCGCCCGCGGCAATCTTGTCGAGCATCTCGACGATCGCCACCTCGCAGCCGTGCTGCAGCAGGTACTCGGCAGTCTCGGTGCCCACCAGGCCACCGCCAATGACGGCGACGCGGCCCGTAAGCTCCACCTTGCCGGCCAGCACATCCCAGCTCGAGACGACCTTCTCCGAGTCGGCGCCCGGAACGGGAATGACCACGTCGTGCGCGCCCACAGCTACAATCGCGGCGTCGGCGGCGTTGAGATCCTCAGCGGTAGCGGCATGGCTGAGCTCAACCTTCACGCCCAGGCCGGGCAGAATCTTCTCGTAATACTCGACCGAGCGCATGATCTCGTCCTTGCGCGGAGGCGCAGCCGCCAGCACAATCTGGCCGCCCAGATGATCGCTCGCCTCGTAGACGGTCACATCGTAGCCGCGCTTGGCCGCCACGCGCGCGGCCTCCAAGCCGGCAATGCCGCCGCCCACCACGGCGATCTTCTTGTCGCCCTCGCCCGGCTTAATGGCGATGGTCGCCTCGTCGCCGTTCTCGGCATTGAGCACGCACGAGATGTACTTGCGGTTTTGAATCGCGTCGACGCAGCCCTTGTTGCAGTTGAGGCACTCGCGAATGGGCTCGCCCGTGGCGGCCTTCAGCGCAATGTCGGGGTCGCACATGAGCGAGCGGCCATAGGCGATGATGTCGGCCGCGCCGTCTTCCAGAATCTTCTCGCCGGCCTCGACAGAGACAACACGGCCGACGGTTGCCACCGGCACGGAGACCAGGGCCTTAACGCGCTCGGCCACGGGCAGCGTCCAGTTGAAGGGCATGGCGCCCATCGGCGGAATGGTATCGCCCATGTTGCCGGTATGGTTGGCCTGCGCGACCTGGATCATGTCGATACCCGCACCCTCGAGCAGCTTGGCAAACTCGCAGGCCTCGTCGGGCAGCAAGCCGCCCTTGCCGCGCGGCGTGCCATCGGGGTTCTCCATGATCACGGGGAGCTTGTACTCCACCATCAGCTGCGGCGCGGCTTCCTTAATGGCAGCGACGACCTCCAGCGCGTAGCGAACACGGTTCTCGAACGAGCCGCCGTACTCGTCGGTGCGCTGGTTGAGGATGGCCGAGCACAGCGAACCTACCAGGCGGTCGCCGTGGACCTCGATGGCATCGATCCCGGCCTGCTGCGCGCGAGCGGCCGAGGCGGCGATAGCCTCCTTGATCTGGGTGAGCTGCTCTACGCTCGCCTCGTTCACAAAGTGCTGCATGTCGTGATGCAGCTTGGCGTAGGCCTGGTTGCGGATCTCGTTGGACTCGGCCATCTTGGCGGCAAAGGTCTCCTCGTCGCCGGCGGCCTTGGCCTCCTGCGCGGCCTTGGCGGCGGCCATGGATCCCATGACCATGCGGCCGACGCCGGGCACGTCGTACTCGGGGTGGAACAGCTGCAGCGCGACCTTGGCACCGTGCTTGTGGACGGCATCGGCCAGCGCCTTAAACGTAGGGATCTGGGCGTCGGTTGCCAGCTTGGGCGTGGGGCTTGCGGTCATGACGGGAGCGACGTCGCCGATGACGATGTAGCTCACGCCACCACGGGCCAGGCGCTCGTAAAAAGCCAGGCTGCGCTCGCCAATGGAGCCGTCGCGCTCCTCGTAGCCGGTGGTCAGCGGCGGAAACATAATGCGGTTTTTGAGCTCAAGGGGGCCAACCGTAATGGGCTGGAGCAGCTTGGATGCAGGTGCGGTCATGGACATTCCTCTCTTGTAGGCGCGGCGGCGATGATGCCGCGTAGTTGTCTAGAGGATATGGCATGGGAATACAACAGCGCAACGGAAATCGGCGGACAGCAGGTAGCGGCAGGTGGATGGGGATGGGCGGGGCGGCCCGTCGGCTTGTCTCAATCTGTAACAGTTACGCGGCAAAACCGGGTCTTACTGTTACAGATCGAGACAAACCAAACCCGCCTGCTAGAAAATCTCAATCTATAACAACAACTCGGCAAAATCCGTCCCTCGTGTTACAGATTTAGACAAACGGGACCCAACCCACCGGTATATCTCGATCTGTAACACCTAGCCGCCCAAATCGGGTCTAGATGTTACAGGTCGAGATTTTGTTTGAGAGGCCGAGAATTGGACCGAAAACACGGTCCCGGAATAACAAAAAAGCTCGCCGGCTAGGCCGACGAGCTGCAAGTTCTTGGTCGCGGGGGCAGGATTTGAACCTACGACCTCCGGGTTATGAGCCCGGCGAGCTACCAGACTGCTCCACCCCGCAATGTCTGGGCGCCTCATGTGCGCAAGAAAGAATATTACGCGGGAGTTCGGTAAACGGCAAGGAAAATCTCGTAGAGCATAATTCCTTCATATTTAAACCCCTCAGCCCCTATCACCGTAAACGAATCGCAGCCGAGCGCCGTCGACGGCACGTATACAATGGTGCGCGTCCTTTTATGCCGACACCGGGAGTAGACATGCTGCTCGCTATCGATATGGGAAACACGCAGACGGCCATGGGCCTGTTTGACGGAGACGAGCTGGTGCAGTCGTGGCGCATGCCCACCGACCGCTCTTATACCGCCGACGAGATCCATGTGCGCCTGATGGGTTTCTTTAAGATGTACGGCCTTTCGCTCGACGCGGTCGACGCGATCGCCTTTGCGGGCGTGGTGCCGCAGCTCTCGCGCGAGTGGCACGCCGTGGCCGACCGCATTGCCGCGGACGCCATCGTCATCGGGCCGCAGACGGCCGCCGTAACCAAGCTGCGGGCGGCGCGCCCCCAGGCCGTTGGTGCCGACCGCATCGCCAACGCCGTCGCCGCCGAGACCTTCTACGGCGCGCCGGCGATCGTGGTGGACTTTGGCACCGCAACCAACATCGACGTCATCGACGAGGACGGCTATTACATTGGCGGAGCGATCGCGCCGGGCATCCGCATCTCCATGGACGCGCTTGCCGCCCGTGCCGCCAAGCTCGCCAGTGTGCCGCTCGAGGCGCCCGAGCATGCCATCGGCCGCGATACCGAGGAGTGCATCAAGGTGGGCGCCGTGACGGGCGCCGCCGCCATGGCCGAGGGCCTGGTCGCGCGCATGAAGCGCGAGCTAGGGCGTGAGGACGCCACCGTTATCGCCACGGGCGGCCTCGCCAGCATCGTCGCCGATTCGACCGACGCCTTCGACATAGTCGACGGCCAACTCACCATCAAGGGCATCTGCGAAATCTACCGCCGCATGCAGGAGCTGGGATAGAGCAGGGGCTTAAGTCGAATACACCCGATGCCACAGCTCCCCCGCAAACGTTCGCCAAGCCTATTCCCCAGATAGGCGAAACCCTCCCCGGCACAGGCCGAGGAGGGTCTTGTTGTCATCGTCATCTTTGAGCGCTGGCGCCTCGCGCTACAGCCCGCGAATGCGCACGGCCTCGGGCGGAAACTCCTGCTCGCCGGCGTCGGTCTTGATAGTCGCGCGGCCCCAGATGTCCAGGCCCGCGAACACGCCCACCGCGAGCGGCAGGCCGTTGGGCGACACCGCTGCAACTTGGCGACCCAGCAGCGGCACCATGTCGAAGTACTCGCCCAGCACGGGAGCCAGCGGACCGGCAGCGCCCTGTGGCGTGTTGGCGACAACCGCCCAGGCGTCCACGCGGGCGAGCACGGCGGCGGCCAGCGCCTCGACCAACGCTTCATCGGTCACATCCACGCCAAGCTCGCTCAACGCCGAACGCTCAATATCCACCGTCACGGCACCGAACATGCCTGCGGCACCGGCGCCACCGTTGACGGCGACGCGTGCAAACGACGTCTCAAACGTGGGCGCGCCGCACACAATGTCGCTCGGCCACTGAATGCCCACCTTGCCGGCAAGGCCCAGCCCCGGTGCCGCAGCCGTGCCCACGAGCGCGTCCATCATGCCCATCGCGGCCACAAACGGCAGGCCGTGGAAGGCATGCATGTTCACATCCGGGCGCACGACCAGCGAAAACGTCAACGACGCCTCGCCCGCGCTCCAAGCGCACCAGCCCGCGGACGCACCCTCGCGGCCCGCGTCACGCGCGGCGTCAAGCTCGGTACCGGCGGCAACAGCATTCATCTCGATCATCTACATACGCCCCAATTCGCCCACGATATGGCCCACGCGGTCCTCGGGCTCCTTGACCTCGACGCCGTTGTAGCGGAAGAACCGCGCCGGGTCGTGCATCAAGTCCTCAAGCGGCACCAGCACAAAATCGCGCTCGCCGATCAGTGGATGCGGCAGGCGCAGCTTTTTGCCGCCGTGGGTCTCGCCGTCCATCCACAGCAGGTCCAGGTCGATGGTGCGCGGACCGTTGGCCTTGGCCTTTTTGGAGCGGTCGCGCCCCAGCTCGGCCTCGATCTTCATGAGCTCGTCGAGCAGCACCAACGGCGCCAGCTCGGTCTTGATCTCGATGACGGCGTTGGCAAACGCGTCCTGGCGCGTCTCGTAGGCCGGCTCGCTCTCGTAAATCTTGGAGGAGTTGGACACGCAGGTGAGTGGAATCTCGGCGATCATCTCGCGTGCGGCGCGGATGTTGTCGCAGCGATGCCCCAGGTTGGAGCCCACGGCCACAAACGCGCGGCGCGGCTGCGGCTTGGCAACCGCCCAGTAGCCGTTCAGGAACTGCGCAAAACCCGCGGCGTCGTGCACGCGCACGATGTTGGCACCGGCCTGGATGGCGCCCAGGCACACGCCAAACGTAGCGGCATCGCGCTCGGCGGCCTCGGTCACGCCCGAGACGGCGCCCACAAAGCGCTTGCGCGACACGGCACACATGAGCGGATAGCCCAGTGACGCCATCTTGGCAGTCTCGCGCTGGATGACGATGTCCTCGTTAGCCGACTTACCAAAGCCCGGGCCAGGATCGATGCAGATGCGGTCGCGCGACACGCCGGCATGGATGAGCGTGCGGGCCTGGTCGGACAGAAAGCCCATGACGCGGCGCATGATGGGCGCAGAATCGGGCAGGGTAAAGCGGCGGAGCTGCGAGGTGGGCACATAGGCCTCCTCACGGCGGGCACTGCGGCGCATCATGGCGGCCAGGCGGTCATTGGACTCCGATGCGGCCTCGGTGGCTGCGGGCGTGGCCTCGGGCGCGAGCGCGACGGTCTCGGCGGCAGTAGCCTGCTCGGCGGCCGGCGTCTCCTGCTCGCTTGAAGGCTCGGACGTGGGCTCCGGTTCGCCAAACGGCAACGAGGGCTGCACCACGCCGCCCGGAAGCTTGGCCTCCGGCTTAGGCTCGCCTAGCAACTTGCCGCGACGGCGGCGAGCCGGCTTCTCGGCCTCGCGCGCGGCCTCGGCAGCCGCCTCGCGCGCCTTCTCGGCAACAAACGCCGCTGCCGAGGTATCGAGCTGCACCGTTGCATGCGTGCGTGCGGGCGCGGCGACCTCGCCGGCATGCATCACGATGACGCCGCAGGTGCTCGTCTTAACAAACTCGACCATCTTGGGATCGGTGAAGCCGGTCACGTCGTTGACGATCGAGGCGCCGCAGCGCACGGCCGCCTTGGCAACCGCCACATGACGCGTGTCGATCGAGACGATGGCGCCCTCCTTGGCCAGCGCGCGCACCACGGGCAGCACGCGGCGAGCCTCCTCGTCGGGGTTGACCGGGGTAAAACCAGGGCGCGTGGACTCGCCGCCCACGTCGATGATGTCGGCGCCGGCGTCGAGCATCGCCAAGCCGTACTCGATGGCGGCATCGGGGTCGAAGTGCTCCCCGCCATCGCTAAACGAATCGGGCGTCACGTTGAGGACGCCCATGATGCGCGGACGGTCAAAGCTGAGCTCGTACTTTCCGCACCGCCATGTCTTGCTGTCGTTCGCCATGAACATCCTCCTAAAATGCCCGCGCCGCCGCGCCTGGGCGCTGGCGGCGGGGTCGCTTTGCAATTAGTCTTTCTATTGTATCCGCGCACACGGGCTAGAACGCAAACGCGGCCGCGATGTCGCAAGAAATCAGCAGGTCGGCATTTGCATCCTGATCGGTGGGAGCGAGATTGCAAATGGCCAGGGTATCGCCGGTAAAGTAACGCGTAAGGCCCGCCGCCGGATACACCACGAGCGAGGTCCCGCCCACAATGAGGGCATCGGCCGCGGCGATGGCGGCAACGGCACCGGTCAGCACACGCTCATCGAGCGGCTCCTCGTAAAGCACCACATCGGGCTTAATGCGCCCGCCGCACGCAGGGCACACAGGCACACCCGCGGCGTCCTCGTGCTCGCGCGAGCAAATCCACTCGGCGCTATAGACCGCGCCGCACGACTGGCAAATGTTGCGATGGACCGATCCGTGCAGCTCGAACACGCGCTGCGAACCGGCCATCTGATGCAGGCCGTCGATATTTTGCGTCACCACGGCATCAAGCTTGCCGGCGCGCTCCAGCTCGGCCAGCTTGGTGTGGCAGCGGTTGGGCTTGGCGCCAAGCGCAACCATCTTGGTGCGGTAGAAGTCGAAGAACTCGGCCGGATGCGCCTCATAAAAGCTATGCGAGAGCATAGTCTCGGGCGGGTAGGCAAACTGCTGGTGATACAGGCCGTCCACACTGCGGAAATCGGGAATGCCGCTCGCCGTGGAAACACCCGCGCCGCCAAAGAAGACCACGCACTTGTGGGTGCCTAACAGCTCCGCCAGCGCGGCGGAGGCCTGTTTGGAGTCCGTTATCGCCTGCGTCATATGAGTCCTCCGTCCTTGTTGGTCGGATGGCGGCGGGCGCTTGCCTGGCGCGCAGCCTTTGGGTCGACACGCGCGGGGCCCACCACCGCCCCTGTTGCGCTAATCTTAAGCCTGCCAACCCCGTCGAAAGGACACCATGCCTCAGACTTACACTTTTGCCTCGTGGAACGTCAACGGCCTGCGCGCCGTGCTCAAAAAGGACCCGAGCTTTATCCAGATCGCGCAAGAACTCGACGTCGATATCTTGGCGCTGCAGGAGACCAAGCTGCAGGAGGGGCAGGTCGATATCGACCTGCCCGGCTATCATCAAACCTGGAGCTATGCCGAGCGCAAAGGCTATTCGGGCACTGCGGTCTTTAGCCGCCAGGAACCGCTGCGCGTATTGCGCGCCGACGCGCTGCTGCCTTATGCCGGCGAGGGCGAGGCGGCCGAGCTCGTCGCCCAAGCCGCAACCGAGGGCCGCGTCTGCACGCTCGAGTTCGACAAGTTTTGGTTTGTGGATGTCTACACGCCCAACGCCCAAAATGAGCTCGCGCGCATCGATGTGCGCATGGCCTGGGACGATGCCTATCGCGGCTTTTTGAGCGCGCTTGAGCGCGAGACCGGCAAGCCCGTTGTAACCTGCGGCGACTTTAACGTTGCGCACGAGGAGATCGACCTCAAGAACCCCAAGTCCAACCGCGGCAACGCAGGCTTTTCGGACGAGGAGCGCGGCAAGTTTACCGAGCTGCTCGACGCCGGCTTTACCGATACCTGGCGCTCGGCAAATCCGGACGTCGAGGGCGTCTACAGCTGGTGGAGCTACCGCTTTAATGCCCGCAAGAACAACGCAGGCTGGCGCATCGACTACTTCCTGGTAAGCGACGCAATCGCCGACAACGTACGCGACACCGGTATCCGTGGCGACATCTTCGGCAGCGACCACTGCCCCGTCACCCTCACTTTGGAGTTCTAGCCCCAGCTACCCCCCCCGGAGACGAAGGAAAACAGATCATTTTGGACCTCGTGGGGGTATTCGCGTGACCCATCCGCCACGAAACACGCCCATCTACTACGTTTAAGCCACCACCCTCAACCACAGCGAACAACGCAAAAACAAAACCGCAGGTAGAAAGCCTGCGGTTTTTCATAAACGCGGTTATGGTCGGGGGTATCGACTTAAACGTAGTAGATAGGCCACTTTCGTGGCGAGCACTCCCAACCGATCCCTTGAGGACGAGGGAAACGGACCATTTTTAGCCTTCTGGGGCCGTGACGCCCATCATATGAGTCGCTCGTTTCAAAACTATGCCGGTTTACGGGGCTGAATCGCGGATTCCCAACCACACGCAATTCGAGCAAAATAAAACCGCAGGTAGACAGCGTGCCCTTTTTCGAAAAATGCCGGTATGGTCGGCCTGCGCCAATCTAGCCCCGTAAACCGGCAAGGTTTTGAAATGACACCAAAGCAGTATTGATTCTCGCCCCGGTGCAACCGGCTCTACAGCCCGTACTTTACGACAACGCGATTGATGCGACGGCACCAGGGTTTGTACAGGGCAGCCAAAAACACGCAGGTCGCAAGGCCGTGGGTAATATCGAACGGCACCGCCGTCGCAAGACGCGCCATGGCACCCGCCCAGGTAAGCGGCTGCACAAAACCGATAATGTCATAAGCGTTGATCACGATGCCATACAGCAGACCCGAGGCGAAGCCATACGCCAGCAGCGCCGGCATGCGCACAGTGCCGTCGACGCGGTCGAACGCACCCGTGTGCGCCAGCGCACCGCCAACATAGCCAACCAGGCCCCAGGCATACATCTGCCACGGCGTCCACATGCCCTGTCCAAAAAAGAAATTGCTGGTCAGTGCTGCCAGCGCTCCGACCATGAAGCCGTTGCGTCGACCCAACGTCGCCCCCGCGATAATAGCGATGGCGCTCACCGGTTTAAAGTCGGGAATGGGGCCGAACAAGATGCGGCCCGCCGCGGCCAGTGCCGCCAACACCAGCGTGGGCATAATCTGGCGCAGGCCCGGTCGCGACGCCTCGTAACCCGCAAAGAACAGCGCAAGCACGAGCGCCACCATAGCGAGCATCAACAAAGCAGCCTGGGCAATGCCCAGATACAGCATGATGCCCATGCCTGGCGGCACGAACAAAAGCACTGGCCCCTCTATGTAGCGCCATATACGAGCAAGCACGCGAGCTCCTCTTGCGATCTTTCTCTATCGTTCGCGCCCCATTGTGGCACACGCGCAGCACAGGTTTATCGACGATACATTCCACTCGTTAAACAAAACAACGCGCATGCGACTGAAGCCAATCGCATGCGCGCAAAAGGAGAGGCAAACTATCGCGAATGATTCGTTAGACGAGTCTGTCCTTCAGGCTATTCCACCTCGAGCATTTCCTCGGTCTGCGGGGCCTTTTCGCCCACGAGAACATGGGCGGCCTTTGCTGCAACCGGATCGAACAGCAAGCCGCCAACCACGACAAAGGCCCAACCGCCGGTTGCAAGCTTTACCCAACGAGAGAAATAGGTCGTTTCGCCCACGAGACCAAAGCCGGTCTGGAACGCTATCTCAGCCAAACCGATAATCAAAAAGAGCAGCGTGGCGGCGAACACCGTGCCCGCGATCTTTGACGCAGGGCCACCCGGTTTGAATCCGAAGAAATCAACCCAGTCCCCAACGACCCTTCCAAACTGCGGTAGTGAGCTCACCGCCTCTGCGATGACGACAGCGAGCGCAAGCTGCCCCCAAAAACCGGTAGGACTCGACATATCGAGTGCCGCTTTGCCTTCGATAATAGGCAAAAAGGAGCACATCAGGAGCGGGTTCACCAGGGCATTGATTATGCCAGCGACCCTCGTTTATCGAGTATTCATATTCATATATTCCTTTAGTTTTCGTAGTGATACGGTACGTGGAGAAACCGCGCCTCTACTGGAAAGCCAGTTTTAATTACTTTTCCGCAGGAGCGGCAGCACCACGCGAGCGCTCATAAAACATGCCCATGAGTTCGCTACGACGCGAGACAGACAGTTTTCGATAGATGCTATGGACGTGAGCCTTGACCGTTCCCAACGAGATAACTAAATCGTTTGCTATCTGCTGGTTCCCCTGTCCCGTCAGAACTCGAGACAATACTTCTTGCTCGCGCGGCGTGAGCTCGTAGAGCGCACAGAAATCGGCAATATTGCTGGCGCCCTGCTCCGCCGCGCGCTGCTCCGTCTCCAAGCGATACAAATCCAGACGATCGCGCACAAGCTGCTCGGTTCGCCGCACGTGGAACTCATCTTGATAGTGGCGTGCGTAGATAATGCAGGAAACCGCAAGACCGGCCCACAGAGTGTCTTCCATAATAACAATCTTGCCGACGTAAAACGGAACCGAGCCAGAACGCATATACATGGCTGCGTAGATAAGGTCCTCGCCAATCGAGGCGGCGTAGGCGCAAAGGCACAAAAGAAGCAGCGAACGCAAAAGATGCAGCGCGCGTGAATCAGCATCCTCCACGGGGGCGGAATGCGCCAAGCCCATCAGGCTCCAGGCGCAAAGCGAAATCATGACCAAGGGATCGATAAGGAGAAATACAATGTCGGATACGATGCCCAGATAAACTGTCCCCGCCAAGCAACGAACCAGAGCGAGCACCGGGAAGAGAAGGAACAAAGCCGATCGTGCGGTACGCTTGGTCACATCACATGCCAGCAAATAGAAGAGGATCTCCTCGCCCATCTGAGAGAGCGTTTTCGCTATTCCAAAAAGGGTCAAAGCACCATGGGGGCCAAAGCTGCCTCCCGAAGAGAACGTCCCCGACACAAGGGACGATCCCATATCGGCCACTCCTTCGAGGGCCAGCAGGGCCATGAGCATAGAGAGGTACGCAAAGCGCTTGCTCTCCGTCATGCCTTTTGTCACACCGCAGAAAAAAGCGGCGCAGGCAAAGAGGCAAAGGAAGAACACGTTGTAAAGATAGATATAAAACCCCACGAGCTTGTCCTCCCCTTTTGCCGCAACGAGACGCATGACTCATGATAGCGCAACGGTACCCCGCGGATATTCGAACCGGCCGCAACCCGCAAGAGACGGGCGGCAAGGCTCGAGTAACCCTACCGCCCGCAATTTATTGCAGAATCCGATTGTTTGATTTACATCTCTTCGGCAGCCGCAGCGCGAGCAGCCTCGAGAACCTCTTCGGGAAGCTCGACGCCCTCATCGGTGTTGTAGCCGTACTTCTGGGCACCCTTTTTGAGGAAGAAGAGCGAAACCACAGCGGTAAAGGCCTCGGCAACGGTCAGAGCCAGCCACACGCCGTCGCCGCCCATGACCATGGGAAGCACCAGCAGCAAAGCGATGGGAAGAACGAGCGAACGCAGGGTAGAGATGATGAGAGGCATCATCGTGTCGTTGAAGGCCGTGAGCATGTTCTGAATGCAGATATTGATGCCAACGAGGCCAGCGCAAGAGGCGAAGAGAATCCACTTCTGGGAGGCGAGGGTATATACGGGGTCGCCGGGGACCTGACCATAGACCAACAGGATCGGCTTCATCATAACGATACCCAGGACAGCAATAACGACGATGAGGACAGCGCTCAGGCGACGATACTTCTGATACGTGCTGTGAATCTTCTTG
>CABUNJ010000002.1 GCA_902492935.1 uncultured Collinsella sp. | reverse complement strand
GATCGCGAGTTCCGCACGAGCCGGAGAGCACTTAATGTGCTCTCCGTGCGAGCAGGACTGTAGAGCAGGAAACTTTACCCGCGGACCCCGCCGGGAATAGCAAAAGGGCGACCCCTGTCCGGAGTCGCCCTTGTTGAGCTGCTTATGTTTAGCTGTTACTCGGCGTCGTGGTGACGGCGGGGCTTTCGGCCTCCGTTGTCGCCAGGACGGCGCGGACGGTCGCTGCGCTCAGAGCGCTCGCGACGCGGACGCTCACGACGCTGGAAGTGCTCGCCCTCGGAAGCACCCTCGGCGCGAGCCGGGGCTTCGGGCTTGTCGAGACGATCGAGCGAGATCTTGCCGCGATCGTCGACCTCGATGACGACGACCTTGACCTCGTCGCCCACGTTGAGGACGTCCTCGACCTTCTCCACGCGGCCCTTGGCGACGCGGGAGATGTGCAGCAGGCCGTCCTTGCCGGGCAGCAGGTTGACGAAGGCGCCGAAGGGCTGGATGGAGACCACGCGACCGGTGTACTCCTCGCCCGGCTCGGGAACCTTGATGATGAGCTTGATGCGCTCAACAGCCTGGTCCACGGACTCGCCGGTGCCGCCGACAAAGACGGTGCCGTCCTCCTGGATGTCGACCGAAGCGCCGGTCTCGTCCTGGATGCCGCGGATGACCTTACCGCCGGAACCGATGACGTCGCGGATCTTGTCGGTCGGGACCTGGATGGAGACGATGCGCGGAGCGGTGCTGCGCGTGGTGTGGCGCGGCTCGGGGATCACATCGAGCATCTTCTGCAGGATGAAGGCGCGACCCTCCTTGGCCTGCTGCAGGGCGCGGGCCAGGATGTCGAAGGTAAGGCCGGTGGCCTTGTTGTCCATCTGCAGGGCGGTAATGCCCTCGGTGGTGCCGGTGACCTTAAAGTCCATGTCGCCCAGGAAGTCCTCGAGACCCTGGATGTCGGACAGGACCACGGTCTTGCCCTCCTCCTGGATCAGGCCCATGGCGATACCGGAGACCGGGCGCTTAATGGGCACGCCGCCGTCCATAAGGGCGAGCGTTGAACCGCAGGTCGAAGCCATCGAAGAAGAGCCGTTGGACTCCATGACCTCGGAGACGACGCGGATGGCGTAGGGGAACTCGTTCTCGTCGGGGAGCACCGGAAGCAGGGCGCGCTCGGCCAGGTTGCCGTGACCGATCTCGCGGCGCTTGGGGCTGCCCATGCGGCCGGTCTCACCGGTGCAGAACGGCGGGAAGTTGTAGTGGTGCATGTAGCGCTTGCCCTCGGTGGGCTCGATGGTATCCAGACGCTGGCCCTCGTTGAGCATGCCGAGCGACAGGACAGAGAGTACCTGGGTCTGGCCGCGCTGGAACAGGCCGGAGCCGTGAACGAGCGGCAGGTAGTTGTCCTTCACCATAATGGGACGGATCTCGTCGGCGGCACGGCCGTCGACGCGCTCGCCGGTCTCGACGACCATGGTGCGCATGGCCTTCTTCTCGAGCTTCTTGAGCGCCACGGGGATCTCGCGCTCCCAAGCGGCCTGCTCCTCCTCGGTGAACTCGGCGCGGATGGACTCCTTCAGAGCCTCGACCTTACCGATACGGGAGAGCTTGTCGGCGTCGCGAAGGGCGGCTGCCATCTCGTCGTAGTGGGCGAAGATGCGCTCCTGGACCTCCTCGACGGGCTGGTCGAGCGGGTACTCCTTCTTGACGATGGGGCCGTTAACCTGCTCCCACTCGGCGACGAACTCGTCCTGAGCCTGGCAGAAAGCGGCAAGGGCCTCCTGGCCAAACTTCATGGCGGCGAGCATGTCGTCCTCGGAGATCTCCTCGGCGCCGGCCTCGACCATCGAGATGAAGTCGGCGGATCCGCCCAGCTCCAGGTCCAGATCCGAGTTCTCGCGCTCCTCGTAGGTGGGGTTGACGATAAACTCGCCTGTCTCCACGTTACGGCCGATGCGCACGCAGGCAAGCGGGCCCTCGAAGGGCACGCCGCCAAGCGTCATGGCCAGGGATGCACCCATGACGTTGATGACATCGAAGGGGTTGACCTGGTCGGCGACGAGCGAGGTGGCGACGATGTGCACCTCGTTGCGGAAGCCATCCGGGAAGCTCGGGCGAATCGGGCGATCGATCATGCGGGCCGTGAGCGTGGCCTTCTCGCTGGGACGGCCCTCACGCTTGAGGTAGCCACCCGGGATGCGGCCGGCTGCGTACATCTTCTCGTTGAAGTCGACGGTCAGCGGGAAGAAGTCGTAGTTCTTGCGCTCCTTGGAGACGACCACGGTGTCGAGCATCGTGGTGTCGCCCTGCTTGACCAGGCAGGCGCCGGTGGCCTGCTTGGCAAGCTCGCCCGACTCAAAGGTGTAGGTCTTGCCGTACAGCTCAAAGGTCTTGGATACGAGTGTCATTGTTCTCCTTAACCCCGCAGACCCCTTGTCTGCGGGCTTCTCATGTGACGCGGGCCCCCTGCCCCCGCCACGCTTCAGAGCGTGATTGTTCGCGCCCTTACACAAAAAGAGCGCCCCGCTGCGCAGGACGCTCTTAGCATGTACAAATCCTACTGGATGTTGTCGCGGATGCCCAGAGCCTTGATGAGCTCACGGTACTCGACGATGTCGTTCTTCTTGATGTAGGAGAGAAGACGACGACGACGGCCGACGAGCATGAGCAGGCCACGACGGGTGTGGAAGTCCTTCTGGTGGGACTTCATGTGCTCGGTCAGCTCCTTGATGCGCTCGGACAGGATGGCGACCTGAACCTTGGGGTTGCCGGTGTCGACCGGGGTGTTACCGAACTGGGCAGTCAGCTCCGCCTTGCGCTCTTTGGAAACAGTCATTGTTTCACCTTTCGTTTTGCGTCGCCCACGGGCGACTCGATTCGCCTCGGACTGGGAAGCCGCCGGTGGAGCGAACAACCAAGGTCGAGGTACCAACAGGTCGGTATGTTACCACAAGCAGCCCGCGCCTGCGCATCATCACCGACCCAACATGAATTCCATCGCGCGGAGGCGCTGATCGGTGTGCGTCGCAGCCCAAACATGCGAAAGCCCGAGCAGGAATGCCGCCGTATGCGGGTCGATTCGCTCGGCCATGAGCGCATCGAAGGTCATGGACATGAGGGCGCGCAGCCATGCGGTCTCACCGGTCGACACCAGTTCGGCACCTGGAACGCTCGACGCGCACGACCCGCACATGAGACCGCCCGCCTGGGCTGAAAAATACGACAGCATGGGGTCTCCGCACAGCACACAGGCCGAAAAATCGGGTCGATAGCCAACGTGCGACAGCAGCTTAAAGACATATGCCGCCACAAGTAGGTCCATATGCGCCGTGTCAAGCCCGCTGCCCACCAGGGCAAGCGCTCGCTGCGTGATGGCAAAGGTAAACGGGTCCTCGGCGTCCTCGAACGAGCACACGCGCGCAACCTCGGCGATCGCGCTTGCGGCGCAGGTCGTCTCGTAATCGGGCGCAGCGCCGAGCGGCGCCTCCATAAGCTCGGCCTGGGAAACCACGTCGAGTGACCGTCCATGTGCGAGCAGCATATCGACCGTACAGAACAGCTCGCAGCGCGCAGCCAGGCGTCCGCCGGGTTTGCGGGCGCCCTTTGCCACGGCACGAACCTGCCGCCCCCGCTCGTCAAGCATCGTCAAGATCAGGTCGGTCTCTTTGAGCTTCGTCTTATCGAGCACGACCACTTTCGTGCGATATGTCCGGGAGCCTGCCATGCGCGCCGCGCGTCCTTAGTCCTCGGCGTTATAGCCAAAGCGGCGAATCTGGGCCTCGTCGTCACGCCAGCCGGCCTTGACCTTCACGTCCAGCTCCAAAAAGACCTGCGTGCCAAAGATGCGCTCAAGATCGCGACGGGCGTCGATACCGATATGCTTGATCATCTCGCCGCCCTTGCCGATGATGATGCCCTTTTGGCCCTCGCGCTCGACGTAAATGGTGGCGTGCACGCGCAGCACCTTCTTGGTCTGCTCAAGCGCATCGCAGATCACGCCAACGGAGTGCGGAATCTCATCACGGGTGCGGCGCAAGACCTTCTCGCGCACAAACTCGGCAACGAGCGTCTCATCGGAAGCGTCGGTACCCATGTCCTCGGGGAACCAACGCGGACCCTCGGGCAAAAAGTGCGCAACGGTCTCGATAAAGGCATCGACGTTGAAGTTCTTGACCGACGACGTCACGATCTCATCGTCATATTCCATGAGTTCGTGGGCAGCCTTAAGCTGCTCCATGACCTGTGCGGGGTCGGCCTCATCGGCCTTGGTGAGCACCAGGACCTTATTGGAACGAGCGCATCTGACGCGCTCGGCAACCCAGGCGTCTCCCCTGCCGATCGGCTTGGTGGCATCAATCAAAAACGCGACGACGTCGACATCGTTCAACTCGAACAGTGCGCTCTTGTTGAGCTCGGACCCCAGGCCGTCCTTGGGCTTATGAATACCCGGGGTATCGACAAAGACCAGCTGGTAGCCGGGACGGTTGACGACGGCGCGCATGCGACGGCGGGTCGTCTGTGCCACCGGCGAGGTGATGGCGACCTTTTTGCCATAGCAGGCGTTGAGCAGCGTGGACTTGCCGGCGTTGGGACGACCGACCAGGGCCACAAAACCGCTGCGGAAACCGGGCTCCACGTCGCCAAAGCCCATAGGACCGTCGTCCTCGTCGCACAGGGAGTCGAGTTCCTCGTCGCTCATGCCCTCAAACGGGTCGAACTCCTCGGCCTCGTCAAACGAATCGGCACCTTCAGCCTCGTCCAGGACCTCGTCATCCAAAATCTCATCGGTAGGCTGCATATTGTCGGACATGGGAATCCCTTTCTAAATAAAGCCGAGCGCGTGGGCAAAGACAAGCAAGCCCACAATCGCGGCGGTGATGGAAAGAACGTATACAGAGGCGGCGGCGATGTCCTTCGCACGCTTGGCCAGCGGATGGAGCTCCTGGGTCGCTAGGTCGACGATAGCCTCCATAGCGGTGTTGCACAGCTCGCCGTGAATCACCAGGCCACAACAGATGATAATCGTGGCCCACTCGGCAATGTCGAGCCCCACGATACAGCCGGCGATGACGGTACACACGCCCGCCACGAGCATGACCTTAATGTTGCGCTCGGTCTTGACGGCGGTAACGAAGCCCTCCATGGCGTAGGAAAACGACTTTAAGAAGGACGGATGGTCCTTGTTCGATCCGGGAATCATAGACGGCTCCTAGTCGTGGGCGTGGTTGGTGATGGGGCCGACGTGGACTAGCTTGGGGTCCTCGCCGCGCTCGAGTGCCAGATCGCGCAGGATGGCGTCCTCGCGGGCCTCCATAACCTCGGCCTCGTCGTCCTCGATGTGGTCATAGCCCAGCAGGTGCAGCATGCCGTGTACGAGCATCAGGCGGCACTCGTCAGCGGGGCTATTGCCAAAACCGGGGGCCTGACGGGCAATAACCTGCGGGGCCAAGATAATATCGCCGAGCTCGAGCGTCTCATCGGCGGGAATGTCATCGTCGAAGGCCGAATCGCACTCAAACGAAAGCACATCGGTGGTGCGGTCGATACCGCGCCACTCGTGGTTGAGCTCGTGCATCTCGTCCTCGTCGACATACGAAAGGGAAATCTCGACTCCACGTTCAACGCCCTCGGCGGCAAGCACAACCTCGCAGATGTGCTCCACCTCCTGCGCGTCGAGCAGCGTATCGAGCTCGGCATCGTTGCTGATCAATACACTCAACGGGACTCCTTTCGGTCGCGCGGGCGCTGCTCGCGCACGTCATCATAAGCTTCATATGCCTCGACGATACGACCCACCAGGGCATGGCGCACCACGTCGGCACGCTCGAGGTGAGAAAATGCGACATCGTCGACACGGCCCAAAATCTGCTCAACGTCAGCAAGACCGCCACGACGACCCACCAGGTCGCGCTGGCTCAGGTCGCCGGTAATCACGAACTTGGAGTTGAACCCAAGGCGTGTCAGGAACATCTTCATCTGCTCGGGCGTGGTATTTTGCGCCTCGTCGAGCACCACGAAGGCATCACTCAGTGTGCGGCCGCGCATGTAGGCAAGCGGGGCGATCTCGATCACGCCACGCTCCATAAGCTCATCGGTGCGCTCGCGATCCATCATGTCAAAAAGGGCGTCGTAGAGCGGACGCATGTAGGGGTCGATCTTTTCCTCAAGGGTACCGGGCAAAAAGCCCAGATTCTCCCCCGCCTCGACAACCGGACGCGTCAAGATCAGACGGCCCACCTCGTGACGCTTGAGCGCGGCAACGGCGAGCGCCATGGCCAGATAGGTCTTACCGGTACCGGCAGGACCCAGGCCAAACGTGATGGTATGCGAGCGAATGGCATCCACATAGCGCTTTTGGCCGAGCGTTTTGGGGCGAATGGCACGACCGCGATACGAAAGCAGCACGTCATCGCGAAGCGACGTATCCTCGTGCTCACCGTCGCGCAGAACGGCCAGACAGCGCGAGACATCGTCGGCAGACAGCGTGCGCCCGGCAGCCGCCTCGCGAAAAGCATGTTCGAAAAAACGCGCCACGAGTTCGACCTCATCCGGGTCACCGCTCACGGCGATGCTATCGCCACGGGCGACCACATGGGCGCGAACCAAGCTCTCGAGCGCACGAAGGACGCCGTCGCCGGCGCCCAAAACGCACGAGGGATCAATTCCCTCGGGAACGGTAAGTCTAATCTTCGAGGCTTCCATGAACCTCCCTGCGCGCATGGACCAAGCCGGAATCATCGACTCCGATGATAGCAACATCGAGCAGGCACGGGGCTGTAAGTCCACAGGTATCGTCAAGACGGGCATGATGGAACGAACCGAGCGTCAGGTTGTCGCCGTACTCGAGGACGGCACGCTCGACGGTGCCCACGCGACGACGAGCGTCGGCAATGGCGAGTTCCTGCGCCGCGGCTCGCATACGACGGCTGCGCTCGGCCATAACCTCGGGCGGCACCTGGTCGGGCATATCGGCAGCAAGGGTACCGGGACGCTTGCTATAGCGGAACACGTGCATACGCGAGAAACCCACACGACGGCACAGCGCCAGCGACTCCTCGAACTCCTCGTCCGTCTCACCAGGAAAACCGACGATGACATCGCACGAAAGAGACGCCTGGGGCAAGTTGGCGCGAATCATACGCACCGTGTCCTCAAAGGCCTCGGCGCTATAGGGACGGCCCATGCGATGCAGGGTCGCCGTGCAGCCGGACTGCACGGGCAGGTGCAAAAACGGGGCGATACGCTGCGGGTAGCGCGCCATAACCTTAAGCAGGCGCTCGGAGATATCCATGGGCTCGACCGAGGAAATGCGCACATGCGGAATAGACGTGCGCTCCATGATGGCCTCGAGCAGCTCATCGATTTCGACATGCTCGTCGGTCGCGCTCTTGCCATCGTAGGCACCCAGGTTCACACCGGTCAGCACCACCTCGGGTACGCCGGCCTCCTGGGCCTCGCGAACTTGCTCGAGCACGGACTCGACGGGCACGGAACGCTCGGGGCCGCGCGCCTTCCACACAATGCAATAGGTGCAGCGATGGTTGCAGCCGTCCTGTATCTTCACGCCCAGGCGAGAGCGACCGAGCGCATCGACCACCTCGCCATCGCTGCAGGCGGGAACGCTATCGGACTCAACGCCCAGCACCTCGCAGACACGTTCGGCGACATCGATCTTGGACGGCTCGGCGATCACGCGATCCGAAAGCTCCAGCAGCTCCTCGGGATGCAAATTAACCACGCATCCGGTCACGATCACATAGGGCTCGTTTGGATGGGCCAGCGCATGACGAACGGCCTTACGGGTCTTGGCCTCAGCCTCGCCCGTAACGGCACAGGTGTTAATGACGATCAGATCGGCATCCTGGGGCTCCACAATAGCAAAGCCCAGGCGCATAAGATCGGCAGTGATACGGTCAGACTCAACCCGGTTGACACGGCAGCCGAGGTTGACGACGGAAATATGGGGTGCGAGCACGCGGGCTCCTTAATCGAGGATATCGTCGAGGGCACTCTTGATACGGTCGGTCACCGACTTCTTACCGGAAGCGACGTCATCGCCCATCTCATCGGCAAAAGCACGGAGCAGCTCGCGCTGCTTATTGGAAAGATTGGTGGGAACGACCACGCGCAGTTGCACGATCAGGCGGCCACGCGAACCGCCACCGCCAATGCGCGGCATGCCGTAATTATTGACGCTCACGGTATCACCGTACTGGGCGCCGGCGGGAACCGTCACCTTAACGACCTCGTCGGGCATAATGCCCTCGACCTCGATCTCGCAGCCGAGCGCAGCCTGCGCAATCGAGATATCGCTCACCAGGTACAGGTCGTCACCGTTGCGCTTAAAGCGCTCATGGTCGGCAACGCGCACGTTGACAATCAGGTCGCCCGAAGGCTCGCCGCGAAGGCCGGCCTCGCCAAAGCCGCTCACACGCAGCTGGCGACCGGTCGAAACGCCGGCGGGAATATCGATGTCGATCTTTTCATGCGAAGGCGTGCGGCCCTGACCGTCGCAGGTCTCGCATGGATGGTCGATGACCGTGCCCTCGCCATGGCAGTCGGGGCAAGGCGAGGAAGACTGAACCTGGCCCAGGAACGAACGCTGAACCGTCGTGACGTAGCCCGTACCGTGGCAGCGGCCGCACTGCTTTTCCTGTGCGCCCTCTGCCCTACCGGTGCCGTTGCAGTCCTCGCAAGGAGCAAGGCGGTCATAGCTGATCGTCTTTTTGCAGCCGAGCGCCGCCTCCTCGAGCGTCACCGAAAGCGAGATGGCCATGTCACGTCCGCGACGACGCTCACGACGGCTGCGGGCGCCACCGCCGGCACCGCCGCCAAAGAACGACGAGAACAAGTCGTCCATGCCCATGCCACCAAAGATATCGTTGATATCGACGTAGCCCGAACCACCAGGGCCGTCGGCAGTGCCGTAACGGTCGTAGTTAGCACGCTTCTGCTCATCGGAAAGAACGGAATAGGCCTCGTTGAGCTCCTTAAACTTGGCCTCGGCCTCGGGGTCGTCCGAAACATCCGGATGTACGGTACGGGCCTTCTTTAGAAACGCACGCTTGATCGTCCGCGCGTCGGCATCCCTGTCGACGCCAAGCACCTCGTAGTAATCCCTATTTTCCGACACGACCGAATCCTTCCGACTTTCAATATTGTCACAGTGCGTCCTATACCCAAGCTGGGCCGACCGCAAACAGAGGGTTTGATGTTATTGCATTTGGTACGGCGAAAGCATGGCCCGTTGCGAGCAGCTCGCGAACCAAACCGACACGAGCGCGAACATAAAGCCGTTGGCAAAACCGTTGGCAAACTGCATCGCGCCGCGCTTCCACCACAGCAGGCTGCGATGAAGCACACCGTCCGAAAGCACCATGAACAGGCCCATGGTAAACGGAATAAAGCACATCACGGCAAAGGCCGAGAACACACCCGAGATGGCCGAGAGTACCAAAAACGGCGCTACGATGCCCATCAGGTAAAAACCGGTACGAGCTTTGCCTTCCAAGCGCTCGGCCTCAACATGGGCGCGGCCGACCAGGTCGCCGCCCGCGGCACCGTTGGTGCCAGCATGACCCATGCCGCCAATGCGGACCTCGTCGCCATCGTGCGTGCCGGCAGGAAACTCAATCGTCTGCTCGGAGGTTACGCGAGTACGACCGCTGCCGCCGCAATCAGGGCAGGGATCGGCCACGACTTTACCGGAACCGCCGCACTCGGGGCAGACCGACTGGAACGTACCCGCACCAAACAGGAAGGACAGGTCGACGTCGATGTGGCCGCGGCCACCGCAGCTAGGGCAGGTATGGGCATGCTCAGACGAAACGGAGCCCGAGCCGCCGCAATGTCCGCACGTATCGAAACGCGTATAGCGGACGGTCTTGCGGGCACCGCCCTTGGCCTCCTTGGCGTCGAGTTTGATATCGACGACCACGTTGGCACCGTTCTCGGGATTATAGGCAGCCTGCCCACGACGCTGCTGGCCCCAGGCACCGCCAAAAGGAAAGCCGCCCTCAAAAGGATTGCCATAACCAGTGCTGCCGGCGTAGCCGCCACCATAGGGCGAAGCCGTAGGAGCACCGGCAAAGGGATTGCCCGAACGCATGGCGTCGTAGCGCGCACGTTTTTGCTCATCCGAAAGCACGGCGTAGGCCTCGGAAACCTCTTTAAACTTTTCCTCGGCATCCGGCTCTTTGTTGACGTCCGGATGGAGCTTGCGGGCCTTTTGCTGAAAGGCCTTTTGAATATCACGCGAGGTGGCGTCCTTGGAGACGCCCAGAATCTCGTAGTAATCTTTTTCGTTCATCGTCGCCATGCGCGGCAACCTCCTGCTCACAGCAGCGTATATATTCCGGTAATTCTACCCGAGCGGCCTAAGCTAGATCCCAAAACAGCTCGAACAGAACATTTCCATCGAGCCAGCCCAGGTGTGTCGGCGCTAAACGAGCTCGAACATGGCCCGCGATGACATCTGCCGAAGTGAAGGGTCCCTCATGGACTCCGAGCGTCTCGGGCATCCAAGTGGCAAGACCCAATTCGAGCGCGCGATCGCAGGCAGCTGCCAGCTCGCCCGTTGGGATGACACGAACCGCGCGAACCAACAGGTCGGACGCGACACCGCGCGTCATGCGACAAGCGAGCATCAGGTCTTCGGCCGCGGCCTCGCGCTGCGACAGATATTCGGCCTCGAACGCCGTCGCGTCATCGTCACGTTGCACCAGACGCACGCGGTACGCATCGCCTCGAGAAGACACGCCGGGGAACAAACCTGCAAGACGGTCAAAATCCTCGGCGTCGAGCATGCCCGCGGCAGAACGACCCAGGCCCAGGTAGCCCCGTCCGGTCCAGTAGGCAATGTTATGGGCGCACTCATGGCCGTCGAGCGCGTAGCTCGCCACCTCATACGGGTGATAGCCGACGGCACCCAGGCGCTCACGCGCCGCGTCCATGCACGAAGCCTGAAAATCCTCGTCGGGCTCGAGCGACTCGTCGCGGCACGCCATGCGATAGAGCGGTGTGCCCTCCTCGAGCGTGAGCGGATAGACCGACACATGATGCGGAGCCGCCGCCAGCAAGCCATCGAGCGTGCGCCTCCAACTCGCTGCGGTCTGCCCGGGAAGTCCGCACATAAGGTCGCATGACACGTCAAGCCCAGCGTTCTTGACCGTCGCGATAGCCGCAAGTGCCCGATCGGCATCGTGAATACGGCCGATAGCGGTAAGTTCGGTGTTATCGAGCGTTTGCACGCCCAGAGAGACGCGTGTGACACCAACCTTGGCAAGCGCAGCGGCAAGCTCGGCGGTCAGCGACTCGGGATTTGCCTCGCAGGTAAACTCAACGGGGGCGCACCACGCACGAATACGCCGCGCCAGCTCCACCAGGCGCTCCCCCGCCAGCGACGGCGTACCGCCACCAACATAGACGGTGCGGATCTGGTCAAGGGCACCAGCCTTGCCAAAAGCATCGAGGCGCGCGTACAACTGCTCAAAATAGGCATCGAGCGCAGCGCTCAGGTCGCACGGAGCAAAACTGCGCGAGTCAAAGTCGCAGTACCGGCACTTTTGGGCGCAAAACGGCACGTGCACGTACAGTGCGGTAACGGCCACCCTTAAGCCTCCAGAGGATGAGGGGGCACCGATTCGCCGGCGGCAAGGGCAGCCTCGCAGGCCACCACATCGCACTCGATCTCATCGACCAGCGCCATAAACTCCTCATACGTGGAACAGCGCACCACATGGGCACGCCAAGCGGCGGCATGGGGCATGCCTTTTAAGTACCAGCTTGCGTACGTGCGGGCACGCGACATGAGCGGCAGGAGCTCATGCGTCAGCGTTAGGTGCTCACGCAGGGCGTTCAGGCGCTCGACGAAGCTGCGTGCCGGCACCGGTATGCCATCGAACGCAAGGGCGCGAGCATCACCGAACACCCAGGGATTACCGTAGATGCCGCGCGCGATAAACACCGCGCTGGCGCCCGAGCTGCGCAGATGCTCCGCGGCATCCTCGGCGCAGAACACATCGCCCGAACCAATCACGGGAATCTCGACGGCATCGGCCACCTCATCGACGACCGACCAATCGGCCTGGCCCGTGTAGAGCTGCGTGGCGCAACGACCATGCACGGCGACTGCGGCAGCCCCTGCGCCCTCAAGCATCTGGGCAAATGTCGCGGCATTGCGGTCCTCGGCATAAAAGCCTTTGCGAATCTTGACGGTCACGGGCACGTGCGCCGCGCCCACCGTGGCCTCGACGATCTTCTCCGCCAGGTCGGGCGTGCGCATGAGCGCCGAGCCCTCGCCCTTGGTAACAACCTTGCGGGCGGGGCATGCCATATTGATATCGATGAGCGACAGGCGATCGCCAACGCGCTCCTCGACGGCAGCGACGGCGCTCGCAAACTGATCGGGCTTGGAGCCAAAGAGTTGCACGCAAATCTGCTGCTCCTCGTCGGCCGGTAGCACCAGGCGCCAGGTCTTGTTGCTGGCATAGGCAAGGCCCGCCACGCTCACCATCTCGCTGTAGGCAAGGTTGGCACCGCGACGGCGGCACATGATGCGGTAGGCAGGGTCGGTCACGCCCGCCATGGGAGCCATAAGGAACGGCTGCTCGGCATAGGCGCCCAGCAGCCGCTTGCTGTATTCAGAAAGCGCCATAGACCTACTCGTCCACCTTGAGGATCGCCATAAAAGCCTCCTGCGGGACCTCGACCGATCCGATGGCCTTCATGCGCTTCTTGCCCTCTTTCTGCTTCTCGAGCAGCTTGCGCTTACGCGAGATATCGCCGCCGTAGCACTTAGCAAGCACGTCCTTGCGACGCGCCTTGACGGTGGAGCGGGCAATGATCTTATTGCCGATAGCACCCTGGATGGGCACCTCGAACAGCTGACGCGGGATGATCTCCTTAAGCTTGTCGCACAGGCCACGGGCCAGACCATAGGCCTTGTCCTTGTGGACGATAAACGACAGCGCGTCCACCTCGTCGCCCGAAAGCAAGATATCGAGCTTAACGAGCTCGGAGGGACGGTACTCGTTGAACTCGTAGTCGAGCGAGGCATAGCCCTTGGTACGACTCTTGAGCTGGTCAAAGAAGTCCAGGATGAGCTCGGCGAGCGGCATATCAAAGCGCATCTCGACCGATTTGCTCGTGAGATGGATCATGTCGGTTGTAATGCCACGGTGCTCGATAGCGAGCTGCATGACGGCACCCGTATACTCGGGCGGGCAGATGATCTTAGCCTTGAGGTAGGGTTCCTCGATACGCTCGATGCGCGTGGCCTCGGGAAGATCCTGCGGGCTACGGACATCAATCATCTCGCCGTCAGTCTTGTAGACGTGATAGTCCACCGAGGGGCTCGTGGCAATGAGGTCCAAGTTGAACTCGCGCTCCAGGCGTTCCTTGACGACCTCCATGTGCAGCAGGCCCAGGAAGCCCACGCGGAAGCCAAAGCCGAGCGCCACCGAGGTCTCGGGCTCCCACACCAACGACGGGTCGTTGACGTGCAACTTATCGAGTGCGTCACGCAGGTTCTCGTAGTCCTTGTTATCGATCGGGAACAGGCCCGTATAGACCATGGGCTTGGCCTCGCGGTAGCCCGGAAGCGGCTCGGGGCAGGGGTTCGACGCCCAGGTAAGGGTGTCGCCCACGTGCACGGCCTCGGGATCCTTCAGACCCGTGACCACGTAGCCCACCTCGCCGACCGTCAGTGCGTCGACCGGGGTCTCGGCAGGGCGCTTGACGCCCACGCCGTCGACCAAAAAGTCACCCTCTGCCTGCATCATGCGCAGAGTATCGCCCTTTTTGATGGAGCCGTCGAAGACGCGGACCGTGGCAACGACGCCGCGGTACTCATCGAAATACGAATCCAAGATGAGCGCCTTGAGCGGCGCGTTCGCATCGCCCTTGGGCGGAGAGATCAGAAAGACAATGGACTCCAGCAGATCGTGGATGCCCTCGCCGGTCTTGCCCGAGACACACACGGCATCATCGGCAGGGATCGCCAGGTCATCCTCGATCTCGGTCTTAACCTCGTCGGGATGAGCCGAGGGCAGGTCAATCTTGTTGATGGCCGGCACAATGTCCAGATTGGCGTTCATGGCGAGCGTCGCGTTAGAGACGGTCTGCGCCTCAACGCCCTGCGTGGCGTCGACAACGAGCACCGCGCCCTCACAGGCTGCCAGCGAGCGCGAAACCTCATAGGTAAAGTCCACGTGGCCCGGCGTATCGATCAGATTGAACTGATACGTCTCGCCATCGTCGGCGTCATAGGACACGCGAACGGCATTGGACTTGATCGTGATGCCGCGCTCGCGCTCGATATCCATGGTGTCGAGCAGCTGCGACTCCATGTCGCGCTCGTCGACGGTATGGGTGAGCTCGAGAATGCGGTCACTGATCGTGGACTTGCCATGGTCGATGTGCGCAACAATCGAGAAGTTGCGGATGTGGGAAATGTCAATTGAAGTATTCATGCGGACTATCTTACCCGAGCGGTACAAAAAATGGAGCCTGTTCCATAAAACAGGCTCCATTTATGCGCGTAATCTGTGTGGTGTGAAATTTACAACTTAAGCGTTGATGCTGTTCACGAGCTTGGCAAGACCGGACTTGCGGTTGGAAGCCTGATTCTTGTGGATAACATGCTTGGCGGCAGCCATGTCGAGACGCTTGGTGACGGTCTTGAGGGCAGCCTGGGCCTTCTCGGCGTCGCCCTCGGCGACGGCGGACTGGACGTGCTTGGTCAGCGTCTTGAGCTCGGACTTGACAGCCTTGTTACGCATGCGAGCTGCCTCATTGGTGCGGATACGCTTCTTCTGAGACTTGATGTTTGCCACTTCTGGAGTTCCTTTCGAGTTCCTTGCAAAAAATGTATGACACCTCTGAGACACGGTGAGGTCATGCAAGCGCCTACTATAGCACGCTCCCCCTCAAAGGGATAGAACGAATTTGTCAAATAGGCAGGTATCATCACGATTTTCTCAAGATGTTCGTAATCCAGAGCAAAAGCGCGGTCTGAGAATCGGCCGAACCCTTGAGTGCGAGCTCCACATCGACCGCGCCCTCGAGCGCACCGACAAGCTCCGCCATAGAAAAACGCCGCGCCCAGGTCAGGTGATTCTTGACCTGCCAGGACTGGAGCTTGAGCGTTGCGGCCAGCTCACGACCCTGTCCGCGCGCATCGAGCGCCTTGGCAACGATAAGCTCGCGAATGCGGCCGCACAACAATGTGTACGTCCACACGTAGCTCTTGGCGGGCAGTAGATTGAAGAGCTCGAGCGAGCGGTGCATGTCACGGGCCGAGACTGCATTGAGAAAGTCCCAGGGTTGAACCTCGGCCGTACGTACAATCCAGTGCTCAACGTCGGCGAGCTCAATCTGGGGCGCCTCGACCATCTGGGCAAGCTTAGCCAAGTCGTTATCGAGCATGCGAGTGTTTTCACCCGAACGCGAGACGAGTTCCTCGGCGGCCGCCGTCGAGATCGACTTGCCGTGCTGCGACGCCATCTGTTGCACGCGGCGCGGTAACTCCCAGCGCTTGGTGCCGGAGCAATCGATCACGGCCTTCTTGTCGATCTTGGCGATCGCCTTATACAGGCGCGTGTTCTTGGCAAGCGAGTCAGCAATGATGAGGCAGACCGTTGTGGGGCTGGGACTCGCCAAATACTCGACAAGCGGCTCCGAGACCGCCTTGGCGAGTTTTGAGCAGCCGTCAAGGATTACCAGGCGAAACTCGCTGCCCATCGGAAAGGTGTTAAGCGATCCGATAATGGACTCGATATCGGGGTCCTTGGTCATGTCGCGCTCGTCGAGGTTGAACTCAACCATACCCAACTTTTCCAGACGCGCTTTCATACGCGAGACGGCGTGATCGCGCTTGACTCCGTCGGTACCGACAATCAGATATGCCGGCAGCAGACCGGTTTCGGACATTGCGCTCCCCTCCCGCAGGCCTTCGTATTCGTTCCGTGCCATTTTAGCCCAGGGGCCCACCGCGCGCCAACGATGTCATCACGGTCGCTGGCATCGCATCGCAAAGCCATTCGCACTCGGCGTGACGGTAATGTCGCCGTGCTCGATCGTGCATGCGAACGCGCCGCCCGCTTCCTTAACGGCATCGATGCAGGCATCGGACGGATGACCGTATCGATTCCCCTCGCCCGCGCTCGCGAGGGAAAGCTCGGGCTTCAGAACGTCCAGCAACTCATCATCGACTGAAACCTTGGAGCCGTGATGGCCAAGTTTAAGGACATCGATATCCCCCACCTCCTGCACGAATTCCTGTTCTTGGTCGAGCTCGGCATCACCGGTGAGGAGTATGCGCAAGCTCTTGCCTTCCTGAACATAAGAAAGCAGCAGGACAAGCGAGTCCTCATTTCCCTCGCCATCCACGGACTCGAATGGCCACATCACGCGGGCGCAAAATGAGCCGATGTCGACTGTATCCCCACGGCGCACCTGCCGATACTCCACGCCAGGTCGGTTCAATACCTCGGCAGGAGCATCCTCCAGCGCATCCGCCGCCACGGCAATCGTTCCGACCGAAAACTGTTCGAGCACGGCAGGCAGACCACCCCAGTGATCCTCGTCCCAATGCGTCACAAAGACGGCATCGATGTGGTGCACGTTATTGCGAACCAACGCCGCCACCACACGCTCGTCGAGCCCGCAGTCGACGAGTGCCACTGCGCCACCCTGGCGGATAAGAATCGCATCGGCCTGGCCAACATCGAGCACCGTCACCGCTGGCGGCGCGTATCGGTCCCAATAGACGTACGGAATCGCAGCCAAGAGCACCAGGCATGCAAGCCCCACCGCCATAGGACGCGCACGGGGACGCGGCCACCAGACCAGCAGAACCGCCAGCAAACACGGCACTAGGTAAATCCACAAGCTATCTGGCGGCACGCTCACAGATGCACCCGGCACGGCGGCAAACAGCTGCTCGAAGAACAGCGCGCAACGGGCGGCAATCATGGGCACAACGAGCGCCCAAGTCCGCAACGGTGCCACGAGCGAAAAGGGAACCAGAACGATGGACACAGCAAGCAGTACGCTCACCACCGGACCGATGACCGCATTTGCCAGCGGAGCAATGAGCGAGAACGTACCGAAGGCAGGAATGGTAATGGGGAGCGTCGCCAACTGCGAGCACAGTGTGACGGAAAGCACACTGGCAATGCCCGATGGCACACCCAGCTCACCCAAAGCGTAGGTGGCGTACGGGCAAAAGCACAGGATGGCAAAGACGCTGGCACATGAAAGCTGAAAGCCCATCTCGAACAGCACCGTCGGCCGCAGTAGCACAAAGATGGACATGGTTGCGAAGAGTGCCGATGCGCCGTGCCGGCGACGCCCCGCGCCGTTTACGACAAGCGTCGTGAACACCATGCAGCACGCGCGCACGGCCGAGGGAGACGCGCCCGTAAAAGCAGCGTAGCCCACAAGCGTTATCGCCAATATCGCCCGCTGAAGACCACGTGAGCACCGAGTCTTTTGCAATACACCCTCGATTACAAACCCCACGATAGCCAAATGACTGCCCGAGACGGCGATAAGATGCGCCGTTCCCGTCACCGAAAACCAGTCGCCCGCCGGTTGGGCGCGCAGCTCGGCCGAACGACCGCAGACGACACCGGCTATGAGTGCACGCGCCGGGTCGGTCGCAGGTGCGATGGACGCAAGCAGCCCATTTCGCAGCCGAAGCAGCGGCCCCGGAGAGCCCTCATCGACCGACACAACTCGAACGGCTTTAACCTTGCGCACCTCGCCCCGGAGCACGCGCGATCGTCCATACACATCGTTCTCAAAACGTGAAACGCGACCGATAACACGCGCGTGCGCCCCTACCTTGAGCTCGCGGTCACACGATAGGCGAACCGTTGCCAAGTTATTACCGTCCGCGCGCGCCTCGCAGGTATAGGAATACACGTCGTCGTTTATGGATGGATCACCCTGCACGACAAACTCGAGGCTGCTTGCCGCTCGACCGTCGAGCGCCTTCGAGGCGCTTAGCGCGCCCACAGCCCACCACGCAGAGACGACCGCTCCCGCCACGAGACCGACGGACGCGGCATACAGCCACCGCTTCCAAGGGGCAAGTCGCGCACAAGATTGAGCCAGCACAACGAATACCGCCGCCGCGACGAGGATGGCCCATAGCGGCCCGACCGCCGGCGCCTGCTCCCTCAGCAGCGCATCAGCGGCCACGTTGAGCACCAAGGCGCAGCTCATGCACATGCCTGCACACAGGGCCATCGTCCACGGTATCAGGGGCCGCGGAGGCATCACATGCTCGCGCTCGGTCGCACTCATACGCAGATGCTATCTTTGATTTTGGCAAGCTTTTTCTCACCGATTCCCGACACACGTATCAGATCGTCAACCGAGGCAAAAGCACCGTTCTTTGTCCGCTCATCGATAATCGACTGGGCCATGGAGGGGCCGATGCCCGAAAGCGTCTGTAGCTCTGCCGCGCTTGCCGTATTGATGTTTACTAGGCCTGTTGCGCCACTCACGCCCGATGATGCGAAAGCCCCACCATCAACACCGGCTTCCGCAATGGACGCCTGCTGCTCCCCTACCGTTGGAACGTGGATTTTTTGTCCATCAGTGACCTTAGATGCCCGATTGAGGCCCGTAACGTCTGCCTCGGGCGCCAGCCCGCCGGCGGCATCAATCGCCTGAGCAACCCGCGCGCCGTCCTTGAGACGATATACACCGGGCGACACAACGGCGCCATCGACATCGACATAGACCTCTGCTGCGGCAGAAGCCTTAGTCGAAGAACCTTCGGATGTCTTTCCGCTCGAGGCATCGCCGGATCCTGGCTCCACCAACGAGCCCGAACCATCAGTGCGCTCAAACGACACGCCGCCGGTACCGCCGCCGAGGTTCGCCATCGCCAAGCCGCTCGCCATCGCAATGACGACCAGTATCGCCATCACCACTGCCTTATGACCGAGCAGCTTACCCGCCCAGCGGTCCATCTTTTTGACCCGTTCGTGTTGTTCGCGCTGCGCCATAGCAAAACCTCCCAACACCATCGTGTCAGGAAAGGAGTTCCGCAACAGCCACGCTCCAAAACCGGTTTTTGCGGTCAAACCAAAAGCTGACCAAAACCTTGCACAAATCTGTCCATTTATTCAGGGACACGTCAGCAAATGAACACTTAGCCGCAAAATGCCCAGATAGCAAAAGACCGACGATGCAGGCGCATCGTCGGTCTATGCACAAAATTACTCGTGATCTTGGTAAATCTCACGCGGAGCAAGCTCCGAATGTTTGCGTTTTAAGGTCTTAGGGGCCTTATACGTGTTGCTCTCGAAGTCGATGTACTCGGTCTGCTTGAGCAGGCGCTCAATCATCTCCTCGTGATCAAACAGATCCCAGGCCTCATGCACGGCATCGAGTTTAGCGTGCGTCTCGGGACGGCGCGGCATAAACAGCGTGCAGCAGTCGGGAGCGGCCTCAGTCGAAATATCGAACGTACCGATCTCCTCGGCACGCGCGATGATCTCCTGCTTATCCGAACCGATGAGGGGACGGAACACAGGGATCTTCACGGCCTCGTTGACGGCCATGATGTTCTCAAGCGTTTGGGAGGCAACCTGTCCAAGCGATTCGCCCGTCACGATGGCCTTGGCGCCCTCGATGTGTGCAATGCGCTCGGCAACCGAATACATAATGCGGCGATACATAATCACGCGCAGGTTGCTGGGACAGGTGACCGAAATCTCACGCTGGCAGTCGCCAAACGGCACCACGTACAGGCGGCCGATCTGGACACCCGGCTCAAGCGCACGGATGATGTCCTGCACCAAATACTCGCTCGTATCGGGCGTCTGAGGACGACCGGAGAAATGTACCGGCACGCACACCGCGCCGCGACGCGCGAGCATCCAGGTCGCCACCGGAGAATCGATACCCGACGACAGCAGCGTCACGACCTTGCCGGCAGAACCCACCGGCAGACCGCCCACGCCGCGCTCGGAGCGCGCATACACGTAGACGCTACACTGGACCACCAGTACGTGCACCATAGCGTCAGGATCGTGCATCTGAACCTTTTTATCAGGAAACGCCTCGCACAATACCTCGCCCACCTGACGATTGATGTCAATCGAGGTGAGCTCATAGTCAGTATTGGAGCGCTTGGCGTGCACCTTAAACGAATCGAAGGAACCAAACTCGCGCAGCGCCTTCACGGCGGCGGCGCAGTACTCCTGCGGGTCGCGGTTGGTGTGATACGCCAAAGACACACGAGCAACGCCGGGAACGGTGCGAATGACACGCGCCGCCTCGTCGGCCTGATGCTCGTTAAAGGTCACGAGGATATAACCGGAAATTCGAGACACGGCATTCACGGAAAAGGCGGCCAAGGCCGCCTTGATGTTATCCATGAGGATATGCTCAAAATGTGCGCGGTTCTTGCCCTTCAGTCCAACCTCGTGATAGTGGACCAGGCAGACGCGAGCCGCCATTTAGGCTTCAGCAACCTTGTGGCCGAGCGCCTTCTCGTAACGGGCCTCATCGTAAGAGATGTCGCCGTCGACAATCTCGTCCATAGCCATCGAGATGGTATCGGCACCGGAAAGCCCGATGGTGATGTCATCGACATCCTGGACGGCAAGCACGCGGTTGTGCTGGCCACGCAGCATGCTATTGATGTCGCAGGCGCGCTTGGAGGCAAGCGAAGCGAGCAGGAAGCGGTTGTGATCGGTCTTCTCCAGAAGATCGTCAATGCAAGGCTTTACAACGGACACGGACCTCAGATCCTTTCATGCATATCGAGAACGCGAACGAGCTCATCGGTCGCGCGGTCGAGATCGTCATTAACCACGACGTCGTCGTAGTGGTCGGCAAGGGCAAGCTCATCGGCGGCGTTTGCCATACGCAGCTCAATCGTCTCGGGCGTCTCGGTACCGCGACCGACTAGACGCTCGCGGAGCACCTCAAGCGAAGGCGGCTTGATAAAGATCAACACGGCCTCGGGGAAACGCTCCTTCACCTGCAGGGCGCCCTGGACATCGATCTCCAAAATCAGAGACGAGCCCGAGGCAAGCTTGGATGTAACCTCGCTCACCAACGTGCCGTAGCAGTTACCGTGGACCTCGGCCCACTCAACAAACTCACCGTTTGCCACGCGGCGGTCGAACTCCTCGCGCGTCAGAAAAAAGTAGTTGACGCCGTCGACCTCACCTTTGCGTGGTGCTCGCGTGGTAGCCGAAACCGTCAGGCCCAGGTTCGAGCGGCGCTCGCGCACACGAGTGACGAGCGTACCCTTGCCTGCGCCTGACGGTCCAGAAATCACAAAGAGCTTGGAATCCTGAGCGCTCACTTATTTGGTCAGCTGCTCGAGGAGCTGCTCGCGCTGACGGACGCCGAGGCCCTGGACGCGACGGGTAGCGGAGATACCGAGCTCCTCCATGATCTTGGCGGCCTTGGCCTTGCCATAACCAGGGAGAGACTCGATGAGGGTGGAAACCTTCATGCGGGAAGCAATGGGGTCATCGGAGTTGAGCACGGACTCGAGGGACTTCTCGCCCTTCTTGATCTGCTCGCGAAGCTCAGCGCGGGCGTGACGTGCGGCAGCAGCCTTCTCAAGAGCCTGCTTGCGCTGCTCATCGGTAAGCTGAGGGAGTGCCATTCGTACCTCCAAAAAGTTGGGTTATCTCTGATTCAATAATTGGCATTTTAGCACGTAGAACGTACAAAATGCCCAATCGCGGCTCCATAGGTTAGACGATACCCGCAAAAAGTGCAATATACTGCGCCCAAAGTTAAGCCCCTGACCTGCGATTCCACACAAAGGATGGGAAAGTTTACGCAGGCACAGGGGCTATTTTGTGCTAATGAGACCCAAAAGTGGTGACTTAGGGGAATCTTCTACGCGACGTTTTCGACCAGCTCGGCGACGATGGCGTCAAAGGCGGCAACCGGATCGTCGGCACCGGTGATGGGACGGCCCACCACAATGTGGCTTGCACCACGCTCGATAGCCTGGGAAGGCGTCGCCACGCGGGATTGGTCGCCTAAGGCGGCACCCACCGGACGCACACCCGGAGTCACGATCAGGGCATCAGGACCCAGCAGCTCACGCATGTCGTGAGCCTCCATCGGCGAGCACACGATGCCATCGATGCCGTTGGCCTGAGCGAGCTTTGCCAGGCGGGCGGCCTCCTCGGCCACCGGCGATTCGACGCCAATCTCGCTCAAGGCATCCTGATTCATGCTCGTGAGCACGGTGATGGCGACGAGCTTGGCGCGGTCCTCGCGCGCCTCCTCGGCACCCTCGCGGCAGGCAGCGAGCATGGCGCCCGAACCCAAGCCGTGAACCGAGAGCAGGTCGGCACCGGCAAGCGAGGCCGAGCGGGCGGCACCGCGAACCTGATGCGGAATGTCATGGAACTTAAGGTCAAGGAAGACCTTAAAGCCCAGGTCCTTGAACGTCTTGACGATCTGGGGACCCTCGGCGTAATAGAGCGTCATGCCAACCTTGAGCCAGGCGGCATGGCCCGAAAGCTCGTGGGCGAGCTCGAGCGCACGCTCACGGTCGCAGTCGAGGGCGACGATTACGCGGTCGCGGGCATCGGTCTCTAGCATTCGAAAGCACCTACCAACTCGTTGATGTCCTTTACGCCCTGGGACTCGGCCCAGGCCTCGAGCTCATGCGCGATCTTGAGCGAAGCGCACGGATCGACGAAGTTGGCCATACCGACCGACACGCAGGTGGCGCCGGCCAGGATAAACTCAGCCGCATCCTCACCGGTCATGACACCGCCGACACCGTTGATGGGGATATCGACGGCCTGGGCAACCTCCCAGACCATGCGCACGGCGATGTGGTGGCACAGCGGGCCCGAAAGGCCGCCCTTGGGCTTGGCCACACGGGACTTGCGGGTATGAACGTCGATGGCCATGCCCTGGATGGAGTTGATGACCGAAAGGCCGTCGGCGCCGGCAGCCTCGAGGGCCTTGGCGATCTCGGCGACGTTGACCGGCGCCATCTTCACGAACAGCGGCTTATCGGTCACCTTGCGGCAGGCAGCCATAACGGAAGAGGCGCCCTCGGGCGTGGAGCCCATGGCGGCACCGCCGGCGGCGATATTGGGGCAGCTCACGTTGATCTCGTAGCCGGCAGCCCAGGGGCACAGCTCGACATACATCTCGAGTGCGCGGACAAACTCGTCAACGGAGTGGCCGGCAACCTGACAGATGACCTGGCAGCCGTCCTTGGACAGCTGTTCGAGCCACGGACCGGACTCGCGAGCAAAGGCGGCCACGCCGGGGTTCTGAAGGCCCACGGAGTTGATCATACCGCCGGGGATCTCGGCCATGCGGGGCGCGGGGTTGCCGGGCCAGGGCTCGGCAGCGCAACCTTTGGTGGTGATGGCGCCCAGCTGGGAAACATCAAAGAAGTTCTGGAACTGCCAACCGTAGCCAAAGGTACCGGCTGCGGTGTTGATGGGGTTCTGCATCTTGACGCCGCCGAAATCGACGGCCATGTTCACGGTACCCACTAGAAGACCACCACCTTGGAAGCATCGAACACGGGGCCGCACATGCAAGCACCCTTCATACCTTCGACCGTCTCGACATTGCAGGTGTTGCAGGCGCCAAAGCCACAGCTCATCATGCGCTCGAGCGACACCTCGCAGTACGCACCGGCCTCGACGGCAGCGGCGGCGACTTTCTTCATCATGACGGCGGGACCGCAGCTGGCGACGTAGTCGTAGCCGCCCTCGCCGAGCAGCTCGGCTGCCGGGTCGGTGCAAAAACCGTGCGTGCCCAGTGTGCCATCGTCGGTGCACACGTTAACCGTGGCGCCCAGCGCGCGGAACTCGTCGATGCCCACGGCCTTGGAAGCGGTGCCAAAGCCCAGGCACACGTCCACATCAACACTCTGCTCGGCAAGCATACCGGCAAGACACAGCACAGGCGGAACGCCGATGCCACCGGCGACGAGCAGGGCCTTCCTGGTGCCCTCGGGTACCATCCAGCCACGGCCACCGGGGCCCAGCAGGTTAGAGGAGGAGCCAGGGCCCATCTGGGACAAACGACGGGTATCGTCGCCCACGACGGCGTACCACAGCTCGACGGTGCCGGCCTCGGCGTCGGCGCGGTAGTAGCTCAGGGGCACGCGAAGCAGCGAGGACGCATCACCGGGTACGGCGATGTTCACAAACTGACCGGGCTTGAGCGCACTTGCAAGCTTGGGGGCCGAGATGACGAGCGAGAAGACGCCGTCGGCAATCTCCCGGTTCGAGACGACCTCGAAGTCGTGCATGCGCGCAGTGGAAGGTGTGGGCATAAACGCTCCAATCCCCCATGCGGTTGCATGGTCCAAACGAATAGAAAGCGCGGCACCGCAAGGGCGCCGCGCACAAAAGCGATAAGGCTATGCTAGCAGATGCAGCCGTCGGCGAGCGTCTGCTTACCGCCGACAAATACATCGGTGGCACGACCGGTGAGCGTGCGGCCGGCAAAACCGGAGTTCTCGGCGCGCGACTCATAACCGTCCTCGCCAACCGTCCAGGTTGCGGAGGGGTCGAACACGGTCAGGTCGGCAACGGATCCCGCCTTGACCTGAACCTGGTCGAGACCCAGGATCTCACGCGGTTTGATGGCCATGAGCTCGACCATGCGGCCCATGCTCATCTTGCCCGTGTTGACCAGCTCGGTGAGCACGAGCGACAGCGAGGTCTCGAGGCCGATCATGCCAAAGGGTGCGAGCTCGAACTCGCGGGCCTTCTCCCACGGGGTGTGCGGAGCGTGATCGGTAACGATCACGTCGACGGTACCGTCGATGACGCCCTGACGAATGGCCTCGGCGTCCTCGTCGGTGCGCAGCGGCGGATTGACCTTGAGCGAGGTGTTGTAGGTCTCGTCCAAGTCGTTCTCGGTCAGGAACATGTGGTGCGGGGTGGCCTCGCAGGTCACCTGGACACCGGCGGCCTTACCGGCACGCACGAGCTCGAGACCGTGAGCGGTGGAGATGTGCTGGATGTGCAGCTTGGCACCGGTCAGCTTGGCGATCTCGATGTCGCGGGCGATCTGAAGCTCCTCGCCGGCGGCCGGCCAGCCCTCGAGGGCCAGACGGGTCGAGACCTTGCCCTCGTTGATCTGGCCGTGGCCGACCAGATCCTCGTCCTGGCAGTGGCTCATAAAGACCTTGCCGAACATCTTGCCGTAGTCCATGCAGCGACGGAGCATGCCCGCGCCCTGCACGCCGCGACCATCGTCGGTGAAGGCGACGGCGCCGTGGGCGACCATATCGCCCATCTCGGACATGGCCTCGCCCTTAAGACCGCGGGTCATAGCGCCCGACGGATAGACGCGGCAGTGACCGACCTCGGCAGCACGGGACTTAACGAACTCCACGACGGTGCCGTTATCGGTGACGGGATCGGTGTTGGGCATGGAGCACACGCCGGTAAAGCCGCCCTTGGCAGCTGCGCGGGTGCCGCTCTCGATGTCCTCTTTGACCTCGTAGCCGGGCTCGCGAAGGTGAACGTGCATATCCACCAGGCCGGGGACGAGGTACTTGCCGGAAAGGTCGCGGACCTCGGCTCCCTCGACGGCGAGATTCTCGCCGACCTCGGCGATCTTGTCGCCGTCAATCAGGACGTCAACGACACCGTCAAGCTCGACGGACGGGTCGACGACGTGGGCATTCTTAAGAAGCAAGGCCATTATCGGCACCTCCAAGCAGCAGATACAGGATAGCCATACGCACGCAGATACCGGCGTAGACCTGCTCCAGGATGACGGAGCGTTGCGGGTGGTCGGCCATATAGGAGTCGAACTCGACGCCACGGTTGATGGGGCCCGGGTGGCAGATGATTGCGTCGGGCTTCATGAGCTTCTCGCGGTCCTTGGTCAGGCCGAAGAGCTTGTGGTACTCGCGAATGGTCGGGAACGGGGCACCCTCGAGGCGCTCCTGCTGCACGCGCAGCATGTAGACGACGTCCAGCTCGGGCAGGACGGAATCGAGGTCGCTCGTCACGTGGTCGCATCCCAGGACCTCGGGCGCCGGCGGCAGCAGCGTGCCGGGGGCGACGGCGTAGGTCTCACAGCCCATGATCTTAAGGGCGGGGATCAGCGAGCCGCAAACGCGGGAGTGTGAGATATCGCCGACGACGGCGACCTTCAGACCGTGGAAGTCACCCTTGTGCTCCCAGATGGTGTACAGGTCGAGAAGGGCCTGCGTGGGGTGGTTGTGCTTGCCGTCACCGGCGCAGATAACGCTCGCGGGCGAGTTCTGCGTGACGATGTAGGGAGCACCGGCGTGCTTATCGCGCACGACGATGCAGTCAATCTTGTAGGCGTTGAGGGTCTCGACAGTGTCGACGAGGCTCTCGCCCTTGACCGTGGAGGTCGAGGAGCCGCCAAAGTTAAGGCTGTCGGCCGAAAGACGCTTCTCGGCGAGTTCGAAGGAGCTGCGGGTACGCGTCGAGGGCTCGTTGAACATGTTGACGATGGTCTTGCCCTTGAGCGTGGGGACCTTCTTGATGGCACGCTCGTTGACCTCGGAGAACGCCTTGGCGGTCTCGAGGATGAGCTTGATGTCCTCTTCGGAGTACTCGGTAATGTCGATCAGGTGCTTATGGTTGAACGCCACGGTACTACTCACCTCCCAGCGGCGCGGAACCCACATGGGAACCCGGCGCGACGTCGTTAATCTCGACGGCGGTGTGGCCGTCGACTTCCTTCATATATAGGTGCACGTTCTCCTCATGCGACGAGGGAACGTTCTTGCCGACAAAGTCCGGCGAGATGGGGAGCTCACGGTGGCCGCGGTCAACGAGGACTGCCAGCTCAATGCGGCTCGGACGGCCCAGATCCATGACGGCGTCGAGAGCGGCGCGAATGGTACGGCCCGTATACAGGATGTCGTCCACCAGCACGACGCGCTTGCCGTCGACGCTAAAGGGAATGTTGGTAGCGTGGATCGCGGGAGCGAAATTGGTCGCATAGTCATCGCGATAGAAGCTGATGTCGAGGCTGCCGAGCGGAACGTCGACGCCCTCGATCTCCTTGATCTCCTCGGCGAGCTTCTTTGCCAGAAGGTCGCCGCGCGTGACGATGCCGACCAGAGCGAGGTCTTCACAGCCCTCGTTGCGCTCGAGAATCTCGTGCGCGATGCGGGTCATAGCTCGATTGACGGCGGTCTCGTCCATGATGACCGCCTTGGGGGAAGTCGTGCCCATCGATCTCCTTCCTCACATGTCTTGACTGCTGACACAGTCAAAAAAATAGATGCCCGACCGCTCAAAGCGAACCAGACACCCACAGGAAGGGCTGCTCTTTGGCAGCTATATAATTCCATGTGGGTATCTCGTACCCCTTTAATGGTCAAGGGATAGTGTAGCCAACCTCGAGCTTAATTGCGAGCATAAATACAGAGCAATCCGTAAACGGAGCCCAACACTCAATAAACCTATATATATTTGTGAGACGAGCTTGAAAACGCACGCACGAGCTGGCATAATCCCCTCTGCTGCACGCAAATCGGATCTACGTCCAGGGCCGTAGCGTGAGCACTATCGCCAAAAGAGGAATATCTCTGTGTAGATTACGCACAGGGAGCTGCTTCTGTGCTATAGTTCAGGCTTGTTTGTTAACGCGACATGTTCGTTTGTCGCCCAAGGAGGGTCAGTTATGTCCAAAGTTTGCGAAGTTTGCGGTAAGCACCCCGTTGCCGGTCGCTCCATCAGCCACTCTCACCGCGTCACCAACCGTAAGTTCCGCCCCAACATCCAGCGCGTCTACGTCGTCGTCGATGGTCACCGTCGCAAGATGAACGTTTGCTCCACCTGCCTCAAGTCCGGCAAGGTTGCGCGCTCCTAAATAAGGTCTTACCAACAAGTACCTCGGACTCTCCGGGTCAAAGACCTCGCGTTCATATAGAACTTACCAAAGGCGCCCTCCCCTACGGAGGGCGCCTTTTTGCACTCATTGGGGACAGACTTACATGAGTGTTTTTACGCATTGGGGACAGACTTAGATGAGTGCTTTCCAAAGCTCACAGTGCATCGACGAACTCACGGCGCTTCGATCGTCACCAGTACGTGCCTCACGCCGCCTCGTTCCAGCCCGCGGTGGCCTTGGTTACGCTTGTAGCGCCGATGCCGGTGATACGGGCAATTTGCTTGACCGTGAGATGTGCCCGCCTGAGCCTCAGCAGACAGGCATCGCGATCGGGGCGTGGCAGGGCCTTGAGCAGCGCAGGATCTATGCTCGGCAGGACTTCGTGCGCAATGGAAAGGGCCTCCTCATCGGGGATCCGCCGGCGTGGAAGAACCTCCACTGACCAAGTGCGCCCGGCAACTTCCTCGAGATGCTCGCAATAGCAACGGGAGCCTCCGACGATATCGAGCATAGGAGCCGCGTCACAGATGTCAAAGGGATCATAGCCCAGCTGATATGCCTTGTAGCTTGACCAGCGGTACGCCTCGAGCGAGTCGAGCGCACCTTTCACGGGATTGAGATGGATATAATCGAGCAGCTGTACCGCCTGCGTGTCCGACTCAACCGCGACCCGTGAATAGCGATTGTCAAACAGATGGCCTGTTCTCCCCGTTTTCCCATTGAAATACTTGGCATACGCCGTCAGCGCACACTGCATTGCCTTTGAAAGATTGTCAAATGGGTCATCAACCATCAAATGGAAGTGGTTGTCCATAAGGCACCAAGCCAACACCGCCACTTTATGGCGCGCGAACCTGTCCGAGATGTCCGATAAGAAACGATATCGGTCAGAGTCATCTTCAAAAATAATCTGTTTAGAGTTACCACGGTCAAAGACGTGGTAATAGCCGGTGAGCGAAACGGCGCGGGCGCATCGAGGCATAATCTCTCCTTTCAAAACTGAACAGGCAACACCTAAAAGGAGAGAAGGAACGCGAAATGCTGAGCCTGTGACCTATTTATATCCAATGAGCGGCAAAAACAGGTTCAGAACGGCAAAATGGCAAAACGATGTCTGTCCCAAATGAGTGAAAGCACTCATGTAAGTCTGTCCCCAATGAGCGGGGCGATGCAGCAGGCAGATAGTTTTAGTTAAAACGCTTCATTGTGTTGAAGCGTTTTAGTGTGCCTTTTACGGGAATCTTACCGTTCGCCGAATAATTTCTTGCTATCATGCAAGGCGTAGGGTAAATCTCCGATCGCAAGGAGACACAAATGGTGAAAAAGTCACCGGAAAACACTACTCCCGCAATTGTGGACAACGTAGAGGCGCTTGAGGCTAAGCTCGCTCAGATGCGAGAGGCCCAGGCGCTTTTTGCTACGTACACGCAGGAGCAGGTCGACAAGATCTTCTATGAGGCCGCCATGGCCGCCAACAAGGCTCGTATCCCGTTGGCGAAGTTGGCCATCGAGGAGACCGGCCGCGGCGTTCTTGAGGACAAGGTCATCAAGAACCACTACGCCGCAGAGTACATCTACAACGCTTACAAGAACACCAAGACCTGTGGTGTCCTGGAGCGCGACGAGGCTTACGGCATCACCAAGATCGCCGAGCCCATCGGCATCGTGGGCGCCGTCATCCCGACGACCAACCCCACCTCCACCGCGATCTTCAAGACGCTGATCTGCCTGAAGACCCGCAACGCCATCATCATCTCCCCGCACCCGGCAGCCGCCAAGTGCACCATCGCCGCCGCCAAGCTCGTGCTTGACGCCGCCGTCAAGGCCGGCGCCCCCGAGGGCATCATCGGCTGGGTCGATGTCCCCTCCATCGAGCTGACCAACATGGTCATGCGCGACGTCGACATCATCCTCGCCACCGGTGGCCCGGGCATGGTCAAGGCCGCTTACTCCTCGGGCAAGCCCGCCCTGGGCGTTGGCGCCGGTAATACCCCGGTCGTCATCGACGACACCGCCGACGTGCTGCTCGCCGTCAACTCCATCATCCACTCCAAGACCTTCGACAACGGCATGATCTGCGCTTCCGAGCAGTCCGTGACCGTCATCGACACCATCTATGACCAGGTCAAGGCCGAGTTCCAGAAGCGCGGCTGCTACTTCGTCAAGCAGGGTGCCGAGATGGAGGCCCTGCGTGCCGCCATGTTCAAGAACGGCGCTCTCGATCACCGCATCCCCGGCATGGCCGCCGCCAAGATCGCCGAGCTCGCCGGCATCGAGGTTCCCGCCAAGACCAAGATCCTGATCGCCGAGGTCACCTCCACCGACCCCGCCAAGGAGGAGTTCTCCCACGAGAAGCTCTCCCCGGTCCTGGCCATGTACCACGCCAAGGACTTCCAGGAGGCCGTCGACAAGGCCGAGCACCTGGTGCTCGCCGGTGGCCCGGGCCACACCGCCTCTCTGTACGTGCACCCCGCCCAGGCCGAGAAGATCAGCCTGTTCGAGCACGTCATGAAGGCCTGCCGTATCGTCATCAACACCCCGTCCTCGCACGGCGGCATCGGTGACCTGTACAACTTTGGCATGAAGCCGTCTCTGACCCTGGGCTGCGGCTCCTGGGGCGGCAACTCCGTCTCCGAGAACGTTGGGGTGAAGCACTTGATCAACGTTAAGACTGTGGCCGAGCGCCGTGAGAACATGCTGTGGTTCCGCGCTCCCGAGAAGGTCTACTTCAAGAAGGGTTCCACGCCCGTCGCCCTCGACGAGCTGGGCAACGTCATGGGCAAGAAGCGCGCCTTCATCGTCACCGACCAGTTCCTCTTCAAGAATGGCAACACCCGCGCCATCGAGGCCAAGCTCGACGAGATGGGCATCGCCCACGACTGCTTCTACGACGTCGAGCCCGATCCGTCGCTGCAGTGCGCACGTCGCGGCGCCAAGCAGATGGCTCTCTTTGAGCCGGACGTCATCATCGCCGTCGGCGGTGGCTCCGCTATGGACGCCGGCAAGATCATGTGGATGATGTACGAGCACCCCGAGTGCAAGTTTGAGGACATGGCCATGGACTTCATGGACATCCGCAAGCGTATCTTCACCTTCCCCGAGATGGGCAAGAAGGCCTACTTCGTCGCCGTCCCGACCTCTTCGGGTACCGGCTCCGAGTGCACGCCGTTCGCCATCATCACCGACAAGGAGACCGGCATCAAGTGGCCGCTCGCCGACTACGCGCTGCTCCCCAACATGGCTATCGTCGACGCCGACAACTGCATGACCGCCCCGCGCGGCCTGACCGCTGCCTCCGGCATCGACGTCATGACCCACGCCATCGAGTCCTACGTCTCCATCATGGCTTCCGACTACACCAAGGGCCTCTCCGAGCGCGCTGCCAAGCTCGTCTTCGAGAACCTGCCCTCCAGCTTCACGAACGGCGCCAAGGACCCGCACGCCCGCGAGGAGATGCACAACGCCTCCTGCATGGCCGGTATGGCCTTCGCCAACGCCTTCCTGGGCCTCAACCACTCCATGGCCCACAAGCTCGGCGCTTTCCATCACCTGCCCCACGGCCTCGCCAACGCCGTCATCCTGACCCGCGTCATGCGCTACAACGCCGCCGAGGCTCCCGTCAAGATGGGTACCTTCTCCCAGTATCCTTACCCCAACGCGCTGCACAACTACGCCGAGATGGCCAAGTACTGCGGCATCGAGGGCAAGGACGACAAGGAGGTCTTCGAGAACTTCATCACGAAGCTCGAGGAGCTCAAGGACTTCATCGGTGTCAAGAAGACCATCGCCGACTACGGTGTTGACGAGCAGTACTTCCTCGACACCCTCGACGAGATGACCGAGCAGGCATTCAACGACCAGTGCACCGGCGCTAACCCGCGCTACCCGCTCATGAGCGAGATCAAGGAGCTCTACCTGGACGCCTACTACGGCCGCGAGCCCCAGGACTACGCCGTCTGCTAGTTTTTAGCACGGTTATTTGCGGCGGGGGTGCACGGGTGTACGCACGCCCCCGCCGTTGCTTCTATCGCATCGTTGAAAGGATGCAATCATGCTGCTCCCCGATTCCAAGACCGAGCTCGTCCGTCGTGGCAACAAGGTCGTTTACGACCTGGTCGACAAGATCGTCAAGGTCTTTAACGAGACCAAGCCCGTCTCCGACGTGTTCAACGAGGCTTTGAATCTTGCCCGCATCAATGAGTGCGGCATCCGCAGCCCCAAGGCTCTCGAGGTTTCCCAGCTCGAGAACGCCAACGGCTGGGCTCTCGTGACCGAGAAGGTTCCAGGCACCACCCTTGCCGAGAAGATGACTGCCGAGCCCCAGCGCTTTGGTGAGTACCTCGAGATGTTCGTCGACCTCCAGATCGAGATCCACGGCTACACCTCCCCGCTGCTCAACCGTCAGCGCGACAAGTTCGCCCGCATGATCGACAGCCTTGATCAGCTCAATGCCACCACGCGCTACAACCTTCAGGAGCGTCTGGACGGCATGACCAAGGAGTTCAAGGTCTGCCACGGCGACTTCAACCCCTCCAACGTCATCGTCGGCGACGACGGCCAGCTCTATGTGTGCGACTGGGCACACGCTACCCAGGGCTCCCCTGCTGCCGACGTTGCCACCACCTACCTGCTCTTTGCCCTCAGCAGCAAGGACCAGGCCGAGGCCTACCTGGAGCTCTACTGCGACCGCGCCGACATGCCCATGCAGGTCGTGCGTCAGTGGACGAGCATCGTCGCCGCTTCCGAGCTCGCTCGTAAGCGCAACGTGAACGATGAGTTCCTAAAGAACTGGATCGACGTCGTCGATTATCAGTAATATCTGAGCGATTCATTTCGCATCGGAGGCACAAAGGAAAACCCCGCAGTTCGCATGGGCTGTGGGGTTTCCTTTTAGCTATTGAGTACGCTGGCAAGATAAAAGGGCGGCCCTGCATCTCCCCCATTGGAGAAATGCAGGGCCGCCCCGTGTAGCGAACTACAAGCGAAATCGTCGATTAACGACGGGCCGCCTTCACAAGCTCGGCGACCTTGGCGACGACCTCGTCGATGGCGACGTCCTCGCGCTCGCCCGTGGCGCGGTCCTTGAGCTCGACAGTGCCGTTCTTAAGGCCGCGCTTGCCGAGCACGACCTGATACGGGAAGCCCATGAGATCATTATCGGCAAACTTAAAGCCGGGACGCTCGTCGCGGTCATCGACGACGACCTCGATACCCTCGGCACATAGGCCATCAACAATCTGCTCGCAGACGGTAGCGCACTCTTCCTTCTTGGGATCGAGCGGAATCACCGCGACCTCGTAGGGAGCAACAGAGACCGGCCAGACGATACCGTGCTCGTCATTGTGCTGCTCCACGACGGCAGCGAGCGAGCGGGATACACCAACGCCGTAGCAGCCCATGATCAGCGGCTTCTCCTTGCCGTCCTCGTCCATAAAGGTGGCACCCATGGCCTCGGAATACTTTGTGCCCAGCTGGAAGACCTGAGAGACCTCGATGCCGCGAGCAGCAGAGAGCGGCTTGCCGCAGTGCGGGCAGGGATCGCCGGCAACGACGGTTACCAAGTCGGCCCACTCGTCGACGGTAAAGTCGCGCTCGGGGCAGGCACCGGTAAAGTGATAATCGACCTCGTTGGCACCGCAGGCCCACTGCTTGGACTCGCGCAGGCTCTCGTCGCACACCAGACGAATGCCCTCGGGCAGGTTAACCGGTCCGATAAAACCCTTATGCAGACCGTAGGTCTGGAGCTCCTCATCGGTCATCATACGATAACCCTTGCCAAAGACGTGCTCGGCCTTGCAGTCATTGAGCTCATGATCACCCGGGACAATGGCCACGACGGGCTTGCCCTCGGCGTCGATGAGTGCCAGCGACTTGCGCGTGCCGTTCTCGGGGAACCCAAAGAACCTTGCAACGGCCTCGATGGTGCCCATGCCCGGAGTCTCGACCTTGGTAAGCGTACCGTCGCCAGGACCCTCGGTCACAACGACCTTGGTGCTTGCGGCCTCATCGTCGGCAGCGAAGCCGCAATCGTCGCAGTAGACGAGCGAAGCCTCGCCGGCGTCGGCCAAAGCCATGTACTCGACGGAGGTATCGCCACCGATCTCGCCGGAGTCGGCGACAACGGGCAGAGCCTTGATGTAGCAGCGCTCGCAAATGTTGGCATAGGCCTGCTTCATCTTGTCGTACTCCTCCTGCAGGCTCTCCTGCGTGGCGGAGAAGCTATAGGCGTCCTTCATGATGAACTCGCGGCCACGCATCAGGCCAAAGCGGGGACGGAACTCGTCGCGGAACTTATCCTGGATGTGGTACAGGTTGACGGGCAGCTGTTTGTAGGAGCGCAGCTCGTTGCGCACCAGGGCCGTGACGGTCTCCTCGTGCGTGGGGCCCAGCACGAACTCGCGACCGTGACGGTCGTCAAAGCGCACAAGCTCCTTGCCATAGGCGTCGATGCGGCCGGACTCACGCCACAACTCAGCGTCAACCATAATGGGCATCATGAGCTCCTGGGCGCCGGCAGCGTCCATCTCGTCGCGCACGATGTTCTCAATCTTGCGGATCGAGCGCCAAGCAAGCGGCAGGTAGGAATACAGACCGGCGGCCTCCTTGCGGATCATGCCGGCACGGAGCAGCAGGCGGTGGCTGGCGAGCTCAGCGTCCGCCGGATCCTCTTTGAGCGTCGGCGCGTAAAGCTTAGACATATACATTGCTCGAGTCATTTATTTCTCCTCAATAAGCTTGTCGACCTCGGCCATGAGCGCGTCGACAATTTGATCCTCAGCTACTTTACCAATGATCTGGCCATGCGAAAAGAGCAGGCCCTGACCTCGTCCACAGGCCACGCCCAAGTCGGCGTCGGAAGCCTCGCCGGGGCCATTAACGGCACATCCCATCACGGCGATGGAAAGCGGCGCAGAATAGTTCTTCAGTCGCTCGGTAACCTCCTCGGCGATGGGAATGAGGTTGACCTGGCAACGAGCGCACGTGGGACACGAGACGATCTCGGGACCACGGCGGCGCAGGCCAAGGGACTGCAGGATACCCCAAGCGACCGGCGGCTCCTCGACCGGATCGGCCGTGAGCGACACACGCATGGTGTCGCCAATGCCTTCGGAAAGCAAGATACCCAAGCCTACAGAGCTCTTGATGGTGCCCTGGAGCTTGGTCCCCGCCTCCGTCACGCCCAGGTGAAGCGGAACGTGGGGAATCTCACGCGACAGGGCTCGATAGGTATCGAGCGTCGTTTGCACGCTATGGGCCTTGGCCGAAAGCACAATGTTCGTAAAGCCGCGGTCCTCAAAGTGCTTGACGAAGCGCTCGCTCGACATCACGAGCTTTTCGGGCTGCGTGAGGTCTTCGCGCTCGGCGATATCCTGCTCGAGTGAACCGGCATTGACGCCGATACGAATCGCACAGCCCGCGGCACCAGCAGCATCGATCACCGCGTCAACCTTGGCCCAATCGCCGATATTGCCGGGATTGATGCGCAGCTTGGCAGCACCGGCCTCAACGGCACCAATGGCGAGCTTATGGTTAAAGTGAATATCGGCGACGATCGGCACCGGGGACTCAGCACAGATGGTACGAAAGCCCTCGAGCGCGGCCTCGGTGGGTACACTCACGCGCACGATATCGCAGCCTGCCTGCGCCAACGCGCGAACCTGCCCAAGCGTTGCCTGGGCATCGGCGGTATCAGTGCAGGTCATGGACTGAACCACCACCGGCGCGCCGCCGCCGATCTGCACGCCGCCCACATGCACGGGGCGCGTCAGCTCGCGCGGCAAAGAATGGGATAAAGACAATCCAAACACTCCCCTACAGAATAAATCGAAGGATGTCGGAACGAAGCATATAGACAAACAGAAGCGCAAAGAGCGCGATGCCCACATAGCTCACAATCGTCTGGACCTTGAGTGGCAGCTCACGACCGGCAACCTTTTGAATGATCTCGATGACCAGCTTGCCGCCATCGAGTGGTGGGATGGGCAGCAGGTTCATAAAGCCAAGCGAGAACGAAATGAGGGCGGCAAGCGAAAGGAACGTGGCAGGGCCGGCAGCAGCAGCCTGTGAGGACATAACGCTAATACCCACGATCGAAGAAGACTGATCGAGAATCTCCATCGTATGCTGCGGCTGGAGTAGGCGCATCACGCCCTCCGCTGTCTGCACGACATAGGAGAAAGACAGGCGAGCCGACGTGATGGGGTCCAAACGGACTACCTCCGTAGAAGCACACACACCTAACCGCTCGTCCTCTTTGAGCGCAACCGAGGTCGAATGCTGCTTGCCGTCGCGCTCATACACAATGGCGATATCGTCCTTACCGGCGGCCTTGCCGATAGCATCGTAGACGTCCATCCAAGTGGAACATGAGACACCGTCGACCGAAAGGATCGCGTCGCCGCCCTCAATACCTGCCTTGGCGGCAATCGACCCCTCGTCAACCTGACCGATCACGTTGGTATCCATCGGCACGGTGACACCCGCAATGGAATAGATACTCATAAGGAGCAAAAAGCCCGTCAGGATATTGACGAGAATGCCCGCGAGCAGCATAAAGGCGCGCTTGAGAAAACCCTGGCCAAGATAAGTGTGCGAACGCTCTTGCGCCAAGAAATCAGCCTCGCCGCACGGCAGCTCCCACACATCGCCCTCGGCAGTCGCATGCTCTCGATCGAACCGGCGGCCGTCAAAGGTGGTGTAGCCCGCCGCGTCTCGCGGCAGCGTCTGATACTTGGTGGGATAGTAGCTCGGTAAGGGCTTCTCCCCTTCCTCATACCAAGGTGCGATGGAGCCCCAGCCCAGCAACAGAGCACAAGCCTCGAGCACATCCTCCTCGGAAAGCTCGAGCTCGACAGCAAGGTCGGCCACGGTCACGCGACCATGACGATAGACAGCCGCGAGCACGCGATCGGCGCACGAGACATCGGTCGGATCCATACCGCAGATGGCAGCGTAGCCACCCAGCAGCAGCGGGGTCACGCCAAACTTGGTTCCAATGCGACGCGACGTGTAATGGATGTCAAAGCGGCACGGCAGGCCCAAAAAGAACTCGGTCACACGGACGCCGCAAGCACGTGCCGCCAAAAAGTGACCGCCCTCGTGCAAAAACACGAGGACGGAAAGCATCAGCAGGCCCCAAAAGACCGATGAAAGAACGCTCAGAACAGTATCCATAAAACGAAAAAGCAATCCTTATGGGTTAGGAACGGGTTGCGGCGAGCACCTGCGCAGCTTTTTCACGCGCCCACGCGTCGATGTCGCGAAGCTGCTCAAACGAATCGACTGCCTGCATATCGTGGGCATCCATACAGGATTCCACAATGCGATCGATATCGGTAAAGCTGCAGCCATCGTGCAGGAAGGCATCAACGGCGACCTCGTTGGCGGCATTGAGCACGCACGGCATGGTGCCACCCGTCTTGCCGGCACGCTCGGCCAGTGCCAGACAGCGGAAGGTATCCATGTCGGCAGCATCAAACGTGAGCTGCCCCAGCTCGCGGAAATCGATACGAGGCGCTGGGGTATCCCAACGCTCGGGATACGAGAACGCGAACTGGATGGGAATACGCATGTCGGAAGCACCGAGATGCGCCATCACAGAGCCGTCGGCGAACTCGACCATAGAGTGAATCTTGGACTGACGCTGCACGACCACGTTAATGAAATCGAGGTCGCAGTTAAACAGATGCATGGCCTCAATACGCTCCAGGCCCTTGTTCATAAGGGTGGCGGAGTCGATGGTGATCTTGGCACCCATGGCCCACGTGGGATGTGCGAGGGCATCGGCACGCGTCACGCGATCGAGCTCATCGCGCCTGCGGCCAAAGAACGGACCGCCCGAGCAGGTGAGCCAAATACAATGAGCCTCGCGCGGGTTCTCCCCCAGATAGCACTGGTAGATGGCGGAGTGCTCAGAGTCGACTGGAATAAGCTGGCCCGGTTGCGCCAACGGCATAAGCAAGTCGCCACCGACGACGAGGGACTCCTTGTTGGCAAGGGCAAGGCGCTTATTTGAGGTCAAGGCCGCATGGCTCGCCTCGAGACCGGCGGCACCCACAATAGCGACGAGCACGCAGTCGACATCGTCGCGACGCGCGAGCTCGCAAACCGCCTGCGCGCCTACGCCGAGCTTCGTTCCCTCGGGCAACTCCTGCAGCACGGCGTCATCGCCATGAGCGACATCGGCCACGGCAACCGCCGGAACCGAGAACTCGCGGGCAGCGGCAACGAGCTCGGAAGTACTGGAGTTAGCGGACAGCGCCGTCACCTGCAAGCGATCGGCATGCTGACGGCACACATCGAGCGCCTGCGTGCCGATAGAGCCCGTACAACCCAGGATGGCAACACGAAGGCGTCCATCGGAGCCATACGTCGTCTGGAATGACATTACAGCACGCCCCCGATCATCAAAAGAAGCTGCGCGGTAATGCAGCCAAAGATAAGCGAGTCGCTACGGTCGAGCATGCCGCCATGGCCCGGGATAAGGTTGCCGGAATCCTTGACGCCCACGCCACGCTTGATGCGCGACTCAATGAGGTCGCCGATAACGCCCAGGATGGACACGACCAAGCCGCACAGCAGCGCATAGGGCAGGCTGAGTTTGTAGAAGTGCGTCGCCCACAGGATGAGCCAAATCAAAACCGAGCCCAGAATGCCGCCGACAAACCCCTCCCAGCTCTTTTTAGGAGAGATCTTGGGAACCATCTTGTGCTTGCCGATACGGCTGCCCACGATGTAGGCAAACGAATCGGAGACCCAAAGGGACGCGCAAACGCCCACTGAAAGCAGGGCGCCGGCAAAACCGGGCACGGCATCGCGCAGCAGCACGATAGCCGACAGCATAAAGCCAGTGTAGATGGGACCCATGAGCGTCACGGCCACATCAGAGATGCGGGTACGCGGCGACCAGACATACCAAATGCCCACAGCGAGCATCAGGGCAAAAAGCAGGGCATTCAGCAACATCGAATCGCCCAACGCCGACAGCGGAAAGAGTACGGCGGCAGCGATACCCATGCGCTCGTTAGCCATCTTGCCATCGAGCCTCGTCATACGGAAAAACTCATAGCAGCACAGACCGCTCATGACAGAAACAAAGATGGCCGTGGGCACGATACCCAAAACCAGGCACAGGATAAAGACAACGGCGTAAACGATACCGGCGGCGGCACGGGTAATAAAGCCCGCAAGCCACGAACCGGTGCCATTCTTCGCTGCGGGCGCTCCCGCAGCGACAGCCTTGCGCTCAGATGTCTTGGGAGCAGTTGCCTTGGGACGATCGGACACGATTAAGCCTCCTCGGTCTTGCTCAGACCACCAAACCTACGGTCACGGCCCTGATAGGCCAAAATGGCGTCGACAAGGCCCCAACGATCAAAGTCGGGCCAATAGGTATCGGTGACGTAAAATTCGGAATAAGCCACCTGCCACAGCAAATAGTTCGAAAGGCGCAGCTCACCAGAAGTGCGAATCACAAGCTCAGGATCGGGAAGGCCGGCGGTATAGAGGTGGGAAGCCACCATGTCGTCATCAATTGCGCCAGGATCGATCTTACCGGCAGCAGCGTCGAGTGCGATCTGACGGACAGCGCGGGTAATCTCGGCACGCGCGCCGTAGTTGACGGCAAGCGCCAGCGTCATGCCGGTGTGATTGGCGCACTCGGCAAGACCGCGTTCAAAAACATCGCGGGTCTTCTTGGGCAGCGCGGAAATGTCACCCAAAAAGACAACGCGCACGTTTTCGCGCTTCAGAAGCGGCAGCTCGTCGATGAACGTCTTGGCAAACAGGTGCATCAGAACGTTGACTTCGTGCTGAGGGCGATTCCAGTTTTCGGTCGAAAACGCATAGGCCGAAAGCACGTCGACGCCCAGACGCACGCAAGCGGTAATAATCTCGCGAAGGGAGACGATACCCGCCTTGTGGCCCTCGGTGCGTGCAAGACCGCGCGATGTGGCCCAACGACCGTTGCCGTCCATGATGCACGAGATATGGTGCGGAATGTTATTGAGGTCAAGGTCGGAAAAACCGACGCCCGCAGGGGCGTCGGCAAAGTACTCGACCAGTTTATGCTCGTCGTATTGCACCTTAGATCTCCATGACCTCGGCTTCTTTTTCCTTCAGAAGCTCCTCGACCTTGGCGACATACTCATCGGTGTGCTTCTGGACCTTGGCCTGCTCGCGACGGACATCATCCTCGGTGAGCTCCTCATCGCGCTCGAGCTTGTTGTTGAAGTCGCGACGGATGTTACGGATAGACACCTTGGCCTGCTCGGCGTACTCGCGGCACTCCTTGACGAGCTCGCGACGGCGCTCCTCGGTGGGAGCCGGGAACGGCAGACGAACGACGGTGCCATCGGAGTTGGGGGTAATACCCAGATCGGAAGCGCCGATGGCCTTGACGATAGCGTTGATGAGTGCCTTGTCCCACGGCTCGATGAGCAGCATGTGGGCCTCGGGGGTCTTGACGGCGGCAACCTGCGTGACCGGCGTGGGAACACCGTAATAATCGACGGTGATGTCGGACAGAATGTTGGCATTGGCGCGGCCGGTACGGACCTTGGAGAAGTTATGCTTGAGGGACTCGAGCGACTTGTCCATGTGGGCGGTGATGTTCTCTGCCATGCTTAATCCTCCTGATAGACGAGCGTGCCGACGGGCTCACCCGAAAGCGCGCGCTTGACGGTGTCCTCGCCATCGATGTTGAGGACCAAAATCGGCATACGGTTATCCTGGCACAGTGCCGTAGCCGTGGAATCCATAACCTGCAGGCCGCGGACGAGAACCTCGTGATAGGTAATCTTGTCAAAACGGACGGCATCGGCGCACTTGACGGGATCCTTGTCATAGATGCCGTCAACCTTGGTGGCCTTGATCAGAATCTCGGCGCCGATCTCGCACGCACGAAGAGCCGCGGCGGTGTCGGTCGTAAAGTACGGATTGCCCGAACCGGCGGCAAAAATAACGACGTTGCCCTTGGAAAGGTGGTTGATGGCGCGACGGCGAATATAGGGCTCGCAGATCTCGTTCATCTGGATAGCGCTCATCACGCGGCAGGGAACATCGTTATGCTCGAAGGCATCCTGCAGGGCGAGCGCGTTCATAACGGTTGCCAGCATGCCCATGTAGTCGGCCTGAGCACGCTCCATGCCACCGGCAGCGCCGGCCATGCCGCGGAAAATATTGCCGCCGCCGACAACGACGCCGACCTCATGACCAACGGCGAGCAGCTCCTTGACCTGCTTAGCAAGATGGTCGGTAACCTTGGGGTCGATGCCATATTGGCCGTCGCCCATCAGTGCTTCGCCAGAAAGCTTAAGAAGCACGCGTTTATATCGGATGTCGGACAAAGCGATCCTCCTTTAGATTGAACTCTCAACATTCTATCAAAGGCTCTAAGAAGAGCCATGAAAAAGCAGGCTGTGAGTAAAACCCACAGCCTGCTCATTACCAGCTACAAGAGCTTATTTACTCGCCACGGACCAGACGGTCAAAGGCAACGACGGTAATGGTGTCGCCGAGCTCCTTGGAGACCTGCTCAGCGTACTTCTTGATGGTGAGGGAGCTGTCCTTGATGAACTCCTGCTCGGTGAGCACGGACTGCTTGTAGAACTTCTCCAGACGGCCGACAGCCATCTTCTCCTGAATGGCCTCGGGCTTGCCGGACTCGGCAGCCTGAGCCATGTAGATCTGCTTCTCGTGCTCGACGGTCTCGGCCGGAACCTGATCGCGGGTAGCGCAGATCGGGGCGACGGCGGCAACCTGAAGGGCAACGTCGTGAGCGAAGGTCTTGAAGGACTCAGCCTGAGCGGTCTCGGCCTTCTCGAAAGCAAACTCGACGAGGACGCCGATCTTACCACCCATGTGGATGTAAGAAGCGAGAGCGCCGTTCTCAGCCTTGCGGGCAGCGAAGCGGGAGATCTTCATGTTCTCGCCCATGATGTGAATCATCTCGGTGAGCTCGGAGGAAACGGTCTCCTCGCCCATCGGCTTCTCGAGCAGAGCGTCGACGTCAGCAGGCTCGGTGGTAGCGACAACCTCAGCGACCTTGGAAGCAAAGCCGGTGAACTTGGCGTTGGAGCCAACGAAGTCGGTCTCGCAGGAGAGCTCGAGCAGAGCGCCGGTCTTGCCATCCTCGGAGACGAACGCGGCGACAGCGCCCTCGTTGGTCTCACGGCCAGCCTTCTTGGCAGCCTTGGCAAGGCCGTTCTTACGCAGAACGTCGACAGCGGCGTCCATGTCGCCGTCAGCCTCGACGAGAGCCTTCTTGCACTCCATCATCGGGGAGTCGGTCATCTCGCGGAGCTGCTTGACCATAGCGGCGGTAATCTGGGCCATTGTGGTTCCTTTCAAAGAGATGAAAAAGAATTAACTAAGACTGATTTACTCGGCCTTGGGCTCAGCGGCCATCTCGGCCTCGGAGACCTGCTCCTTGCCGGAGCCAGCGAGGCAGGCGTCAGCCATGAGCTCGCACATAAGGGTGACAGCGGAGATAGCGTCATCGTTGCAGGGGATGCCGTACTCGACCTCGTCGGGATCGGAGTTGGTGTCGATCAGAGCGACGACGGGGATGTTCAGGCGCTGAGCCTCCTTGATGGCGTTCTCCTCGCGCTTGGTGTCGATGACGAAGAGAGCCTGGGGCAGACCCTTCATGTCGCGGGCGCCACCGAGGTTGGTCTGGAGCTTGGTGAGCTCCTTGCCGAGAACAGCCTGCTCCTTCTTGGGGAGCACTGCCATACGGCCGTCCTCGACCATGGCCTCGAGCTCCTCCATGCGGTTGATGCGGGAGCGGATGGTGACGAAGTTGGTCAGCATACCGCCGAGCCAACGCTGGTTGATGTAGGGCATGTTGGCGCGCTCAGCAGCGTTCTTGACGGCCTCCTGAGCCTGCTTCTTGGTGCCGACGAACAGCACGTTGCCGCCCTTGGCGACGTTCTTGACGAAGGTGTAGGCCTGGTCGGCGTCGAGGATGGTCTGCTTGAGGTCAAGGATGTAGATGCCGTTGCGCTCACCGAAGATGAACGGCTTCATCTTGGGGTTCCAGCGACGGGTCTGGTGACCGAAGTGGCAGCCGGCCTCGAGCAGGGTGCGGATATTAATCTTGGTAGCCATGTTAAACCTCCTGTGGTTTGCCTCCGCGCGGGGTCATCCTCCAAAACCAACCCGGACATGTGCTACCAAAGCCCGGGCACCACGGTATGAAGTAGCCGCGCGTGCGTGATAAAAACATGTTGCCGTGAAGCAACCCGATGAATGATAGCAGGAATGCATCTTCCTGCCAACCCGCAATCAAAACCACACACCTGAGTGCAACGCGGGACGTCCCAGCCACTATTCGCCGCGGGGATGGGCTTGAGCCACGGCACGTTTGAGCCGATCGGGCGTGAGATGCGTGTAGATTTGCGTCGTGGACAGGCTCGCATGACCCAGCAGCTCTTGAACCGAGCGCAGGTCCGCACCACCCTCGAGCAAGTCGGTCGCAAAGGTATGGCGCATCGCATGCGGGGCGATGTCGGCCGGAATGCCGGCGAGCGTCGCCAGCGTATGGAACCGCCGCCGGAGCATGGCGGCGCTCATGCGATTGCCGCGCGCCGATATAAGCAGCGGATGCGGCCCGGTAGCGAGGTCGCGGCGCTTTGCCTGAGCGAGCAACTCCGGCCTCCCCTCCTCAATATAGAGGCGCGTCGCCTCGAGCGCACGACGATACAGAGGGACGATACGTTCTTTGCTCCCCTTGCCCCAAAGGCGCAGCGTGCGTTCGGACCAAGCGATGGACTCCACATTGAGTGCTGCGAGCTCAGAGATACGAGCACCCGAGGCATAGAGCAGCTCGAGCATCGCCGCATCGCGCAGTCCCGCGGGCGTCGAGGTATCAGGCGTCTTGAGCAGCGCCTCGACCTGCTGGGTCGTAAGGACGCCCGGCAGGTCGCGCGGCAGCTTGGGCGATGCGATCGCCGAGACCGCATCACCCTCGACAATCCCCTCGGCAGCCATCCACCGATAGAGCGAGCGAATGGCAGACAGATGCGCCGCAAGCGTTCGGGGAGCCACCTGTTCACGCGAAAGCTCGGCAAGATAGCGACGGATGGTGCGCACGTCGGCAGCGAAGGCATCGATATCCTCGCGCTCGCACCAGGCAGCAAAGCGCTCCAGCCTCGAGCCATAGGCCGTCACCGTGTTGGAAGAAAGTCCCTCGACACGTGCGATATAGGCGATAAACGAGTCGACAGTGTCGTACAGGTCAAAGGCTATGACCGGTCGCCTCCAAACAGATCGGGGCGAGTTGCCAGATAGGCATCCAGGGCCTCGAGCGCACGGTCCGCATAGGCCTGGTAGCGGTCGCGCTTGCTGCGGCGCTTACCATCCTCGAGTGGCGGCACCAGGCCAAAGTTGACATGCATAGGCTGATAGCCCACGGTGGCAGGATCGGTCGCATAGCCCACGAGCGCGCCCAGGGCGCCCACGCGCGGCAACTCGACGCCCGCGGCACCGATAGCCTCGGCATACGTGTTGAGCGCCGCGAGGAGACCTGTCGCCACGGCTTCCATGTACCCCTCGGTGCCGGTGATCTGACCGGCCAGGCGCACGCCGGTACCGGGCACGGCAAAGGTACCATCGAGCACGTGCGGGGCGTCGACAAAGGTATTGCGGTGCATGACACCGTAGCGGAAGAACTCAGCGTTCTCCAGGCCCGGCACCATATGAAAGACGCGCTTCTGCTCGCCAAAGGTCAGGTTGGTCTGGAAACCCACCAGGTTATAGGCGGTCTTCTCCTTGTTCTCGGCACGCAGCTGAATCGCCGCCCAGGGGCGACGTCCGGTACGCGGGTCGGTGAGGCCGACGGGCTTCATGGCGCCAAAGCGAATGGCATCCTTGCCGGTGCGTGCAACTTCCTCGGCTGGCTGGCAGGCCTGAAACAGATCGCCGCCCTCAAAATCCTTGAGCACCACGCGGTCGGCCGTGGTAAGCGCCTCGATAAAGGCCTCGTACTCCTCCTTGTTGAGCGGAGCGTTGAGATAGTCGCCGCTCCCCTGCTCCTCGTAGCGCGACTGCGAGAACAGCACGTCCATATCGAGCGTGGAGGCATCGACGATCGGCGCCGCCGCATCAAAGAACGCAAGGGCGTCGCCACCGACGAGCTTCATGACCTCTTCGCTCAGCGCCGGTGAACATAGCGGGCCCGCGGCAATGACCACGTGGCCCTCGGGAATCTGCGTGACCTCGCCGTGCACGACCTCGATATTGGGGCGGGCGGCAACCTCGGCCTCGACAAGCTCGGAAAACTTGACGCGGTCGACCGCCAAGGCCCCGCCGGCGGGAACAGCCGCGCGATGGGCGCAATCGAGCAGGACTGAACCCATGCGCTCAAGCTCGGCCTTCAGCAAACCAGCCGCGGAATCCGGACGGGTCGACTTAAACGAATTGGAGCAGACGAGCTCTGCCAGGTGATCGGTATGGTGAGCCGGGGAGCTCACCTGGGGGCGCATCTCGCACAGCTTTACGGCAAACCCGCGGTCTGCCAGCTGGATCGCGCATTCCGAACCCGCCAGACCGCCACCGATAACCGTCACCTGATCGAACTGCATCTGCAAACACCTTTCTAATTGACACGTTTTCCATTGTGACCGAAGGGCGTCTGGGCGTGAAGGGCAAACTTGGAGGGCGCATACCTTCCATCCATCATGCGCTCGATAAGGCCCTCGAGTTCAAGCGAACCCAAGAGTTTGAGTACGCCGACAGCATCGAGCGAGACGAGCGCCGCGATGTCGTCGACCTTGAGCGGAGAGGCGATGAGCGCATGCATCACGGTCTGCTGTGTTGGATCCAGGTCGGCAATGCCGGGAGCATCGGGGCGCGAGTAGCGCAGGGTGCCGTAGATGCGTGAGATAGCCATCTCGATAGATTCCTCGTCGATGATGCAGCAGGCACCGTTCGCAATGAGGTAATTCGTGCCACGCGACTCGGGCGATAGGATCGATCCCGGCACGGCAAGAAGTTCGCGCCCCAAATCCATAGCAGCCTCGGCTGTAGAAAACGTCCCGGAAGGCATACCCGCCTCGGATACAAAGAGGGCTTGCGACAGGGCCGCGATCACGCGATTGCGGCGCGGAAAGGCAAACTTGCGCGGACCCATGCCCCACGGAGAGATCGACACGACCGCGCCACCCGTATCGAGCGTGCGAGTAATAAGCCCCGCGCTCGAACGCGGGTAGACCACGTCGGCGCCCGTCCCCAGCACCACGACGTGTTTGCCGCCGGCGTTGACCGCAGCCCAACCCGAGGCCTGGTCACAACCGACCGCGCCGCCCGAAACAACCGTCACTCCCGCATCAACCGCCACCTTTGCCGCAAGCTCTGCCACGGCAAGACCATACGGCGAGGCCTTGCGCGCGCCGATGATGGAGAGCGCGGGCGTCGAAAGCACCTCGGGGTTGCCGCGCACATAAAGCGTCTGGGGTACATCAGATAGCTCTAAAACGGTCTCGGGATACAACGCATCACCTGGATGCAGCTCGAAGGTCCCCTCGGCCATCATTGGTCCCTCCTTCCCTGGTACATCGCCGCCTCGAGCACGTGGTCCTGCGTCACTTGCTCGCTCTCGGCGACATCGGCGATCGTGCGCGCAATGCGAACCAGACGCACAATGCCACGCCCTGTGAGATGCGTGCGTTTGGACAGACCGAGCACGCATTTCTCGGCAGCATCATCGAGCTCAAAGGTCGAAACGACGCCGTCAATGGACCGTGTCTCGTCATCCTCGGCCTCGGCATCCGCATCGTCCATACGGGACTCGCGCCAGGCGCGAAAGGCGCGACCGCGCACAACGTAGTCACGTAACTCGGCCGACGACATACCCTCCGCACCCTCGATAATCACTTGGGGGTCGGGACGGGTCACATCGATCATCATGTCGATACGGTCGGCCAAAGGACCGCGCAGTTTAGACCGATAGCGCTCGACCATCGCCGCCGAGCAGCGACACGGCACCTCGCGATCGCCCAAAAAGCCGCAGGGGCAGGGATTGCTCGCAGCCAGCAGCTGAAAGCGCGACGGGAAGGTAAAGGCCCCGTCGACGCGTACGATCCTCACATAGCCTCGCTCGATAGGCTGTCTGAGCGTCTGTAGCACACCCGTGGGAAACTCGGCAAGCTCGTCCAAAAAGAGCACACCGCCATGAGCCAGGCTGATCTCACCCGGATGCACCGGGCGCCCGCCGCCAATGAGGCCAGCCGTTGAAATGCTGTGGTGGGGACTGCGGAAGGGCCGGTGCCCCGCCAACAAGCCATCAATGTTCTCACCCAAAACCGAATGGATGCACAGCGCCTCCTGTTGATCCTCAACGGAAAGCTCGGGCAGGATGCCGGTCATACGGCGTGCGAGCATCGTCTTGCCCGATCCCGGGGACCCAATCATGAGCAAGCCGAGTTCTCCTGCCGCCGCAAGCGCCATGCCGCGCTTAGCGACTTCCTGCCCCAGCACGTCGGCATAGTCGAGCTCAGGCTCAAAGGTCGCCTCGGCACCCTCAGAATCCATGTAGTGCCGCGCGGCATCGCCCATACCATGAGCAAGCTGAGACAAATGATCGATGAATCCACAATCCACGCCCGCGAGTGGCACATGCTGGTCTGACCTGCCGGCGATAAAGGACAGCCCCAAATCACGCGCCAATAACTGAAACGCCACCTCGCCCTTGACAGGAAGCACCGTACCGTCCAAGCCAAGCTCGCCGGCGATAAGACAACGATCGAGATTGTCGCGGGGAATCTGACCATCGGCCGCTAGGACCGCGATGGCGATGGGCAGATCAAAGCCGCTACCGGTCTTGCGAATATCGCCGGGCGCCAGATTGACCGTAATGCCCGAGCGCGGGATCTCGAACCCGGCGGAGCGCATCGCGCAGCGAATACGACCACGTGACTCCATCACCTCCATACTCGGGATGCCGAGCATCTGAATGCCCGGAACGCCGCCGGCAAGCGAGACCTCGACCGTGACGTGAATCGCCTCGACGCCGCGGATGCAGGCCGCGTGAACGGCAAACGTCTCGAACGCCATCACGACACCTGCCAATCGAACGCGTTGTACTGATGCTCGATCTCGGCGATATGCCCGCCGCGAATGGTGACACCCACGGCATCGAAGCGAATCGCCTTGAGAGGATAATGCTCCATGAGATAGCAACTTGCGATGCGGCGGTAGCGGCGTTGCTTTTGGGCGTCCACGGCCTCCTCGGGAAAGACCCGCGTGGTGCAATCCAGGGCGATGCGTCTCGTCTTGACCTCGGCCATCACCACGACATCGTCGAGCTCATCGAGCAGCACCAGATCGGCCTCGCCCTCGGTGCAACGATAACCCTGCTCCAGCAAGGTGTAGCCGCGCTCGTTAAAGTAGTCGATTGCGATAAGCTCGCCCAGCATGCCCAGCTCGCGGGGACTGAGCCCCTTGATAAACTCGGGCGTCATCGCCCCGCAGTCGAGCTCGCCGTTTTCCCAACGCTCCTTGAGCTGCTGCGTCTTGCTCTTTTTGCTTGCGGCACTCATGGGGTCTCCTTTCCCGCACACTGCATTGCCCCGATGATGAGGGCACCTTTCATGCGGGTAAGTACCGGAAGCAAACCAAAAGCTGACCAAATGCCGACAAAAAACGGGCCGTACGCAGCAATGGTGTTGCATACGGCCCGCTAACAGCAGGTTTATAAAACCCCAGAGGTCCCTGTCTCCACAATTGACCTAGAAAAGGCGCTCAGTCTGCAGAAAGTTTCCGCAAAAGCTCACACGATGCAGCGGAGAAAGACCATGTTTGCGAATGGCCTCGATGTGCTCGGGGCTTGCGTAGCCTTTCGATTCGGCCAAATGGTACTCGGGATACTCGGCATCGTACTCGACCATCATCTCGTCACGCGTGACCTTTGCCATGATGGATGCTGCCGCGATGCAGGCGATCTTGGCATCGCCCTTCACCACGTCGCGCTCGTTGGGAACGGCGCCTAAGGGGTTGCCGTCCATGAGGACGCAGTCGGGCTCGAGTCCCGTATCGGCCACCGCGCCCGCGACGGCAGCGCGGATGGCGCGGGCCATGCCCATATCGTCGATATCCGCAGGCGCAATATGGCAAAAACCGATCGCCGTCGCCACCTCGGCAATCTTCACTGAGAGCAACTCGCGGCGCGCCGGCGTGAGCTTTTTGGAATCGTTGATGCCCCAGATGCGCGGCCCCATCGGAAGACACACTGCACACACGGTCAAGGGACCCGCTACCGAGCCACGGCCCACCTCGTCGACACCCACGACAACGCCATCGCCGCCGAGCTCATGCATAAGCTCGTACATGCCGTTGACGCGCTCGCGCTCGGCAAGCTCCTTGGCATGACGCTTAAGGGCACGCTCGCAAGCCTTGATCACCTGCTGGCGCGGATCCTCGCGATAATGCTCCACGAGGGCGGGAATCTCCTCAAACATAGCGCTCGCCAGCTCGCCGGCAACTTGCGATGCCGAAACCGAGCTCGTCATATTGGCCATACCAGGCCCTCCTTGCATGCAAATCAGATAAAAAGAAGGGCCACCCGAAGGTGACCCTTACGTCCAAACGAGTGGACAGACGCTGCGATCTTCTTAGCGCTTCTCGGGGATGCGAGCAGCCTTGCCCACCTTGTCGCGGAGGTAGTACAGCTTGGCGCGACGGACGCGACCATGACGAACGACCTCGAGCTTGGCGATCTTGGGGCTGTGAAGCGGGAAGGTACGCTCAACACCGACACCGAAGGACATCTTGCGGACGGTGAAGGTCTCGCGGGCACCGGCGCCGGCCATGCGGATGACGTCGCCCTGGAAGACCTGGATGCGCTCGCGGTCGCCTTCCTTAATGCGGTAGTGAACCTTGACGTTGTCGGCGACGCGAACCTGAGGAATGTCCTCGCGGATCTGCTGACGCTCGATTGCGCGGATGTAATCCATGTGCAATTCCTTACTCTTCTAGAGGTGCCGTACCACCTTGGCCGGCACGTAGTTGAACAAACGTATTCGAGTATACACGCGCGGGTTTCTGCTGCAAGAACAATTTTTTACGCAGACAAAAAGACAAAACCCGCACATGATAGCCGCCCGCCTCACGAATGAGACGGACGGCATGAAGGGGGCTACGCTAGGCGTCTATACCCAAAACGTTAGGCGGAACGCTTGGCCTCAAGCTTGGCCTGAGCGGCGGCCAGGCGCGCGAGGGGCACGCGATAGGGCGAGCAGGACACGTAGTCCACGTCAGCCACGTTAAACAGGCCCTTGATGGACTTGGGGTCGCCGCCGTGCTCGCCGCACACGCCAAAGTGCATGTCGGGATTGGTGGCACGACCCTTCTCGACGGCCACGCGCACCAGCTCAAGCACCGCCGCGTCGATGGTCTCGAAGGGGTTGTCCTTCAAGATCTTCTTGTGCATGTACAGCGGGATGAACTTGGCCTCGGCATCGTCACGAGAGAAGCCGAAGGTCGTCTGGGTAAGGTCGTTGGTGCCAAAGCAGAAGAAGTCGGCGTGGTGGGCGATCTCGTCAGCGACCATGCAGGCGCGCGGCAGCTCGAGCATCGTGCCCACGGGAATATTGAGCTCGACGCCCTCCTCGGCGGAAACCTCGGCGATTACCCGCTCGATGATCTCGCGGGTCTGGACATGCTCGGCCGTGATGGAAACGAGCGGAACCATGATCTCGGGGCGCGGGTCGACACCCTCCTTGATCAGGCGGGCAGCAGCCGTGGCGACGGCGCGAACCTGCATGAGCGGCAGGTCGCTAAAGACGACGGACAGGCGCACGCCGCGCAAGCCCAGCATGGGGTTGGACTCGACCATGCCGTCGATGCGACGTAGGCGGGCACGCAAGGCGGCAAGCTCTTCCTCGCCGGCGCCAGCGGCTTCCTTCTTGGTGATGGCGACCTCGAGCTCGCGAGGATTATCCAGGAACTCATGAAGCGGCGGATCGAGCAGGCGGACAACCACATCGCGACCGGACATGGTCTTGAACATCGCCAGGAAGTCCTCGGTCTGAACCTTGAGCAGGTCGGCCAGGGCCCGCTGCTTCACGGCCTCGTCGTCGGACAGGATAAAGCTCTGGATAATTTTCTTACGATCGCCCAGGAACATGTGCTCGGTGCGGCACAGACCGATGGCCTCGGCGCCAAACTCAAGAGCGAGCGCGGCGTCCTCGGGGTTGTCGGCATTAACGCGCACGTGGTTGGCGTGACCGTCGGTCTCGTCCAGACGGATCTCATCGGCCCAAGACAGGATGGTGTCCAGGTCGCCGGTGAGCTCGGCCGAAACCAGGTCGACCGCGCCGTCGACGACGACACCCTGGGTGCCGTCGATGGAGATGACATCGCCCTCGCGCAGTACGCGGTCGCTGCCCTCGATGCGCACAACCTTCTCTGCCGCGTCAATGTGGAAGCGCTCAACGCCGCAGACGCAGGGCGTACCCATGCCGCGGGCGATAACGGCGGCATGGCTCGTCTTGCCACCGTGGCTGGTCAGGATGCCCTCGGCGGCGACCATGCCCTTCAGGTCGTCGGGGTTGGTCTCCCAACGAACCAGAATGACCTTGTGACCCTCGGCGGCACGCGCGACGGCGTCGTCACTCGAGAACACGACCTCGCCCACGGCGGCACCGGGGCTGGCGTTAAGGCCGCTGGCCAGGGCCTCGTACTTCTTGGAGGAGTCGAGCTGCGGGTGCAGGAGCTGATCGAGCTGCGCGGGATCGATGCGGCTCACAGCCTCCTCGCGGGTGATGAGGCCCTCTTCGACCATCTCGATAGCGATGCGCAGCGCGGCGGTAGCGGTGCGCTTGCCCACGCGGGTCTGGAGCATCCAGAGCTTGCCCTGCTCGATGGTGAACTCGATATCGCACATGTCGCGATAGTGATCCTCGAGCGTCAGGAACACACGCTCGAGCTCCTCGCCTGCGGACTCGAGCCCCGGGGTGGTCTTGAGGTCGGCGATGGGCTCGGTGTTACGGATGCCGGCGACGACGTCCTCGCCCTGGGCGTTAACCAAAAAGTCACCATAGAACTCCTTGGTGCCGTCGGCCGGATTACGCGTAAAGGCGACGCCAGTCGCGGAGGTCTCGCCTTTGTTACCAAAAGCCATGGCCTGAACGTTGACGGCGGTACCGAGCTCGTCGGAGATACCATGCTGCTTGCGGTAGATACACGCACGCTCGTTCATCCAGCTGCCAAAGACTGCCTGAATGGCAAGGCGCAGCTGGAGCTCCGGATCATGCGGGAAGACGGGCTTGCCGTCGGCAACCTCGAGCTCGGGGTACAGGGCGGCCTCGACGTTCTCGGAGAAGATGCCCTTGAAGGTCTCCACGAGCTCCTGCAGGTCCTCGGCCGAAAGCTCGGAGTCGACTCGAACGCCGGCAACCAGGCGTGCCTGGGTCAGCGCGTTCTCGAACAGGTCGGCGTCAACACCCATGACGACGTTGGAGAACATCTGGATAAAGCGGCGGTAGCTATCCCAGGCAAAACGCGGATTTTGCGTCTGGGCAATGAGACCCTGAACGGAGTCGTCGTTGAGGCCCAGGTTGAGGACCGTATCCATCATACCGGGCATGGAAAACGGAGCGCCCGAGCGAACTGACACGAGCAGCGGATCTGAGGCGTCGCCGAGCTTCTTGCCGCAGCGGGCCTCGAGGTCCGCCTCGGCGGCAACGATCTCATCGAGTGCGCCTTCGGGCCAGACGTTGCCGGCACCGGAGTACTCGACGCAAGTCTGGCAGGTAATGGTAAAGCCACCGGGAACCGGCAGGCCGATGCGGCTCATCTCGGCAAGGTTTGCGCCCTTGCCGCCAAGCACGAAGTTCATGGACTTGTCGCCCTCAGTGACACAGGTGCCCTGGGCGTCGGTTCCAAAACGGTAAACCCTCTTGCAATCGCTCACGATACTTCCCCTTCCATGCGCTCTCGCGCACGACCGTGGTGACGAATCGACCCGCCGGATGCGGGCCGTGAGGGTACTATACGGCGGGCATTGAGCGGGCTTGCGTAGAGGGCGCGGGGTTTGGTAAACGTGCTAAAACTGGCGGTAAACGGTAGGTAAAGTTGGTTACCTTATGAAGGTACCAATGCAAGGGAATTGCAGGTCAGATGCAAGTTTCTTGCTAAATCGCTTTACCATAAGTAGCTAATTTGGGACGGGGCTTTTTTAGCTGCCCCCGCAGGCAATCGACCAAAAAGATCGCGACCTCAGCCGGGGTAGCTAAAAAAGCCCCGTCCCAAATTAGCTATATTTGTTGAGCTCGACGGGTGGCTCGGCGGGCGCGAGCTTCTTGGATTTCCTCCAAGTGGCTAATGATCTCGGCAGCGCTTTCCTCGATGGCCTTGCCGTCGGTACGCACCACAAAGCAGCCTAGGCGCTTCATGAGGGCACGAGCTTCCTCGAGCTCGCTGCGCACGCTCTCGGGCTCGGCATAGGAGCCGGCGACGGCACGGGCGTAGTCGTCGCCCAAGCGGCTATCGCGAATTTCGGAAATCACATCGACGGTCGAAATCAGGCCGAACAGGCGCATCGGGTCAACCTCGTAAATCGACTTGGGCGGCTCCATGCCATGGGCCAACGGAATATTGGCAACCTTGTAACCTTGATAGGCCAGATACATCGACAGCGGCGTCTTGGACGTGCGCGATACGCCCAGCAGCACGATATCGGCACCCGACAGATCGTCGCAACCGCGCCCATCATCGTGCTCAACGAAATACTCCATGGCCTCGATACGATGGAAATAGCGGTCATCGGTCTTGTGAATCACGCCCGCAACGCCCTTGGGCGGCACACCGATGAGCGACGACAGCACGGCGAGCGTCGGGCCAATCAGGTCGACCGAGCGAATATGCAGCATACCCAGGTAATCGAGCACGCGGGCGCGAAGCGCTGGATCGACAATGGTGTGAAACACGGCAATATCCCGATGGTCCGCATCGACGCGCGGCCCCACAAATGACTTAACCTGCTCCACGGAGGTCACCTTGGGCAGGCGCAAAACGCGAAAAGCCCCTTCATCAAATTGCCCGGACGCCGCAAGCACCACCTCACAAGCGGTATCACCGAGCGAGTCGGAGATAACGATAACGGTGGGACGAGCGGTGACCGGGCAATCCATGCGGGGCTCCTTTTGCGCTTATGCGCAAGCTGGCTTACTTTTTGCGGGCAAGCTCACCGATGTTGGCGATGCCGGAGAAAACGGCCTCGAAGCGGTTGAGCAGCTTAAGGCGATTATCGCGGAGCTGCTCATCCTTGTCCATGACCATAACCTCATCGAAGAAGCGGTCGATGGGGGCACGCAGGGCGGCGAGGGCGGCAAATGCGGCCGGGTAATCCTCGGCAGCAAGGGCGGCATCGACAGCGGTCTGGGCAGCCTCGGAGGCATCGGCAAGCGCAAGCTCGACCTCGCCCATCAGGCTGCGGTCGTACTCCGCACCCAGCTCGGGCTTGGAGATGTGCGCGGCGCGGGCATAGGCGGTAGCCAGGTTGTCGAAGGTCTCGGCATCGTTCTTGCGGGCCTCGTCGAGCGCGGCGCAGCGGGCGAAAAAGACGGACGGGGCGATGATGTGCACCGCCGAGACGGCGGCGACGGTATCGGCCGGGATCTTTTCGTCGCGGGCCATGCTCACCAGGCGGCCATGGAAGAAGTCACGAACCTGCTGAGCGACCTCGGCGGCGTCGAACTCAATGCCCTGCTCGCTATAGAGCTCAAGGGCGAAGTCGATGAGCGACGTGGGGTCGATCGGCAGACGGTCGCGCAGGATGTTGATGATGCCGATAGCGGCGCGACGCAGCGCGTAGGGGTCCGAAGAGCCGGTCGGGGGCTCGCCGATGGCAAAGATACCGGCGATGGTATCGAGCTTGTCGGCACAGGCCACGATGCAGCCAGCGGTGCCCTCGGGCAGCTCGTCACCAGCAAAGCGGGGACGATAATGATCGCGAATGGCGTGGGCGACCTCGTCGTTCTCCCCCATCGCGATCGCGTAATAACCGCCCATCACGCCCTGCTGGCTCGTGAACTCGACGACGGCGTTGGACACCAGGTCTGCCTTGCACAGGTGCGCGGCGCGAGCAGCGTCGGCGGCGAGGTGGGCACCAAGATGGGCCTCACGGGCAATAGCGAGCGCGAGCTGCTCAATGCGCTCGGACTTGGCGAGTACGCTACCGAGCTTCTCCTGGAAGGCAACCTTGGCCAAACGCTCACGGAACTCGTCGAGGGAGATCTTCAGGTCCTCCTCGTAGAAGAACTTAGCGTCGTCCAGACGGGCGCGAACGACGCGCTCGTTACCGTCGATCACGCGCTCGGCATTCTCGGGCTTGCTGTTGGAGACGACCACGAACTCACGCGTGAGCTTACCCTCGCCGTCATAGATCGGGAAGTAGCGCTGGTTGGTGAGCATGGACTCGCAGATAATCTCGTGCGGGACCTTGAGGAACTCCTCATCGAAGGTACCGACGAGCACCGTCGGCCACTCGCAGAGGTTGATGACCTCCTCAAAGACCTTCTTAGGCGTATCGACATGGCAGCCGGGACGGGCAGCCTCGACCTCGGCGATACCGGCGAGGATGGCCTCACGACGACGCTCGGCAGAAAGCACACCGGCGTCCTCAAGCACCTGCTCGTAGACGGCAGGGCTGGCGACCACATGGTCACCGGGGCCCAGGACGCGATGACCGCGCGTGGTGTTGCCGCTCGTCACGTCGGCAAACGACACGGGCACAACATCCTCGCCCAAAAGGCAGCAGATCCAGCGGACCGGACGAACAAAGGTCGCATGCTCGTGACCCCAGCGCTGGCTGCGGTAGTTGGGCCACTGCAGGCCGGCGATGGTCTTCTCGCACAGAGCGGTCAGAATCGGCGTAGCCGGTGCGGAGGGAATGTTCTTCTCGGCGAACACATACTCGCGACCGTCAGTGTCCTCGCGACGGACCAGGTCCTCGGTAGCCACACCGCACTTGCGGGCAAAGCCCTGGGCGGCCTTTGTGGCGTTACCGTCAGCGTCGAAGGCAATGTTGGCCGCGGGGCCACGCTTGACCTCGTGAACCTCATCGGTCGCGGTGGCGACGTCGGCCACGAGTGCAGCCAGACGACGCGGGCTCGAGATCACGCGGACCTCGCCGTGGGCCAGACCGGCCTCATCGAGACCCTTGGCGATCATGGTGCCAAGCTGCTTGACGGCATTGTTCAGCGGCGCGGAGGGCATTTCCTCCGTACCGATCTCAAACAGGAAATCCTTAGCGTCTGCCATGGCTTACGCCACCTCGCCTTCCTGGTCGGCATTCTCGTTGACTCCGGCGACCTCGGCCATGTAGGCCTCGCAGCACGCCTTGGCGACGGCGCGGACGCGCAGGATGTAGTTGGCACGCTCGACCGCGGACAGGGCGCCGCGGGCATCGAGCAGGTTAAAAGCGTGGCTGCACTTCATGACACAGTCGTACGCCGGCAGCGGCAGCTTGCGCTCCAGGCAGGAATGGCACTCGGCCTCGTAGTCGTCAAACTTCTGACGCATCATCTCGACGTTGGCGACCTCAAAGTTATAGGCACTGAACTCGCGCTCGTTCTCGAGGAACACGTCGCCATAGGTCATGGGCGTTCCGTCGGGCAGATAGCTCCACACCAGGTCGTAGACGGAGTTGACGCCCTGGGCGTACATGGCGATACGCTCCAGGCCATAGGTGATCTCGACGGGCACGGGGTCGACCTCGATGCCGCCCACCTGCTGGAAGTACGTAAACTGCGTGACCTCCATGCCGTTGAGCCAGACCTCCCAGCCAAGGCCCCAGGCGCCGAGCGTCGGGCTCTCCCAGTCGTCCTCGACAAAGCGGACGTCATGGTCGTTGGGATCCAGGCCAATGGCGGCCAGCGAACCCAGGTAGAGCTCCTGAGCGTTGACCGGCGACGGCTTGATGAGCACCTGGAACTGATAGTAGTGCTGCATGCGGTTGGGGTTCTCGCCGTAGCGGCCGTCGGCGGGACGGCGGCAAGGCTGCGCATAGCAGGTGCGCCACTCGGCGGGACCGAGCGAGCGCAGCGTGGTCGCGGTATGGAAGGTACCGGCACCGACCTCGGAGTCATAGGGCTGCATAATGACGCAGCCCTGCTCGCCCCAGTACTGCTGGAGGCGCAGGATGATGTCTTGGAAGGAAAGCGATGAAGCGTTCATGCCTCTAATATCCCCTCGTCGAAACGATTACACGGTTAGGTACTGTACTATAGCGGTTTTTAGTCGATAGCGCCGATGCGGTTGAGCGGCCAGTAGCGAACGAGTGCCACAGCGATCAAATCAGAGCGATCGACGGGACCAAAGTAGCGTGAGTCGGCAGAGTTTTCGCGGTTGTCGCCCATCACCCACACACACCCGTCGGGGACGGTGTAGGGATAGCTCACCTGGGCGCCGGGCGCTTGGACCGAAAGCGGCCAGCTCATGCCCGCCGTATAGTCCTCGTCGAGCGCTTGGCCGTCAACGACCACCTTGCCGTCCTGCAGGTCGACCGTCTGGCCGGCCGTGGCAATAACGCGCTTGACAAGAACATCATGCTCGGAGGTGCCATCGGGGTTGTGAAATACCACGATATCGTCCTGCTTGACGGGCTGACCGAGCTCGAGGCTCACCTTTTGTGCCAGGATCTGGTCGCCAATCTCGATCGTGTCCTCCATAGAGCCGGTGGGCACCACAAAGGGCTCGACCACAAAGGTGCGGATCAGGAAGGTGGCCACGAGCGCGATCGCGATGACCGCGATCCACTCAAAAGTGCCCCTCAACGCGGAATGCTGCGATGGAACCATTCTCACTCCTCGCTCTGCGAATACGAAGCGTCCAAAATCTCCTGCGCGTACGCACGCTCCTCGGGCGAGAGCCGCGCCGTCTCGATCAAGTCGGGACGCCAGCGGCAGGTGCGCTCGATGGCGTTCTTGCGACGCCAGGCATCGACCTTGGCGTGATCGCCGCTCACAAGCACCGGAGGCACGCTCTCGCCGTTGAACTCGGCAGGACGGGTATACTGCGCGTACTCGAGCAGGCCTCCGTCCTCGGCGGTCGAGAACGACTCGTCCACGTTGCTCATCTCGTCGCCCAAGGCGCCGGGAATCAGGCGTACGACGGCATCGGCAACGACCATAGCGGGAAGTTCGCCGCCCGTAAGCACATAGTCGCCGATCGACAGACGCTCGTCGGCATACGCATACGCACGCTCGTCGACGCCCTCGTAGCGGCTGCACACAAACAGCAGGCGCTCACTTTTGAGCAGGCGCTCGGCCACATGCTGCGTAAAGGGCTCGCCACAGGGGGTAAAGAACACCACAGTGGGCTTGGGACCCTCTGCGCTAATGGCCTCGATGGCCTCCGCGATAGGCTCGACCTTCATGAGCATGCCCTGCCCGCCGCCGTACGGCTCGTCATCGACGGTACGATGGCGGTCGTGCGTCCAGTCGCGCAGGTTATACGCCTTAAAATCAAAAAGGCCGGCCTTGCGGGCGCGGCCCAAAATCGACGTGGACATGACGGGCTCAAACATCTCGGGAAAGACCGAAAGGGTCTCGATCAGCATGTTGTCCTCCCTACTTGTCCATATCGATCAGGCCGTCCATCACGTGGACGGAAATTGTTCCTGCATCGGGAAGATCGAGCACGACCTGCTCGATCACGGGAATCAGTACCTCGCCGTACCGATCGCCCTCGACAACCCAAACATCGTTAGCGGGCGTCGACATAATCTCGACAATCGTGCCGAGCGAACCGAAGCGCTCGTCGACCACCTCGCGACCCATCAGGTCGGTATAGGCAGCGTCGAGCGAATCGAGCTCAAAGTCGTCACGATTTGCCAGCACATAGCATCCCGTGATGCCCTCGGCGGCCGTCAAGTCGTCAATGCCCTCAAACGAGACCAGATCGCCATCGCCCGTATCGGTGACGGACACGACCGCGCAAAAGCGGTCGCGCTTGAGCGCCGGCGGCGTCAGGGCGACGCGCATACCCGGCTCTAATACAGAAGGAAGCCCCCGCAGCGGCTGCGCGAGGACCTCCCCCTTCCTTCCGTGCGGCTTGACCACACGGGCGATGTTTTTGTACTGGGACCTCAAGGTCCTAGCCCAGAACCTCTACCTCGACAGCAGTGTCGAGGCGAGCGGCCAGTGCACGGGCGAGCGTGCGAATGGCCTTGATGGTACGGCCACGACGGCCGATGACCTTAGCGACGTCATCCTCGGCGACCGAAACCTCAATCGTAGAGGCGTCGTCACCATCGATGACCTCAAGGCTCACGGAATCCGGGTCGTCGACGATCTGAACAACGAGATATTCGACGAGATCGGCGATGCGATCTGAGAGCATTGCCTCACCCTCGAGCTGTGCAGCGTCAACCTCAGGCACGATTTACTCCTCGGCGCCCTCAGCGGCCTCAGCGGCAGCCTTAGCGGCCTCGGCCTCTTTGGCGAGCTGCTTCTTGGACTTCTTGACGACGGTCTCGGTCTTCTCGCCCTCGTTGGCGGCCTTGACCAGAGCGGCGACGGCGTCGGTGAGCTGAGCGCCCTTGGACTGCCAGTCGGCGATCTTCTCGAGGTCGAGGTTGATGGTCTTGGGGGCGGTCATCGGGTTGTAGCGGCCAACCTCCTCGATGATACGACCGTCACGCGGGGCGCGGGAATCGGCGACGACGACACGGTAGTACGGACGCTTCTTAGCGCCGTGACGAGCAAGGCGAATCTTGACTGCCAAAGGAAACTCCTCCAACCAAGCAGCTTTAGGCTGCAACTACAAACAAACAGTTGAACATAATACGCCATCGACGCGGGCAGGTGAAGTCCGTGAGACAAACTTCTTCGGTGTAGTCGAGGGCAAATCCATATCTTAGACAAGAATTCGGGATTTGCAAGCACATACACGCACCCCACATGAGCTGCGCGGTATACTCATGACATGGAAAGACGCGAACATACATACGGTTATGAGGATGCCACGGGCGTCACGCCGCCTCCCTGGACGGGTCCGGCGGTGGGCCTGATGGACCTCGATGCGTTTTTTGCGAGCGTGGAGATGCTCGATCATCCCGAATGGCGCGGAAAGCCGCTCATCGTGGGCGGAGACGCCGATTCGCGTGGCGTCGTGTCCACGTGTTCGTATGAGGCGCGTCGCTTTGGCGTGCACTCTGCCATGGCCTCGGCCGAGGCGCGGCGCTTGTGCCCGCAAGCCATTTGGACGCACGGGCACTTTGATCGCTACCGCGAGGTGAGCGCGCAGGTCATGGCGATTCTCGCCGACGAGACCCCGCGCGTTGAGCGCGTATCCATCGACGAAGCCTTTATCGATATCACACCGGGTCGCTTTGCGCCCGAAGACCCGCTGCTGGTTGCGCGGCGTATAAGCGACCGCGTGGCAGCGCTGGGAGTGACGTGCTCCATTGGCGTGGGCTGCAACAAGACGGTTGCAAAGATCGCAAGCGAGCGTGATAAGCCGTTTGGGCTGACCATCGTGCGCCCCGGAACCGAGCAGCGCTTTTTGGCCGCGCTACCAGTGTCTGCCATGAGCGGCATCGGACGCTCAGCCGAGGAGCGACTGCGCCGCATGCGCATCTACACCCTCGGCGAGCTATCACGTGCGCCGGAATCCACCTTGGCCTCTATTTTTGGCGTCAACGGCGAACGCATGCGCCAGCGTGCGCTGGGACTCGAAATCTCCGAAGTCACGAGTCTCGATGAAGAGCGCGAGGTCAAGTCGGTCAGCAATGAACGCACCTTTGCGAAAGATTTGACTGAGCGCGGGGACATCGAAGCGGCGATTGCGCTGTTGGGCGAGTCAGTAGGACGCCGCCTGCGCCGTCAAGGGCTGACGGGCGCCACGGTAACGCTCAAGCTGAAGTATTCGTATGGCAGCGGACGTACGGCGCAGCGCCGGCTGCATCATCCGACCGACGATGAGAACATCTTCGTGGCGGTGGCGCTCGAGCTGCTCGACAACATCTGGCAGGAAGGCATGCATGTTCGCTTAGCGGGCATCGGCATGAGCGACTTCGACCACCAAGGCGGCATCCAGACCGACCTGTTCTGCGAGATCGATGACCGCGGAGCCCAATCCAGCGACCGCCGCGACCTCTCCGTCGCCATCGACGCCGTCCGAGACAAGTTCGGCGACACCGCCCTATCCTTCGGCCGCCAATCCCGCTTCGACGATTAACCGCCTTTGGGCAAAAAGAAAGCCGGGCAGCTGCGGAAAACCGCAACTGCCCGGCAAACGGATAAGAGTAGCTAAAAAAGCCCTGGCCCAAGCAAAGCTCTAGAGGAGGTTGAGGGGGAGCTGGGGGGCGTCTCCCCAGAGTTTCTCAAGGCGGTAGAAGTCGCGGGCTTCGGGAGTGAAGACGTGGACGACAACCGAGCCGTAGTCCATGAGCATCCAGGTCTTCTGCTCGCGGCCCTCGATGGAGAATGGATGCTCGCCGCAAGCCTCGGCGACCTTCTCCTCGATCTCGTCAACGATCGAATCGACCTGACGGTTGTTGGTACCGGTGGCGAGCACAAAGTAGTCGCACACGTCGGAAAGCTCAGTCAGGTCGAGCACCTGAACGTCCTCGCCTTTCTTGTCGTAGGCGGCCTGCGCGGCGGCGCGGGCAACATCCTCGGCGGCGACACCGCTCGCGGACAGCGAGGCGGCAGTGCGGTCGGACGTGGCAACGAAGCTTTTGTGCTCCACACCTTCAAGAATCTGCTCGTCGGTCATGGTCTCGTCGGCCATGGAATACCTCTTTCTAGACAGCCCGAGCTAGCGCAGCTGGGCGTAATGGTTGTAAATCGAAATAGCCGTGGGATAAAGATAACGCCCGGACTGGATCACATAGACCAGACCCTGCGCAAAACAGGAGAAGAACAACTCGTCAAGCGTCGACTCCCCCACCATCTTGCGCAGCGCTTGGGCATAGTCGCCGTGGCGGTTGGGTTCGATGGCATCAGCCACAAAGACCACCATATCAAGCGGCGTCATGTCGCAGGCACCCACGGTGTGACGGTCGACAGCTTGAAAGACCGCCGGCGACAGCTCGGGAAGAAGCTGCGGAAGCTCATAGGCGGCAACAGGGCCATGCAAAAGCGGCGTCGCGGCAGAAGGCGAACCGGCAACCTTGATGCCATAGTGAAGCGCGCGGGCCACGAGCTCGTCATCGGAAAGCACCTTGTCCCAGTCGTGGATCAAGCCGGCGGCAGCGGCATCAAAGCGGTCAACGCCGTAGACCTCGGCCAGATGAAGTGCGGTCTCGGCAACACCCAGCGAATGCACATAGCGCTTGCGCTTATCCTTCATGCGAACATCGAGCAGCTCTTGAATGCGCTTGAGCAGCGCGCGCTCATCGCCCTCAAACTGATCCTCTACCGACAACGTAGACCCCCATCACTCAAAATCTTCTTGGCCCAAATCGGCATATAGCCTGCGTTTGCGAATGTAGCCGAGCACGGACTCGCTCGTAAGATAGCGCACGCTCATGCCGCGGGCAACTCGCTTACGAATGTTCGTCGAGCTGATCGCCAGCGCCGGAATCTGAATATAGCGCACGTCGAACGGCAGTCCCGACTCTTTAATTCGGGCACGCGCCGTATCGATATCAAAGCCCGGTCGCGTCGCCGCAATAAAGGTGGCAAGCTCAGCGATTCGTTCGGCATCATGCCAGGTCACGATATCGATAATCGCGTCGGCGCCCGTAATAAAGTAGAGCTTTACCTGCGGCGGGTAAAAGTCGCGAAGGGCATGAAGCGTATCGGCCGTATAGGTTACGCCCGGACGGTCGATCTCGAACCGACTCGCCAAAAAGGCCGGGTTCGCAGCAGTGGCGAGGACCGTCATGGCATAACGGTCCTCAGCAGGCGTCACCGGTTTGTCAAGCTTAAAGGCGGGAGAGCCGGCCGGCATAAAAAGCACAGCGTCCAAGTCGAGCGACTCGCGAGCCTGCTCGGCGGTAACCAAATGCCCGTAATGAATCGGGTCAAAGGTGCCGCCCATAATGCCAAGCCGAAACTCTTTACCCTCTTTTATGGGCAGCTCGGGCAAACCGATTCCACCGCGCAGCGACATGGCTTACTCGCCCTCCGGGGTCTCGACATCGTCCGCGGCATCCGTCGCATCGACAACCTCGATGCCCTCATCCGCAGCATCGGCCACGTCAATGGCCTCAACGGCAACGTCCTCGCCAGCATCCTCGAGCTCCTCGTACTCCGAGAAGTCCTCAGCTCCCTCAAAGTCAAAGGCGCGCTGGCAAATGCGGACCTCGTCGCCCGCACGGCAACCGGCCTTCTCGAGCGCGTCATCAACACCCATACGCGCAAACTTATGCTGCAGGTAGATGACAGCTTCCTCGTTTTCCCAGTCGGTCTGAATGACCATGCGCTCGATGGCACGGCCGACCACGCGGAAGGCACCGGGCTCTTCCTGGACAATGCGGAAACGCTTCTCACGCTGCAGGCGACGACGCTCCCACTCATCGTCGCGCAGAACAACCGGCTCATCAGAGACAGCCAACTCGGCGCGCAGCTTAGCCACCTGCTCGCCCACGGCAAGCATCAGCGTGTTAAGGCCGGCGCCCGTAACAGCAGACACGGCAAAGAACATATGTCCATCGTCGAGCGCTGCGCGCTTGAGGTCGGCAATCTTGTCGGCCGTGCCCGGCGCGTCGCACTTGTTGGCAACGACGATCTGCGGACGCTCCGAAAGCTCGGCGCCATACTGCTCGAGCTCGCGGTTGATGATGCGATAGTCCTCAACCGGATCGCGATCCTCAAAACCGCCCGTCATGTCGACGACATGCATAATCAGGGCCGTACGCTCAATGTGGCGCAGGAACTGGTGACCCAGGCCCTTGCCCTCGCTCGCGCCCTCGATGAGACCGGGGACGTCGGCAACGACGTAAGAATATTCGCCGGCACGCACCATGCCGAGGTTCGGCACGAGCGTGGTAAACGGGTAGTCGGCAATCTTGGGACGGGCGGCACTCATGCGCGCGATGAGTGAGGACTTGCCCACCGAGGGGAAGCCCACGAGCGCGGCATCGGCCATAAGCTTCATCTCGAGCTCGATCCAGTGCTCCTCGGCCGGTTCGCCCAGCTGAGCAAACGCGGGCGCGCGGCGCACCGACGTCACAAAGTGCGTGTTGCCCAGGCCACCGGCACCGCCAGGCGCCACGACAACGCGCTCGCCATCGTGCACGAGGTCGGCAATCTCGAACATCGGGGTCTGCGTCTCGGGATCGAGCTCGCGGACTACGGTGCCCATGGGGACCTTGAGAATCAGGTCCTCGCCGCTCTTGCCGTTGCGGCGGGCACCCTGGCCATGCGTTCCGCGCTCAGCACGAAAGTGATGCTTAAAGCGGTAATCGATCAGCGAAGACAGCTGAGCATCGGCCTGGATGACGACATTGCCGCCACGACCGCCGTCGCCGCCATCGGGGCCGCCCTTGGGAACAAATGCCTCGCGCCTAAACGACATGCATCCGGCTCCGCCGTCGCCGCCGCAAACGTTAATGCGGCTGATATCGGTGAACTGTGACAACAGAATCGCCTCCTACAAAAAAGAGGGAGACCCTTGAATCCTAAAACTCAAGTGCCTCCCACATATGTGCTCTATGAAGGGTGAATTACGCGTTCGCGAGCGGGCGTACGCTGACCCTGTGCTTGATACCCTTGTGGAACTCAACGGTACCGTCGACCAGCGCGAACAGCGTGTCGTCCTTGCCACGGCCAACGTTCTCACCCGGGTGGATGTGCGTGCCGTGCTGACGGACGAGAATCGTGCCCGTGGTTACCGTCTGGCCGGCATAGCGCTTCGTGCCAAGGCGCTGACCGCGGGAGTCACGGCCATTACGGGAGGAACCGAGTCCTTTTTTGTGTGCCATTGTGTATACCTACTCTTTCGTTACGAGTGTAATCTACTCGGCGACGGGAGCCTCGGCAACAGCCTCGGCCTCTGCCTTGACAGCCTTCTTGGCGCGGGAGGTAGCCTGAACCTTCACGATCTTCAGCTTGGTGAGCTGCTGACGGTGACCCTTCAGACGACGATAGCGCTTGCGCTTGTGGAACTTGAAGACCAGCTGCTTCTCGCCCTTGAACTGCTCAACGATCTGAGCGGTAACCTTGGCCTTGGCCAGCTTGTCGGGATCGGTGACGATCTTCTTACCATCGTTGAGGAAGATAACCGGCAGGGTGACCTTGTCGCCCTCATTGCCCTCGATCTTCTCGACGATGATGACATCGTCGGTGGCGACCTTGTACTGCTTGCCGCCCGTGTTAACGATTGCGTACATGTTTACTTGCCCTTCATGCATCAGTTAGTGCAACAGCTGAATATAGTAGCAGGCGAAAATACCCCCGTCAACGAGTATGTGGAGCAAATCCACAAGTTCGCACAGGTATGGGGCTGACGAGTCGGCCCTCGTCGTCCTCGCATGCTTGATTCTGACGCTCGACATCGTAGGAGCAGATGGTCACGAGGTCTTGCATACCGGTGGAAACAATAGGTGCATCCACGCCCGGGGTCAAGCCCTGCAACAAAACATCAGCAGCAGAAAGCAAAATTTCCGGACGCATGGAGCCCTCGTTGTCGGCATGGGTGTCGAGCATGAGCACCAAATGGTCCGGGCGCTCCCCCGCCGTGAGCTCATAGCCAACGAGCGTGTGATCCAAATCCAAGCGCTTGCTCTTTTTTCCGCGCGCGTAGTCGATGCCATGGTCCGCGCGCAGCATGTCGATCGCACGACGCACCTCAGCGGCGCTTACGGGCGCCTCGGGATCCAAGTGCAGGTCGATGCGATACGACAGGCGCGTGAGCTGCGCCGTCAACGCCGGCGTGCGCACGTCGATGTACGCCGCCTCGATGGGCGCCAGATCGGCCGGAGACGCCGCAGCCAGGCGCCCAAACGCCTCGTCGAGCGCCACGAACTCGGTCATAAACAGGTCATACCACTCGCAGGTCGACGACGTACCCACCGGTAGCGCCGAAGAGAAGCCCACGCGCATGTGCGGGGAGAAGCCCTGAGTGACGGCATAGGGAAGTCCCGCACGGCGCACGATGCGCTCAATGGTATGGATTACTTCGAGATGGCCCAGGTACTTAAGGCGATCGCGCTTGCCATAGCGAACACGAAGCCTAAAGAGCGAGGGGTTGTCGGTCAGGCGCTCGCTCATGCGCGATCACCCATCAATACATTCTTGGCGTGGAGCGTGGGGCAGATCCCGCAACCGGTGCACGACGTGCGGGTGCAGTCGGGAGTCGTGACGCCCTCGAGCGAGCGACGGTACTCGCGCTCGAGGAAGCCGCGCGTACAGCCAGGACTCACATGCTCCCACGGCAGGCGCCAGTCCAACTCGTAGGGCAGGTGCACAAGCTCATTGAGGTCGATGCCGTTTTTCGCAGCAGCCTCCTTCCAGTTATCGAGCGAGAAATGCTCTACCCAGGCGTCAAAGCGAGAGCCCGCGCGCCAAGCATCGATGATGACGGGCGTCATGTCACGACCGGCGCGGGACAGCGCGGCCTCAATGAGCGAGGTCTCGGCATCGTGGTAATGCACGCGGACGGCACGGTTGCGAACGCTCGTGACAAGCAGCTTCTGGCGAAGCTTGACGTCGTCGTAGTCGAGCTGCGGGCACCACTGGAACGGCGTGGCAGCCTTGGGGATAAAGACCGAAACCGAGATGGACACCGAGATCGAGCCGCGACGAGCCTTGGGCACCACGGAACGACCGAGCTCCAGCACGTGATCGGCCAGATTGGCGATGGCCACGATGTCCTCGTCGCGCTCGCCGGGAAGGCCCATCATAAAGTAGAGCTTCATGCGGTTCCAGCCGGCCTCGAAGGCCGCCTTGGCCGCACGGTCCAGGTCCTCCTCGGTCACGTTCTTGTTAATGATGTCGCGCATGCGCTGGCTGCCGGCCTCGGGCGCGAACGTCAGGCCGCCCTTCTTTTCGCCAGCAACCGACTCGGCCATATCCACGCCAAACGAATCCAGGCGCTGCGACGGAATAGACACGCGAATACCCGTATCCTCCAGGCGACGGTTGAGCCTGCCGAGCACGTCGCGAATGCAGGAGTGGTCGGTCGTGGAGAGCGAGGTCAGCGACACCTCGTCATAGCCAGTCTTTTCCAGACCCTGAATCACCGACGAGACGATCTGGTCGGCCGAACGCTCGCGCACCGGGCGATACGTCATGCCGGCCTGACAAAAACGACAGCCGCGGGCGCAGCCGCGCAGGATCTCGATAGACAGGCGGTCGTGAACCAGCTGCGCATAGGGCACGCACGACTGCGACAGCGGATTCGTGGCGCCGAAATCCTCGACGACGCGCTTGTAGACCACGGTCGGCGCATCCTTGCCTACACGCGGCACGGTGTAGCCATGCGGCGAGCAGGGCTCGTCGTGACGAACCTCATAGAGCGACGGCACGTAGTTGCCGGCAATGGATGCAAGCTGCTCGACAATCTGCGCGCGCGGGACCCCTTCGTCACGCAGGCGGCGATGCAGCTGGCAGGTCTCGAGCAGCGATTCCTCGCCCTCACCGATGAGGATGGCATCGAAGAAGGCCGCGTACGGCTCGGGGTTGTACACCGAGGGGCCGCCGGCGATGATGATGGGGTCGTCTTCACCTCGGTCGGCCGCTAACAGCGGAATGCCAGCGAGGTCGAGTGCCTCGAGGAAGTTCGTCACCGCCATCTCGTGCGGCACATGCAGACCGACGATATCAAACGAAGCGACCGGCGCTGCGCCCTCGAGCGAGAGCAGCGGAATGCCTGCCTCGCGCATAGCGTCACCCATATCGGGCCACGGCACATAGCCACGCTCGCAGGAGATGCCCTCGGCCTGGTTAAGGATGTTGTAGAGGATGGCGATACCCTGGTTGGGCAGACCAACCTCGTACACATCCGGGTAGATCAGGCAGCAACGGTAATCGGCATCGGCCTTGGAAAGCGTGCCCCACTCGTGATCGATATAGCGACTCGGCTTCTCGACCTTGGCGAGCAACGGCTCAATTAAATGAAAACAATCTTGGTACGGAACGCGCAACGGAAAACCCCTAAGCAGCGAGATCTGATGCGTCCTGATAGGACGCCATAGGACGGGTAGCGCCCGCGACCGTGGTCACCAGATCGCGAACGCGGGAGAACGTGGCAGTAACCACCTCGTTGGCACGACTGTAGTCGACATCGCGCTCGTAGAGCGAAACGAGCGCACGGCCCATGCCATAGGTGCCCGCGGCAGCAGTGAGCGCCTTGACGGCAAACCCAATATGCGGCGTCTGCTTGACGAGCGCGCGGGTGACCGCGCGGATCACAAGACCGCCGGCAAGCACGCCCGCGACCTCGTAGCCGCGCTCAGGCTTAATGCCGCGTCCAAAGACGGCAGCGAGCTCAAAGAGCATGCCCACCTGCGCCAGCGCCATAACGGGATAATCGGCGCCTGGCAAAAACACCAGCGCACCGGTCGCCATATTGGTGAGCGCGCACGAGGTGATGATACGATTGGCGGCCGCGATGCGCATGAAGGCAAAGTTCGCCGCAAAAGCCGTTTCCTTGTCGGTGCGGTCGAGAATCCAGCGGGCAAGCGTCTCGAGCAGATACGTCTTATCGGTTGCCGCAACCACGCCGAGCATGGGCGTGGACTCCTCGATAAACGGCACCTCCACAGCAGACTCGGCAAGCACGCACACGGGCGCGCCGGCGATCACGAGCTCCTGCACGGCACTCTCCAAGCGGTCGGAACCACACGAGAGCACCAGTACCACATCGGTATCGGTCTTTGGAGCAATTCGCTCCTCCCCCAGACGCTCGACGCGCACAATGCCCGAGGTCGTCTGCGGCACAAAGGCGTCACGCACCGTCTCGGCCAGAAAGCGCGAGGCGGACGAATCCAGATAGACCGAGACGCGCACCGGCGTATCGGAATCCTTCTTAACGGACGCGCCCATCTTAAAAGCGCGGGTCAGCTTATCTACGGGAATTTTCATAGCAAACCCCTCCAGCGGTTACGCGGCGCCCGAACGATGCCGCCATATGGATTGTACGATACCCACCGTCAGCAGCTGAATCATCATCGAAGACGAACCGAAGCTAATAAACGGTAGCGGAATACCGGTAATCGGCATCATGCCGATGCACATGCCGATGTTTTCGAAGGTCTGGAACGCCCACATGCCAACGATGCCAACACACGAAAGACGCAAAAACAGGGACTCACACTTAAAGGCGACGCGAATCGTCGAAAAGATCAACAGCACGTAGAGGCACAGGAGCAAAAAGGAACCACAAAAGCCAAAGGTCTCGGACAGAAAGGCGAAGACGAAGTCGGTGTGGAACTCAGGCAGAAAGCCGCCGGCTGACTGCGTCGCATGGCCCAAACCCTTACCAAAGAAGCCGCCCGAGCCAACGGCGATAAGCGACTGCTGCAGGTTGTAGGCATCGTCCGAATCGGCATTATCGGGGTCGATAAAGACCGTCAGACGGTTCATCTGATACTGCTTGATGAGCACATCGTGGCCGAGCAACGAATCAAAGACCGAATCGAGCGCCAGGACGAGGGCCACCAGACCCACGAGCAGAGCCAGGGTCGACAGCACCCATTCGCGGCGTGCACCGCTCATACAAATGACGATGGCGCCCGAAACCAGCACGACTAGGCCCGAGCCCAGGTCGCCCATGGCAACGACGGCCAAAAACGGAATGGACAGCATGCCGCAGAGCTTGACGTAGTCGCGAACGGTATCGATGCGACCGTTATACTGCGAGCCAAGCGTAGCAATAAAGAAGATGGTGATGAGCTTGGCAAGCTCAACCGGCTGGAATGTCAAACCGATACCGGGAATCTTGATCCAGCCCGTCATGCCCAGACCGCCCGTATAGGACAGACCCGGAATCTTGGGCGAGAGGATCACGATCAGGTCGATGACGAGCAACGCCGTCGAGAAATTGGAAATACCGCGCAGGTCGGTACGCCAGACCAGCACCGCCAGCACCGCTCCGATGCCAATTCCCAGCAGATGGCGTGAGAACGAGGCATCGGCCTTAAACTGCGAAGCCGACCAGATAATGATGGCACCGTAGGCGACGAGCGCCACAGTAGCCACGAGCACACCGATATGCACCTTTTGGCGAAACGTGCCGCGCGAGGCCGAAAGTTGCTTGTTGACACGGTCCAGGCTGCTGCGAGAGCCGGTCTTGGTTGAACGGAACAGATCCGCCGGAGAAAAATCCATCGCAACCTCCTATCGAACCGAAGAATCGCCCGAGGCCGAAGAGGTATCGGGCTCGTCATAAATCACACCGAGCACGTCGCGCACGACATGCATCGCGGTATCTGAGCCGCCGCCGCCCTGCTCCAGGACAGTAGCGATGACATACTTGGGATCATCGGCCGGTGCATAGGCGCAGAACCACGCGTATTCGTCCTCGCCGCTTTTCTCGCCCGTGCCCGACTTGCCGTATACCTGGGGCGTCAGGGTGCCAAAGTGAGCCGCCAGGGACGTCGATGCCGTGTAAATCACGTCGTGCATGCCGTTGCGAACAAGAGCCAAATCCGAATCGCTGTTGATCTTGGCCTCTAGGCGCTTCTTCTTGCCCTTGCCGTTGTACTTATAGGCATCGCCGTCGCCATCGCGCGACACGGCAGACAAAAACACGTGAGGCACGTACTGTTTGCCGCCGTTGGCAAGACCCATATAGGCGCACGCCATCTGCAGGGGCGTCACCAGGATGTCGCCCTGGCCGATGGCGATGTTGGTCATATCGCCGGCATTCCACTTGCGGTCCTCGGCAGATGCGTCGGTGAAGTACGACTCTTTCCACTCGGCATCGGGAATACGGCCCGCGCCCTCACTCGGCAGATCGATACCGCAGGTCTTGCCCAGACCCCAGCGACGAAAGACCTCCTGCAGGCCCTCGGGATGTTGCTCGTCATAAAAGAACGCCTTGCCCATGTCGTAAAAGACGGGGTCGCACGAGTTGGCGATACCCGACTGCAGCGTCATGGTGCCGTGGCCAGACGTCAGCCAGCAGCGCTTGCCCCAAGCCTTGCCCAGGCCCGTCCAATAGCCCGTGCAGTTGGTTGTCTGCGTTGAAGTGTAGGTTCCAAACTCAAGACCGGCCAGCGCCGAGAGCGGCTTGATGGTCGAGGCCGACATGTACTGTCCGCTAATGGCGCGGTTGAGCAGCGGGTGCGAACCCTTGTCATCATTGAGCTCGGTCCACACGTCATTTGAGACGCCGCCGATAAAGACAGACGGATCGAACTTGGGCTGGCTCGCCATGCCCAGAATCTCGCCATTGTTGGGATCGAGGCACACCACAGCGCCGTTGCCGGCATTGCTGTAGCCAGTGGTCTTGGCAAGTTCGATAGCGCTCGCCAGTGCCGTCTCACAGGCCTGTTGGATCTTAAGGTCGAGCGTGAGCTTAATGTCGGAGCCAGCCTTCGCGGGCACGGCGCCGGCCTGACCGGTCACATTGCCCGAGGCATCGACCTTGACGGTCTGCTCGCCACGAATACCCTGCAGCAGGTTTTCGTAGTAGCTCTCAACGCCCGCCTGGCCCACGATATCGCCCGACTGGTACGTAATCTTGCCAGCAGAGGCATCATCATCGCCAGAGGTTTTCTTATTCTGGGCCTCGAGCTGCTCGGAGGTAATGGTGCCGGTATAGCCCAAGATATGGCATGCCGTCTCGCCATATGGATACTGGCGCTCGGTACGCTCGGCAATCTTGACGCCCGGGAACTCGCCGGCATGTTCCTGAATATAGGCAACCGTAGAGCGACGGACGTCCGTCGCGATGGTATGCAGGCTCTGAGCGCCCTCTGTATTGTCCTGAATATTGCGCAGAACCGCCACGTAAGGCATTCCAAGCACGTTGGCAAGATGGCGAACCAGAACCTCATCCTCGGCAAGGTCGCGGTAGGCCACGACAGCAAGTGAGGGACGGTTCTGGACAAGTGCCACGCCATTGCGGTCGAGGATGCGGCCGCGCACAGCGGGTGTGGTAACGGTGCGAGTCTGATTACTATTGGCCTGCTTCTCGTAATAGTCCGACGAGACCATCTGCATGCCCCACAGCTTGACGGCAAGCGCCGCAAACATCGCGCCCACACCCGTGGTGAGGATGGAAAAGCGGCCCTTAAAGGCGGTCGCCGCGGTATTGCCCTCGCCCTCGGTGGCGCGCGGGGCCGTTCCATGCTGTGTATCGTAGGTAAAACGGGAATCGCCGCGACGCATGATGACCAGCGCGACCACGATGGCCACAACCAGCACGATACCGGCGACAATAACCGTCATCTGGGAAGACATCTACGGGCCTCCCCTATTTGAGCTTGCGGGTCTTGGGCTTAAAGCGCATACCCGTCTGGCGTCCGCCACGTGCGGAGAATCCATAGCCGGACTGCGGCACGACGCCGGACATCAAAAACGGAATGGCAACCAGACCCGTCAGGATCGAGGACGGCAGCGCATGGCCGAAGATCGCCACAACAAAGCTCGTCTCCAAACCCATAAACAGCAAGATGATGCTGTAGATCACATTAATGACGAGCGCGAAGGCACCCACAGTGACGCCGCGTGCACTCGGGGTACCGCCCGTCTGACCAACGGCGCTGTGCACCAGAGCAAAAGAACCCACGGTCAGCAGGAGCGACATAACACCCACCGGCACGGCAGCGGACAGGTCATAAAACAAGCCGCTGCAAAAACCGCACACGACGGCACGGGTCGGGTCGCCCGAGAACACGCTTAGGCACACCAAGATAATCATGAAGTTGACGCGACCGCCCGCAATGGAGATCTGCGGTGCCAGGCCTGCCTGCAGCAGCACGCACACGATGGCGGCGATTACAAACGTGCGGGAGCTCATCCCCTGCTCGTGTAGGTCCATGGACATGCCCCCTATTCGCTCGAGCCGGAATCGGTCGTCTCGGACGCGTCGGAACTGTCATCCGAGCTCTCATCCTTCGACTTGGTCGCAGCATCGCGCGACGTTCCCTGCGGCGTGCTGTTGGCCGTGCTCACGTCCTCATCCGAGGCCGACTGTTCGTCGGTCAGCGAGGTAATGACCAGCACTTCCTCGTTGTTCTCGGCCGTCGTCTGAGCGCGCACCACAATGGTGTAGTACACGTCGTTTGCCGATTTCTCAACCGACGAGACGGTGCCGAGCGGAAGGCCCTTGGGGAACACACCGCCGATGCCCGAGGTCACGATGATATCGCCAACCTTAACGTCGGAGTCGACGCTCACGTACTCAAGACGCAGCGTGCCGTCAGCCTGCCCCTGCAGCATGCCCTGGGCGCGCGTGTCCTGCACCATAGCGGATACGCCGGAGTTCTCGTCGCCAATCAGGCGCACGGTCGACGTCTTGGCCGAAACCTCGATGATCTGGCCGATAACACCGGCCGAACTCGTCACAGGCATGTTGATGGTAAGGCCGTCGGCAGAACCCTTATCGATCGTGACGGTCGAGGTCCAGGCATCGCCCGAGGCACCAACGATACGAGCAGCGGTCGATTTGAGGTTGTAGGTCGACTGCAGCCCGACCAGCCCCTCCAGACGCTCGGCGGTCTTTTGAGCCTCGGAGAGCTCAGCAACCTTAGAGGTCAGCTCCTCGTTTTGCTTCTTGAGCTCGTCGAGCGTGTCCTGCGACGCTGTAAGGTTAGAGAACACGTTGCCGATGGCATTGAAAGGAGCCGCCACAGCCGAACCCACAAAGCGCACCGGCGAGGTAATCGTCGTTACGCCCGAACGCACGGCATGAATCGGTCCTGCCTCGCCCTCGCGGATGTAAAACGTGAGCAGCAACACCGAAATCAGGCTGAAAACAATCAACGGGCGCATACCCGTTGATTGTCGCTTGGTATTCAGATTTGTGGAGAAACCCGAAGATCGTGCCAAATGGAATCCACCTTTTGGAAATTAAGCATTGGTCTGGACGAAGCCGCCATCAAACGCATTGGCCTCGAGCACGCGGGCACAGCCGTTAACGACGTTATCGAGCGCCGTGGGGCTGACGTTGACCGAAACGCCGGTCTCATCGCGCAGGCGCACGTCGAGACCGCGCAGCAGCGCGCCGCCACCGGTCAGCAAAATACCGTAGTACATGAGGTCAGAGGCAAGATCGGGAGGCGTAGCGTCGAGTGCGTCCTTGACGGCCTTGGCCATCTCGTCGAGCGGCTTGTTGAGCGCGCGACGAATCTCCTCGCTCTCGATGCGCACGGTCTTGGGCAGACCGGTAATCACGTCGCGGCCGTTGACCTCGACGTCGAGCTCGTCCTTGAGCGGCACGGCGGAGCCGACCTTGATCTTGATGTCCTCTGCCGTACGCTCGCCGATGGCCAGGTTGTAGGCATCGCGAACGTGCGTGAGGATAGCCTGGTCGAACTCGTCGCCGGCAATACGGATGGACTGCGAGACGACGATGCCGCCCATAGCGATAACAGCGACCTCGGTAGTACCGCCGCCGATGTCGATGACCATGGAGCCGGTGGGCTCCTCGACGGGCAGGTCGGCGCCGATAGCAGCAGCCATGGGCTCCTCGATCAGGTAGGCCTGGCGAGCGCCGGCCTGGATCGTGGCCTCAAAGACAGCGCGCTTCTCGACCGACGTGACACCGGAGGGAACGCAGACGACAACGCGCGGACGCGGAGTCCACGGATAGCGCTTCTCGGACGCCTTGTCGATAAAGTAGCGAAGCATGGCCTCGGTAACATCGAAGTCGGCGATAACGCCGTCCTTCAGGGGACGAACGGCCACGATGTTGCCGGGCGTACGGCCGAGCATGCGCTTGGCCTCGATGCCGACCGCCAGGATGCGCTCGTCGTTCTTGTCGATGGCGACGACGGAGGGCTCGCGGATGACGATGCCCTTGCCGCGCACGGAGACAAGCGTATTTGCGGTGCCGAGGTCGATGGCAAGATCGCCCGCATAGCTACCGAAGAACATATCCATCAAAGAAAACAACGCAACTCCTGATGTGTTGGATGATTGCTGGAAAACTACTAGCTCATCATACTAGCGCAAGCCCGGCACCTCACTTGCGGTGAAGCGCCGGGCAAAGCTAAATCCCATAAGGTCACTACTGGTTGTCAGCAGCCGAGAAATCCATATCGAGCGAGGAAACGGCCCAGCCGATATGGTTGTCGGAGCGCACGAATTTGACGGTGTACTCCTGCTCGCCGCCCTTGGACAGCGACGCCTTAACCTTGGCGGTCGTCTCGGTCATGGACTGATCCATGCCCTCAACGGACACGGTGGCACCCTGCGGAATCGAGGAGACGATCATCGACTTGGCGTCCTCGGACAGGCTCGAGGCCAGGCAAGACTCGGCCTTTGCGGTGTCACCGTCGCCGGCAGCCTGGAACAGATCGGTAACGACAGACTCCTGAGACGGGAAGCCAAAGCCGCGCGTGTAGGCAAAGCCCAGACCGCCCGCGGCGATCAAAATGAGCAGAAGCAGCACGATGAAGACTTTGAGACCCGTGTGGCGATGGCGACGACGGACCTTGGCCTGCTTACGATCCTGACGGTCCTGCTGGACCATCTCGGACTCGGACAGCGTAAAGAAACCGGTGTCCGAGGGATCGGGCATAAACTGACCGGTCGCGCCCGTAGGATCGAGCGGATCGACGGCAGGGGCGTCCATCGCGGGCGCAGGAGCCGTGGCCATAGCCGTCTGGGCAGACAGCGCGGCAAGCGAATCGTGCACGCGGGCAAGCTCATCGGCCTGCTCGGAGGTGAGCTGGTAGATGCCATCGGCAGTAGCGGCGTTAAAGGCGTCGAGTGCGTCGGAGGGACGGCCGGCGGCAGAAAGCGCCTGACCCATGCCGGCGTTGAGCGCGCGCGTGTCGTCGCGGGGGCCGGCAAAGTCGATAGCCGTACGGTAGGTCTCCACGGCATCCGCCGGACGGCCGAGCTTAATGAAGCAACGACCGAGCTCGCCGAGTGCGGCGGCAGGAGCCGGATTTGCGCCGTCGATGGCGGCCTGACGGAAGGCAGTGCCCGCGTTGGCATAGTCGCCCGACTGGAACAACGCGTTACCCAGGCCCAGATAGGCCTTGAACGGCGTGGCGTAGGAAGCGTCCTGCGTAGCGGCAGAGAACGCCTGGGCAGCCGTCGTGTAGTCGCCCACGGCGGCGAGCGCCTTGCCGCGGTTGGTGAGCAGCGCGCCGCGCTTGCCATAGGTGCCGTCGTTGAGGGCGGCGGCATAGGCCTCGGCGGCCTCGGCATACATGCCCAGGTGCATCAAGGCGTTGCCACGAAGGTGATCGGCCTCGCCCATAATCTCATCGGGAGTCTTTGCCGCCCCAAGCATCTGGGCTGCAGCGGAAAAATCACCCGCGCGGTAAGCGGCGCGGCCCTGTTGGATCAGCTGGCTATTCAAGGAAGTCCCCTTTACTCGTGAACGATCTCGACATGGACGATCTCGTCGCCGGCACGCAGCTGCGAAATCACATCGAGACCCTCGACCGTGGTACCAAAGACGGTGTAACCGGAATCGAGGTTATGCTGGGCGCCCAGGCAGAAGTAGAACTGCGAACCCGCGGAATCGGGGTCCATGGAGCGTGCCATGGCAAGGGCACCATCGACATGGCTGTTGCGCGGATTGGTGGCAAACTCGCCCTTGATGCAGTAGCCGGGGCCACCGGTACCGGGCATGCCGTCGGGGCCCTCAAGACCAGCGGCGACGTCGGCGCCGGACATATCGCGGGTATTGGGGTCGCCGCCCTGAATGACAAAGCCGGGCACATAGCGATGGAACTTAAGGCCATCATAGAAACCCATCGTGGAAAGCTCGCAGAAGTTCGCGACATGAATGGGAGCGCCCTCGCCGTCAAACTTGACCTTGATGGTACCCTTCGACGTCTCGATAACGGCGCATTCGTCGCCGGCAAGCTGATACTTGGGCGTGTAGAGCTCTTTCTTAAAACCAAACATGTGGTTCCTTCCTCGTGCGTTTAAAGCATATTTGTACGAATTGTAGCAATAAGCATGCGCTTACATCAATTGCGCACGTAGGTTATGCCGACTATGGCGAACTAATTTTAGGAACGCTGCTGCGGCTTCCAGGAGCCCACGTTAGCGTCGTACTGATTCAGCGCGCTGTTGCCGCCCTGTGCGATGGGCGCCAGGATCTCGCTTTGGTGGGAACTCATCGACTCGCCATCGGGAATGGCCAGCGAGATATCCCAGCTCTGGCAGATCACGTCGACGCGCTCATACATCCACTCGGCAAGCTGCTTTAAGTGGGCGATGTCGTCCGCATAGACCGTATCGTCCTGGTACTTAAGGTTGTTGAGCTCATCTTGCGTCTTTTTGATCTGGTCGCGCAGAGCGTAGGCACTCTGCGACAGCTCCTGACGGGTGGACAGCGGCGATCGGAGATAGCCGTTGTTAAAGGAATCGATGACCTCGCCGATCTGGTCCTCGTCACCGTAGGACACGATGGTCTGATACAGACCGTCGAGCCTGGTATAGAGCTGATCATCGGTAAGCACGGTTTCTTCCTGGACCACCTCGGCAGAATCGTCCTGCTTGGTATCGTCCTCAGTCGCCTCGCCCTTTTGGCGCGTGGGGAAGGTCGTCTGCGCGGCCTGGCCAAACTGGTCATAGAAGCCAGGCATGACACCCATGGGATCGGTCGTCACGAACCAATAGGCACCGCCGCAAACGACGGCAAGGACCGCGATGACGATAAGCGGCTTGGGGATATGACGCTTGTGCTTGTGATAGGCGTCCTCGTCGGGATGCACCTTGCGCTTGGTTTTTTGAGCATCGTCATGCAGGGAAACCGGCGTGGGAATATCGACCTTAGGGATACCGAAATCCTTATCGAAAGCCGGCAGCACGCAGGTCTCGTTGGGATCGGCGGCGTCCGAAAGAACCGCAGCAGCCGAGGCCGGCGCATGAGGCACCTCGGTATCGATCTGCTCTTGCATTAGGCGCGGAAAGCCCGCCGTGCGGCCCGCTGCCAGGTCGGATGCGGCCGCGTCCTCGGAGAGGATACCCGGAGCGGGGCGTCCGCATTTGGGGCATGTACGATCATGCGGAGAAAGACGGGCACCGCAGCCCTCACAGAACACGAACTCGGTGTGCTCGGGACCATCGCCCGGACCCACATAGGCGTTGCAGTAGGGGCAGAACGAGGCGCCGTCCTCGATAGTCTTAAGGCAATGCGGGCAGATCACGGCATCCTCTTTTCGAAGCAATTCAAACAATCGAGGTTAGAGCATAACATCGCCACGGCCCCACAGGAGCAAGGCACCAATTCAACATCGCCAGGGCGCGTAGTTACTTCTTCTTTTTGCTTGGCATCGAGACTTTGATGCCTTGGGCGGACTTGGTCACGCGAGAGCGATTGGCTCCGGTACCCTTCTTTTTCTTGGGCTGGGCCTGGGCCACGCCCTCGAGTGCGCGGGCCTCGGCCTCGCGAGCGGTGCGATCTTCACGGCGCTGCGCCATGTCGGCGGCGAAGCGCTTGGCAAAACGCTCGGCCGTCGAACCCGTCGAGCTCACCTTGCCGCCACCGCGACCCAGGTGGACGCGCACACCGCGGCCAAAACCAGTTGCAGCATGACGACGACGCGGCTTGAGCAAATCCATCATCGTGGCGAGCTTAAAGAACACCGAGCAGGTAAAGACCACGATGACAGCCAAGATAACCATCTGGCCCATCGACAGGTTGGCAATAGACAGCAGCTCCGGGAATCCGATAACGCCCACCAGGATGCCGGCGACTACAAACACAAAGAGCACCACACGTAAGGGCGTGAGAGGCTGCGAGATGCGCCAGATCAGGCTGACGCTCGCCGCGCACGACGTAAGCAGGCACATCGTAGACAGCGTGAGCTGGCTAAAGCCAAACACGCGCGCCACAAAGATATCGAGCGCCGCAGCCAAAATGACCGCAATCGACGCCGGCAGTGCCCGCTTGAGCACGTTCGTCAGGAACGACCCCTTCACGCGAGCATTGTTGGGCTCCAGGCCCAACACAAAGCCCGGCGCGCCGATGCAGAAGAAGTTAATGAGCGTCATCTGGATGGGCTCGAAGGGGTACGGCGGCAGCGCGATGCACAGCGCCGCCAGGCCCATCGAGAACAGCGTCTTGGTCAGGAACAGCGAGGCCGAACGCTGCAGGTTGTTGATGGAGCGACGGCCCTCGGCCACCACGGCGGGCATCGAGGCAAAGTCGTTGTCGACAAGTACGATCTCGGCCACGTTGCGCGCGGCATCGGAGCCGGCCGCCATGGCGACGGAGCAGTCGGCCTCCTTGAGCGCCAGCACGTCGTTGACGCCGTCGCCCGTCATGGCCACGGTGTGCTCGCGGCGCTTGAGCGCCTGCACGAGCTCGCGCTTCTGCTGCGGGGTCACACGACCAAAGACATGGTAGCGGTCCACTGCGGCATCGAGCTTGGCCGGCGTATCGAGCGTCGTGGCGTCCACATAAGCGTCCGCCCCCGGCACGCCCACCACGCGCGCGATCGACGACACCGTACGCGGGTCGTCGCCGCTGATCACGTTGAGGGTCACGCCCTGCTCGTTAAAGTAGCCGATGGTCTCGGCCGCCGAGGTACGAATCTCGTCGCGGATGGTCACAAAGCCCACGGGCTCGGCCTCGCCCACCATATCGCCATCGGGCGTAAAGCCGTCCACGCGCGCCACCACGAGCACGCGGCAGGTATCGGCAAGCTCGGCGACACGGTTCTCGACCTGCGAAAACACACGATCAGAGAGCACAAACTGCGCGGCGCCCATCACATAGGAGCCCTGCGCAAACGACGCGCCGCTCCACTTTTTGGAGGACGAGAACGGAATGACCGACAGTGGCTCAGACACCTCGACCGGGCGATCGGCGTAATAGTTGAGCAGCGCCTGGCAGGTCTCGTTGGCATCGGCCGAAGTCGCACGCGCGACGTTAGCCAGCGCGAAATCGAGCACTGTGATATCGACGGGAACAGCCGCCTCGTCCGAGTCCACGCCAAAGCCAACACCCTCAACAGGCAGCGGGTAGGTGCCCTCGACCTCCATACGACCCGAGGTAATGGTGCCCGTCTTGTCCAGGCACAGCACGTCGACGCGAGCGAGCGTCTCGATGCAGTAGAGCTGCTGTGCCAGCACCTTGCGGCGGGCCAGGCGCACCGTGGCGATGGCGAGCACCGACGAGGTCAGCAGCACCAAGCCTTGCGGAATCATGCCCAGCAGGGCACCCACCGTGGACAGCAGCGCCGACGAAGGCACATGACCAGCCAACAGCTCGGAGAAACACCACGAAAGCGCGCTATCGCCCGGGGTTCCCGCGGCATCCCACAGCTCGCTCACACTCGAGGCAAACAACGCCAAACCGAGCGGGATCATGATGATACTCGCAAAGCGCACGATGGCGTTAAGCGCGTTCATGATCTCGGAATTGACCTTTTTGACGTACTTGGCCTCGTTATTAATTTTGGCCACGTAGTTGTCGGCGCCGACATGGATCACGCGGGCGCGCAGCAGGCCCGAGTCGATAAAGCTGCCGCTCATAAGCTCGGAACCGGGCTGCTTCTTAATAAGGTCGCTCTCGCCCGTCAGCAGGCTCTCGTTCACGAGCGCCTCGCCCGAAACCACCACGGCGTCAGCGGGAATCTGGTCGCCGCGCACCAGGCGGATAATGTCGTCGAGCACGATCTGGTCCAAGTCGAGCTCCACCTCGGCGCCGTCGCGCACCGCGATGGCCTTCTTAGAGGTCAGCAGCGTGAGCTTATCGACCATCTTCTTGGAACGCATGGACTGAATGACGCCAATAGCGGTATTGAGGAACACCACGAACAGGAACGTCAGATTCTTAAACGAACCGGTCAAAATGACCAGGAACGCCAAGATCACGTTGATCAAATTGAACAGCGTGCAGAGATTCTCGATGATGAGCTCTTTGACCGACTTGGTCTTGAGCTCCATGTTGCGGTTGATCTTACCGGCGGCGATGCGCTCCTCGACCTCGGCGGTTGAGAGTCCGCGCTCGATATCCGTTGCTGCCATACCACGTCCCATCACGTCGCGTCGGTATAAGAAAAACCGCCCGGACCATGCGAGGTTCGGACGGTCTTACGTTCGATGGTGCCCCATGTTGGATTCGAACCAACGGCCTTCTGCTCCGGAGGCAGACGCTCTAATCCCCTGAGCTAATAGGGCCAACGTTTGGCATTATACCCAAGTGCACCTCGGGCTATCAAAATAAAAGAAAAAGCTTTGCAATTCCGAGGAAGACGCGGTGCAACGGCCCACTTTAGAAGGCAAAAGCGAGTCAGATAGTATAAACTCTCATGCACCATATATACACGGCTCGCGATGCGGGCCGTTTTTGCAAAAGTTATCCATCGAGGTGAGAGGCACACCATGATTGCAATTTTAAAGCAGAGCGCCAGCGACGAGGCCGTCAGCCATATCGTCAGCTGGATTGAGAAAAAGGGCCTGAAGACCGACGTCTCGCGCGGCGAGAATGAGACGATCATCGGCCTGGTGGGCGATACGACCAAGATCGACCCGTTCCTGCTCGAGTCCATGGACGTCGTCGAGCGCGTGCAGCGCGTTTCCGAGCCGTTCAAGCGCGCAAACCGCAAGTTCCACCCCGAGGACTCCATCATCGACTGCGGCCACGGCGTCAAGATCGGTGGCGACCAGTTCCAAGTCATCGCCGGCCCCTGCTCCGTCGAGGGCGAGAACCTCATTCGCATCGCACGCCGCGTGAAGGCAGCCGGCGCCACGATGCTGCGCGGCGGTGCCTACAAGCCCCGTACTTCCCCGTACGCCTACCAGGGCATGGGCCCCGCCGGCCTCGACCTGCTGTGCGAGGCCTCGGCCGAGCTCGACATGCCGATCGTCACCGAGATCATGGACCCGCGCGACGTGCAGGTCTTCTTGGACAAGAAGATCGACGTCATGCAGATCGGCGCCCGCAACGCCCAGAACTTCCCCCTGCTCAAGGAGGTCGGCAAGACGCAGACCCCGATTCTGCTCAAGCGCGGCATGTCCGGCACGATCGACGAGCTGCTCATGGCCGCCGAGTACATCATGAGCGAGGGCAACGACAACGTCATCCTGTGCGAGCGCGGTATCCGCACCTTCGAGACCCGCACCCGCAATACCTTCGACCTCAACGCCGTGCCGGTGCTGCACCACCTGTCGCACCTGCCCGTCGTCGCCGACCCCAGCCACGCCACCGGCTACACCCGCTACGTTGAGCCCATGGCGCTCGCCGCGACCGCCTGCGGTGCCAACGGCCTGGAGATCGAGGTCCACGACGAGCCGAGCCGCGCCTGGTCCGACGGCGCCCAGGCCCTCACCCCCGATCAGTTCGACGACACCATGCGCCGCATCCGAGCCATCCGCGAGGTTGTCTGCCAAGAGACCATGGAGTAGCCCATGGGTACGGTGAGAAACGCGCGCGTTAACCAGGGCGGCCCCAAGTGCGCCGGCATCGTCGGCCTGGGCCTCATCGGCGGCAGTTTTGCCCGCGGCTATGCGCAGGCGGGCGTCCGAGTGCTGGCCTGGGACCCCGATGACGATGTCATGACGGCCGCCAGCATGGGCACTGTCGCCGGAGAGCTCAACGACGAGACGCTCGGCGAATGCGACATCATCGTCCTGGCCTGCTACCCCGAGGCCTGCATCGAGTGGCTCGAGGAGCATGCCCAGGCACTCGCCGACGCCACCGACACCGAGGCCATCATGGGCCCTGTGGTGATCGACACCGTGGGCGTCAAAGGCATCGTGTGCGAGCGCGCCTTTGAGCTTGCCCGCGAGCACGGCTTTTACTTTGTGGGCGCGCACCCCATGGCGGGCACGCAGTACTCGGGCTACGCGCACTCCCGCGCCGACCTGTTCCAGGGCGCCCCGCTCGTGCTCGTGCCACCCGCGGTAGACGATGCACTCAAACTGGAGCTTTTGGGCCAGGTGCGCGAGATGGTGCGCCCCTTGGGCTTTGGCAAGTTCAGCGTGACCAGCGCCGCCGAGCACGACCGCGTCATCGCCTTCACGAGCCAGCTTGCGCATGTGGTGTCCAACGCCTACGTAAAGAGTCCGACCGCCCAGGTCCACCACGGCTTTTCGGCCGGTAGCTACCGCGATCTCACCCGCGTGGCGCACCTCAACCCCCAGATGTGGTCCGAGCTCATGATCGACGACGCCGACGCGCTCGTCTTCGAGATCGACCATCTAATCGAGTCGCTTGGCGCCTACAGCCGTGCGCTCAAGGACCGCGACCAGCGCTATCTGGAGAATCTCCTTGCCGAGGGCGACCGCATTAAGCGCGCGCTCGACGACGAGACCTCCCACTAGACCACCTATCACGCCAGGTCGAAAGGACCGAAGCTTATGGCGATTACCATCGATATCGACACTGCACGCCCCTACCAGGTGCATGTTGGCACGTTTTTGCTGGAGCAGGCGGGACCGCTCGTGCGCGCCACTGCCGGCGGCACCAAGGCCGTCATCGTGACGGACACCAACGTGGGCCCGCTCTACCAGATGCCCGTTAAGCAGAGCCTGGAGGCGTCAGGCTACGAGGTGAGCATCTGCACCTTCGAGGCCGGCGAGGCTCATAAGCGCGCCGAGACCTATGTTGCCATTTTGGAGTTTGTGGCCGAGCACGAGCTTTCGCGCTCCGACGTGATCGTGGCACTTGGCGGCGGCGTCGTGGGCGACGTGGCGGGCTTTGTGGCCGCCACCTACATGCGCGGCTGCAAGTTTGTGCAGATCCCCACGAGCCTGCTCGCCATGGTGGATTCGTCGGTGGGCGGCAAGACCGCCATCGACCTGGCTGCCGGCAAGAACTTGGCCGGCGCCTTTTGGCAGCCGAGCGTGGTTATCGCCGACGTGGGGTGCCTGGCCACCCTCACACCCGAGCAGTTCGCCGACGGCTGCGGCGAGGTCGTCAAGCACGCCGTGATCGCCGACCCCGAGCTGTTCGCCGAGCTGGAGAAGACCCCGCTCACGCTGGAGCTGCTCAACCGCGATGTGGCCCGCGTAGCGCTCATCATCGCCCGCAACATCGACATCAAGCGCGCCGTGGTCGTCGCCGACGAGCGCGAAACCAACCAGCGCAAGCTCCTCAATTTTGGACACAGCGCCGGACACGCCGTCGAGGCCTGCGAGCACTTTGAGCTCGGACACGGCAACTGCGTTTCGATCGGCATGGGCATCATCACGCGCGCCGCGGCCCTGCACGGCGTCTGCGACGCCGAACTTCCCGGCCGCATCGAGGAGCTCTGCGCCCGCCATGGCCTCAAGACCCGCTGCGACCTAGATGCCGATGCCGTCTTTGCCGAGGCGCTCCACGACAAGAAGCGCGCGGGCGACACCATCGATCTGGTGATTCCGCACGGCATTGGCCGCTGCAGCATCGACCGCACGCCGCTTTCCACTTTCCATGAACTCATTGCCGAGGGCCTCGGCCAGAAGGGAGACGCATCCGCATGCTAGCCCGCATCACCCCGTCCCCGCTTAAGGGCACCGTTCCCGCCATCGCGTCCAAGTCGATGGCGCACCGCCTCATCATCTGCGCTGCGCTTGCCAACGGCGAGACGCACGTCACTTGCAACACCACCTGCGCCGATATCGAAGCCACGGTGCGGTGCCTCACGGCGCTGGGCGCCCGCATCGAGACCGTCGAGGACGGCTTCCAGGTCCACCCCACCATGAAGAGTGTTGAGTTTGGCCTGCTCAAGGCCCTTGCCGGCGGCACGCTCGACTGCGGCGAAAGCGGCTCCACGCTGCGCTTTATGCTGCCCGTCGCCTGCGCGTTGGGCGCGGAGGCCACCTTTGTGGGCCAGGGTCGCCTGGGCGCCCGCCCGCTCTCCCCGCTTTCGGACGAGATCATCGCCGCCGGCTGCGACCTACAGGGTCTGGGCGGCTTTCCGCTCAAGACGAGCGGCCGCATGCGCCCGGGCACCTTTGTCCTGCCGGGCAACGTGAGCTCGCAGTACATATCCGGTCTGCTGCTAGCGGCCCCGCTGCTGTCCCAGCCCTCCTGCGTGCAGGTGACCGGCCTCATTGAGAGCCGCCCCTACATCAACCTGACGATCCAGGCCATGAAGGCCTTTGGCGTCGAGGTCAACGTCGAGCGTATTCCCGCCCGGGACGGCCAGCCCGAGGTCACGAACTTCCGCGTGAGCAGTGGCTCGTATCGCACGCCCGGCAGCGTGGCCGTCGAGGGTGACTGGTCCAACGCTGCCTTTTGGCTGTGTGCCGGCGCTATCGGCACCGACCCCATCACCGTCGAGGGTGTGTCCCTGAGCTCCGCACAGGGCGACCGCAACGTGCTTGCCGCGCTTTCGCGCTTTGGCGCCCGCATCGTGCGCTCCACCAACGCCGCCACCGTGCAGTCCGACAAGCTCGCTGGCTTTGAGATGAGTGCCCACGACATTCCAGACCTGGTGCCCGTCATCTCGGCCGTGGCATCGCTGGCGCAAGGCCGCACGTTCATCCGCGATTGTGCCCGCCTGCGCATCAAGGAATCCGACCGCCTGGCCACCACCACCCGTGAGCTCACCGCGCTGGGCGCACAAGTGCGCATTGCCGGTGACGACCTCATCATCAAGGGCGTCGATGCCTTTACCGGCGGCGAGGTCGATTCGCACAACGACCATCGCATCGCCATGATGGCAGCCATCGCCGCAAGTCGCGCCACCGGCGAGGTCGTGATCCACGGCGCCGAGGCCGTCAACAAGTCCTATCCCGATTTCTTCGACCACTACCGCCTGTTGGGCGGCAAGGTCACGCTCGAGGAGGAATAGCATGTCCTCGACCTTTGGCAACGTCTTGCACTTAAGCATCTTCGGCCAGTCGCACTCCCCCGCTATCGGCTGCTCGCTCGATGGCATCCCGGCGGGCATCGCCGTGGACCAGGAGAAGCTGCAGGCCTTCCTCGACCGTCGCGCCCCCGGACGCGACGAGACCGCGACCAAACGACGCGAGGCTGACGCAGCCCACATCATCGCCGGTGTTGTCGATGGACATACCACCGGCGCGCCCATCGCCGCGATTATCGAGAACACCAACACGCGCTCCAAGGATTACTCCGAGCTGCGCCGCAAGCCCCGTCCCGGACATGCGGACTTCCCTGCGCGCGTGAAGTATCACAACATGCACGATGTCGCTGGTGGCGGGCATTTTTCCGGTCGCCTAACGGCACCCTTATGCATCGCCGGCGGCATTGCGCTGCAGGCACTTGAGGCCCACGGCATTCAGGTCATGGCGCACGTCGCGCAAATCGGCGGCATCTCCGACCTGCCGATGGACGATATGGTCTATCGCGAGGCCGACTGCAAGGCAATCCTTACGAACGATCTGCCGTGCATTGACGCCGCCGCAGCCGGCCGTATGCGCGAGGAAATCCTAGCCGCGCGCGACGAACTCGACAGTATCGGCGGCATCGTGGAGTGCGGCATCTACGGGCTTCCCGCGGGCATCGGCGACCCCATGTTCGACGGCATCGAGAACCGCATCGCGCAAATCGCGTTTGGCATTCCCGCCGTAAAGGGCGTGGAGTTTGGCATGGGCTTTGCCGTGGCCGCCATGCGCGGCAGCGAGAACAACGATCCGTATCGCATCGATGCCGAAACCGGCAAGATCGAGGTCGAGTCCAATAACGCCGGCGGCATCCTGGGCGGTATTTCGACTGGTGCGCCCGTCATGTGGCGCATGGCCGTAAAGCCGACGCCCTCTATTGGCCGCGAGCAGCAGACCGTAGACATGGACGCTATGGAAAACGCCGAGCTCTCGGTCCACGGCCGCCACGATCCCTGTATCGTCCCCCGAGCCGTCCCCGTAGCCGAAGCAGCCGCAGCGCTGGCCATCTGGGACGCCCTCCTCGAGGACGCAGGCCAGCTTTAGTCCACCCACCCCAAGGGTAGTTAATTTGGGACGGGGCTATTTTAGCTACCCCCATATGCCAGTTGATATTTGCCCTGGCACCCATCGATTCGTTGACAGTCAAAGGGTAGCTAAAAAAGCCCCGTCCCAAATTAACTACCCCAGGCAACCATTCACGAAAGGGGCCTCCATGGACCTTGCCGATATTCGCCAGGCCATCGATGGCATCGACACCACCCTGCTCAACAGCTTTGTCGAGCGCATGGATATTGCCACCGAGGTCGCCAAGTCAAAAATCGAGATGGGCAAGGCCGTCTTCGACCCCGCCCGCGAGCGCTCCAAACTCAACAACCTCGCCAGCCGCGCGCCCGAGCGCTACGAGGCGCAGACCATCACCCTGTTCCGTCTCCTCATGAGCATGAGCAAGGCCGAGCAGCAGCGCTACATCAACGAGCTCAAGGGCATCACGGTGTCGCAAAAGGCCCATGCCACGGCCGCAGCCTTTGACACACCCTTCCCCCAGACGGCCACCGTCGCCTGCCAGGGCGTCGAAGGCGCCTACAGCCAGATCGCCGCATGCAAGCTCTTCGACGTGCCGGATATTGCGTTCTTTGAGACCTTTGAGGGCGTCATGCGCGCCGTGCGCGACGGCTTCTGCGAGTTTGGCGTGCTGCCCATCGAGAACTCCACCGCCGGCTCGGTCAACGCCGTCTACGACCTGCTCGCCCAGTTCGACTTCCACATCGTGCGCTCGCTGCGCCTCAAGATCGACCACAACCTGCTCGTCAAGCCCGGCACCAAGCTCGCCGACGTGCGCGAGGTCTACAGCCACGGCCAAGCCATTGCCCAGTGTGCCGGCTTTATCGAGTCCCACGACCTGCACGCCACCAAGTACCCAAACACGGCCATGTCGGCCGAGATGGTCGCCAACTCCGAGCGCACCGACGTCGCCGCCATCGCCTCGCGCAGCTGTGCCACGCTGTATGGCCTCGAGGTGCTGGAGCCCAATATCCAAGACTCGGACAACAACTACACGCGCTTTGTCGTCATCAGCCGCGAGCCGCGCGTCTATCCCGGCGCTAATCGCACCTCGCTCATGATCACCACTGCCAACGAGCCGGGTGCGCTCTATCGCGTACTCGAGCGCTTCTACGCGCTCAATATCAACCTCATCAAGCTCGAGAGCCGCCCCATCCCCGGCCGCGACTTTGAGTTTATGTTCTACTTTGACCTGGACTGCCCCTTTGGCAGCAAGGCCCTCGACGACCTGCTTGATTCCATCGACGACGTGTGCGAGAGCTTCACCTACTTTGGCAGCTACACGGAGGTGCTCTAGATGACCGATACCGCCGCAACCCGCCCCTACGGCGTGCTGGGCCGCGTGCTGGGCCACAGCTACACCCCGACCATCTACAAAGAGCTCGCTGGGCTCGAGTACGTGCGATTTGAGCGCGAGCCTGAGGACCTCGCGGCCTTTATGACGGGCGACGAGTGGGAGGGCACCAACGTGACCATCCCCTACAAGCGCGCCGTCATGGAGTATCTGGACGAGCTGAGCCCGCTCGCCGAGCGTATGGGCAACGTCAACACCATCACACGCCTGCCTGACGGCCGTCTGCGCGGCGACAACACCGACTACTTTGGTTTTCAGTGCCTGGTCGAGGAGCTAGGGGTTGAGGTTGCCCGCAAGAAAGTCCTCGTACTTGGAGCCACCGGTGGTGCCGGCACCACGGCAAGCATGGTGCTCGGCGACCTGGGCGCCATCGTCGTACCCGTGGGTCGCACGAGCGAGGTCAACTACGGCAACATCGCGCAGCAGTCCGACGCTGCCCTGCTCGTCAACTGCACGCCCGCCGGCATGTTCCCCCATTGCCCCGACGCGCCTTGCACGCTCGAAGGGCTCGATGCGCTCGAGGGCGTTATCGACATTGTCTACAACCCCGCCCGCACGGGACTCATGCTCGAGGCCGAGCGCCGCGGCATCCCCTGCATCGGCGGTCTGCTGATGCTCGTGGCACAGGCGGCACAGGCCGTCGAGCGCTATACCGGCCAGGTCACCCCGCGCGAGCACATCCTGGACGTAACGGAGCGCTTGTCACGTCGCGAACAGAACATCGCGCTGATCGGCATGCCGGGTTCGGGCAAAACCCGCGTGGGCGAGCAGATCGCCCTGCTCACGGGTCGCGAGCACATCGACCTGGACCGCGCCCTCGAGGAGCGCCTGGGCATGCCCTGTGCCGGCTATATCGTCGAGCGCGGCGAGGCGGCCTTCCGCGAGCAAGAGACGGCGGCGCTGGCTGACATCTCCAAGCGCAGCGGCCTGGTGCTTTCCACAGGCGGCGGCGTGGTCACGCGCGACGAGAACTACCCGCTGCTGCACCAGAACAGCCAGATTGTGATGCTCAACCGCAAGCTCGACGAACTCGCCCACAAGGGCCGCCCCATCACCGCGCGCGACGGCATCGATAAGCTGGCTGAACAGCGCATGCCACGCTACCGCGCCTGGGCCGACTACATCATCGACTCACGCGACTGCGCCGCCAACACCGCCCATGCTCTCCTCAACACCCTCCCACCCGCTCTCTAACCAAAACCACCACAAAGGAGACAGGCACCTTTGTGGTGGTTTCTCGACTACAAAGGAAGCAACCATGAAAGCACTCGTCATCAACGGCCCCAACCTCAACATGCTCGGCATTCGCGAGCCAGGCATCTACGGCAGCGACAACTACGATCGCTTAGTGCAGATCTGCCAGGAAGCGGGTGCCGCACAGGGCTTCGACGAGATCGAGGTCTTCCAGTCTAACCACGAGGGCAGCATCGTCGACAAGATCCAGGAGGCTTACGGAAAGGTCGACGGCATCGTCATCAACCCGGCCGCCTACACGCACACAAGCGTGGCCATCCTGGACGCGCTCAAAGCCGTCGCCATCCCGGCTGTGGAGGTCCACATCAGTGCCGTCGAGACCCGCGAGGACTTCCGCCAGGTGAGCTATGCACGCCTAGCCTGCTTCGCCACCATCACCGGCGAGGGCCTGCAGGGCTACGCACACGCGCTGGAGCTGCTGAGGGAGTATCTCGAAAAGTAAAATGCCAACCCCAACAAACAGCAGCGGCTTGCTCGCGCTCGGCTCCAGCAGCACACAAGATGAAAAAAGCCCAGACCACCTAGCGGTCCGGGCTTAATAAACGATGGTGCTCCATGGCGGATTCGAACCGTCGACCTTGGGATTAGAAGTCCCCTGCTCTATCCAACTGAGCTAATGGAGCAAATAACCGCACGCCCAAGCAAGCGCAAGTCTGTCAGGCGCAAGTAATTATAACCTAGTTGAACTGCTCGCGGTACGCCTTGCAGACCTCAACGACCGGGCCGTCCATGCGAAGGTCACCCTTCTCAATCCAAACGGCACGCTGGCAGATGCGCTCAACCTGCTCCATGGAGTGCGAAACGAACAGAACCGTCACGTCGCCGCTCTGGATAAAGTGCTGGATGCGGTCCTCGCACTTCTGCTGGAAAAACACGTCACCGACGGACAGCGTCTCGTCAACGATCAGAATATCGGGCTCGGTAATCGTCGCGATTGCAAAGGCGATACGCGCCACCATGCCTGAAGAGAAGTTCTTAAGCGGCATATCGACAAAATTCTGCAGCTCAGCGAACTCAATAATGCCGTCAAAATTGGCGTCGATGAACTCCTTGGTATAGCCGAGCAGAGCGCCGTTCAGGTAGATGTTCTCGCGGGCGGTCAGCTCGGGGTCAAAACCGGCGCCAAGCTCAATCAGCGGCGCGATGTTACCGTGCACCTTAACGCTGCCCTCGCTAGGCTCAAGCACGCCAGCGATAATCTTGAGCATCGTAGACTTGCCGGAGCCATTGGTGCCAACCAAACCGACAACTTCGCCACGATGAATATCAAACGAGATATGCTTGAGCGCCCTAAACTCCTCAAAGAACAACTCGTGCTTGGCAAGCTTGATGAAGTACTCCTTGAGGTTGGTCAGCGACTCGGACGCCATGTTAAAGATCATGGTGACGTCGTCGACCTCGACAGCCAGAGGCTGCTCGCTGTAATCAACAACAGATTCAGTCATCACAGCACTCCTTAGATGTAGAGGATGAACTTGCGCTCGGACTTATGGAACACGGTGTAGCCAATAGCAAGCGCAAGAACCGCCCAAGCGACGCACATACCAAACGTCAAAAGCGAGGGCGTGGTCTGGAACAGAAAGATATCGCGCATAAACTGCAGATAGTTATACATGGGGTTCGCATAGACCAGAATGCGCACGAGATGCGGCATTTGCGCAACAAAGTCAGTCGTCCAGAAAATAGGCGTGATGTAAGTCCACGCCGTGATGACAACACTCCACAGATGCATGACATCGCGGAAGAAAACCGTAAGGGCAGAGAGCATCATGCCCAGGCCCATGCAGAAGCACATAAGCAGCAGCAGGCAGACCGGCAGCAGAATCAGGTGCCAAGAAGGCATGACGCGGAACCACAGCATAACGATGGCGACGGCGACAAGCGAGAAGGCAAAGTTGACCAGCGAGAAAAGCACCTTCTGCACCGGGAAGACCCAGCGGTGTACCTTAACCTTCTTGAGCAGCGGAGCCGCACCCACAATCGACGTCAGCGCCTGGTTCGTAGACTCGGACATGACGGCAAAGGTAACGTTACCTACGATCAAATACAGCGGATACATTTCGGGCGTAATCGAGCCATTGCGGCCCTGGGCGAAAATCGTCGAGAACACGATAGCCATGACGATCATCATCAGCAGCGGGTTGAGCACCGACCATGCGACGCCCAGAACGCTACGGCGATACTTGATCTTAAAATCCTTGGTAACCAGCTGACGAAGGATAAACGCGTCCTTCTCAAACTCGTTCTTAGCAAACGTCGCAGGCAGACTGCGAGTTTCTTGTTGCTTTGTCTGATCCGACACGGATGCAACTCCTTTACTCGTAATCGTTGACAAACGAACAGTATAGACCCGACGGCCCCGCAAAAGATTCGCGCAGCAAAACTGGAGAACTAACCCACATCTAAGGATGTCAGACGCAAACGGCTATACTTTCAAGGAATGAATGTGTAAGGAGCATTGAGTGAATTCTGAATCCATCGCCGTCATCATCCCCTGCTACAACGAAGCGCTCACGATCGGTAAGGTCGTCGACGACTTTCACCGCGAGCTCCCGCAGGCGACGGTCTATGTCTATGACAACAACTCGTCGGACGATACCTCACGCATCGCCACCGAGCACGGCGCCACGGTCCGCTTTGAACCCCGTCAGGGAAAGGGCAACGTGTGCCGCCAGATGTTTCGCGATATCGACGCCGATTGCTACCTGATGGTCGACGGCGACGACACCTACCCCGCCGAGGCGGCCAAGGCCCTCTGCGAGCCCATCCTTAACGGCACGGCCGACATGACCGTAGGCGATCGCCTTTCCAACGGCACCTACGCCGAGGAGAACAAGCGTGCCTTCCACGGCTTTGGCAATAATCTGGTCCGCGCCATGATCAAGTGGATCTATGGCTACAGTTTCGATGACGTCATGACCGGTTACCGCGCCATGAGCCGCCCGTTCGTTAAAACCTTCCCTGTGCTTTCCGAGGGCTTCCAGATCGAAACCGAGCTCTCGATCCACGCCGTCGACCACCGCTGGCGCATCAAAGATGTGCCCATCGAGTACCGCGACCGTCCGGAAGGTTCCGAGTCCAAGCTCAATACCGTGAGCGACGGCATTAAAGTCGTTGCGATGATCGGCACGCTGTTCAAGGACTACCGCCCGCTGAAGTTCTTCAGTCTCGTCGCGCTTCTGTTTGCGGTGATCGGCCTCGCCCTGGGAATGCCCATCGTTGTCGAGTACTTTCAGACCGGCCTGGTCCCGCGTTTCCCCACTGCCATGCTTGCTGCATCGTTTATGTTCCTCTGTGGCCTAAGCCTTGCGACCGGATTCATCCTCGATTCCGTGGCAAAGGTCGAAAATAAACAGTGGGAGGTCAATGTGTACAGCAAATACGGCTACGACGACCAGCCTGGCAGGTCCGCCACCACGCCAAGCGAGAGGTAGATCTTCCGCAAAATACTATTGGCACCACTGCGCAGACAGCCACCAACAAGAAAAGCCGCCGTTAAAGAACGGCGGCTTTTTTACTCTCGTCAATTCAATAGCGGCGACTAGAGCGTCTTGAGGTACTCCCCTAGCTCTTCCTCCCAGTCGGGCATGTGGAACCCGACCGACTCGAGCTTGGACAGGTCGAGCGCGGAGTGGACCGGGCGCGGGGCGACGGGCCCCTCGGCGCCGACGTAGTAGTCGGCAGTCGAAACCGGCACGACCTTCTCGCCGTTGCCGTTGGCGGCCTCGAAGACGGCGCGGGCGATGTCGGCCCAGGACCTGACCGCGCCGGAGCCGGTGCAGTCGTAGGTGCCGTAGGGCGCGTGCGCCCCCAGCACGTGGAAGATGGCCTGCGCCATATCGCGCGTGAAGGTCAGGCGGCCCAGCTGGTCGTCCACGACGGTGACCTTGTCCAGCTTATCCTCCGGGTCGGCGACGCGGTCGGAGAGCGCCTTCATGGTCTTGACGAAGTTGTGCCCCTCGCCGATGACCCAGGAGCTGCGCATGATGTAGTGGCGCGGGCAGCCGGCCACGGCGATGTCGCCGGCGGCCTTGGTCTGGCCGTAGACGGACAGCGGGCTGAGGGGCTCGTCCTCGTCATGCACCTCGGCGGTGCCGTCGAAGACGTAGTCGGAGGACACGTGCACGAGGGTGATCCCATGCTCGGCACAGGTGCGGGCGAGGAGGGCGGGGCCGGTCGCGTTGGCCTTCCAGGCGATGACACGGCCCTCGGGGGTCTCCGCTTTATCCACGGCCGTGTAGGCGCCGCAGTTGATCACGGTGCCGTAGAGCGACCAGTCGTATTTGGAGTAGGCGTCCGGGTCGGACATGTCGAAGGTGTCGATGTCGCAGAAGTCGAAGTCCTTGGCGACGCCACGCTCCTCCGCAAGTTTGCGCACCGCGCGGCCCAGCTGGCCGTTGCAGCCGGTGACGAGGGTGCGCCTGGGCGCCATGGGGACGACGTCTTTGAGCATCGGGTGGTTTTTGTCCGCCTCGGAGACGGTGGCCTGGTCCAGCGGGATGGGCCACTCGATGGCGAGCTCCGGATCGGCGAGGTTCACGAAGGTGTACGTCCTCTTGAGCTCCAGCGACCAGTGGGCGTCCACCAGGTAGGTGTAGGCGGTGCCGTCCTCCAGCGCCTGGAAGGAGTTGCCCACGCCGCGCGGGACGTAGATGGCCTTGGACGGGTCCAGGGTGCAGGTGAACACCTTGCCGTAGGTGGCGCTGCCCTCGCGAAGGTCCACCCAGGCGCCGAAGACGCTGCCGCGGGCCACGGAGATGAACTTGTCCCAGGGCTCGGCGTGGATGCCGCGCGTGACGCCCTTCTTGTCGTTGTAGGAGATGTTGTTCTGGACGACCTTTAGGTCCGGGATGCCCAGGGCGGTCATCTTGGCGCGCTGCCAGTTCTCCTTGAACCAGCCGCGCGAGTCGCCGTGGACGGCGAGGTCGACGACCTTGAGGCCCTCGATGCCGGTCTCGGCGACGGAGAGGTCCTTCTCGAATGCGATGTCTGCCATGTGGGAAAAGCTCCTATCGAAGAGGTTGGATAACCGGGGGCGCCCGCGCGGGGACGCAGGATCATCCCCATGCCCTGCGGCCCCGCGCGGGCGCCCCGCGGTGCGGTTCGCCGGGATGCGGTCTTACTGCCCCTGGGCGCGATAGCGTGCCTCGGTGGCCTCCTTGGCCGGGCGCCACCAGGACTCGTTCTCCACGTACCAGTCGATGGTGGCCTTGAGCCCCTCGGCGAAGTCGGTGTGGGCCGGCCTCCAGCCGAGCTCGCGCTGGAGCTTGGTGGAGTCGATGGCGTAGCGGCGGTCGTGGCCGGGGCGGTCGGCGACCCAGTCGAAGTCCTCGGGGTCCTTTCCCATCGCCTCGAGAATCATGCGCAGGACCGTGATGTTGTCCCTCTCGCCGTCGGCGCCGATGAGGTAGGTCTCCCCCATGCGGCCGCGGGTCAGGATGTCCCAGACGGCAGAGGAGTGGTCTTCGGTGTGGATCCAGTCGCGGACGTTCTCGCCCTTTCCGTAGAGCTTGGGGCGCACGCCGTCGATGATGTTGGTGATCTGCCTGGGGATGAACTTCTCCACGTGCTGGTAGGGGCCGTAGTTGTTGGAGCAGTTGGAGATCGTGGTGCGCAGGCCGTAGGTGCGCGTCCAGGCGCGCACGAGCATGTCGGAGGACGCCTTGGTGCTCGAGTACGGGCTGCTCGGGTGGTACGGCGTCTCCTCGGTGAACTTCGCCGGGTCGTCGAGCGCCAGGTCGCCGTAGACCTCGTCGGTGGAGACATGGTGGTAGCGGACGCCATATTTGCGGACGGCCTCCAGCAGGCGGAAGGTGCCCTCCACGTTGGTGCGCAAGAACGGCTCCGGGTCGGCGATGGAGTTGTCGTTGTGGCTCTCTGCGGCGTAGTGCACGATCGCGTCGTGGCCGGGGACGATCCTATCGAGCAGCTCCGCGTCGCAGATGTCACCGACGACGAGCTCGACCCTGTCCTCGGGCAGCCCCGCGATGTTCTCGGGGTTGCCGGCGTAGGTCAGCTTGTCCAGGACGGTCACGTGGACGCCCGGGTGGTTCTTCACCACGTAGTGCACGAAGTTGCTGCCGATGAAGCCGCAACCGCCCGTGACGATGATGTTCTTAGGTTCAAAAATCTCAGACATGAAAATCCAATCTGAAGCAAGTACAGCTTCTTTAGTATGCCGCAGGAAGTGACGCCGCGACACTATTCAACAAAACTATCGGACATTTCGGCATGCGATAAGAGCCATGACCTTCGCAGAATTACTTCCCCTACAAAACGCCTCCGGAATGCAGTCTTTGTCGTACCGGAAGACCGAATTCCCAGTTTTATCGCGTAAGTACTTATAGAAGAAGTCTTCCCAGCTTTTAAACTTCTCACTGTTTACAAAGGCTTCTGGGGTTTCCAAAACCGCCTTAACATCTAACCCTGAAATTACGCCAGAGCTCAGTAGAAGCCACTCGAATGACTCGGGAAGACAAACCGTAACAGTATCGCGATGAATGTCTTGCAGCTTAAGGACGCGATCCGCATAGCACCCAAATGCCGCTCCGTCCGCGACAACAAATACGCGATCGTCGAAATGCTGATCCAACCAGCTCAAAATCGCGCTGTTCGTCATGGCCGAAGCACAGGTAAGCTCACTATCAGCGAAATGCCGTTCAAAGAACTGGAAACCAGACTTACTGTCCTCGCATAGAAGGATAGAAAAGTCCTGTTTTGGCGCTGATCGGGAAATAGCATAACGATGATTTCCGCGATCTTGATAAACAGGGACGAAGGAATGGTATTTTCCGCTCGTCTTAATCTTGTAAATCTCATCCACGCTATACGGAAGATTGGGGAAATCAGCCCTTGAGATCAGCACGAAATAATTCGAGGAATACAGCACATGATGGGCAAACTCATCAGAATGGATCTCTTTTAAGCCCTCATCGACAAATACAATCGAGTCATGAACGGACGAAAGCTGGTTTCGCCAATCATAATCGGTCAGGGCGACACAGGGACAATCGCATTGCAAGGAGACACCCGACTGCTCGCCCGTTCGCATGTAGTCTGCGACCATGTCAAACAGTGTCGTCTTACCCGTGCCACTATCGCCACGCACAATAGTGATGTTCCGCTTGATGGTAAATGTGTACTTAGTTCCCCTGCGGCGGGAAATCTTAACGAGATGCGAACCGTTCATAAGCAGTACCTACAGATACGGAATCGACTCGTGAATCAATTCGGCCATGTTGTGAACGATTCGGCCGCTATTCACGACTTTAATTTTAAAATCCTCGCGACCAAAGTCCATCACATGATAGAGATTCACAACGAGCTTGCGGTCTTTCGCCATGTCAAGAATCCACTTGGCACAGTTGTCACCACAGGTAGAGGCGTTAAAAATATGCTTACGATCAAATCTCATAAGCAGCAGCGTTTTCACGCCACCAGAAAGCTGGAGCGGGGAGATGGATCCAAGCACGGGGCTTTCGATGACGTTTTCGGAGACAACATCCGATCGATCGACATCTTTAATTATCGAGACTGCATAGGGATCCGTAATCCAAGTAGACCGGTAAGAGTTTTTGAAATATGTCGCTGTGTTGTAAATCGCTTCTGGCATATCGCCAAAGTAGACGCTTAACACATCCACTCCCAATCATATTGTCTTTATGGTCAACGTAATCATAACGAAAGGGGCCACCAGATAAACGGTGACCCCTAAAAGAAAACAAGCTGGCGCTAGTACTCGCGCGGGCTGTTGACGATCTCGCCGGCGGCGACCTTCTTCAGGTGCTGCCCGTAGACCGACTTGCCGTAGGCCTTGGCCGCCTCCTCCAGCTCGGCGGTCGTGATCCAGCCGTTCTCCCAGGCGATCTCCTCGGGCACGGACACGGGCAGGTCCTGGGAGTGCTCCACGGCGCGGACGAACTCCGCCGCCTCGTGCAGGCTCTCCATGGTGCCGGTGTCCAGCCACGCGTAGCCGCGACCGAGGGTGACGACGGACAGCGTCCCCTCCTCCAGGTACATCTGGTTGAGCGTGGTGATCTCGAGCTCGCCGCGGGCCGACGGCTCCACCCTATGCGCCTTGGCGGCGACATCGCCCGGGTAGAAGTACAGGCCGGTGACGGCGTAGGAGCTCTTGGGGCGCTCGGGCTTCTCCTCGATGGAGACGGCCCTCCCCTCGCGGTCGAACTCCACGACGCCGAAGCGCTCGGGGTCGTCCACGTGGTAGCCGAAGACCGTGGCCCTGCCCGACTCGGCGTTCTGGACGGCGCGCGTCAGGTGGCGCGAAAGGCCGTTGCCGTAGAAGATGTTGTCGCCGAGCACCAGCGCGCACGGCTCGCCGGCGATGAACTCCTCGCCGATGGTGAACGCCTGCGCCAGGCCGTCGGGGCTGGGCTGCTCCGCGTAGGAGAGGTTCACGCCGTAGCGCGAGCCGTCCCCGAGCAGGCGCTCGAAGTTGGGCAGGTCGGTCGGGGTGGAGATGACCAAGATGTCCCGGATGCCCGCCAGCATGAGGGTGGACAGCGGGTAGTAGATCATGGGCTTGTCGTAGACCGGCAGCAGCTGCTTGGAGGTCACGAGCGTGAGCGGGTACAGGCGCGTGCCGGACCCGCCGGCGAGGATGATGCCTTTCATAACATAACTCCTTAAAAAATAAAGCAGCCAGACATTGCATGCTTGCGGCAACGTTAACTTAAAGGTCTACGTTGCCGCAAGTATGCATCCATCACATTAAAACTATAGTATCAGTCATATAGGCGAACGACTCTATCCGTCAGTTTTGACCAGTCCCTCTCCTCCGCAGTCTTCAATCCCCCGTCATACAGCGTCTTACGAAGACCGTGATCATTAACGATGCGATTAATGCAGCTCACCGCAGCATCAATATCTCCCCGGTCATAAAGCAAGCAATTCAATCCGTCGCGAAGGAACTCTGCATTACCTCCATTGGGAACAGCAACAACAAAGCCGCCGGTCGCCATCATCTCCAGCGGGGGATATGAAAAACTTTCGAGAATGCTTGTCTTCAATAAAATATGACACTGGTTATAGATGTCTGATATTTGATCATGCGGTACTCTACCGAGGAAATTATCAATACGGTACCAAGGCTTCTTTTTACCAGTGTAGTTCATGTACCAAATCTCATATCTTTCAGAGTCAAGCCTTTCCACTACCCTGAAAGCTTCATCAACATTTTTATAATCAGAACCGCAATCCCCCTCAATTAGAATCCTAATTTTGGGCAAAGAAAAATCGCGCACAGAATGAGGGAACGCAGCAAGGTCAAGTCCGTTTGGCACAGACTTACAATCCTGACCGAACCTGTCCTGAAGCCATTCCTCACACCAAGGCGAAATTGTCAAATAGTCAATATCATTATTCAAATACGTGGCATTTGCTTGAAGGCGCAGTCTATCTCCTGGAAGATAAAAATCGGTCTCCAGATTCTGGACCAAGTACTTTTTCTTACCAATACGTGGATAGCGCCTAACAAAATCAAGAGTGTCCCAAAGGGTTGCAACTGCGGTATCAATTGCACCCGACAAAGGACATTTATCGAGCTTACCGCTAGGAACGACACGATTAAGAACAGGAATACGATGTCCGAAAACTTCAAGCCACTTTGTTGAATCATCAGTATTAAGCAACAATACATCAACGCCAGCGTCTTGAAGAATGCACAGATGCTTAAGGGCGACTAAGACACCACCGCTAGTATTCACGCTCGGCATGACCATTGCGAGATTGGGAGATTGTTCTTTTACAATAATATCTCGGATTGCTTTAGCAGCCGAAACAGTAGTGCAGTGCTCATGGCAGTATAAATATGCAGATTCGCCGACGCTCTTCCTAAGATCAGAATCTAATATCAGACGATTGAGGGCAGCACACCAGTCCTCAACACAATCGCAGAGAAATCCAGTAACGCCATCCTGAATCATCTTCTTAAAGGCGCCAACATTGCTAGCAACCGTAGGAACCTTAACAAGCGATGATTCAATCCATTTATTCTCGGATTTAGCTCGATTGAATAGAGTATTCTCCAAAGGAGCGATATTGATATCACAGGAAGCTATATAATTTGGAAGCCGACGCCAATCGCAAAATGGGAACGTGACAATACGTTCAGAAAATGGCATCAAGTCATCAGGAACATCGAGTTCCCCGCCCACCATCAGGGTGACGTTGTGATGAGTCTCCATTACCTTAGATAATGCTGGGAGCACTGAATTGAAATCTGCATTATGGGTAATGCTTCCGCTAAAATAGCCGATTCTGATTTCCTGAGTTTTCTGTTTTTCATCCCTTCGCTCAACCGCTCGCTTATAGGGAACCCTATCCTCGGGCAAGACGCTTGAGCTTTGCAAGCTGGGGAGTACATCTCGACGATAGATAGCAATATTCGAATAATCAATCATCGATTCAGATGCTACATTTCTATTTATATAGACCCTGGGAACATATTTTTTTAGTTCTTCCGCCATACCCTCAGTAGTAGTGATAGCGCAATCGCAAAGCTTCAGTGTTTCACCCATTCGCCTGACTCCATCGTCATAGCAAGACTTATCATGAGCAGTCATTGCATTAACGAACGGAATAGAATCGGTATAAGCAGTGTCGATAACCAAATCATCAATGTCATAAATAACACGCTTATTGAGTTTTTTTGCCTGCCTAATTAAAGATTCAACTTCATCACTTAGGGGACAACGGAAAATAATAAAAGTACGCGCATGCCTAAGAATATCCTTTTCCATCTCCCAGGCATTAACCTTTTGGACCGTTAAGCCGGCAGCCTCAAGTTCCTCAATCTGATGATCGACACGGTACCTAATAGGATGCGGAACGGAATAATCACATCCATTAATAAAAATAACATCAAAAAAAGAATTGTCTTGGCGAGAGCCAAAATCAAATCGAGGCCTATGCATTGAGAGTACATGGGAGACCTTCTTGGGGACGTTATAAAAGCCCTCTTCTTTAACGGTGTAACCAATGCCCTCAAGAAGGTTCAACATGAAACACTAACTCCTAAAACGCAGAAAGAATTGAAATAAAGTCAACAAATAGAATAGTACTCATTATCAATGAAGAACCAAGCAAGACATGTCCTTCAGAACTTGATTTTATCGGTCGCAAGATATTCAACAGAACCGGAAGGACCAGTGGGAATAAATATCGTCCTTGGACCCCCATGATAATATCTTCACGCTTATCAACAGTAAGAGTCCAGTTCCTCATCGTCATAACAATCAGGAAGAAATTGACGAATACTACAGCAATCATTACAAAGCGATCCGTACTGCAGAATAATTTTTTATTATTCTCATCGTTATAAAACAGAACAACGGACTGAAGAATGATGTAAAGCCAAAAACAAAATGGCCAAACATTAATCGAAAGAGCGCCAAGATTGTAACCTGCATAGGATTGAAACCAGAATGGCCCCATCTCCCAAATAGACTTAATAAAGACCTTTGCGCAATGCAGCGGCGCTCGCATCAAATCAAAAGAATCTGGCATGAAACTACCATGATAAAGAGACACGAACGCACAGCTCGCAACAAAAGCTATCGCAAAGAAGGAAAAGATGAACTTTATATAGCTGTCTGTTCCTTTAAGTTTTTTCCAGTGAATAAGATTCAAGAGTACCAACGGGAAAAACATTATCTTTGAAAGAAGCAGTAAAACGGATAGCAGTATTAACGCCAGCAGAGATCGATATGAGTACAACGAGTCCGCATAAATCTTAACAACTACAGCAACGTACAAAATGGCAACAATGTTTGCGACAGAATCAGCCGAAACAGACGCTTCCTGCTGCAATAAAATGGGATTTAGTAAAAAAATCAAAACAGCATTTTTACCAACTGGCATCAGTTTGATTATCCAATAAGCCGCGAAGCAATATATTAATCCAGCGCACACGCGCGAAACTGAAAGGGCCACAAAGGCATTGAAACCCGTTTGCTGCGCAAATCCTAGAATTACTCCCGGAATTAAATAAAGATGAGGGTAATAGCTCCCCAAATACGTATGGCACACAAAGACGCTAGACCAATCGGTAGGCTGAGTCATTGCATTAAAATAATCTGCGTACGATGAAGGAAACTGACCCAATTGGAAGCAAGAGACAACATCAAAGCCATTGCCGTTACGAGACAATAAGGCGGCCGCCTGCCAAATATGAGAAGCCTCGTCTGGAACATTAGCGGGCAGCATGAAAAGGCCAAAAGCAGTTACAGCGGGCACACCAATCACCACAAAGCAAATTGCGGGATTGTGCTGCTCTTTAATTAATAATAGGACACCAACGAACAAGCAGGCGATTAAGGGCAGAGCCGAGAGCCATAGCCCAGGCAATCCGATAGCGCTGGCTTTAAAGGCGCAATAGTAGAAAAATCCCAAGCAAAGAGAGAGTGCAGCTATAAGTGGATAAACGATAAACGTCAGAGCTTTTCGATAACTATCAGATAGTTTCAGATGACCAGTAAAGGTATCTAGATTCATAACTCTACAACTCCGTCTCGAAAAATGTTCAACTTACGCCGGCATTGTTGCAGCGTCATAAAGAATTGCTTCTCATGCTAAGCGAATACAGGCTACAGACTATTGGAGCAAACCACTTGGGCCAGAATTTTTGAAGCATAGTTTCATCCTCCGACCTCCTTGTATCATCTTTAATCAACGCCGTGGTCTCAGAGCCTTCATGAATTCGATGAAACATTAAAACCTCGGGAGAATAAACGAAAGATCCGTCGATTTTCGAGAATCTTTCCCATGCCTCCCAGTCCAAGTCACATTTCATGTCTGTCATAAATAACGGTGTCTGTAAGATGCTTAGATTAAATGTCACAGAAGGACAGCAGATGGCGGAACCGAACCTCAGGATATCCCTTTTATCCTTAACCGATGAAAGAGCGCCGTGGCGAGCAAACTTACGAAGTAAAATTCTCTTAATTTTCAGAATAAGGAGGTTTTCTTCATATACGCCATTTCTTATCTCACCATAATTAGAAAAGAAGATTAAAGGTCGATCCGCTTCTTTCATAGCCCGCAGCATAGTTTCCGTATAACTAGAGCTATAGATATCATCCTGATGAGCTATAGTCACATGCTTTGTATTTGAATTCGCAATAGCACAATTCCAGTCATGAGATATGCTAGGCGACCCCTCGTTAACAATTACCGGAATCGAATAATTAGACGCTATACGATCAATATAGGAATTAGGAGTTGACGTCGATATAAGGATATTACTTCGGGTGCTTTGGTTCACTAAAGAATCTAAACAGTCAGACAAGTACGGAGACTCGCCGTATGCGCACAATACAAATGTATGATCTTTTGCCAAGCACATGGCATTACTCCCTATTTTTTGATTCAAGCTCTTTTTCAAGCAATGCAATTCGTTGAGTTAAGTTAGCAATTGCAGAAGATTGTTTACTTGACAGACATGCCATAGAAAGAACAATGCATATCAAAAATAAAAACCCTAAGACAAAAACAAAATTGGCTGGAGTCTGAAAACCAAATAAACTTGAAATGAAGTAAAGAGGTTGCGGAAAGAGGCCGCATACCAACAAAACCAATGCAAGAACAATCCAAAGAAGTGAATACTTGAGCTGAAGGCTATCCTTTAATACAAGACGCAGCACAAAACAAAGCAAAACTAAACAAGCAGTAATGACACCAAACTGTAAGGAAATATGCATAACAACCCGTCCTAATTCGAGAATGAAGAGATGATAATCGCCAAAGTAACCTTTATCATGTAATAAATGCTACTAAAACCAGAAATTGACGACTTTCCCCCCTGTCGTTCTTTCATTACGACAGGCACTTCTGTAACGCGAAGGCCCTTAACCATAGCCGCAACAGCAGAATCCGGCTCCGGATAGTCTACGGGATATTTTTTACAGAACAGATCTATGGCCTTAGATCCACATGCGCGAAAACCAGAAGTGGGGTCGCTAACACGAACGTGAGTTGTAAGATGAATTACCGCAGAGAGCCATCTAATTCCAAGACGCCTCAAGAAGGTTGACTTGAAGCCTTCAGATTCCTCAAGAAATCGCGATCCGATAACTAAATCAGACCCATTATTTATTTCATCAAGCAAGCGCGATATGTAATGGGCGTCATGCTGCCCATCACCATCAACTTGGATGTCTACATCATAGCCAAAGCGTTTGGCATATTTGTGTCCGGCTTGAACCGCGCCTCCAATGCCAAGATTCTGCGGTAAATCCAGGACATTAACCCCCGCATCGCGACAAACACGCAAAGTGTCATCAGTGGAGCCATCGTTAATAACTACATAATCGTATCCAGCTTCCTCCACAGAAGAAACCGTATCTAAAATGTTCGCCTCTTCATTAAAAGCTGGGATGATAACCAGCGCTCTTAATTCATGCATCATCTGAATCCTCAGTACAAAATATCAATCAAACAGCCCAAGTCGAACTGAAAAACCCTATCGAAACAAGGAGAGCGAATTTACAGTTCGGATGTGACAGATTGCTTCGCCTTCCGATTTAATAGGTTAATTATACAAAGGAAGGAAAATAATAATCCAAAACCGTATGCCACCAAGATAATGATATTGATGACATTTGCATCAGAAGCAAATACCGGATTCACAAAACAATAACGAGAAAGAAACACGGCCAACGCTAACGAAGCGGCACCAGAAATCGTGCCAATAATCGGTTTCCCAAATGCAATAAAGACATCAATAGTGAAAAAGTTCAAACCAGTGAATGCGGTAGCAACGAGTGCCAACGGAAGATAATCTGAGTGAAGGCCAACTTCTTTGCCATAAATAGCAGTAAGCACAGGTTCGCCTATGAAAGCACTAGCCATGGCACACATCGCCGTCAAAACGAATACGGAAACGAGCATCTTAATAAATACTAAGCGTAATCGGTGAGTTTCGTTTTCTCGCCACATTGCCGAAATAGGTCCAAGCAGGGGGGCATATAGATAAGATACGAGAGCCTGAATTACGGCAGTCGGAGTGGCAACGGCGGCATAAAAACCCAACGCCTCATTTCCATAGGAAAGGCCATAGAACTGTCTTGTTACGCTAACAACAGCCGTGCACGCAAGAGATGCAACAAAACCGGGAAAGCAGATACGCGACAATTTGATAAGGGAAGTAAAATCAAAATCAGGTATAACGGCACAAAACCGTTTTGTCATTCTAAAATCATATGTAAGCACAACAGCTATGGTAACAAAAGCCATTGAAGCAACGGCTATTACCAAGTTATCAAATAGCAACAAGCACAACGAAAAGGAGACTAGAACTCCTACGCCACGAACTATTTGAGAGATAGCCGCAATGTCCAATCTGTTGTTTACCTGATCCACACCGTGAAGAACATCGACAAATGAATCACCAGCTTTAAATAGGCAATAAACAGCAACAACTGCCCAATCGTTGAATGCAACAGAGACTAAACAATAGAAGAAGCAAATTACACAGGCAAGTATTGTTGCAACGATTCTATGAGCGATAAAATTCCCAGTCGTAAAATCAGAATAGCTCTCAGAAACCTGAACGGGGCGCGCTCTAAGCAAAACAATGGTCGCAAAAATATTACCAACAGACATAGCCACAGCAAGGCTACCAGACATGCTAATGTCGGAACCAAGTGTCACCACAAGAACAGTAATCAGCCAGTTGCAAATCAAATACGCCATCGAGCCGACGCTGTTCCAAACAAGACTCTGCTCAACAGAGAGTTCTTTCGTTTTTCTATTAGACACAATCACTCCAGCAGTGGATCATCAGGCCTTGTTGAATAAAAACAAAACGCGAAGAAGTAAATCAGAAATCAAAGTAGGTCGCAGACGCTTTGGGAAAAATGCTTTCCTAAGTCTTGAAATAATCCCATCATCATTGGTGAAAATATCAAGCTCATGTTTCTGCTCAAAACTAAGCTCATCATAAAACACCGCAGAAAAATGGCTTAACTTTTTACTCTCATCTTTCGATCTATCACCAAATAGCTCGTCCTTAAAATAGGTCTTTAAAAGATCAAAATAACGATTATCTCCAGACGTGACCGCAGAGGAATGACGAACATGTGAAGCCGTACAGACGGAATCAAACAATACCTTTCCAAATGCCGAAGCACACCGAATCAGCCAGCGATCATGCATTTCATTCCCTGGATCTACCTCAAGAATAAAGGCCCTGCAGGCAAGGCGATTAAATACTATCGTGAAGCCTAGTCCGGGAGTATAAAACAAGGTGTTATGAAAAGAGAGGTACTTGTCCTGCGGAGCCGACTCGCGTATCGTCTCGCCATCTTCGTTTACATATGAAAAGGAAGAAAAGTAGACAGTCGGCACCTTGTCTCCACTATTTTCAATTGCCCTGACTGCCCGTTCAATTTTATCGGTCTTCCAAATATCATCCTGATCGGCAAATGCATAGTAGTCATATTCGGGAACCCGTTTGATAATTTCATAAAAACTATTTGGGCACCCAAGATTACCGATTGAATCTTGAATTAAATGAATGCTGGAGTTTGACCGACAGTACCATTGTGCAATTTCAACAGTTTCATCCGTTGAACCATCATCACGAATATAGACGGAGCAATTAGGCCAAGTTTGCTCCAAGATACTATCAAGCTGTTTGGCCAAATACTTTCCGCCGTTATATGTGGGTAAAACAATGCAAACAGACTTGTCTTTGATTTTATCCATAATCCTATTTATTTCTTTGCGAGGCACGATATTTAAGAAATGCGGGAATCAACCCGCTGATCACTTTATAACGAAGCTGAGGAAAAGGCCTGGTTAGGAAATTAAAAGTCCGCCAAGCAAGAAAATAAGCGCCCCAACCATCTTCATCTTTCGCGTCCTTCCAGAACGTTTCTGATAAATAAAAGTGATACTCATTATTGAAGCGATGAGTATTCCCCCGCCGCCATGGCCTCTCTTCGCCGAGATAATGGACAACGATGGGCTTCGATCTTGCGGTATTAAAACTGTTTTCATCCGAAAAGCCCGGCATTAACGAGTTTAAGAATATAAACGGATAGTAGTCAAAGATATTGGAATAATTGAACGCAGGGGATAAACTGCAAATCTTATCTTTAAGTACTGCATTTAGAGCATCTTGATCATTCGCAAACAAGCGTCCTGAGCGGCGCTCGCAATAATCCAATAATTGATCTTCGCAACAAGTTGATCTCCATTGCTTTAAATCAACGAGCAACACGCCAGCATTGTGGTACAGACAGCCATTTAAGTCTAAATCATTAAGTCGAGATGGGCCGACCGTTGGCTCGGGAACCATTCCAACCACGCAACCCTTAAGATCTTGATTCCAAAGAAGAGCAATATCCCCAAGAACAATCGTATCGCCATCGAGGTAAATAACTCTTTCGATCTCATTAGGTAGAAAATGTGCCATCAAAAGCCTAGCAAGAACTATTTCATTCCATCCCGATGTATCAAAATCAAACCCGAGAGCATCTTTGAAGTTCGAAATATCATAAAATACAAGGTTTTGGTTGTATTCGGTCACCATCTCCTGGAGCAAACGCTGGTTATCCTCTGTAATGCCATTAGAGAAGACATGAAAAGTAATGTCTTGAATACCGGAATGATTTGAAACAACCGAGCAAATATTGGCGGCCAACTGTGGGACAAAATTGTTATCAACCGTATAAAGCAAATTCATGATTACCAAACTTCACCTTAATTCACCCAATAGAAATTAATGATGACGACTTAATGAAAGAGGCCGAAACGAAATCCTTACACAAAGGATAAAGTCTAGCACGGTTTGTCTCTTTCAAATAACTTGCAACTAAGGAGGGTGAATTGAGGGGACTACAACCCCATCAATTCACCCCCACTTCATTAGCGTTGGTATATAGGCAAATTGGATCTATATTTAGCTTTTCTCAACCAGCCTAACCTCAAGCGCTTCTAGATGCAGAGCCTCACCAGTTGTACCGGCACACTCGCCCGATTTAACCCAGTCTAGCCAACCTTTGCTTTGAACGTGTGCCCTATAGACAACGTCATAATGCTTGGCAAGATCTCCCGTCAGTTTTATTTCAACAGCCTCAACAGCAAGAGACTTCCCCGTAGTACCGGCAACCTTTCCATTTTTGACCCACTTTTGCCAGCCGATATTTTGAACGTAAGCTCGATACTCGATGCCGCCGGAATACCCTAGGTCAGGCTTGCTAATCGTCAACGCCTCAACAGCAAGATTTCGGCCAGTTGTGCCAACGGTCATGCCTTCGTAAACAGGCGACTGCCAACCAAGGTTTGAAACATGTGCCTTGATTGAAAACGCTCTCTGAATAGAGGGCTGACTCGTATCCCCAGGAGCGGGCGAACCCTTTTCGACCAAAACGACCTGAAATGCCTCTAGCCTCAAAACGAAACCGGTCGTTCCGGCAACTTGATCATTGCAGGCCCAACCGAGCCATCCCTTATCCTGAACGTGAGCTCGATAATAAACGTCATAGTGATTGGCCATCTCACCAGTCAGGCGAATCTGAATAGCCTGGACAGACTTGCTCTGGCCCGTAGTACCAGAAACTTTCCCCTCCTTCACATAGCCCTGCCAGCCATAATCGGAAACATGTGTCCTGTACTCCAATGCACCATCATAGGGAGCATTCTGCAGATTGAGAGTAATAGCCTCGACGGCTTTTGACTGCCCAACGGTACCGGAAGCATTTCCACCCTTAGAGGCCGATTGCCAGCCGTCATTTGAAACATGCGAAGTTGCCAAGACGTCAAGAGGGCCTCGTGACACCTTAACAACATCATAGCCCGACTCGCCCTTCTTGAAATAAGTCAGAGCACCGCTATTGTGCGAATAGATAGCAAAGTCGTAATTTGCCGAAGCAAGTATGGAATCCGAAAACTCTACGAGATAGCAAGAGTCTCCCTGTTTGCAAAGGGATCTGATAGCAGCATCCGTGTCTTCGGTAATCGGAGAAGCAAACCAATCCATAATGGAATAATCGATGACGGCACCCGGCTTCAAGGCCTCGGCCTTTGTGGAATTCCAAAGTCCACCAGCAGCATCGGCACTGGTCGAGTTATACGTACTAGACCCATAACCAGACAGACCGATCTCCGGATTAAAGAAGAGGATCAGCTCTGCAGCGACGGAAGAATCGACATCGGTAATGCCAAGACGGTCAAGCTGTTCCTGCTTTTGGGGATACATACCCGTCGGTGTGTTTGGATGCCCCTTGTAATAATACAAATAGTCATCGCCATAGATAACTTCGGTCAAGTTGGCATAGTCGTCAAAATTCTGCTCGTAAGAAACGTACGTTCCAAGCAGCATCATTACCTTTTTGCCCTGCTGAGTCGCCGCATCAAAATAGCCATCGTTAAAGTTGTACAGCGCCTTAAACGCTTGGACTGTATCCTCTCCCCTATTCTGCAGGCTCGTAAGCATGCCCGAAACATTCACCTTCTTAACGCCGGGATCGGACGCGATCTTATTCGCAAAGGCATTATCGTCACCACTCGTAAACAGATTCGTTCGAGTCATCCACCACTGAGTGCCAGGCTCAATACTCAGCACGGCATACATAGAATCCCAGTGATCGTGATAATCGCTATACGACTTTGAGACCTCACCGGTTTCGTATTCCTTATTCTTGGCGGCGTTCCATAAAGTAATCAGCTCCGCTTGCTTAGAATCTGGATCCTTAACGTCAAAGGCTTCGTTGGTAAAGACATACGTGGCGGATCCATCGGACAACAGCCGAATGGAGTATTGGCCTGCGGGAATCTTGTTGGCGTAAATCATCCTATGGATCAACGAACAGGTGATGTCATTGATATACAGATTGAACTTTGCCTTGGGATTGATCTTGTAGAGAGCAGCGACATAATCCGCGAACGCCTGATAGCTCGAACTAGAAGCATTCTCCTCATGAGTCAGATACGGAAGACCGTACATCCCGAATGGAAGCGAGTTCCAGTTATAGGCACTTGGACGATCGAGCATTACAATTGACGGAACGGTCGTTCCAGCAGAAGAGGTACTGATATCCCAGAAAGATAGCGAATAGAGAACAACGGGGAAAGAAGCACTCAAAGGGGCAAGGTTGTACTCACTCGCAGAAATGCCAATTGACTGATGGTCCTCTTGAACGATGTTTCCGTTCTTCAAATACTGCAACGTAACGTCAAACGGACCATAATCGCTAAATTCAATTTCACTGGAGCTAGAGCCCAGATCTCCGAGTGCAATCGTGCTTGAGACGGAACGGGTGACCCTCCCTCCATACGACATGGAGCCTGCCACCTTTATCGAATCAGCGATCCCGAGTCGTTTTATATCCTCGATCTGCGGAATATTCAGGGTTACTTTAGTCGTCTCCCCAACCTGAGAAAGAGAGCAATTAAAGACATATGGGACATAGGCACCAGCAGTATCGCCGGGCGCCGCGTCACCCTTTTTTACAATGACGATCTGTATTGCTTCAACGGCATAAGACCAACCGGTGGTTCCCGCAGTCGACCCATTTGAAGTCCATCCAAGCCAGCCGAAATTAGAAGCATGAACGCGATAATACAGGTCATAAGAAGCCGCCCTGTTGCCCGTCAGCTTGAGCTCGACGGCTTCAATCTGAAGGCCCTTTCCCGTTGTGCCGGAGACGGCTCCATTAGAAACCCAATCCTGCCAGCCTTCATTTTGAACATGAGAGCGGTATTCGATACCAAGGTCTTCTGAATTAGGGAGGGAAACCCTGAGTGCTTCAAGCCTACGGGACTGGCCTGTTGTGCCAGAGGTCGAGCCATTCGATGTAAACGTCGGCTCCCAACCAATGCCTGAAATGTGAGATTTATAGCTGACGTCCGGGGCCGCCTCTTTGGGCTCCACGGTAGCATCAATCGAAGGCGCCGTTTCATCGGCTACAGCAGCAGTTTGATCCGAGGGGTCGGATTGGGTCTCTGGAACGGATTCATATTCGTTGGAACCAACATTTTGATCTGCCCAACAAGCCAAAGGGCTCAAAAGCAGCATCGTCATGAAGCAGGAAATCAGAACAATAAATGCTCTAAATTGCCTTTTCAAAAGAATCGCCTCCTAGATAGACGGTCGTCAATAACCATACTATCGGGAGTTAGCTTCATTAATGTCACCAATTAGGTGAACGAAGAAAAAGGAGCCTAATCCAACGGCAAGGGCCCTTTCCTGTTGCCAAGACTACGGCAACAGGAAAGGGCCCTCTAACAAGCTCTCACCGCTTACGGGAATAGTTAGTAGATTACCACCTTGGTAGCAAGGGGCACGTTATCCCAAATCCATTTAGCGCGATCAATGGGCAAACGCACGCAGCCTTGTGAAACATGCATTCCCATTCGGCTGTCCATGGGATTAAAAGTTCCCTGGTAGTACGGTATTGAATGGAACAGATAGTCACCGTAAAACTGCGTGTAGTAGTAGCAGGTATACCCATGTCCAAACGAGTAGCCCTTGCCGGTGACGGTATACTCACCCGTAGGCGTTGGAGTACTAGGGGCGCCGGTAGAGCAAGTCCAGTATTGAGCGTAACTCCACGACCCGCGCTGTCCACGAAAAACTCCAAGGCGGCATGCTTGCCTGTCAACCATAATGAGCCAGCTTGTGCTGCTCGAATATCTATTAGCTCGATTAAGCATAGTCATCATATCTGCCGGCAACAAGGGCTGGTCAGTAAACGGACGCGCAGTAGAACCGGGAGCACCAGCGCCCTTGGGAACAATCTTCACTTGAACAGACTCGACTCTGCAGCCTATCCTAGACGTACCCGCAGGCTGCCCATTTGAGGTCCAGTCGAGCCACCCAAAGTCTTGGCAATATGCTCGATACCAAACATCAAAGTAGTTCGATAAATCACCGGTCAACTTAATCTTAAGAGCCTCGATACGCTTTGCGCAGCCTACTGTGCCAGCGACATTCCCATTGGAAGTCCAACCTTGCCAGCCCACATCCTGTACATGGGCGGAGTACTCAATACCGCCCGATACGCTACTGGAGACATTCAACTTCAGCGCCTCAATAGCAAACGATCTGCCGGTTGTGCCCGCAACACCACCGTTGCCAACGGGATTCATCCAACCAAGCGTGGCGACATGCGCCTGGAGCGTTAGAGCTGGAGCAGAGATAAATGCGGGCGCAGACGATGAGCCAGGATTCCCGCCCTTCGCGACAAGCTTAATTTGGACAGCTTCTATCTGGATATTTAACCCGGTAGTTCCAGCGGAATCGCCGTTTTTGGCCCAACCCAACCAACCATAACCAGCCGAATGAACTCGATAGTAGATGTCATACTGATTCGCGAGGGGACCATTAATGCGCAGCTCAAGAGCCTGAATGGCCAATCCTTGTCCAACGGTCCCAACATAACCGGCAGACCGCCATTCCTGCCAACCAATATTGGCAACATGAGCTCGTGCCTCAACCAGAGAATCATCATCCACACCGGCCAGCACCACATTCAGAGCTTGAAGCGAAAGCGATTTTCCCGTTGTGCCGGCATCCTGCCCATCTAAAACAGATGGAAACCACCCACGGCTAGCGGAATGGGCCTGATAAACAACATGAGCGCAATCGGCGGAAGTATCGGAAACAAATGCTCCGTCCGTTACTCCGGGAGCGCCACTGCCTTTACTGATAATCCTTACTTCGACAGCCTTAAGGAATGAACCCGGTATCGTTGCCCCCGCATCCGCGCCATTACACGCCCAGCCAAGCCATCCTTTTTTGGAGTCAAAACACCGGTACCAAACGTCATAGGCATTAGACAAATCACCAGTAAGAGTCAATCTCACGGCCTTCAAAGTACGGCCATCATTTTTAGAATTGAGCGCGGCACCGTCAGAAACAACTCCGCTCCATCCACTAAATTCATAGCAGCCTGAATAACCGATTGAACCTGAAGTCTCTTGATTATCAAACGAAATAGAAAGCGATGTTAAAGGCTCAGAGCCGCTCTCGGAACCCATTAAAATCGTTTTACCCTGCACAGTGCCCAAGCTATTGCCATTAAGGCCATACGAACTGCCACTCAGAACATCCGTAGCTCCAATAAAATGATTCGCTGTATCTCCAGGAGCAGAGCAGCCCTTTTCGACCAACATAACCTGAATACCCTGAATGGCGGCACCCTTCCCCACCGAGCCCGCAGGAGACCCGTTGGACGTCCAGCCCAACCATCCGCCCAATTTGGAAGCATACACACGGTACCAAATGTCGTAAGTTGCAGATATCTCGTCATTGAGCTTAAACTGAACGGACTCAACTGACCGAGACTGCCCGGTCGTGCCAACAGTACCTGAAGACCAGCTTTGCCAACCAATGCCAGAGACGTGCGCACGAGAGGAAATAGAGCCTCCGTGGCCATACCAATTAACACTAAGCGACAGTGCCTCGATTGCATTTCTTGAGTCAATGACCCCCGATGTCTTTCCGTCCGCGACAACACCCATCCATCCAACATTGGAGATATGAGATCGATAGGAAACAGTAGGCGGTTCCTGGGAATGGTCCCTAAAGGCATCGCCTCGCGCTGGCGCATCTTGAGCATTTTTTGGAAGCACCTTTATCTGAATAGCTTCGATCTGATAAGCATAGCCCTGTGTTCCAGCAGGCTCACCATTTGAGGCCCAGCCAAGCCAACCAACATTTGCAGAATGAACGCGATACCAAATGTCATACGAGTCAGAAAGACCGCCCGACAAAGATAGCTTGATCGCTTCGATGGCTCGCGACTGTCCAACTGTTCCAGATGTCTGCCCGTTACCCACCGGCTGAGGCTCCCAGCCGATCCCGGAAATGTGTGATTGGACCGAAATACTGTCATTCCCCAAAGGGGTGCCATCTTGTGAAAGCAGATTGATCTTGAGGGCTTCAACGCGCTTAGCACGACCTGTTGTGCCAGCCGTCATTCCATTTGAAACGGGAGCCTGCCAGCCAATATCCTGTACATGAGTCTGGTATGAAACAGAACCAAAGACAGCGGATACATCATTTTCGGGTTTCGGCGAATCAGTCGCATTGGAAGCAGACTCGCTAGAAACGGATGAGGGAGAATCATTGTCTGACACAGTCGGCTGCTCGACTTCAACCCCCTGCTGTTCATCATTTAGGACGAAACTCTCGTCTTCCGAGCTGCTGGCAGCGCTATTGGAATAATCAGTAGACTCCGGCTGCACCGGTAAAGAATCAGCCCAGACAGAAAGGGGCGTCAGAAGACAATGAAGAATCAGTAATGGCGTCATTGCCGTTGCTAGCAGTCGTTGCGTCTTTTTCATTCGACTTCCCCATCAATCGACCATCTTTAGCATCATTATTTATCGTTTCGGCAATTGCTTAAATACCGAAAACGTGAATGGCACTTAAATAGAAACGAACGGACCGTTGCAAAACGACCCGTTCGTTTTTAACCAGAGTAACTGCTAGAACCTGTGCGAAGGCATGACTTTCGATCAGCTATGCAAGCGGCACGTTGTCATACCAACCCCACTTTGGCTTATATGAGGTGGAATAATAATCCAACCAGTACGCCATATCGAGCGTCCTGATCTGACCGACATTATCCATAACCTGGTTATTGCCAATATAGAGACAAACGTGACCGTAAATGCTGCCCATGCGGGTATGCGTATGCGAAGGAACGGCAATGACCATTCCAACTTTCAGCTGAGAATAATCGGTGAATTTACAATAATCCCAGTAGTAATCGCAGGCATCTGTATGGACGTTCCTAAATCCGGCACGCTCGTAGATATCTGCAATCCACTCGGAGCACAATCCCGGGCCAGGAGACGGTACCTGTCGGGCAAGATCAACAATCTTCTTCTGCATAGGATTTGCAAACGCAGAAGGCTGCCCAAGCAAACATGGCGAAACGGTGCTCCCGGGGGCATTGGCGCCCTTCCTTGTAAGTCGAACTTGAACAGCTTGGACATGCGTCCCATAGCCAGTGCTACCGGCAACGGCACCATTTTTAGTCCAACCAAGCCAGCCGACATTATCGACATGGACCCTATACCAAACATCAAAATAGGTTGCTAAGTCACCAGAAAGAGAAATTTTAATAGCCTCAACCGAATTAGATTCAGCGGTAGACGAAAGCTGCTCCCCGTTTGTCTTGCCAGAAGTCCAGCCTACATTCGAAAGATGCAGTTGATAAGCAATCCCGCCGGCAACAGATGAAGTAGTTTTAGCCGAAAACCCGGTGATGGGAATTCCCTGACCGGTCGTACCGGACACCTCTCCGGCAGGGACATAATTCTGCCAAGCACCTTTCACCTGAGCGGAATACGTCACCGTAGGTATTTCAAGATGGGGATAGCCCGATGTATCAGGATGGGAGGTACCCTTCTTAATGAGCTTAATCTGAACAGCCTCGAGAGAGCATGACATACCGGTGGTGCCGGCCTCCTCGCCGTCCTTGGCCCAGGCCATCCAGCCGATGTTGG
>CABUNJ010000001.1 GCA_902492935.1 uncultured Collinsella sp. | reverse complement strand
GCGAAGAGCGTTGCTGCCTAGGCTAGCCCCTTGTCACACAAACTACCGAAGCCTCAAAAAACGCGCCGCTGGCAGAGAGTCTTGTCGCTTTAGTTTGGTGGTGTGCTAAACTGCTACGGGCAAAAGCCACAGGCGTTGCCCTATTGCATATTACGGGTGAACGATGCCCGATGTCAGTATCAACTTCGATGCCTTTTGGCGGGTTTGGCGGTGATCGATGAATATCGAGAACATGTTTGACAAGCCTGATGTCAAGCAGCTGGTCCACGCATTTAGCCTTTTGGACGACGAGAAAGATATCCAAGCGTTTTTGACCGATATCTGCACGCCGCGTGAGATTTGCGATCTATCGCAGCGTCTGCAAGTCGCGCGTTACCTGGACGAGGGCGAGCCCTATGTCGAGGTTCAGGCGCGTACCGGCGCTTCGTCCACCACGGTGAGCCGTGTATCCAAGGCGCTCAACGGCGAGTACGGTGGCTACCGCAAGATCCTCATTAAACTGGAGGATGGCGAGTAGGCCGCGCAAAAAACGAATTGTACAAAACCGCTCCTCCGGGGGCGGTTTTTTGATCCCTTGGGGACGGAGGAAAACTGATCACTGGGTTAGACTGACCCTCTCGATGATCCGTTTTCCTCCGTCCCCAAGGGATCAAATCTGTTGGCGTGGGGCAAATGTGTCCGCGTGGGCGGGTAGGATGGATACATTGATTATTGCGAACAGTTTGAGCGGAGGACCATGCCTGTTCGAATCTATACCACCAATGCCGGCACGGATTTGAGCGATGCCGAGTCGGCGTTGCTTGCCGACCTTATTGCCCGCCACGGGCGTGCCGTGTTGCTGGCACCTACGTTTGCCGAGCTCGACCTGTGCCGTCATGATGCGGCGGAAGCCGGCGTTTCGCTGGGTATCGACTACAAGACGCCTACATCGTGGCTTCGCTCGCTTTGGGAGCTATTGGGTGACGGGCGCAGTTTCGTCGACAACCTGCAACGCCAGATGCTGTTCTCGGACATGGTCACGCGTCTCGATGATGCCGATCTACAACCGCTTTCGCGCAGCCAGGGCACGGTGCGCATGCTCGCGCGCATGGCCCGCGACGTGCTGCCGGGTGTGGCGGGGACGACGGCCGAGCGATGCCGTGGCAACAATTGCCAGCCTGAGCCAAAAAGCGATGCCGAGGCTCGTGTGTTCGAGCTTTTGCGTGCCTACGCGGGCGGTTTGGATCGTCGAGATATGGTCGAGCCCTGCGAGGCAGCTGACATTATGGCCAATGCTCTGGCCGATAACCTGCCGGCGTGCACCCGCGCCGTATGCGTACGCGGTATCACGTCGTTTACGCACGGCCTGCTCGAGCTGCTGTCTGCCGTGGCGAACAATGGGGGAGAGGTTGTCGTGCTGCTTGCCCGCGAGCAGGCGGCGATGCGCGAGGAGCTTGCCGCGGCATTTGATGCCCGCGGTGTGCTGTTTGAGGCCGCGCCGCTGGGGGAGGACGCCGTCGCGTCTGATGCCGCTTGCGGGCCCTCCGCTCAGCCTGCCTTTATTGAGGTCGCTGGCCCCCATGCCCGTGCTCATGTCTATGCGGACGCCATCGATAAGTTGGTGAAAGCGCACAAGGAGTCCAAGGCCGATAAAGCTACTGCAACGCCCGCCGACCCCGTGCGCGTGCTCGTTGTTTCTGCCCGGGCACCCCAGCTGTTCGGTGAGCTCGCCTCTCGTCTGGCGGCTCGTCACATCGCTGCCGAGACAGTTGAGTTCACGGCGTTTTCCCAATCCATTGCGGGCAGGCAGTTTGCGGCGCTTGCCGGCCTGATCGAGCGCATGAAGGCCGCCGATGAGGGTGCGGCGTCAAAGACCGAGTGGTGGCCCGCGCCGGAGCTTACCGACTGGATCTACAGTCCGCTTTCGGGCGCTGATGCCGCCAATGCCCGTACCTTCGATAAAAACATGCGTCTCTCGCGCAGCAAGACTACCGCGGGCGTTAAGAGCCTGCTGCAGAGCGTTCAGGGCCAGGTGAGGGGTGCGCGCAAGGCGGCGAGCGACGAAAACTGGTTTAAGAACGTACCGTGTGTGGTCTCGGACGTGTTCCAGGCACTGTGGCGTGACAAGCCCGTGACGGCGCTCAAGGCCATGCTTGCCGTTGCCGAGGCGTTGCCCGATCGCTTGCTGGGCAGCTTGGATGGCCAAGCCCGTCGCCAGGCGGAGGTGGCCCTACTGCGCCATGTCATCGACATCCTTATGAATGGCGCCCGCGCGCTCGACGTGTCGCAGGCCGCGACCGTGCCCGTGCTCGACGGCATTCGCACCAAGGTGGACAAGCGTAGCACCGCCTACGATTACGAGACCCACGAGGTTGACCGTGCGCCACGTGCCCAGGCTCGCTTTGCTTCGCTTGCCGATGCGGCGGCTCTGCGCCCCGGCAGCTACGACGCCGTGCTGTTTGCCGATGTCGATCTGGACAGCTATCCGCTCTCGCACGAGGAGGGGCCGCTGGCCACGCTGACGGTGAGCCTTGGTCGCGAGGGCGTGACGCTTGAGCCCGCGGCCTTGCTGCGCGTGCGCTTTGGCCACGCGATGCAGGCGTCACGCGGCCCGGTTGCACTTGCCCGCGTGACGCACGATCGCCAGGCGCGCGAGTGCTATCCAGCCGCCGTGTGGACCGAGCTGCGGGCGCACGCCGAGGCCGCTGAAGCTGCTAAGGCCGCAGACGCCGACAAGGCAGCTGACGACGCTAAGGCCGCTGACGACGCTAAGGCAGCTGACGCCGACAAGGCGAAGTGCGTGGGTGAGGGCGATATCGTAAGGGACTTCGATCCCGCGGCAGGCGAAGGTCTCAAGCGCGAGCGCGTGACCTGCGAAGCCCCTCAGCATCTGAGTGCCGAGGCCGTGCCGTATTTGGTCCTGCGCCGTCGCGATGGCGAGGGTGAGGACGCGCCGCTCGTGCCGCGCCTGACGTCTGCCTCGCAGATCGAGGCCTATTCGACCTGTCCGCTATGCTGGTTCGTCTCGTATCGCGTCAAGCCCCAGTCTATCGACGCCGGCTTTGGCAATATGGAGAAGGGCAACTTTGTCCACGACGTGCTGGAACACCTGCACGCCCGTCTGCCCCAGGAGGGCATGGAGCGCGTGACGCCCGAGAACCTGCCACGTGCTCAGGAGCTGCTGCGCGAGGTCTTTGACGAGACCTTGGCCGAGCATGCCTCCAAGCGTGGCAACGAGGGCCCGCTCGTGCCGCTCTCTCCGGTAGAAGAGCGCCAGGTGGCCGAGATTTTGCCGCAGCTGGAGGGCGTGCTTGCCTATGAAGCCGAGGCGCTGACTCCTTTTGTTCCGCGCTACCTGGAGTTTGCTTTCAACGACCTCAAGGTCGAGTATGCCGGCTGGCCGCTCGGCGGACGCATCGACCGTGTGGACGTGGATGCCGAAAACCGCGCCGTGGTAATCGACTACAAGCATCGTTCGGGCGTTGAGGAGTTTAAGCTCGCCGACCCTACGGTGCGCGACGAGGAATCGGGCACGGCGCCCATCGACGATCCGCGCTGGTTGCCACCACATACCCAAACGCTCATCTACGCCCAGGCCATGCGCCGGGCGCTGGATTTGGACACCCGCGCGGCGCTCTACTTTTCGACCAAGGGCGGCAAGCCGGCGTTGCGCGGTGCCGCGAGCACCGAGTTGCTTGAGGAAGAGCGCGGCGACGGTCGCATCCCGGGCCTTAAGAAAGGTTTCCCCGGCGAGGGTGGCAGCATGGACTTCGACGCCCTGCTCGATCGTGTGGAGACCGGCATCGCCGAGCGCCTGCGGGAGCTCGAGGCAGGCAACGTTGCCGCCGTCGATCCGACGTCGACGCAGGCCGCGCATGCGCGCTGCTCGTATAACCACGAAGGAACGTTTGTAAGGAGGGACGTGTAGACCATGGATCTTTCGACTTTGATGCCGCAACAGCTGCAGATCGTCAAAACGCTCGACCGTCCGCTGTTTGTCTCGGCGGGCGCCGGTTCGGGTAAGACCTTTACCCTCACGCGCCGCATTGTCTATGCGCTCTCGCCCGAATCCGGTCCGTTTGTTGAGCATCTGGACCAGGTGCTCGCCATTACCTTTACCAAAGATGCCGCGGCCGAGATCCGTGACCGCGTGCGCCGCGCGCTCATCGACGAGGGCATGGACGAGGAGGCCCTGACCGTCGACGATGCGTGGATCTCGACCATTCACGGCATGTGCTCGCGTATCCTGCGCGCACACGCGTTGGAGCTGGGCATCGATCCCGAGTTCACGGTGCTCACCGATACCGACGAGCTTATGGACCAGGCTGTTGAGCATGTGCTGGCCCGCGCGACGGCGCCCGATGCCGCCCCCGAGCTCGCGGCATCGCTCAAAGCCCTTTACGCCTGGTATCCCATGGCGGGCGAGGGCGGTCCCTTTGGCGCCGGCACGACCATTAAGGGCCTGGTGCGCGACCTGCTGGAGCTCTCGAGCCAGTTGCCGGGCGGTATGGACGACGTGTGCGTGGCGCGCGGCCAAGCTGATACCTCGGCACTCGCCGATGCCTATCGCGCGGCGCTGGGCGCAAGCAAGGCCGCGACCGAGAAGGCGCAGACGGCGCTCGATGCCATCGACGCGTTCGAGGCGAGCGGCAAGACCATGGCCGATGCGGCGCGACTCATGATGTCGTGCACCATGCCGCGCGCGAGCAAGGCATTTCCTAAGGAGCAGGTGGAGCTGCTCAAGGCCGAGGCTGCCGATGCGTTTATCAATATCGTGCTGGCTTGCGGCGGCCCGGCGCTCGATGCGCTGGTGGGTCTGGCCCGCTCTGTAGAGGCCGAGTACCGCGCGCTCAAGGCCGGTCAGTCTGCCCTCGACAACAACGACCTGCTCCGCATGGCATACGAGGCGCTGCGCGATTACCCAGCCATCCGAGCGGCATACGAGGGCCGCTTTAAGATGGTCATGATCGACGAGTTCCAGGATACCGACCAGATGCAGGTCGATCTGATCCGTTACCTGACGGGTGCGGGGGAGCGCGCGCTGTGTACCGTAGGCGATGCACAGCAGTCGATCTATCGCTTCCGCGGCGCCGAGGTCGAGGTCTTCCGTCGCCAGGAGCGCAAAGTGGGATCGACGGCGGCGTCCGAGACGGTCGCCACGCCGGATGTCCCCGCCGGCGAGCTCGTCAAACTCGTGCGCAACTTCCGCAGCCACGACGAGGTGCTGCGCTATGTGGCCCGCGTCTTTGATGGCGACGACGGCGGCCTGATGCAGGGCTTTTTGGATCTTGAGGCGAGCGACGGCCGCAAGGACACGCTGGTGGCAGACGCCTCGCGTCGCCAGGCCCTCTTTGTTGCCGGCGGCAGTACGCAGGAGCGCACACAGGCCAAGGCCCGCGCGATCGCGGAGCGGTTCCGCGCGCTTGTCGATGCCGGCCAGCCCCAGGGCGGCATGGTGCTGCTGCTGGGCCGCATGACCAACGCAGACGTCTACGCACAGGCCTTCCGTGACCAGGGGCTCGACTGCGTCATCGCGGGCGGCTCAGTCTTTGCCCAAGCTGCCGAGGTGCAGACGGTGCGCGCCCTGGTTTGTGCACTCGCCAATCCGGCCGATACGGCGCAGGGCCTTATGCCGCTGCTCGCCTCGCCGATGTTTGCGCTCGGCGCCCAGGAGTTCCTGGCGCTGGCGACCAAGCTCGATAGCGAGACGGGGGAGACCTCGCGCCGCAACATCGATGCGGGCATCATGAGTGATTCCGATGTGCCGGGCCTGCAAGGCCTGCCGCTCGTGACGCGCGCCCGCGAGGTGTTGCGGTATGCGCTTCGTCGTGTGGGTCGCGATTCGTTCGCCGCCATCGCGCGCGACGCGGTCAATGCCTCCGGCTGGTTCGTGCGTCTGGCGCAGCGTGGTCCCGAGGGCAAGGCCATCGCCGCCAACGTGCTCAAGGCGCTCGATGCCGTGACTGAGGCTGAGGACGAGTTCGGCAACTCGCCGCGCTCCATTGCGCTTGCCTTCGATCGCTTCCTGGCGGGCAAGGAGGCCCCGGGTGCCCTCAACGAGGAGGGCGACGGCGCGGTGCGCATCATGACGGTGCACGCCTCCAAGGGCCTGGAATATCCGGTCGTGGCGGTCGCCGAGTGCTTTGGCGTGCGTAAGTCCTCGGGTGCGGCACAGATGGGTCGCGTCGAGGGCGGAGCACAGGTCGTGGCACTGCCGGCACGCTTCGACGGCGTCAAGCTCGCCGACGGAACCTTTGTGAAGGGCGACGACGTCAAAAAGCAGTTTGAGCATGCGTTTAAGGGTAAGGGCACGTCGCTGTGGTTGCCGCCGGAGCTCATGGAGGACGTCTGTGCGACGGGTTCTCCCGCCGAGGCATTTGCTCGCCTGCGCAACGACGACCTGCAGCTTTCGCTCGAGGAGCGGGCCCGCTTGCTCTATGTTGCCATGACGCGTGCGCGCGAGCTGGTGATCTTGGCGATGGATGCCGGCGTGAGCCGTGGCAAGGTGACGGCGCCGACCTTCGACGTCGAGACCGATCTGACCTACGACGTGCTGCGCCGTATTTTGCCGACCGACGCTCTGGACATGCCGCAGCTCGATGCCGACCGCCTGGTGTTCGACAACTCCCAGTCGGGCGACTACGAGCTCATTTCGCTTTCTGACTTTACCTTTGGCGAGCAGGCGTTTGAGGCCAACGCTTCGCTGGATGCCGAGGGCAGGCTTGTTCGTGGCGATGCCGATACAGATGCTGCCGACGATTCGGCCAGTACAATCGTCCCCGGTCCTGCCGAACCCAAGCCCGATTCGTTTGAGCTTGTGTATCCCCAGGCGGTGGGCGTGCGCATGGGCATCTGTCCGTTCCCGGCGCGTGACTCGTATAGCTACTCGTCAATCGCGGCGGCGCTCCATGCCGAGACGGAAGACCGTGCCGCCGAGGCTCGTGTTCCCATGGACGAGTCCGGCGATGATGCGGAGTCGGATGGCTCGGAGATGACGGATGCAGACGTGGCCGCCGTTGAGCCCGCCGGCAACCCCATGGCGTTGGGCTCGGCCTTCCACGCCGCCTGCCAGTGGCTGATCGAGATGGGTGCCGACGCGTTGCCCGCCGCGCGTGCCGATGCGCTGGCACGCTTGTGGCGCCTGACGCCGGAGCAGCGCGAGCGCTTCGATGCCGCCCTGGATCGCTGGCTCAAGTCGTCGGTTCGTGCCGAGCTGCTCGCGTGGCCGTGCATTCGCGCCGAGGTGCCGTTCTTTTCGCTGGGCTGCGAGGACGAGGACATCGCTCGCTACGGTGCATATGCCGAAGGTGCCATCGACGCTTTGGCGACGAACCCGGCGGATTCGTCACGCGTGCTGGTCATCGATTACAAGACGGGTGGCACGCCGGATGAGACACCCGACCAGCTGTTTGAGAAGCACGCCCTGCAGGCGCGCGTCTACGCTGATGTGTTGCACAAGGCGGGCTTTAAGACGGTGACCGTCAAGTTCGTCCGCGTTGAGCAGGCGAATCCAGCCATCTTCGTCGAACCCGCCGAACCCCAAGTAGTCACCTACAATCTCTAGCCCTCAGATAACTTGCGGTGGAATGCGGACTGTTTTGGCCAAAAAAGCCGCCAAACAGTCCGCATTTCACCGCAACTCAATAGGAGCCGTGTTGGTTTGGCTAGGTTCGGGTGCCGTCCGCGCCGTGCGGTAAAATCGTTCAGTCAGAACACGAACCCGCATCGGAGCTCATCACATGGCATTCGTCCATCTGCACAATCACACTGTTTTCTCCATGCTCGACGGCGCAACCCGTATCCAGGATATGGTCAATCGTGCCGTTGAACTTGGCATGCCCGCCGTGGCCATTACCGACCACGGCTACATGTATGGCGTGCCCGACCTGGCGCTGGCCTGCGACGCCGTCAATCACAACACGCCCGAGTACAAGACGTGGAGCCACGACAAGGCCTTCTTGGAAAAGGACCGCCGCGACGAGCTGGTGGAGCCCGACCCCGAGGCAAACCCGCGCGAGCATGCCCAGTACGTCAAAGACATGGCCATGTGGGACGAGAAGGGCAACATCGACGAGCTCAAGCCGCCTCTGGTCATCAAACCCATCTTTGGCTGCGAGGTCTACTTTACGCCGGACGAGACGCTCGCCCGCGACCACAAGCCCGAGCTCTACCACATGATCCTTCTGGCCAAGGACCAGGAGGGCTACGTCAACCTGATGCAGACGGTCTCCGAGGCCGCTGTGCAGGGCTTTTACTACAAGCCGCGCGTGACGCTCGACAACCTGCGCCGCCACGCCAAGGGCATGATCTGCACGAGCGCCTGCATCGCGGGCATCATCCCCAAATACATCGACCGCGGCGACATGGAAGGCGCCATCAAGTGGGCCGAGACCTTCCGTGACACCTTCGAGCCCGGCGACTTCTACATCGAGATCCAGGAACACGGCATCACCACCGACAACGGCCTGACCGACGAGCAGATGGACCGCACGCTCATCGACATTGCCAAACAGGTGGGCGTCAAGGTCATCGCTACCAACGACTTCCACTACCTGCGCCGCGAGGACGCGCCCGTGCAGGACGTCATCATGTGCATTGGCATGAACGCCAAGGTCGACGACCCCAACCGCATGCGCATGACCGGCTCGGAGTTTTACATGAAGACCGAGGAGGAGATGCGGGCGATGTTCCCGTATTGCCCCGAGGCCTGCGACAACACGCTCGAGATTGCTGACAAGTGCTACGTTGAGCTGGACTGGGACTCCATCATCCTGCCGCGATTCCCGCTGCTCGATCCCGGCGAGACGCACGAGAGCCAGTTCCGCCGCGAGTGCGAGAAGGGGCTGCGCCAGCACTACGGCGACGACTGGGCCACGCGCGAGATCGGCGGCGTCAACATCAAAGAGCGCTTTGAGTACGAATACAAGGTCATTTGCGACAAGGGCTTTGCCGCCTACTTCTTGATCGTTGCCGAGTACGTGCAATGGGCCAAGGACAACGGCATCGGCGTCGGCCCCGGCCGTGGCTCGGCCGCCGGCGCTATCGTCGCCTACGCCATGAACATCACCGCGTTCGACCCGCTCGAGAACGGCCTGATGTTCGAGAGGTTCCTGTCCCCGCAGCGTACCGAGATGCCCGATATCGATATGGACTTCGACGATGAGCGGCGCCTCGAGGTCGTGGAGCACGTTCGCCAGCTCTACGGCCCCGAGAAGGTCACCCACGTCATCACCTACTCGACCATTAAGGCCAAGCAGGCCATCAACGACGCCGCGCGCGTGCTGGACTATCCGGTCTACATGGGCCAGCGCCTGTCCAAGATGGTCTCGAGCGACCCCAAGGTCAAGCTCAAGCAGGTGCTCGAAAAGCAACCCGGCAAAGAGGATCTGTTTAACCCCGACTTTGCCGAGGCCTATAAAAAGGATGACGACGCCCGCCGCATCATCGACACGGCGCTCTCGATCGAGGGCCTCACCCGTGGCGAGGGCGTGCACGCGTGCGCCGTTCTGATCTGCCGCGATCCCGTCAACGAGCACGTGCCCACCAAGCTCGATACCAAGGGCGGCGTCGAGATTACCCAGTACGAGGGTCATACCGTTGCCGACATGGGCCTGCTCAAGATGGACTTCCTGGGTCTGCGCACGCTGACGGTTATCTCTAAGGCCAAGGCCAACATCAAAAAGAACTTCGGCATCGACATCAAAGAGGAAGAGATTCCCTTTGACGATCCCGAGATCTTTAAGCTCATGGGCTCCGGCCACACCGCCGGCGTCTTCCAGGTCGAGTCCGCCGGCATGACGGCCACGATCAAGAACATGAAGCCCACCGAGTACAAGCATGTCGTGGCATTGATCGCCCTGTACCGCCCGGGCCCGCTGGGCGCCGGCATGGTTTCGTCCTACATCAACCGTATGAACGGCAAGGAGCCGGCCGTCTCCTATGACGACCGTCTGGACGACATCCTGGGCGAAACCTACGGCACCATGGTCTACCAGGAGCAGGTTATGCTCATCTCCGTCGAGATGTGCGGCTTCTCCAAGGGCGAATCGGACTCGCGTATCCGTAAGCCCGTGGCTAAGAAAAAGATCAAGCTGCTCACGTCGACGGTGCTCCACTGGGAGGATGGCTCGGACGAGACCACCTACGACCACTGGATGAACGGCGCTATCAAGAACAACTACACGCGCGAGGTCGCCCAGAAGATTTGGGACGATGTTCTCGAGTTCGCGTCCTACGCCTTTAACAAGTCGCACTCCGCCGGCTACGCCATTCTGGTTATGCAGACGGCGTGGCTCAAGGCACACTATCCCCATGAGTACATGGCGGCCGTTCTGACGTCCTATACGGGCAAGACCGACAAGATCGTGCACTACGTCTCGGCGTGCCGCCACGACGGCATTCCCGTGCTGTCGCCAGATGTCAACGAGTCCGGCACCGAGTTCACGGCTACCAAGGAAGGCGTGCGCTTTGGTCTGGCCGGCATTCGTGGCGTGGGCACCGGCGTGGCGCAGGCGATTATCGATGAGCGCGAGGCGGGCGGCCCGTTTAAGACACTGCACGACTTTGTCGAGCGCGTGGACTCGAGCCAGGCAAACCGTCGCGTGATCGAATCACTCATCAAGGCAGGCGCCTTCGACTCCACGGGGTATCCGCGTCGCCAGATGATGCACTTTGTGGATAAGAACAACCCCGAGAACATCATCGATGCCGCGGTAAAGCGCCAGAAGGACCGCGCGAGCGGCCAGACGTCGTTCTTCGATATGTTTGGCGACGTTGAGGGCTCGGGCTTTGAGGTGAGCGTGCCCGATCCGGATGGCCAGGAATGGGACCGCCACCTTAAGCTGAGCCAGGAGAAGGAGGTTCTGGGCATCTACGTCTCGGACCACCCGCTGCGTCCGTTTGAGTATGCACTTAGCAAAGCGCGCGACTTCTCGTTCTCGCAGATCGACACCGGCTATGAGGTGCAAAACCCCACGGGCGGTACCATCAACCAGGAGATTCCCGAGGGCAAGGCGCTGTGGTGGGCCGGCATGGTCTCGAGCGTGTCCAAGCGCGTGACCAAAAACGGCGACCCCATGGGCATCGTGCAGCTCGAAGACATGGAAGGCGAGGCCACGGTCGTGGTGTTCCCCAAGACCTACAAGGAGGCCGAGGGGTATCTGTACGGCGAGGTCGATCCCGAGACCGGCGCGCAGCTGTCCGATGCGTTTGTGCGCATTAAGGGCAAGCTCGAGCGCTCGGACCGCGGCGACCAGATCATCGCGCAGGAGATTGTGCCGCTGGAGCTTAGCGAGGAGAAAAACAAGCCCAAGGTCTTTGAGGTCATGGTGCCAAACAGCCGCTTTAGCCAGGGCAATATGGCGCGCCTGGCCACGGTGCTCACCACCAACCCGGGCGGCGACCGCGTGGAGATCTTTATTGAGCAAGTCGACGGGCGCGTGCTGCGTGCCGAGGTGCCGGCCAAGGTCAACGCACGCTCGATTCCGCTGCTGGCAGAGGCAAAGGCCATCGTCGGCAACCAAGGCCGCGTGACGGTTATCTAAGCTACCCCGGGTGAGATTGGAGGAAGTGATGGCGCAGGGGACGTTTGTGCAGGCGCTTCGCAAAGAGGCGGCGCTGAGCGGCACCTTTATGAAGGGGCGTTCGCTCATGCTCAACGGCGCCGTGCTGTCGATTGAGGACAGCGGCTCGCGCTTCTCCAAAAACGTGACGGTTGAGGGCTCGGTGCGCGGTTCGCGCGGCGACCTGTACAAGACGCACGTGGCGCTCGACATGGACGAGCACGAGGTGATCGACTACGACTGCGATTGCCCCGCCGCCTATCGTTACCCCGGTATGTGCAAGCACGCTATTGCCACGGCTCTGGCGTATTTGGATGCCAGCGGCGCCGAGCCCGTCGAAGGTTTGCGCACGCCGGTCCGCACGTTTACGGCGCAGCCGAAACAGCCCGTTCGCACCGCGCCCAAAGCGCCGGCCGTCAACCCTAACTTTCCCTTTCCGGCGCCCGTCCCCACGAGCCCCAGCCTCATGGCGGCGCTCTCCGATCTTTCGGACGCGCGCATGGATGAGTTGGCGAGCATGCGCCGCAAGCTTGCCGGTGCCGTTGATCCCGACGCCCCCAAGGCGGCGTTGGAGCCTTCGTTGGTGCCGTACTACAATCCGCTGTTCGCCGACCGCTTTAGCTGGGCGCTCGAGTTCCGCATTCGCTGCGGTTCGGTGTCCTATGTGGTCAAGGATATCGACGGCATGGCCGACGCCTATGTCCGAGGCGGCACCTTCTCGTACGGCAAGAAGCTCACGTTTGTCCATACGCCCGAAGCCTTCGAAGACGTGTCGACAAAGCTGCTCAACCTTGTCGTGACGACAGTTGCCTATCTCGATGACATCACAAGCTCGCGTTCGGCGTCGTACGACTTTGTCCGCAGCGGTTTTGTCGCCGAGCGTCAGTTGCCGCTGTCCGAGCATAGCATCGTATATGTGCTGGACCTGTTGCGCGGTCAGACCATCTCTTTTGAGCCCGCCTGGTCGCGGGGGACGACGACGCATCGCACCTATGACGTGGCAGTTGAGATGCCTCCGGAAGGGGAGGACGAGGCGCTGTCTAAGCGCCCACCGCTCCTTGCCGCCAAAATCGCGCCGGCGGCTGGTGGCAGCTACGATCTACGCCTGCCGGCCGATGCATACTGCTTTGCTTCGGGCGACGTTGCCTATCTGGTCGACACCCGCCGTGCGCGCCGCGCCGATGTAGCGTTTGCCCAGCATGCGGCGCCGTTCCTATCGCGCTTACTGCCCTGTCGCACGCCAGTCCATATCGCTGCCGACCAGGTGGGGGAGTTCTGTCGTATGGCGCTGCCCATTTTGCGCGACTACACCGACCTTACCGCGCCCGCCGCGCTCGATACCGTGGCGCCCGAGCCAAGCTTTGCTATGGCGATCGGCGTCGACGATGGGCTTGTGACCTGCAAAATTACGGTTACCTACGGCGACTGGTCGGCAGATCTCTTTAGTCTGGGCGCTCCGGGCAGCCCCTTCGAAGAGCGGCGCCCGGGCGTGCCGCCCCGCGACGAGGTGGCGGAGTTTCGCGTTATGGACACGGCGGCCCTGTACTTCGATTTCTACGAGGGCGGTCTGGCGTTTGAGGAGCGCGATGACGAGAGCTTGTTCTGCCTGCTGACCGAGGGCCTATCCGTCCTGTCCAAGCTTGGTGAGGTCATGCTCAGCGACCGTCTGCGCCAGATTTCGGTCCGCCCCGCGCCCAAGCTTTCGGTGCGTGCGACCGTCAAGAGTAACCTGCTCGACGTCGAACTGAGCGCGAGCGGGCTTTCGGCGGCAGACCTTGCCATCTATCTGGACTCCTACAAGCGTCACCAGACGTTTGCGCGTCTCACGTCGGGCGACATCATTCGCCTGGACGAGGGGGCGCGCGCCGCGTTTGGCCTTGCCGAGGATCTGGGGGTCGATGCTGTCGACCTGCTCGACGGCGTGTCGCTTCCCGCGTCGAGTACCCTGTTCGTCGATAGCATGCTCGCGCGCACGCCCGCGCTCGAGGCCGATCGTGACGCCGCGTTCCGCCGCATCGTCGAGCGCTTGGATACGCTCGGCAAGATGGACTTTACGGTGCCGGTCTCGCTCAAGGCCACACTGCGCGGCTACCAGGTCGACGGATACCAGTGGCTCGGCTCGCTCGAGCACCTGGGCCTTGGCGGCATCTTGGCCGACGACATGGGCCTGGGCAAAACGCTCCAGATGATCGCGCACATTCTGGCGCGCGTGGAAGCGGGGGACACTAAGCCCACGCTTGTGGTGTGCCCTGCGTCGCTTGTGTACAACTGGACCGCCGAGCTGGAGCGCTTTGCCCCGTCGCTCGATGTGTGCGCCATCGTGGGCGCCAAGGCGCAGCGTCGCGTGCAAATCGCCGGCGTGGTCGAGCATAACGTGGTCGTGACGTCGTATGACCTTATGCGCCGTGATATCGATGAGTACGCCGAGCAGGATTTTGCCCGCGTTGTGCTCGATGAGGCCCAGTACATTAAAAACCCGCTCACCCAGGTGGCGCGCGCTGCCAAGCGTCTGCCGGCCGGCGTGCGCTTTGCCTTGACGGGCACGCCCATCGAAAACCGCCTATCCGAGCTCTGGAGCATCTTCGACTTTTTGATGCCGGGCCTGCTTGGCACGCGCGAATCGTTCGCAAAGCGCTTCGAAAGCCCGGTCGAGCACGCCGAAGGTGACAGCGCCGCCCGCCTGCAGGCGCTTGTGTCGCCGTTTGTGCTGCGCCGTGTCAAAGAGGACGTGGTGGCCGATCTGCCCGAAAAGATCGAGGACACAGTCGTGGCTCAGCTCACCGGTGAGCAGCGCAAGCTTTACCTGGCAAATCAGGACCGCATCGCCCAGCAGGTGCAGCACCGCGAGGCCGGGGAGTTTAAGAAGGACAAGCTCAAGGTACTTGCCGAGCTCACCAAGCTGCGCCAGATCTGCTGCGACCCGCGTCTACACTACGAGGATTACAAGGCGGGGAGCGCCAAGCTCGATACGTGCATGGAGCTCGTGCACGGCGCACTCGACGGTGGTCATCGCATCTTGCTGTTCAGCCAGTTTACGGGCATGCTCGATATCATTGGCAAGCGCCTGGCCAAGGAGGATATCGCCTTCCTTAAGCTCACGGGCGCATCGTCTAAAGAGAGCCGCGCCAAGATGGTCGCACAGTTCCAGGCGGGCGAGGTGCCGGTCTTTTTGATCTCGCTCAAGGCGGGCGGCGTGGGCCTTAACCTGACGGCGGCCGACGTGGTCATCCACTACGACCCGTGGTGGAACGTGGCGGCGCAGGACCAAGCGACTGACCGCGCGCATCGTATTGGCCAGCAACATACCGTGACCGTGTACAAGCTCATCGCCAAGGACACGATCGAGGAGCGCATTATGCAGATGCAGGAGTCCAAGCGCGATCTGGTCAACAGTGTGCTCGGCGGCGACGGCATCTCGTCGGCACTGTTCACGCGCGAGGATGTTCTGGCACTGCTCGGCGGTGACGGTCGCTAGCCGCGCGCGGGGTGGGACTGCTGGAGCGGGCAGGACGGTCGACGCATTTTGGCCCGACCGCTTGCCTGATCCGTTATGTGTTCATTTGCAATGCCGTGGATGGTTTGTCTGCCTTTGGGCATAAGAACCATCAAGAACATTGGCACATCAGCAAAGGAGAACATCATGGCGAAATTCTTTAAGGACCCCGACGGTAAGCTCATCGCTGCCCTTGGCGAAGGCGTTGCGACCCCTGCCGGTTGCACGGAACTGACCGCAAACACTGAGGACGCGGCGCACGAGAAGCACGTGCCTGTTGTCGAGACCGAGCGCGACGGTCACGTGATTCGCGCACGCGTTGGCTCGGTCGAGCACCCCAGCCTGCCCGAACACTACATTGAGTGGATTGCCCTTGAGGCCGAGGGCCGCTTAGAGGTCCATTACCTTGAGCCCGGCATGAAACCCGCGACGTTTTTCGCGGGCGGCTCCAAGACCGGTACCGTCTATGCCTACTGCAACCTGCACGGGCTGTGGTCCGCGACATTCTAGGAGCGCGCTCCCGCTCGGGGTATCATAGCTAGCATATGCACATGCAAGCGCCGGCTGCATTATGCGGCCGGCGCTTTTACTACGATTTCGATGGTTTACGACGGAAAGGGCTGGGCCATGAAGCTCGCGCTTGCACAGATCGATATGCGCCTGGGTGATATTGAGGGCATTTGCGGCCGCATCGAGGACCAGGCTCGTCTGGCCCATGAGCGCGGGGCGCGCGTGCTGTGCGTTCCGGCTCCGCTCTTTATGGGCGCCATGCCCGGTGGCCTGGTGGGCGCTGCCGACTTTGAGCACGACGTGCTTGCCGGTTTGACTGGTGTCGCCGAGCGTATCCAGGAGCTTGACATGATCTGCATCGTGCCCGCGGCGGTTTCGTTTGAGGGCCAGCCGCTGCTTGACTACATGATGCTCAAGGACGGTCATGTGGTGCCGGCGCGTTCGAGCATTGCCCTGCAGCGTGGCGAGAACAACGACACACGTTGGGCGCCGCCGGTGTTCGACGTGGACGGCGTGCGCATCGCCGTGATTTTTGACTTGGACCGCGAACTCGAGATGCTGCCGACCGGTGTTGACCTCATTGCGTATTTCCAATTCAACGCGTTTGACATGACCGACCGCGAGACTGCCGCCATTGCCGCCGTTCGCAGCGGCGCTTATCGCAAGATCGCCTCCAAGCGCAGCGTGTGGTTTGCCTGCATGGCGCCGGTCGGTGCCTATGACGAGTCGGTGTATACCGGCGGTTCGTTTGTGCTCGACGACTGCGGTCGCGTGGTGGCCCAGGCGCCGTGTTTTGAGGAGAGCCTGCTGGTTCAGGAGATTCAGCGCGGCGTGATGCTCGATGCCCTGGAAGATCACGAACTGCCCGAGTTCCGTTCCGAGGAGTGGCTGTGGCAGGCGCTGGTGCTCGCCGTGCGCGACAACGCCCGAGCTCACGGTGCTTCGCGTGCTGTGGTGGCACTCGAGGGTGACTTGCCGTCGTCCCTGCTGACGGCGCTGGCCGTTGACGCTCTGGGCCCGCGTAATGTGATTGGCCTGGTGCTGGGGCGCAACCGTATCTTTACGCCGGCGCAGGAAGAGGCCGAGGCTGCCCGCTGTGCCGCCGTCCGCTCCATTGCCGAGCGTTTGCACATTCGCACCGTCGAGCGTGATGCACCGGATGCGGCGCGTGTGCTCGATCGCGACGTGTCGGCGGGCGATGCCGAGCGTCTGCGCTCGCGTGCGCTGGGCCTGATGTTGGAGGACACGGCGCTCGAGCTGGGTGCCATGGCGTTGAGCCCGCTCTCCAAGACCGAGTACGCGCTAGCGGCGCCCGCACTGTCCGGCGGCTACCAGGGCGACTTTGCGCCCTTTGGCGATGTGTACCTGTCGACGCTTGAGTTTGTGGCGCGTGTGCGCAACCGCACGTCTGCCGTGGTGCCCCAAGAGCTCGTGACACTCAACGCGGTGGAAGATTGTATGGAGCGCGTGCTGGCGCAGGCGCTCTCGACGCTCGACGGCCCGGTCGACATGCTCGATCGTGCGGCACAGCTGCTCGGCGGGCTTGAGCCGGGTGAGGTCGATGGCGCGCTCGAGGCGCACGTGGACCGCAATCGATCTTTCGACGACATCCCGATGGCCGCTGGCAAGCCTGAGGTTTGCTCGCTGCTGCTGATGCTCGTTCGACAGGGTGAGGCTGCCCGCCGCATGTTGCCGATGGCGCCGATCGTCTCGGCCCGTTCGTTTGCCGAGCGTGCCTGGCCGTATATGCTCGCGTGGTCCGACCTGGGGCTTAACGGCAAGGAGCGTATGACGGTCGATTCGCTGGCGCGCGCCGAGGTGCGCCGCTTTGCTGACGAGGATACGAGCGAGCGCGTGCGAAACGAGATGATGGGCGTGCTGGGCGAGCTACTGGGTATTTCGCCCGAGCAGATGGAGGAGCTGCGCTCTGAGGACGGTCAGCGTCGTTTGCACGAGGGAATGAAAAAGTTCGAGGGCGAGGTTCAGGACGCCATCGATAAGATGATGGGCGGTCAGGGCGGCTCGCAAGGTAGTCCCCAGGGTGGCCCGATGCCGCATCCGCCGGTTGATCCGAGGCAGTTCCCGTTCTTCTCGCAGAACTAGGTCGCTGCGCGCCCGCCAGAGCGGCAATCTGCCTTTCAATCGTCGGGCATGACCGCCAGGTCAATGCCCTCCTCTTTCAAGGCACCTTGCTCGCTCTGGCGGGCGCTCGCTTGCGTATGCTCAACCTACAATTCGATCTCGGCTGACTTATAGGGCTTGCGTTGTGTTATTATAGAACAGACGTTCGTTAATAGTGCGCGGGGCCTTGTCTTGCGCTGTGCTTGTGGCGAGGGGAGGTTGGCTTGGTTATCTTGGGCATTGACCCCGGTTTGGCTCATACGGGTTGGGGGATTATCGAGGAGCGGCGTGGCGAGGTTCGCTGCCGTGCCTATGGCTGCATCGAGACCAGTGCCGGAAGTCCGCTCGCGGTGCGCCTGTCGCATATCGCCCGCGACCTCAAGGGCGTTGTCGAACGCTATCGTCCCGATACCGCTGCTATCGAGAGCATTTACTTTGGCGCCAACGTTCGCTCGGCCATCCCTACGGCGCATGCCCGCGGTGCTGCACTCGTCGCGCTTTCGGAATGCGCGCTCGAGATTGGCGAGTACACGCCCATGCAGATCAAACAGGCTGTGGTGGGCACCGGCGCCGCGGACAAGCGGCAGGTCGCCTACATGGTACGCACGCTAACACAGCTCGACCACGACCCGCATCCCGACCATGCCGCCGATGCCCTGGCTTGCGCCATCTGCCACGTAAACCTCAGCCGCACCCGTGAACTCACCGGTGGCGAGTTCTATCAACAGAGAGGAACCGGATACTGATGATTTCCCAGCTCCATGGAACGCTTGTCGAGGCCACGATGAGCTCGGCCGTCGTCGATGTGTCGGGCGTGGGCTTTGAGCTCGGCATCTCGGGCAGCACCGCCGCTACGCTGCCTACGCCCGGCGGCGAGGTCCGCCTCTACACGCGTATGCAGGTGCGCGAGGACGCCATGACACTTTTCGGTTTTTCCTCAAAGGATGAGCGCACGATGTTCGATCGGCTCGTGTCCGTGTCGGGTGTCGGTCCGCGCCTGGCGCTTGCCGTGCTCTCTACCTATACCGTGGGGCAGCTGTATTCGCTGGTAATGGCCGAGGACGACAAGGGTATGGCCATGGTTCCCGGTGTGGGCAAAAAGACAGCGCAGCGTCTGATTCTGGAACTCAAGAGCACCTTTGCCAAGGATAAGGGCTTTGTGCCGGTCGACGTGATTCCCGGACAGGTTGCGATGCCCGTGCCCGCTGCCGCTCCCTCGGCCATCGATGATGCCCGTGCGGCACTCCTTTCCATGGGCTTTAGCCCGCAGGAGACCGATGTTGCCCTGAGCGGGTATGATGGGCAAAATATGCGTGTCGAGGATCTGCTCGGCGCGGCGCTTAAGCGACTCGGAATGGATGCGTGATGTGGGAAGCCGATGACTCTCAGGACCTGTGGGCGACGCCCGGCAACTCGCCGGCGGCATCCATGGCGCACGGCGAGCGCATGGTGGGCTCGGAGCTGACGGCCGAGGACCTTGATGTCGACCGCACTTTGCGCCCCCAGCGCCTGGACGACTACTGTGGCCAGGAGCACATCAAGCAGAGCCTGCGCGTGTTGATCGAAGCGGCGCAGAACCGTGGCGAGACGCTCGACCACGTGATTTTCTCGGGTCCTCCGGGCCTGGGCAAGACCACGCTGGCCACCGTTATCGCCAACGAGCTGGGCGCTCAGATCAAGACCACGAGTGGCCCTGCCATCGCGCGCACGGGCGACCTGGCGGCCATCCTTACTAACTTGCAGCCGGGTGATGTGCTGTTTATCGACGAGATCCACCGCCTCAACCGTTCGGTCGAGGAGGTCCTGTACCCCGCGATGGAGGACTTTGCCCTCGATATCGTGATCGGTAGAGGTCCGGCGGCGCGCTCGATTCGCCTGGATATTCCCAAGTTTACGCTGGTAGCGGCAACGACCCGCTCAGGCATGTTGACCGGCCCGTTGCGCGACCGCTTTGGCATTTCATATCGCCTGGATTACTACACGGTCGAGGAGCTCGCGCAGATTGTGACGCGCTCGGCGACTATCCTGGGCGTGACGATCGACCATCCGAGCGCGCTCGAGATCGGCTCGCGCTCGCGTGGCACGCCGCGCTTGGCCAACCGTCTGCTCAAGCGTGTGCGCGACTATGCGCAGGTGCGCGGCAACGGTCCTATTGAGCTTGATATTTGCCGTCAGGCGCTCGAGTTCTTCGAGATTGATGAGCTTGGTCTGGACTGGATGGATATTCGCATCTTGGAGACGCTCGCCAAGACGTTCTCCGGCCGTGCCGTGGGACTTACGACCCTTGCCAGCGCGGTGGGCGAGGACCCGGGCACGCTCGAGGATGTCTATGAGCCCTATTTGCTGCAGTGCGGGTTGATGATTCGTACGCCGCAGGGCCGTCAGGCAACCCTTCGCACCTTTGAGCACCTGGGGATTGAACCTACCGTTTAGGGCGCTTTGTTTTGGCGGGCTGTTGGACTATCGCTGGGCATCGGGTAAGCATATCGCCGTTCATCGGTTATGGGCGTTTTACTATTGCGCGCCCGTGCTATGCTGAATTGGTCTTTTTCTCATTCGGTAACGAAAGGACCGCCCATGCCTACTGACATCGAAATCGCACGTTCTGTCACGCCACTGCCTATTACCGAGGTGGCCAAGAACGCCGGCGTCGACGTTAAGCACCTTATTCCTTACGGCTTCGACAAGGCTAAGGTCGACTATTCACTGCTCAACGAGCCGACTGATCACCAGGCCAAGCTCGTCCTCGTGACCGCTATCAACCCAACGCCCGCGGGCGAGGGCAAGACCACCACGACCATCGGTCTGGCCGATGGCTTGCGTCGTCGAGGTATCAAGAGCGCCGTGGCCCTGCGTGAGCCTTCGCTCGGCCCCGTCTTTGGCGTCAAGGGCGGTGCTGCCGGCGGCGGCTGGGCTCAGGTCATCCCCATGGAGGATATCAACCTGCACTTTACCGGCGACTTCCACGCTATCGGTGCCGCCAATAACCTGCTGGCCGCCATGCTCGACAACCATATTCAGCAGGGCAACCAGCTCGGTATTGACGTTAAGCGCATCACTTGGAAGCGCGTCGTCGATATGAACGACCGCCAGCTGCGCCACGTCATCGACGGCATTGGCGGTAAGGCCCAGGGCGTGCCGCGCGAGGACGGCTTCGATATCACCGTCGCCTCCGAGGTCATGGCAATCCTGTGCCTGTCCACGAGCATCAACGATCTTAAGGAGCGCTTGGGCGAGATCGTTGTCGGCTACAGCTATGCCGGCGAGCCCGTCCGTGCCCGCGACCTCAAGGCCCAGGGTGCCATGGCCGCGTTGCTTAAGGACGCGCTCAAGCCCAATCTGGTGCAAACGCTCGAGGGCACGCCCGCGTTTGTCCACGGCGGTCCCTTCGCCAACATTGCCCACGGCTGCAACTCTATCATGGCCACGCGTATGGCGATGCGCTTTGGCGATGTCGCCATTACCGAGGCCGGCTTTGGCGCCGACCTGGGTGCCGAGAAGTTCCTCGATATCAAGTGCCGCATGACGGGCGTTCGCCCCAGCGCTGTCGTAGTCGTCGCGACCGCTCGTGCGCTGAAGTACAACGGCGGTGTTGCCAAGGCCGACCTCAACGAGGAGAACCTCGAGGCACTCAAGGCTGGCATGCCCAACCTGCTGCGTCACGTCGACAACATCCAGAACGTTTATGGTCTGCCCTGCGTGGTCGCCATCAACCGCTTCCCGACGGACACCGAGGCCGAGCTTGCTCTCATCGAGTCCGAGTGCCAGAAGCTCGGCGTCAACGTTAAGCTTTCCGAGGTCTGGGCCAAGGGCGGCGAGGGCGCGCTCGAGCTGGCCGATGAGGTCATGCGCCTGATCGAGCAGCCGAGCGAGCTCAAGTTTGCCTATGAGGACGGCGCTGATGTCGCTGATGCCCTCGAGGCCGTTGCCACCAAGGTCTACCGCGCCGACGGCGTCGACTTTACGCCGGCCGCCAAGCGCCAGCTCGCCGAGCTGCGCGAGAACGGCTTTGGCAACCTGCCGGTGTGCGTCGCCAAGACGCAGTACAGCTTTAGCGACAACGCCAAGGCCCTGGGCGCTCCCGAGAACTTCCGCATCACCGTGCGTGAGCTCAAGGTTTCTGCCGGCGCCCACTTTGTGGTCGCGCTGACCGGCAGTGTTCTGACCATGCCGGGTCTGCCCAAGGTGCCCGCGGCCGAAAACATCGACGTCGACAACGACGGCAACATCACCGGCCTGTTCTAAGTCTGCTGTCCATAGCTGCTTGTCCGCCCCGCCGTGCCCACAAGGCCCGGCGGGGCTTTTTGATCCTTAGACCCGCGCATGTCTTGTAGATACCGATAGACTCTGCCCATCATAGGCTTTTGCGCGGGTAGAATGCATGGATAACTTGAGGCTCACGCGCGACGGAAAGGAATCGTTGCATGGATCAGGACAAGACAACCGTGATGGGCGGCTACGGTTCCGCGCAGGCTGGCGATAGCGCCGATGCGACCCGCGTTGTTCCCAACCCCGGTTATACCGACCCCGCCGCGACGCAGCCTTCTGCCGAGCCCACCCGGGTTATGGGCTATGGCGACACGGCGCAGGATTCTTACGCTGCATCTTCGCAAGGCCCCTATGGCAACGCAGCTCCGGATCCGTTTGATTACGCGCCGCAGGATTCTTATGCTGCCTCGACGCCGAATTCCTATGACAACCTGCCGCAGAATCCCATTCCGCAGCCTCAGCAGACGACGTATTTGCCTCGCACGGCGCAGCCTCGCTACGAGTCGCGCCAGCCGTATCGCGAGTATCCCAAATCGATTCCGCAGTATGGTGAGGACGAGGAGAAGGCACCGTCGCGTCCGTCGAGCGTGATCAAGAAAATCCTGATTGTGCTGGCGATCTTCTTTGCCTTGTCGGTCGTGTTCGCCATCGTGTCGGGCATGCTCAACAAGCGGGGCGCCACGACCGATGCCACGACCGAGCAGGCCGAGACCACCCAGTCTGCTGCCGTCGACCTGAGCGATATCCCGGGACAGTACTGGTCCAACGCCAAGAAGCTCCTCAAGTCACGCGGAGCCGACCTTTCGAACGCCGTGATCCTGACCGACGATGGCTCAACGCCCGTCATCGATTCCAACTGGGTTGTTACGAATGCCTACTATAACGACAACGGCAACCTGGAGATTCAGCTCACGCACAAGAACAGCTATGGCAACTCGTCCGGCGGCCAAAGCGGTACCGACAGCTCGAGCTCCAATACGCTGGAGGATTTGAGCAACAAGGCACAGGAGTTGGGAGACAAGGCACAAGAGCTGGGCGATACAGCCCAAAACCTCGGCGATACTGCTCAGAATCTGGGCGATATGGCTACCAACGCCTGGGACGCGCTGCAAAACGGCATCTCGGGCGCGCAGGGAAACTAGCTGTTAAGCAGGCTACAGTTGCTCGGCCGGACGGTCGGGCGAGCTAAAGCCCGAATCAAACGTGACGACGCATGAGGCATCGGGTCGGCGCTCGTGCACGATGCGCGTGACGAGCCCCAGCAGCTCCTCGTCGGATATGTCAAAGCCGTCGGGACGCACCAGGTCAAACGAAACGAACCCGTCGTGCTCGTGCAGGTCGTGGATGGAGAGCGCAGGATCGATCTGCATGACGCCGCGCTTGACCCAGCCGCGCAGGTCGTCGCCGGTGGTGGCGATGGGGTCGCAGTGCAGCGTGATGCCGATGCCCATCTGACGCTTGATGTCGTGTTCGATGGTGTCCAGAATCTCGTGGTGCTCAAACGCGTCGCCCTCGCCGGGCATCTCCACGTGGGCGCTGGCAAACTGACGACCGGGGCCGTAGTCGTGCACCATGAGGTCGTGTGTGCCCAAGACCTGCGGATAGGACATGATCTTGTCGCGGATTGCCTGGACGAGCTTGGGGTCGGGCGCTTGCCCCAGCAACGGGCTGATGGCGTCGCGCACCAGGCCCAGACCGCTGATGCAGATGAAGATGCCCACACCCAGGCCTGCCCAGCCATCGAGATCAAAGCCGGTCGTCTGCGAAATAAGCGCCGCCACCAAGACCGAGCCCGAGGTGATGACGTCGTTTTTGGAGTCCTGCGCCGTGGCTATGAGCGTCTCCGAGTCGATGCGATCGCCCAGCGTGCGGTTGAACGCTGCCATCCAGAGCTTAACGAGCATGGACGTAGCCAGTGCCGCAAGGGAAATAAACGTGTAAGCGGTGGGCGAGGGCTTGATGATCTTGGTGACCGACTCGAGAATCAGGTTGATGCCGACGGCGCAAACCAGGACGGCGACAAACAGACCGGCCAGGTACTCGTAGCGGCCGTGGCCGTAAGGGTGGCCCTCGTCTGCCGGGCGGCTGGCAAGGCGGAACCCGAGCAGACTCACGATGTTGCTCGAGGCATCGGAGAGGTTGTTGAAAGCATCGGCGATGAGGGAGACGGAGCCGGCAAGCAGGCCCGCGATGCCCTTGGCTAGGCACAGAGTGATGTTGAGGCCAATGCAGATGAGGCTTGCGGCAAAACCCGCGTTGGTGCGGCAAGATGCATCGACCGGCTTGCCCTCGCTGCCGGGAACAAGCGTATGTACCAGCCGATTTACAAATAGCATAGCGGTCGTCCTCACAATCATGTTTAAGGGGATAGTGTAGCTCGCGCGGGGGCGCCGTGCACCGATGCTCAGAAAATGCAGCAATAGTCTGCCGGCGCTAACGAGCGAGCCTTCTCGTCTGCCTGGGTGGTCCATTTTGGGCCACATGGGTATGGGCATGTGCCTGCTTGCTCGACATACTTAATGTCGACAGCCCCTGTGCAAAGGAGGACGTTTCCATGGACGAGATGTTTGCCATTAAATGTCAAAACTGCGGCGGCCCTATGTACTCGCACCAGGCTAAGCGCAGCTTTGAGTGCGCCTATTGCGGCACGGTGGTTCCGTGGCAGGCGGACGCCGGAGAGCCCAAGAGCGCTTTGGGTATTCGCCATACGCCGTTGACGGTGGTGGATGGACTGCTCAAACTCACGCATGTGTCGCAACTCGAGCGCCCGCAGGACCCGGACTGGTATTTCTTCAATGCGCACTGGCGCAATCAGTCGGTCCTGGAACATCTGCTGTGGGAGGATCGCGGCACGGCGCAGGAGTTCCAAGAGGCCACGCATGTGAGCATTCCTTGCCCCTTCTGCGGAGCGTCCTTTGAGGGCGAGTCAACGCAGCGTGTGTTTGAGTGCCCGTCCTGCGGCAATAAGATCGGCATTGCGGACCTGCTCAAGCCGGGGACGTTTAGCAAGCGCCTGACCTTGGGCGTTGGTGCGGAGTATGTGCCCGAGCAGGGTATTCCCTGCGAAATCTCGCCGCAGCAGGCACGTGCCAACGCGCTGCAGCTGGTGCGCCAGTATCCGGATGCCTTTGCCGGGCACGACGTGGAAGACGCGATCCAAAACGACATGATGCTCTTCTATTTCCCCATGGCGCTGGCGGACTTGCGCATGATGGCGAGCTTCCCGGGCAAGGGCCTGAGCAAGGAGGCCTTGGTGTACTACGAGGTGCTCGACTGGGCATACCCCAGGGCAAACTACCTGGACGTTCGCCTCATGGGCATTTTGGAGCCGTGGGACTTTGCCAAGGTCGGCCCGTTCGATCCCGCCATGCAGGAAGGCGACTTCCGCGTTGTCTCCGTCGATGCGTCTACCAAGGACCAGGTGGTTATTGATAAGCTGGCGCTCGACGTTGCGGGCAACGACGCCGAGGCTGTACTGGGGCTCAATAAAAAGAGCATCCGCGCCTGGGCGCGCAAGGTCCGCAAGCACAAGGACGGCTTAGTTATGGTGCCGGTGTACTTTGTCGATCGTCCGGCGACGGACAGCCGCGATGGCGAGCAGGTGCGCATTGCTGTAAACGGCCAGACGGGCCGCGCGGCCGCGGTGGTGTTTAGCGACAAGCGCGAGACGCATATCGTGGCGCCGCTCAACCCGAGCCTGCATCTGTCCGGCGAGAGCACCGTGCACGCCACGCCCGTCGAGGTCAAATATGTTAAATCGCCGTTCCTATACCAGATTGTGCGCCGTGGAAGCGGCGAGCAACCGCGCCAGGTGGCAGCCGCCGTCGAGGGTTCCTACCGAGAGGAGAAGCCCAAACGTCGCGGCCTGCTGGGTGCGCTATTTGGGAAGTAGGGGAGCGGTGCTGGTTGGCGCCGTAACGTGAAAGCCAGGGGTATGGGGCAGCTCACGGGAGCGCGGGCTGCCGTCTGATTGTTTGAGAGTGCCAGATGTAAATAAACAGTGGAGCGGCTGCAAAAGAGCCTCCTCACTGGGTAAAATCAGGTTGTGCCGCGGAACCCGCTCCTCAGCTAGTCACACTTCGGAAGCGCGGGCAACGCAGTTATTATCGTCTAAAGGGCCGGCTGCAACCGGCCCTTTTCTGTGGCAGCCAATGGACCCACATCAGACGAAGGCCGCGTCTTTGCCTGTCAGGTCACGCTCGCCAGCCACGGCTAGAATGTCGTTGCCGGCGTCCATGACCGGTATTGTTTCGTAGCGTGCGTCGCAACCGCGAGTGCGCCTGCGACGGCTGCGGTGGCTTCGGTCGCAACGTGCTGCTACCCTTGCGTTTCGCCATTAGTCGCTTCGTTGATGGCGCGGTACTCGGCACTCAGCTCGCGCGCCAGCTCTTCCTTGCTTGGAAGATACGGCAGGTATTTGGCGGCAAACACTTGGTCGTTGTCTTCGGGCAGCGTGTACTCGACAATCGAGTCGCTTTTGTCCGCGCAGAGCACGATGCCTATGGGCGGATTGTCGCCTTCGTTCATGAGCTCGCGCGTGTAGTAGTTCACATACATTTGCATCTGGCCCAGGTCCTGATGCGTAAGATCGTCCGTCTTAAGGTCGATGAGCACGAAGCAGCGCATCAGATAGTTGTAAAAAACAAGGTCAATATAGAAATGGCGCCCATCAAAGGTGATGCGCTTTTGGCGCGCCTCGAAAGCGAAGCCACGGCCAAGCTCCAGCAGGAACTTCTGAAGATGCGTGATGAGCGCCTGCTCTAGATCGCTCTCGCGAAACGCAGCATCGTCCGAGAAACCTAAAAACTCCAGTACATATGGGTCGCGGATGATATCCTCGGGGTGACGAGCCGGGGCGCTCTTTTGGATTTCCTGGGTGACGGCCTCTTTGTCCTTGCTGGCAAGTAGGCGCTCGCGGAACATGGTGTTGATCTGGCGCTCGAGCTGACGCGTGCTCCAACGAGAATCGGCGCATTCGTTCATGTACCAGGCGCGAGCATCAGGGTCGGTTATACGCGATAACCTGCGGTAATGTGTCCAATTCAATTCGGAACGCAGCGCGTTCCGGATTGGGAACGCAAGATAAAACTGACGCATGTATCTTAAGCTTCTGGCGTTGAAGCCTCTGCCAAAATCCTTAGTCAATCTAACGGCAAGTTCGTCGATCAGTGCATCGCCATACTTGGCGCGCTCCTCTCCGCCCTGTTCATCAACAATACTCTTGCCGATCTCCCAATATGCCCCAACCATCGCAAAGTTAACGGCGGTATAGGCCTTGTCGCGAGCGGCGTTGAGAATTGAGGAGACCTGCTTGTAAAAACCTTCGGGCACGATTGCCGATTCTCCACGGTTTACCAGTTCGCCCATCACTGTCGCCCCACTTTCCTCTTGTGGAATGCATCTTTATCGCATTTAGTTTAAAGCCTCGCGCGGACACGAATTGCTTTGCTGTCTGGCACCTTCGCATGGGAGCCTTGCGGTGACTAAAATGTGACTATGGAGGCAGTTTTAGCGAACCCCGCGGGAGTGACGCGTATGGACAACAACACGCTGCTATTCCAGGACAAAGGTTCCGGTAGGTTTGAAGACGTCAAGATCTACCCCAACCGTATCGAGGTGCTCAAGAAGGGCACTTTTGGTGGCAAGCACACCGAGATTGTCTATCTTAAGGACATTACGGGCGTCAATAGAATCAAAGGCCGCGATGTTTTTCTGCGCAATCGGCTGTTGACCGCTTGCGTCTTTAGCCTGAGCAGCCGCTCCCAGGCCCAGGAATTTGTGAACGCGCTGAACATGGTGATGTAGCCGATAGCGGCGTTCGGGCCAAGGTAAAAATCGGGGCGCAGAACGGTATTCTGCGCCCCGATTGAGTTAATGAGCCCAAAAGACTGGCTTGCCTATTCGTTAACGTCCTCGGTATTGTCGCGGGCATTGTCAAGCATCGCCGCGCCGGCGACCGTTGTCGCTACGGCGGCAGCGGCGAGCCCGGCGGCGATGCCAGAGCCGTCGCCCGTGCCGGCGAGCTTCTCGCCCGAGCCCTTGCTCTTGTTGCCCTTGCCGTTCTTGTCGGCGCTGTCCGTGTTGGCATCGTTGCCGTTGCCGCCGCCGGTACCGTTGCCGGTGTCGCCCGCGTTGCCCGAAGTCGTCACAGTAAAGCTTGCGGCTCCGTCGGTGGCAAGCGTGTAGTTTTGCGCCGCGTCGCCCAACAGGCCTTTCGCACGCACCCAATACGTCCCCGCGGCAAATGCCTCGCCCTCGGTCATCGCCGTTCCCGGAGCGCCGTTCGCGTCGTGCACAAACTCAAGCTGGGCCGTGCAGGCATCGGTTTCGAGCTTGCCCTCGAGTGATGCCGCAATCTTGGCGCGCACGTCTTCGCCGGCCTTAAGGCCTTCGAGTCCCTCAAAATGGGGCGTCAGCGCGCGTGGATCGATATCGATGGGCACGGAGCCCCGCAGCTCCGTAACGGTCTCGTTGCCCAAGGCGTCGACATCCACATATTCGATGGCAAACGCATGGCCCGAAGCCGCCACGTTGAGTACGTTGCTGCTGTCGACGAGGCGGAAATGACCCTCGCCAACGGTCTTGCCGTCCTGGAGCGAGGCGTCGCTCAGCGAGTCGCCATATGTCATGTGCATGCGGGCTGGGAGGTAGCACGAAGCTGTCTGCTTGTGCTGCGCATCGTAATTACGCTGGTAGATGCTTCGGGCCAGTGCCGCATCAACAAAGTCGGACGCAATGATGCCAATGTTCTTACGGCAGTTCTCTTTTGTGCCCTCAACTCCGGTATTGTTTATATACGAGCTCTTGTACAGGTGCTCGTCGACCACTCGTGCCGCGGTAAAAGGATTGCTTCCTTGCTTGTGGTTCGTGCAGCTGGTGTAGTTGATGCACCAGCTGTGCTCCAAGACCTTTACCTTGGCCCCGGCATCGTCCTCGACGTCCACCATGATGCGGGCGAGCTTGGTTGTCTCCTGCAGCGCCATATCGACCCAGCTGATTTTGTCGGTTCCTGTGCATTCGTAATGGTCCTGGGCATATACCTTGGTGCAATAGGGCTTTTCGTCACCCGTTTTCCCCACGGCTTCAAAGCCCCGCTCGTCTCGAACGAGACACATGGAGGCGCTGTCGGTGTGCGCTGCGATTTTGTCGTCCCATTCGGTGAGGTCGAGGCCCCACGTGTGGCCGTTTACGCTGCTGCCGACGAGCCTAAATCGACGCAGCAAGACGATTTTTCCGCGCACCTCGCCCAGCGTGGGGATGCGGCTCGATGTGTAGAACAGATTGGGGTTCTTGTCCATAACATTGGCAAAAGCCGTCGTGAGGCTTTCGTCGGTAGCCTCGTCGTTGCCCCGCGACACGAGCATGATGAGCGCTTCTTTCGGGTTTTCGCTCAAAAACGTATTGAAGTACCCGATGACATCGGAAAGATGCATAAAGTTCCCGTCTTTTTTGAGCAGGTAGCAATCTCCGTGGTCGATGCCGGGGTTCTCACCCTTTCCGAGTCGAATATCAAAGTAGCGAATGCCTTCGAGCAACTGCGTGGGGATGTAATCCTGCTGGCACTTTGCAAGCGAGGTTTGGGGCTCGGTGTCGTTGTCGACGCTGCAGCTGCCCGAATCATGCGTGCCTGGGATGCTCAGTTCGTCGAGGTATTTGTCGTCGTCGACGTGGCTCATCCAACATGGCCCATCGACGTAGCTGCTATACGTGATCCAGTCGATACTTCTAACCGTGGTATTGATCTCGCCCTTGTCGTAACCGACAAGTTCGAGCTCCCACGGAATGCTCTTCCTCTTGTGGCAGATCTTGTTGTTGTCTTGGTCTTTGCCGTCCTTTTCTATGGCCAGGTAATTAATGTCTTTTTTCTCGTTTGTGCGGTCTCGGATGATGTAGGTTCCGTTTGACTGGCGGTCGAACGCAAAAGAGCGGCTGGGCTTGCCGTCGTGCTCGCCACTCCATACGTGGATGACCTTTCCGTCTTTGTCCGAGTCGCCATCGACCGACCAAATGCTGTAGCCCGTCTTTTTATGCTCTTCGAAATTGAGCAAGGTGCGGATAGCATACCAGTTTGTATCGTCATTCTTGGTCGTTACGTTCTCAAGGATGAGCTTGCTGGACGTGCCGTCATTAAACAGATGGCAGACGTTGCCGATGACGTTGCCGTCTTCGTTAACGCTTGCGGTACGAAAATAGCCCGCGGGGCGAAGGCGAATGACGAAATTGTCGAGGCTGACCGACGCTGTGGCAGCGTCGTCTGCAAATGCCGCTCGTGGGCCAATGCCCAATGCCGCGGTTTCGGGCAGGCTTGCAAGTGGCGACAACGCCGCGAGTCCAAGGCCCAACGTAAATGCTCGGCGGCTGATGGCGTGGTGTTCGGTCATAACTTCTCCATTCGTAGAGTGCGGTTATGCGATAGTTTTGGTCACTATACTGCTCAGATGTTTAAAGATGCTGGTTTAATTGTCTGCGCGGTGCAATAAATCGGCGGGCGGACGTGTTGGGGTGTTTGTCGTTTTCGTACTGTTGCTACATTTGGAGCGGTTCCGGCGTCCGGCATCCTCGCGTTCGTTGGCTACCGGCATAAGAAAGGGAGGGTCGGTTTACCGGCCCTCCCTGGGTACGAAGCGCTGGGGTACCGTCGCTTGTTTGCACTGCGCCCGTGTTTCCCGCTGCGCTCGCCAGTCGCTTAACGCTTGATCTCGATATCGTCGAGCTTGACGTCCATGGCCTCGGTCTTGGCCTCGGCGATGTCATCGGCAAATTCCAGGGACTTCATCATGGTCTCGACGGCGTCCTTGTGCTCCTCGGCGTTGTCGATGCGCACATACACTCTGCCACCGTCAACGTCGGTGAAGTACTCGGTCGTCACGCCGCCCGAGTGCGTAAAGTAGGCGCTGCGCCAGGTCTTGCCGTTGTACTTAACGGGATCGCTCTCGGTCCATCCAGAGTTTGCCTTCCACTTTGCCTCGTAGTCGAACAGTTCATCGGCGTTCTTGTCAGGATCGAAGACGGGGATGAAGCGGTCGCTGGCGCGCTCGCTCTCGGTGAACTTAAACTGGGCCCTGTCGGCGGTGTCGCCTGCGACGTCGGTGATCTCGACGCCCTCGGGAACCTCGACCTTAAACCAAATGAAGTCGGTCCTCATATCTACGGCTGGTTTTTCTGCTCCGCCGCCACCGCCACTTCCGGTAGCGCCGCCGCTGCCGCCGCAGCCCACCAGGGCAACTGCGGCAAAGAGGCTTATGCAGAGGGTGAGAATCGCAAAGGCCTTCTTTTTCATGGTCGTGTCCTCCTCGATCTGTAACCGCCCATGGATTACCTGCCTTTACTGTACGCGTGGACGGCTCGCTAGGGTGGGCCATGTGTCCCATTCTGAGGGCCGGATTTGCGCCTTTAAGTGGCAATATGTCCGGACGCAAAAGAGGGGAGGGCCGGCGCCGTCGGCCCTCCCCGGGGTTGGGTGCTCGTTGTTTTAATGGGGCGTTCGTGCGGGCGTGCGCGAACACGGATGGAGTCTTGTATGCCCCAGCTTGTGCTGCCCGGGAGTCTCGAAAGGTGGGCCATATGTCCCATGTTTGCGTGTGCGGGCTTGCCGCAAGGTGGGCCTGGCGCTGGGCAAGCGTGCGGCTTGGTTGATTCTCCCAATGTTGCGCAACAGCGATGCCGGCTTAAGGTTTTAGACTTGGCTGTGACAAAAGCTAAACCACGAAAGGTCGAACGATGTTCTGTCAAAAATGCGGACAGCAAGTGCCTGATGGATCGACGTTTTGTACGCACTGTGGGGCTTCGCTGGTTGGCGGTTCCGTGCCGACGCCTACGGGCGCTGGTCCTTCCTCTGCCCCGGGCCTAACCCAATCGATGCCGCCGGTTGCACCTGCGCCTCAAAAGTCCAAGAGCAAGGCGCCGGTCATTATCGCTGTGGCATGTGCTGCTGTGGTCCTCATCGGGGGCGGCACGGTGTTTGCGCTTACGGTGCTCAACGGGTCAAAGAACTCCGGCACGCAGATTTCGGTGATCGATACCGGGTCTTCGGACGAGAAAGATTCTTCTGCCAAGAAGAAGAGCAACAAGTCCAAGTCCAAGGAATCCTCGTCGTCCGATGACGAGGCCGTTCCCGAGGACGAGTCGGCATACTACGGCTCGGGCGATTCGGACGATTACCTGACCGACGTGCATACGTACACGAACGACATGCATCCTTATAGCATGTCGATTCCCAATCGCTTTGAGATGGAAGATACTCCCAGCGGCAGCAGCACAAGGTACGAGGATCCGGAGACGGGTTTTGTGATCAGCCTGTCTGGCTACGTCAACGTTAACGACGAAACTGCACACGAGATGTTTGTCGATAAGGACACCTCGGGCAAGGCCGACCTCTATACCGCGGAGGGCGACAACTGGTACGTGGTTTCGTGGCGCGAGGGCGACACAATCATTTACGAAAAGACGATTGTCACGGACTCGACGGTTGCTACGGCGCATTTGGAGTACTCGACTGCAAACCGCGACATGGGGTCGAAGGTTATCGATACGCTGCTGCCGACGTTCCAGGTGGACTAGGCAGCTGCGTCTATAGCCGGCAATCGGAAACGCCGATAGCCAGAGCTCCTGACAGTCTTTGTCTTATGGGCTAGACTGGCTTGGACAAGATCGATGAATGGGACAACCGCTTCCTGGCGTCGTTGTCCCATTTTTTATTATGCGTGCGGCCCGTGGTGGCCGGCGCGGCGGGCAGAGGTGTTTCGATGAGCCAAGAGATGATGGATAAAACCTGTCGCGAGTTTGCCCAGGCGCTTGCCGCGCGTGAGCCGGTTCCCGGCGGCGGTAGCGCGAGCGCCTTTGTGGGTGCGCTGGGTGCCTCGCTTTGCGGGATGGTCGCTCGCTATGGGGCGACCAATCCCGCGCTTTCCGATCGCGCAGACGACCTGACGCGCGCATTTGCCCAGGCGGATGAGTTGGCGCAGGAACTTGTGGGTCTGGTCGCCGAGGACGTTCGTGCGTACGGACAGGTGTCCGCTGCGTACGGCATTCCGCGTGAGGACCCGGCTCGACCCGCGGCGATTCAGAACGCGTTGCACGTGGCAGCCATGCCACCGTATCGGATCATGGATGCCTGCGGGCGTGCGCTGGCGCTGCTCGAGGACATGGCAGACAAAGGCTCGCGCCAGCTGCTGTCCGACGTGGCGTGCGGTGCCGTGTTCTGCCGCGCCGCCATGCAGGGTGCGAGCCTGACGCTCTTCGCCAATACCACGTCTATGAAAGACCGGGTGCGCGCCGAGGAGCTCGAGGCGGCGTGCGATGAGCTGCTGGATACGTGGCTGCCGCGCGCCGATGCGCTGGCGCGCCGCGCCGCCGACGCCGCCAGGAAGAGGGGATAGCCATGGCAGAGCTGCTCAAAGGGGCTCCCGTTGCCCGCGCTTTGACCGAGGAGCTTGCTGCTCGCTGTGCCGCCCTGCGCGAACGGAGCATCATACCGACGCTGGCCATTGTCCGTGTAGGCGAGCGCGAGGACGACCTGTCCTACGAGCGCGGCGCTCTCAAGCGCTGCGAGAAGGTTGGCATTGAGGCCCGCCGCGTTTTGCTTCCTGCCGATGTTTCGCAGGACGAGCTGATGGCTGCTATCGAGGGCATCAATGCCGACCCTGCTGTTCATGGCTGCCTGATGTTTCGTCCGTTGCCCGCTGGGCTTGACGAGGATGCGGTTGCCGCATCGCTTGATCCCGCCAAGGATGTTGACTCCATGACGCCGGCCTCGCTGCTTACCACGCTTTCTGGGCGAGGCGAGGGCTTTGCTCCTTGCACGGCCGAGGCCGTGTTGGCGTTGCTGGACCATTATGGCGTTGAGCTGGATGGGGCCAAGGTCGCGGTTGTCGGTCGGTCGCTGGTGATTGGCCGTCCCGTTGCCGCCATGCTTACGGCTCGCAATGCCACGGTGACGACGTGCCATACGCATACGCGTGACCTGGCTGCCGAGTGCCGTGCGGCTGATGTTGTGGTTGCGGCCGTTGGACGCGCGCGCACGATTGGCGCGGATGCGGTTCGCGAGGGCCAGACAATCATCGATGTTGGCATTAATTGGGACGAGGCTGCCGGAAAACTGGTCGGCGACGTGGATTTTGATGCTGCGGAGCCGGTCGTTAACGCCATCACACCCGTGCCGGGCGGCGTGGGGGCTGTGACCACCGCGATTCTCGCCAAACACGTGATTGAGGCGGCGGAGCGCGCATCGAAATAGGCGTTTTAGGCTGTTTGAGGGGTTAGCGATATACCACGTGGTCAAAAAACGTCAAATATGAGTACTGTTGCCAAGATAGTCACATATGTTTTACGTCTTTCGGGCTTCCTAACGATATTCATTCTCGTTAGGAAGCCCATTTTATTGAACCTATGGGGAATAACGTTGTCTTACTTTTGGACAAATGGGGAATTTCGGCACTCGTTACAAGGAAATTTGCTGCTACTAAATTGGTGACAGTACTCATATTTGGCATTTTTTGGCCACAGGGGTCCCGAGGGGGTCTCGAGGGGCCGTGGTTTCGCCCTTTTTGCGCCGAAGCGATACACTGGTACCGTTTGATTTCTTCGCTCAAGGAGGATGCGCATGCCATGCACAACGATTTTGGTTGGTAAGAACGCGAGCTACGATGGGTCGACGCTGGTTGCCCGCAATGAGGACTCGTCCAACGGGGTGTTTGAGCCCAAGCGCATGCGCGTAGTGCATCCCGACGAGCAGCCGCGTGTCTATACGAGTGTCCTGAGCCACCTGACCGTTGAGCTGCCCGACAATCCCATGCGCTATACAAGTGTTCCCGACGTTGTCCCGGGTCATGGCATTTGGGCCGAGGCCGGCTTCAACGAGCTTAATGTTGGCATGTCCGCAACCGAGACGCTTACCACCAACGAGCGCGTCCGTGGCGCCGATCCGCTCGTGGACTATGTGCCCGCCAAGGGCAACGAGGGCGAGGACGGCTATGTTCCGGCGCAGCCCGGCGGTCTGGGCGAGGAAGACATGGTGACCCTGGTGCTGCCGTACGCCAAGTCCGCCCGCGACGGCGTGCGCATTCTGGGCGACCTGCTCGAGCGCTACGGCACCTACGAGAACAATGGCATCGCCTTGAGTGACGTTGACGAGATCTGGTGGCTCGAGACCATCGGCGGCCACCACTGGATCGCCAAGCGCGTGCCCGATGACGCCTATGTGACCATGCCCAACCAGCTGGGTATCGACAGCTTTGACCTGGACGATGCCGAGGGCGCCCAGGTCGACCACATGTGCTCCGCCGACCTGCGCTCCTGGATGGCCGAGTGGCATCTGGACCTGACGCTGGGCGTCGAGGGTGACGGTCCCGCCGCGGTCTTCAACCCGCGCGAGGCCTTTGGCTCGCACAGCGACAGCGATCACGTCTACAACACGCCGCGCGCCTGGTACATGCAGCGCTGCCTCAACCCCAGCGATGTGTGGGACGGCCCCGACGCCGACTACACGCCCGAGAGCGACGACATCCCCTGGAGCCGCGTGCCCGAGCGCAAGGTGACCATCGAGGACATTAAGTACGTGCTTTCGAGCCACTACCAGGGCACGGAGTACGACTGCTACGGCAGCAAGGGTACGCCCGCCACGCGCGGTGCCTATCGTCCCATCGGCATCAACCGCAACAGCCAGCTTGCCGTGCTGCAGCTGCGCCCCTATGCGCAGCCGGCGTATCGTGCCGTACAGTGGATGGCGTTTGGCTCCAACTCGTTTAACGCGCTCGTGCCGCTGTACGCCAACGTCGAGACCATGCCCGAGTACTATGCCGACACCCAGGCTCGCGTGACGTCCGAGAATTTCTATTGGGCAAATCGCCTGATCGGTGCCTTGGCCGATGTTCGCTTCCACGAGTGCGGTCGCGCGGTCGAGGATTATCAAGAGAAGGTCGGCGGCATGGGCCACAAGCAGATTCATGACGTTGACGCCGTCGTGGCCGCGCTGCCCGAGGCCGAGGTACCTGCCGAGCTCGCCCGCGCCAACGAGGCCTTTGCCGAGCTCGTGCGCGTGGAGACCGATACTCTGTTGGGCAAGGTGCTCTACACCACGAGCTGCGCCATGAAGAACTCCTTCGCGATGAATGACAACATCAGGTAGGTATTTCCCGCCGATCGAATAGCGCTAAAACGCTTTGTCGCTTTCGCTCAATCTTGGGTACAAGAACGCCAATGCAGTTGTTTGTGATTGGAGACAACCATGGTTATGAAACTCGATCAGCTTGTTAATGGCGCCATTAACGTGGGCTTTGGCGCTGCCGCCGTTGCTGTCGAAGGCGGCAAGAAGGTCCTCGACGACCTTAATACCAAAGGCGAGCAGGTCCGCAAGGACACCGCCACCCCCGATATCGCCCGCAGTGTGTCCGACATGTTCGAGCAGGCCGGTGGCACCATCTCCGATCTGACCGAGCGCTTGGGCATACAGGGCGAGACTGCGGCCCAGCGTGTACTTGACGAGCTCATCCTTGCTCGCGTCCGCGTCATGACCGCGCCCGAGCGCACGGCCTTCCTGGCTCATGTACGCGACATCGTCGATTCGGTCGAGGACAACGTGACCTCGGTGCCCGTCGAGTCCGTTGAACCCGACGATGCGAAGGATACCGAAGAGGCCGAGTAGCAGCGCAGATGGCAGATTCCACCACCGATTACAACAATCAGGATCCTCTGTGTGACGAGGCGGCGGTTGTCGATGAGGTCGACGCCGCCGTCTCGGGCGCTCGCAAGAAGCCGCGCGCTGTCGATATGGTGCCCGAAGAGCCCGACGCGATGGCGCCGGACGAGGAATACCAGCTCACGCCGGCGGGTCGTCGCGAACGCATTGGGCAGATTGTTCGCCTGGTCAAAAAGTACCGCGTGTGGGATAACCTCACGCCGGTTCGTTTGCGCCGCCTGCTCGAGGAACTCGGCCCCATGTTCGTCAAGATGGGGCAGATTCTGGCCAACCGGTCCGAGATTTTGCCGCAACGCTTTTGTGACGAGCTGCGTCGTCTGCGCTCCGATGTGGAGCCGGTGCCGTACGAGGTGGTGCTTCGCTGCCTGGAGGAAGAATACGGCCTGCGCCTGGGGGAGATGTTCGATGCGATCGACCCCAATCCGCTTGGTAGCGCATCGCTCGCGCAGGTGCACCGCGCCCGCCTGGTGACCGGCGAGGACGTGGCCGTTAAGGTGCAGCGCCCCGGTGCACAGCAGGTTATGGCACAGGACATCGATATCATCCGCTCGGTGGTGCGTATCGTTTCTAAGTTCGTCAACACCGATCAATTCGTTGACCTGCACGGCGTAGTCGAGGAGTTGTGGACCTCGTTTCGCGAGGAGACCAACTTTTTGGCCGAGGCCAAAAACCTCAACGACTTCTACGAGTTCCATAAGAGCGTTCATGGCGTGACGTGCCCTAAATCCTATCTGGACCTGTGCACCGAGCACGTGGTGGTTATGGACTACGTCGACGGCATTTCGATTGCCGATCCTGAACGCTTGGTGGCCGAGGGCTATGACTTGGAAAAGATCGGTGCCGCGATTGTCGAGGACTACTCGACGCAGGTGCTCGACGATGGCTTTTTCCATGCCGACCCGCATGCGGGAAACATCATTCTCAAGGACGGCATCGTCTACTTTATCGACTTGGGCATGGTCGGACGCATGTCGAGTCACGATCGCGGTATCGTCAAGGACATGATTTTCGCCGTGGCCGAGGGTGACGTGCCCAAGCTCAAGGATTCGCTCATGCGCTTTGCCGTGACGCGCGGCGACTCTGCCGAGCTCGACCATTCGGCCTTTTTGTCCGACTTGGACTTTATCGTGGCTGACTTTGCGGGCCTTGACCTTAAAGACTTGGATATCGGCGAGTTTTTGACCTCGCTGCTAAACCTCGCGCGTAAGAATGATGTTGAGCTGCCGAGCGTGGTGACGATGTTCGCCCGCGGCATGGTGACGCTCGAGGGTTTGCTGACCGAGTACATGCCCAACGTCAACATGATCCAGATCATTCAGGCTCATATCAAAAACGAGAAGAGCACCTATGCCCGCATGCGCGAGATGAGCCGCGACTTTGCCGCGAGCAGCTATCGCGCGGCAAAAGGCTCGCTCGAGGCAGCCGAGTATCTGGGCTTGGCTTCGCGTATGCTCACACGCGGGCAGCTTAAGGTGAACACGCAGATCATGAGCAGCGATAAGGCGCTGCGACAGCTGGGCGGAATTATCGACCGCATGTCGATGGCTATCGTTATCGCCGGTCTGTTTATCGGTTCGTCGGTGGTGTACTACGCGCGCATCGAGCCGGTTGTCCTCGGCATTCCGGTCATCGGCTTCTTTGGCTACGTGAGCGCGCTGGTGCTGGCGCTTATGCTGGGCCGCAATATCTGGCTCAACAGCCACGGCGGCAAGCACTAGAGGCTGCGACCGTCACCGCATTTTCCTATCGCAAACAATAGCTTTTACCTTGGGTTTCGCCTGCGTGCGAGGCCCTTTTGCGTGTTAGCATACTGACGGTAATAATCAATGGCCTAGATGGTGGTGCGGAGACGCACGAATGCGCGGTTTTCCTGCGCATTTGGGAGAATCGGGGTGCGAATCCCCGGCTGTACCAGTAACCGTAATTCCTCTTGGCTTGGGATGCTCGCGTCGCAGATCGGACGGCGCGCCTGAGCCGTTAAGGTTAAGTCGGATCGCCTCCCATCTTGCATGCGGCTGTGGCGTATGCCGCCGGTGTGCATAGGGCTCTGGAGGGAAGGGGACCCCGATGGGGGAACTCGAGCGCAACATGCGCGATGACGTGGGGCAGTCTCAAGGCAACGCTCCAAGTGCAGACAGTAGGAGACAAATGGATATGTTTGTGGACGAGCGCCAGCGCGTCTCGCATCGCCGTGGCGCAATTGCGCGCGGCGTAGCCAAGCGCGGCCTGGTGGCATTCCTGGCCTTCGCGATGGCCTTTGGCACCACACCGGCTCAGCTGTGGGCCGAGGGCGCCGAGGGCATTGCCGAGGCTGTGGCTCAGGCTGCGACGCCGGGCGAGGACGCAGCGCTTGCGGGCGGTGCCGCTGAGCAGAGCGGCACCGAGGTTTCGGATTCCGAGGGCGCGCCTGCAGCTAGTGCAGCCATAACAGAGGCAGCAACTGGCGACGAAGGCTCGGCGACGGGGGAGAGCCCTGCCACGAGCGAGCAGTCTTCGACGGCATCCGCTGGCCAAGCGGGATCTGCCGCCGCGGCTGCCGTTCAGACAGAGAACCCGACAGAAACCGGCGATGTCGCCAAGAAGCAGGTCGAGGTCTCGTTCTCGATTATCGGCACCGATGCTGACGGCAAGGCTCAGACCTGGGTGGCACCTACGCAGCTCAAGCTCGACGAGGGCGCGACGGCTGCGGATGCCTTCATTAAGCTGCAGGAGAAGACAGGCTTCAAGGCGAAGTACGAACCGAACACGGCATACGGTTTCTACCTCGAAAGCATCACATCCCCGAGCGATGGTCGCACGCTTGCCTACGATCCGACGACTTATGCCTTCTGGCAGCTGTTCGTCGACGGCGTGTCTTCCTTGGTTGGCGCGAGCAGCGTCAAGCTCACCCAGGGGCAGAAGATTGAGTTTGCCTATACGGCTGGTAGCTCGTCCCCTGTCGTTAAAGACCAGGTTGCCGCAAATGTGACCGTCATTGGTCGCGATGCCCAGGGCAAGACTCAGACTTGGGTCGATAATGCGCAGTATGTGGTGACGTCCGGTTCGAGCGCGCTTGATCTTACGAAGGTCGCACTCGAGGCGAACGACATTGACGCCGTTGCTGCGGGCTCCTTCATTCTGAGCCTTAAGTACAACGGTGTTGAGCTGGGTACGCCCCAAGATTATTCGACCTATTGGCAGCTGTTCATCAACGGCAAGTCGAGTGACTATACGGCGGACAATGTCACCATCCATGCCGGCGATACCGTCACGTGGTTCTACGGTGACTGGGGCGACCAGTTGCCGTCCGATTCTGTCCATGCTTCTGTTCAGGTCCTCGGTAAGGACAAGGACGGCAAGCAGCAGGTTTGGGCTTCGACGGGTCAGACGAGTCTCAAGGCAGGCTCCACTGCCAAGGATCTCCTTGAGCAGGTCGGCCTTACTCTCGATGCTGGCGAATCGTCTTGGGGCTGGTTCCTCAACGGCATTTATTCGCCCTTCGATGGTAAGTCCTATTGTGGCTATGATGCTGCGACCAATAGCTATTGGCGCTTCTACGTAAATGGCAAGTTCGCCGACGTTGGCGCCGGTGCCTACAGGCTCCAGGAGGGTGACGCCGTCACCTTTATGTATGGTGCTGACGCCGATGCCCTCCCCGGTCAGGTGCTTGGATCCGCCGATGTTATCGGTCCCGATGTCAACGGGAACAATACGCGTTGGGGCACGGCAAGCAATGTTTCTCTGCCCGAAGGCTCCACGGCCCAGAACCTTATTGAGGCAGTTCTGAAGGCCAAGGGCGTTGCGTACAACGGCTCCCAGAGCGGTGAGTACTGGTTCCTGAATTCCATTACTTCGCCGTTCGATCACAAGCCGTATGGTTGGGATGCTGCGACCAATAAATATTGGCATCTGTATATCAACGGAGAGCCCTCCTTACTCTGCGCCAATCAGATTACGCTCAAGAGCGGCGATAAGGTCACGCTTGCCTATACCACCGATAATTCGCCCATGCCCGATCCCGACAAGATTGTCGTGGACCCGAGTGCGACGACTCCTGATTGGGATGCCGAGTGGGCCGGCTACGGCAACAGTGGCAACGGTTCGACCGTAACGGATGTCAAGACTCCTGCGCAGGCTGCCGGTCTTAAGTGGGCCTTCGATTGGAAGGCCGAGTCTGGTCAGCAGTATGCCAACTGCAGCGAACCTGTCATCGCTAACGGCTTTGTGTATATTGCGACCGAGAACGAGCTCATTAAGATCGATTCGTCCACGGGCAAAAAGGTTGCCTCTGCGCCGCTTGCCTCCAAGGTGAGCTATACCTCTCGTCCGATCTATACCAATGGCCTTATCATCGTTCCGCTCAACGGCGGTGCGGTCCAGGCGATTACTGCAGACAAGCTGATCTGCAAGTGGCTGACGCCCGGTTTGACGGACTTGACGCAGAGCTCCTGCACCGTCGTTTCGGACGGCGAGTACGTCTATGTAGGCACGGCTGATGGGAAGAAATACGTCAACGGTTCCTTTACGCGCATCAAGATCGCCACAGGCGAAGTCTCTTGGCAGAACATCGACGCAGCTGAGGGATATTATTGGACTGGCGCTGCCCTGACGGATAAGTACGCCATTGTCCCCACGAGCGCAGGTACGCTTAAGTGCATTGATAAGGCAACGGGTGATGTCGTTTCGACCATGAAGCTCGGCGCCCTTGCGAACGCTGACTGCGTCGCCGATCCGTCCAATGGCTCGACCTTCTATCAGATGACGCACGACGGAAAGCTCCATGTGATTTCGCTTTCGGCGAAGGGCGTGCTGGGCGAGCAGAAGACGGTCGACCTGGGTCTTACGAATAACATGAGCGCCCCGGCGGTCTCTGGCGACAACTTGATTGTCGGTGGGCAGACGGCTACTGGATCTGCTCTGGTTCTCTATAACCTGAAGACGGGTAAGACCACGATGGTCACCGCTGCTGACGGTAAAGAACTACCGGCCGGATTTAACGGTATTGCTGCTACTCCGCTGGTGAGTGTTCAGGGCGGCAAGACCTATGTGTACTTCACCGTTAACAGCGCGGATAGCAAAGATTACGTCAACTATTCTGCTGGTGGCGGCGTGTACCGCTATACGCTCGGCGATGCAGAGGCGACGCAGATTTATGATGCGGCTGGCCATTACCAGTACTGTGACTCTCCGGTCATTGCCGATGCATCTGGCAACCTGTACTACATCAATGACTCGGGCACGCTGTTCAAGCTTGGGGCCGTTGAGTCTTGGACGGTTGCCTTTAATTCCAACGGCGGGTCTGCTTGCGACACTAAGTTTGTTGCTACGGCCGATGGCAAGCTGGTCAAGCCGGCCGATCCGACGCGCGATGGCTACACTTTCGGCGGTTGGTATACCGATGAGGCTTGCACGCAGGCGTATGACTTTAGCACGTCGGTAACGGCCGACCTGACGCTGTATGCCAAGTGGACCAAGAATGCCGTTAACCCTGGCGGTAATGGCGGCGCTGGTTCGAATGGCGGCGGTTCTGGTATCGGTACTGGTTCCGGCACTGGCGCTGGCGCGGGTTCTGGCTCCGGCTCGAAGGGCGGCGCTATTGCCCCGGGCAAGAAGCCGGTGACCAAGACGACGGTGTCGACCAAGAGCGAGACCAAAGACAACAAGTCCAACAAGAAGGACTCCGATAAGTCCGATAAGAAGGACGAGAAGAAGTCTGACAAGAAGGACAGCAAGTCCGACAAGAAGTCCGATTCCAAGTCCGATACGGGTGCTGCTTCCACGACCACTGCTAAGAAGTCCTCTAGTACTGCCGAGCAGGAGACTGGCACCAACCCGCTCGCCATCGTTGGCATCGCCGCCGGCGTGATTGGCCTTGCGCTCATCGCCGTCTTCGTGCTGACCAAGCGCGGCAAGGGTGACGGTAATGCCCGATAAGCCCAAGGAGACCAGCGGGCAACAGCCCGACTCCTCGTTCATTCAGTTCGACGATGCAAAGCAACAGGGCGCCGCTTCGGCGGCGTCCGCCTCTCGTCGCAAGGCGCTCCTTGGCGTTCTTGCTGCCGCGTGCACCATTCTGATCGTCGTCTCGCTGGGCTTCGTCCATCCTTCCGAGAGCGGCGCCTGGTCCATCGACTGGATCATTCAGACCGTGACGGGGGAGAGCGTCGTCACCAAGGACACCAAGGCGTCTGGCTCGACTACGACTTCGGGCGAGGCCAGTTCCGAGGGCTCCAAGTCATCGAATGATGCAAAAGACGAGTCCAAGGGTTCGAACGACGCCAAGGACGATTCCGAGTCTTCGGACAAGGAACCGGATAAAAGCTCGGATAGCAAGAAGTCCGATGGTCAGAACGGCAAGAAGTCTGGCGATAAATCCGCTGCCCAAAATACGGGAGCCGGCGATACTTCCAATGTGTCTGGCGGTGCTTCTTCGGGCGGCGGTCAGTCGTCCGATGGAGCCTCCAGCTCTAATGGCGGAAGCGCTCCCTCGGGCGGCCAGGGCGGCTCGCAGGAGTCCAACTACGTAACGGTGACGGTTTCGGTCACATCGAGCGCCGTGGGCAATCCTGTGTCTTCTGGCGGCACCTTTACCTTTAACGAAGGCGCCACCGTTTACGATGCCCTGTGTGCGCTGGGCCTTTCTGTTAATGCCGAAAACTCGCCTCTTTATCACGGCGTATACGTGAAGGCAATTGGTGGGCTTGCCGAGTATGAACACGGCGGCACTAGTGGCTGGTGTTATTCCGTTAATGGCTCACAACCCATGACGGCCTGCAGTAACTACGTTCTCTCCAATGGCGACAGCGTGGTCTGGTATTACGTGACAGGCTAGGAGCCTCGACATATTGCATCAAACGGGCGGTTCGGACCAACATCCGGACCGCCCGTTTTTCATGCGAATGGGACTGGCCGCTGGGTCTCTCGGCAAACAAAAAACCGGTTGGAACGGGAATTCCAACCGGTTATACATTCAAGCAAATAGTGAATCGACTACGACCGTGCACCCTCGAGGAAGAAGCGGCGGCTGAAGTAGTTGTACCAGGTGACGAGGAACGTTGCGATGGCCTTCATGGCCTGGTAGCCGATGCTCAAAAACGTGACACCCACAAACATGTACAGGTCGTTGAGGCCCAGGCCGATCACCGACAGGATGGTGAAGATCGTGAACTCGCGCTTGCGGCTCATGCCCTCGCGGTGGTCGAACACGTACTTCATGCTGAGCCAGTAGTTGACCACGACGGACGTGATAAACGAAACCGTGGTGCTCATCAAAAAGTCGAGGTGGAACAGCTCGACGAGCGCAATGAGCATGCCCCAGTCGATGCCAAAGGAGATAAGACCCACGACGGCAAACTTGAGGAACTGCTTGGTATGAGGTTGTGCCAGCGCCTTGCGCACGTAATCACATCCAATGCGTTGATGAATCGAGCAGAGGATACTTTAGAGCTTTTGCAAGGGAAACGTAAGGTCTTTGGAAAGAACTATACGAACTCGCCAAATATTCAAGAGGTAATCCGCAAACGTTGCAAATGTTCCCGTAAACGAGCAAAGCCCACGAACAATACAGCGCTCGACGCGCGTCATCCGTGGGCATCGTAAGGCTGTAAGGTTGCGAGCTACTTGGTCTCGTCGCCCTCCAGGAAGATCTTTCGGGTCACAAAGTTGTAGACCATGACAAGCGCGGTGGCGCAGATCTTGGCGATATTGGCCTCGAGCCCCAGACCGGCGTTGAGTGTCAGCACGATACCGTCGTTGAGTGCCAGGCCGATCACGGACAGCACGACAAAGATAATGAACTCGCGGCGGCGGCTCATGCCTTCCTTGTGCGCAAACACGTACTTCATGCTTGCGAGGTAGTTAAAGATAAGCGAGACGATAAAGCCGCTGGTGTTGGCGATTAGGATGTTGAGGCCCAGACCGTAGTGGAGCAGATTCATAAAGCCAAAGTCGATAACCGTGGCAATGACACCGACGACGCCAAATTTCATGATCTGCGCAAGGAGCTTTTGCATGGTACCTGCCTTAAGCTGGCGCCGAAGCGCCGCGGGGATGACAAACTCAGCAAGTTTAGCCAATCCCCGCGGGTGGTGCTAGGCGCGCTCCTCGATAGCACCGTTTCTATATGCATCGAGCAGCTGGCGCAGGTCCTGGATCTGGCCGCGGATCTTGGCTCCGGAATCGGTGTCGCTCACCATGCGGCGACGGTCTGCTTGGTCAAAACGGTTGGTCTCGCTTTCGATGTCCACGTTGCGCGTGAGCGCCTCGGCAACCGTCGTAAAGGCCTGGTGCGACTTGAGGCGGCAGCCGCGTGAGCTCGAGATAAGCGTGTAGCCGGCGATACCCGTCTTGGGATGGTAAGCGCGGCAGAAGCCGCCATCGATGACCAGCAGCTTGCCCTCGGCGCGGATGGGTTGCTCGCCCTTGGTGGTTTTAACGGGCGTGTGGCCGTTGATGATGTGGCCGGTCGGTGAACATGCCATGGGCGCGACGCCAAACTCGCGCATGATGTCATCGCAGACCGAGGGCGACTTGGTAAGCGTAAAGTACGGATCCATCGGCTCGACCCAGGTGCTCTTATCGGCGATATAGGCGCGCTCAAAGGTACGCACCAGGCGTCCACTGGCGGGCGAGTTAAAGCCAATCCACAGGTACCACATCCAGTCGAGAGCGTCGCGGTCGCCCACGCGCCAGGCCCGGCGGGCGATGTGGTCGCAAAAATCGAGATAATCGCGGCCAGCGTGCCAGGTGCCCAGGCAGTTCATGCTGCTAAAGGTGCCGTCTTCGTTGAGCGGAACGCAGCCGTGGAAGAGCAGGTTGCCGTTGGCGACCTTGTACATCGAGCCATGGGAATAGAGGAAATCGATATGGCGATGCAGGTGATCAGCGGTGACAAACTCGGACACGAGCTTGTCGATGATGTGCTGCTCCTGGGGCGTGAGCGTATAGGGGTCTGCCGGGTCGACGGTGGGGAAGTCGTTGGTCGTGAGCGGCCACACGCTGCCGTCGGCGAGCGTGACCGTGCCGGTGTCGTGATCGATCTTGTCGAGTAACAGACGGTCGGTCATGTCGAACTCGGGATGGCACTGGATAATCTGGCCCTCGAGCTTAAAGAGCAGCACGTTGATGGCCTTGATCAGCGGGGTGATGGACTCACCGTCGGTGTAGGTGGCATCGGCAAAGGCGACAAGCTCACGCAGCGAGATGCCGTAGTCGTTCTCCAGGATCTCGTAATTGTCGTAGCGTAGGTTGTTGCGCAGCACCGTGGCGATGCAGGCGGGCTCACCGGCCGCAGCGCCCATCCACAGCAGGTCGTGGTTGCCCCACTGGATGTCGAGCGAATGGTAGGTGAGCAGGCGGTCCATAATCTTGGCCGCGCCGCCGCCTCGGTCGAAGATGTCGCCCACCAGGTGCAGGTGGTCGACGGCCAGCCGCTTGATGAGCGAGGCGAGCGACTCGATAAAGTCGTCGGCGCTGGCGGTCTCCAGAATGGACTCCACGATGCGCTCGTGATAACGCACGCGATAGTTGTTCTCGTCCGGATGCGTGTGCAGCAGCTCGTCGATGATGTAGGCGTAATCGCGTGGGATGGCCTTACGCACCTTGGAGCGCGTATAGCGGCTCGAAAGCGAGCGGGCGACCATGATGAGCTGGTCAAGCATCGTCCTGTACCAGGTGGGCGAGTCCTCGCGCTGGCTGCGGACCAGCTCGATCTTCTCGCGCGGGTAGTAGATGAGCGTGCACAGCTCGCCCTTTTCGTCAAAGGAGAGCGTGTCGCCAAAGATCTCGTCGACATGTTCGCGCACGACGCCCGAGCAGTTGTTGAGGATGTGCATAAAGGCTTCGTACTCGCCATGCACGTCGCTCATAAAATGCTCGGTGCCCTTGGGTAGGTTGAGGATGGCCGAGAGGTTGATAATTTCGGTAAACGCGGATTGTTCGGTGGGAAACTGTCTCGACAGCAGGCGCAGATACTTGAAGTCTTGCGGATTGCGATCGAATGCGACCATGAAACACCTTCCGATGGAGCTGGTAAAACTGATAAACAGCGTCAAACGTTTATCAGTATGCGCCGCTTTTGTTTCGATTTTGCGCCAGCGGCTGAATTGTCGGCTGAATGGTTTGGTAAATCGATTTAGTTGAGGTAGATATGGCGGTTGAGTGGAGACGACAGAAGGTGTTTTCTCAGATATTTATGCGTGGAGCCGGTGGAGACGATGGTGGTAAAGATGTTCGCTATTATTGCTTCGATTTGGTAAATAGTGGACATATGTACCGTATGTAGGCTCACTGTGCGATAATTTGCGCAGTAATGAGTAAGGAGCCTCATATGAGTGATTTTGTCCTGACCTGTGAATCCGCCGCCGATCGAACCCGTGAGTTCTTTGCGTCGCGCAATATCCCTGTCGTGTGTTTTCATTACGAGATCGACGATGTTGTCTATACGGACGATCTGTATCAGTCGATTACGCCGGACGAGTTTTTTGCTCAGATTGCCGCGGGTGCCATGCCCAAGACGTCTCAGGTGAGCGTGGGTGAGTACGAGGAGTTTTGGGAGCCGTTTGTTGCCGAGGGTAAGGATGTACTGCACCTGACGCTATCTTCGGGCATTTCGGGTACGTATGGTTCGGCTTGCGTTGCGGCGCAGATGCTCGCGGATCGCTATCCCCAGGGCGGCAAGGTGCGCGTCATCGATTCGCTGGCGGCGTCTTCGGGCTTTGGCCTGTTGCTGGAATATGCCGCCAACGTGCGCGATAGCGGAGCTTCACTCGACGAGACGGCTGCCTGGATCGAGGAGCACAAGCTCAACCTGCACCACTGGTTCTTCTCGACCGATCTGTCGAGCTACCTGCGCGGCGGTCGCATTTCGGCCGCGAGCGCGATCATCGGCACGGCGCTTAAGATTTGCCCGCTTATGACGGTCGATTGCGACGGCAAGCTGTCGCCACGTGAGAAGATTCGCACTAAGAAGCGCGCAATTTCCGAGATGGCTAAGACCATGATGGCACACGTGCAGGACGGTGCAGATTATTCGGGTAAGTGCATCATGTCGCACTCGGCGTGCCGCGAGGATGCTGAGGCAGTTGCGGCGCTGATTGAGGAACATGTTCCGCAGCTTAAAGGCAAGATTGAGATCAATGATATCGGTACTCTGATTGGCTCGCATACCGGACCTGGTACGGTGGCGCTCTTCTTTATGGGCGACAAGCGCGTGGATTAACTTGGCTCATCACGTCGCTGCGTGATTGCTCAAACGAAAACGGCCCGCCTCACGTTTGTGGGGCGGGCCTTGCTGTTGCGGCTAACGTTTCTTTCCGCGGAAGAAGAAGCCGTGCAGTGATGGCTTAAGGCCGCGGTTGGCGCGATGCTCCTCGACGCGCTCGTGGATCGAAGCGACGCGCTCGATGACTTCGTCGGGAATCGGCACGTCGGGATTCATGTTCTCGACCTGGCTGACCTCGGCGGCGACCTGGTCGATAATGGGCACATCGTCGCGCGAAATAACGGGTGTGGCGTCTTCCTTCATCTTGCGATAACGCTGCATCATGTCGGTCTGTAGCTGCTGGGCCGAAGGCGGCGTCCAGATGATGGCGTTGGCGCCGGCGGCGATGGTCTCGCGAATGCTCTCGGGCGTCTTGCCGCCCGGCGCGATGAGCGGCAGGTTGGGATAGTGCTCGCGCAGTTCACGCAGGACCTGCGGCGTGTTCTTGCCGGCGGCGATGTTGAGGATCTTGGCGCCGGCGCGCACTTTGGCGTGAGCGTCGTCGTCGCAACGAACGACCGTGGCGATGACGGGGATGTCGGCGATGTTGGTGATGTGCTCGACCATCTCGGCGGTGGCGGGGGAGTTGACCACGCAGCCCGCTGCGCCCTGCATCTCGGAGACAGCTGCCATCTGCACGGAGCGCTTACCAGTGGTGGTGCCACCGCCCACGCCTACAAAGACCGGGCACTCGGCGACGGTCAGCAGCGCCTGCGTAATGGCCGGCTGCGGCGTGAAGGGGTAAACGGCAAAGACAGCATCGGCATTGGAGTTGCGGATGACGGCCACGTCGGTGGTGTAAATGAGCGACTTGATGCGTCGACCGAAGAGCGTAAAGCCGCTGGCCTCCTCGATCTCGTCGGGCATGCGAAGGGCCGCCTTGCGCAAACGCCCGTCGATGGGCAGCGGTTCCATGGGGAGCAGTCCGTTGGGGGTCACGGCTACCTGGGGCTCGGTGAACTCGTCTGCGAGCTCGACCTCGGAGAAATCGACCGAGGCGACGATGTCCTCGTGAACCTCGGCGGGCACATCGATGGGAGCTTGGTCGTTTGTCGCGGCAGGCGTGTCGAAGGAGCTGGTGCCGACGAAGGCGTCGACGCGCTCATTTGGATCGTTGAGGGTATCCATGGAAGCTCGATTCTATGTGATGACGGCCGGCGCGATGCAGCCGGAATTGCGAATGCTAAATCGTTTGACGAGTTGATTTTTCCCCGCCGCACCATCCGTTAGACCGAAGGGCCGGCGAACGTGAAGGAGCTGTGGTGGCGGGTATCGAGGTGCTATCTTGAAAGTCCCGTTTAAAAGAGAGGTGACGCGGTATGGAATTTTCGGCAATGTTGGGCTCGATTGGCCTATGCGTGGGCGCAATCGTAGCCGCCGCGGTCATCTACTTTGTGGTCACGGCCATTAAGGGCAAAAGGGCCGAACGCAAGGAGCGCGCGATGCTTAAACAGCATCGCGACCAGCAGGGCAAACGCGCACAGAGATAGCTTGTTGAGTTTTGGATCCGTGCGCTAGCTGCGTTTTCGGATCAGGGCAATGTAGAAGCCCTCAAAGTCGCGGCTAGGCGGAATGGTCAGCGTGCCGGGCATGCCATTGGCGATAGCCGATACCTGACCCGCGGCGATTGCCTCGGTGAGAGCGTTGGACTCGATGCGCGGCTCCTCACCGGCTTCGTGGGCGCGGCGTGTTTCGCTTTCACTCGGCGTGCCGTCGAGGGGGATGAGCTCGCAGTCCATATGCTTGTCGAGGGCCTCTTGCAGGGCGTCCTCGTTTTCCTGCGGCATGATCGAACAGGTGGAATAGACGAGCGTGCCGCCCGGTTTGAGGGCGCCCATGGCGCGGTCCAGAAGCGCGCGCTGCGAGCGGGCGCACTTGCCAAGCAGCTGCTCGGTCAGGCCGCGCAGACTTTTCTCGTTGCCGCTGATGGCGGTGCCCGTGCCGGTGCAGGGGGCGTCGAGCAGGATGCGGTCAAAGCGGAAGAATTCGTCGAGCTCGCGTGCGTCGATGCGCATAACGGGCACGTTTTTGGCGCCCTGGCGGTGGAGGTTGGACTCAAGCTTTTCGGCGCGGGGAATGCTCATCTCACAGGCCGTGAGGTGTGCCTGGCCCTGGGTGAGGGCGGCGATCTGCGTCGTCTTGCCACCGGGGGCCGCGCACATGTCAAGGATGTCCTCGCCGGCCTGAGCGCCTAACACCAAAGGCGGCATCATGGATGACAGGCTCTGCAGGTAGATCTTGCCGTCACGGTAGATGTCGAGGCCCCACAGATCGGAAACCTGGGCCTCGGGCAGGATGGACGCGTCCGGGTACCAGGCGACGGGGTTGTGGGCGATGCCGGCGGCATCGAGCGCCGCAGCGATGTCCTCGGCGGTCGCCTTGAGCGTGTTGGCGCGCAGCGTGACCGGGCGTGCAACTGCGGCGCCAAAGCCCTCGATCATGAGCTCGGCATCGGCGGGCGTATAGGCGCCGGCAACCGTGTCGACCATAAAGCGCGGCAGGTCGGCGGCGGAGTGTTGGGCGGCAAGCTGGTCGGAAAGCTCGGTAGCGGCAAACTGCCTGAGCTTGAGCTCGGCCTTGACCTGCTTTTTCTGCTTACGACGACGCGGCTTAGACATCCGTCTTTCCTTCCATCAAAATGATTTTTCTGGGCGCCTTGGCGTTTGCCTAGTACTGGCTCTCGTGCTTGCTGAAGAAGTCGAAGCGCGGGGGCAGCGGCTTCACGCGGTGCTCGCCGGGCTTCTCGCCCAGGCTCTCCACGAACTCGTCCGTGGAGGCAAAGATGTTATCCCAGCTAAAGAAGGCGACCGGATCGACGTCGAAGTACTCACAGATGAGCTCGCAGCCGGCCGGCACAATACCGTGCATGAGCACGGTTGCTACGCGCAGCTCGGTAAAGGCGTCGACGAGGGCCTGCCTCATCGCGGCGTTTGCCTCGTTACCCTCGAGCTTGTTGGCGGCCTTGGAGGCGTCGCTCCAGCGCTTGTTGGCGGCGCGCAGGTAGTCGTCGCACACGGCAAGCGCGCGGTGCGTCTCGAACTTGTACATGGCCTGCTCAAAGGCGAGGGCTGCCTGTTGGGCGGCTTCGACCACGGTGTCAGAAGCGGCACCGGCGGGGATGCAGCCGTTGCGGTAGGGGCTCTCGTCGCCTTCCTTGACGGCGACGCCGTAGAAGCAGCTGCGGGCCAGGCGGTTGAACACGCCGGTCAGCAGCGCGCTCTCCTTAAGGGCCGGGTCGATAACGCGCTTGTCGTCGCAGGCGCGTACCTCGTTGCCGTCCTTGTCCTTGCCGGTCACGCGGGTGTCGTATGCCTTGGGGCTAAAGCTCACCGGCTTCTCGGACAGGCCGAGCGACAGCCAGTGCGCACGCATCTGCTCGCAGGTGTAGTGGTTGAGCAGGTCGTCTGCCGGCGGGGGAGGCGTCTGCGAGGACGAGCTGGCCTTTTTGCCCATGTAGAGCAGGTGGTAGCAGGCGCTGACAGTGCTCTGCGTGAGGTCCCAGCCCAGGGCCTCCCACATGGCGGTCTGCGCGATGCAGTAGAAATAGATGTTGTCCTGACCGATGAACTGGTAAATCTGAGCGTCGTCAGAGCACCACCAGTCGCGCCAGTCGAGCGAGCTGTGCTGGTAGGTGGGCGCGGGGACCTGCGTGGAATTGGCGGCGGGCTCGCCCATGAGGGCGGCGTCCTGGGCGGCGACACCCTCGGTCACGCCGGCGGCACGGGCGTCGCGGGCGAGTACGGTACGCGTGTAGCTGATGGGCGCCCACAGGCTCTCGGGCCAGCACCAGCAGGTGACGTCGTTCACGCCGTCGACCTCGGGCACCGGAACGCCCCAGTCGATGTTGCCGGTGATGCGGAAGGGCACGAGCGCCTTGCCGCTGCGGAAGCGCACGCCGCCGTTGGCGAGCACCGCGTGGGCGTCGTCGCGCTCCTTCCAGCTGGGGAAGGTGACGGTAAAGCTGCTCTTGTTGCCCTCGGGCTCCAGCACGGTGTGCTCAGGAAGCTGATCCTCGACGGCATCGAAGGCCTCGCGGAACTTGTTCTGGATGTAGAGCTGGGCCGGCAGCAGCCACTCCTCCATGGTCTTGGAGACCACGGAGCGAACCTGCGGGTTCTGGGCGAGCTTGGCGGTATAGGTCTTCATAAAGTCGAGGTAGGCCGGCAGGTCAAAGTAGAGGTTGTCGACCGGGCGCAGCTCGGGCACCTCGCCGGTGAGCTGGCTCTTGGGCGCGATGAGCTCCTCGGGCTCAAACTGGTGGCCCAGGTCGCACTCGTCGGCATAGGCCTTCTCGGACTTGCAGCCCTGGATGGGGCAGCGGCCGATCACCTGGCGGCCGTTGAGGAACGTGCCGGCCTTGGCGTCGTAGAACTGCAGCGTGGAGCGCTTGGAGATGGTGTCCTGCTCGTACAGGCGCTTGATAATCTCGGCGGTCACCTCGTTGTGAATCTGCGCAGCCGGCTCAAGGCCCGAGCCGCCGTAGATATCGCAGCTGATGTTGTAGTTGTTGAGGGTCGCTGCTTGGCGGGAGTGGTTGGACTCGACGTACTCGCTAATGGACTTGTCGTAGCCTTCGTTCTCCTTGAGCTTGCGGTAGCTCTCCATGATGGGCGAGCCGTAGCAGTCGGTGCCCGAGGTGAAGATGACGTTCTCGCGGCCCAGACGGTCGCGCAGGAAACGGGCGAAGAAGTCGGCAGGGACAAAGACGCCGCCAACGTGGCCAAAGTGAAGGCCCTTGTTGCCGTAGGGCTCGCCGGCGGTAACGATGGCGCGGCGAGGCCAGCTGGGACGGTCGTTCATGGAGTATTTGGATGCCATGGGACTCCTTCGCATATGGTGAGAGCGCAGTCGGGCGCAAGGCCTGGCGGCGCGGTGGTCAATTCGTGCATATCGTTCGACATTATCGCACATGCGGACGGGTACGTGGCAGGGGCGCTATCCTAAGATGCTATGAATGAGATTTCCAACATACATGCGTTTGAAGACGAGGATTTTCTGCACGCTTGCTTCGTGTGGGGGATGGTCGTCGTCGGCGTGTTTGCCGTGTGCCTGGTGCCGGTGTTTATGCTGCTGGGCGGGCCTGCGGATCTGGATGCGGCTGACGCGGGCGGCTGGATGGCTGTCGTGGGCTGGATAGTCGGCTTGGCTGCGATCTCAATGGCGTCGTTCGCCGTGCACGAGCTGGTGCACGGTGTGTTTTTTAAGTTGCTGGCGCCTGCGGGCGCGAAGGTGACCTTTGGGGCGAATCGCGAGACGGCGATGATCTATGCCTGCGCCGAGGGTGTTGTGTATTCGCGCCGGCGGTACATGGCGGTTTGCCTGGCGCCGACGGTTGTTGTGACGACAGCGTTTACCCTGGGGTTTGCGTTTTCGGGCTATCCACTGCTGTGCTACCTGGCGGCCGGCTTGCATTTGTCGGGCTGTGTGGGCGACTGGTATTACGTGCGGACCATTTTGCGCGACCGCCGCATTGTCGCCTGCGAGGACACATCCTTTGGCGTGCGCTTTTTCGCAAGGTAGTCTTTTTGGGATGATTTTTCTGGGACGGGGATTAAAAAATCATTGCGGGGGAGGAGTTGTTGATGAAGCCGTTGCTGCTGCATGCTTGCTGCGCGCCGTGCTCGCTGGAGCCGGTTCGCCTGCTGCGCGAGGAGGGGTTTGAGCCCACGATTTGCTGGACCAACCCCAATATTCAACCGCGCGATGAATGGCAGCGCCGCTTGGACGAGCTGCGCCGGTGGTGTGCCGATGGCGACATCGAGCTCATCGAGGCAGGGGAGGACCGCGATCGCTGGGAGACCGGCGTGGCACCGCTGGGTGCCGATCGGCCTCGTCGCTGTCGCGCGTGCTATGCCCTACGCTTGGCCGAGGCGTGCCGCGTGGCCCAGGAGCGCGGGTTTGAGTTTGTGGGCACGACGCTCGCCGTCTCGCCGTACCAGCTGTTCGATACCTGCAATGACGTGCTTGAGCGCTTGGCGGCGGCACATGGGCTCACCCCGGTGATTCGCGATTTTCGCCCGTATTACCCCGAGGCGACACGCCGTTCGCGCGAGCTTGGCATGTATCGGCAGAACTACTGTGGTTGCCGCTTCTCGGCTGTCGAGGCGGCCATGGACCGCGCCCGCATCCGCGACGAGCGCAAAGCCGCCAAAAAGTAGTTCATTTGGGACGTCAGCCTGCTAGGATGTAGAGCGGACTTTAGCTATATAAGGAGAATCCGACGTGTCTATGCGTACCGATGATTTTGACTATAACCTGCCCGAAGAGCTCATCGCCCAGGCGCCTGCCGAGCCGCGCGACTCCTGCCGCCTGCTGGTGGTTGATCGCAAAGGCTCCGAGACAGGAACGCCGCTAGAGCATGGCGGCACCGTCGAGCACCGCATCTTCCGTGACATCATCGACTATATCGAGCCGGGCGACGTGCTCGTTATCAACCAGACGCGCGTGATGCCGGCCCGCCTGATCGGCCGCAAGGCCGGCTCGGGCGGTGTGGTCGAGACGCTGCTGCTCAAGCGCCGCGAGGACGTGGATCCGCTCGGCCATGTTTGGGAGTGCCTGGTCAAGCCGGGCAAGCGTCTGAAGCCCGGCGCTCAGATTGAGTATCGCGCCGGCGGCGCACATGCACCCGAGGGGGCTCCCGTAGTGCTGACGGCCGAGGTCATCGACTTTGTCACCGATAGCCGCGGCGGCCGCCTGGTGCGTTTTGAGCCGGCTGGTTGCAATGCCGCCGGCGAGCCATGCACGCTCGACGAGGCCATCCATGCTGCCGGCCACGTGCCGCTGCCGCCCTACATTACCGATTACGAGGGTGATCCCGAGAAATATCAGACCGTCTACGCCATGAAGGAGGAGCACTCGGCTGCCGCTCCTACGGCGGGTCTGCATTTTACTCCTGAGCTCATGGCCGCTATCGAGGCCAAGGGTGCCAAGTTTGCCGCCGTCGAGCTCGAGGTGGGCATCGATACCTTCCGCTTGGTGGAGGAGGACGACCCTACGCAGCACGTCATGCACACCGAGCGCTACCACGTGTCGCAGGAGGTTGTCGACGCCGTGCATAAGGCCAAGGCCGAGGGCCATCGTGTGATCGCCGTCGGCACTACCGCGGTGCGCTCGCTCGAGAGCGCGTTTGACACGGACGCGCCGGTGTCCGATCCGGCCGTGACGGCGCGCTATTTTGAAGGCCGCGAGGACGGGGCCGATACGCTTGGCCGCGGTGACATCGTGGTGCGCGAGAACGCCACGACGCAGCTTTACCTCATGCCCGGCTCGACCTATCACGTGGTCGATGCGCTGATCACGAACTTCCATGTGCCGCGCTCCACGCTCATGATGCTTGTGAGCGCGCTTGCCACCCGCGACCAGATCATGGATGCCTACGCCGCTGCTATCGAAGAACGTTATCGCTTCTTCAGCTTTGGCGACGCGATGCTCATTTGTTAGTTACGCGGTTCTACGAACCGCGTAACTGCTCGACGCTGCGCGGGCCGCATTTGGACAATCTGACGTTCAACTTCAAGGGCGCGACCAGAAGGTCAGCGCCCTTTCGTTTCACGTCACCTTGTCTCAAATGCGGCCCGCTCGCTGACTCTGCCATAACATCGGCATTTCTTTGGTTGTCGATGTAGTCATTGGGGACGTTCTTGTTCGACTGGTCGTTTAAGAACGTCCCCAATGACTACCTTGCATCAATCTAATAAGTTGCGGTGAGATAGTTCTTGAACTGGCCTTTTTTGAGGCTAAACAGGAACTATCTCACCGCAACTGCGTTGAGCGTTTTTTTTGGCAGCTAGTTTACTTGCTCGCGAACAGCCAGATCAGGATGATCACCAGGATTGCGGCGACGATGCAGACGATGGCGCCGGTGAATTTGATGCGTGAGTCGCGGGTACGCTCGCGCACCGCGTCCTCGGTGGCCTCGAGCTGGGCAACTTCTCGCTCGGTCTCGGCGTGTTCGGCTTTGTCTCGGGCCAAGGATCCTGCAAGCGACTCAGTGATCTCTGGGTGGTCGTGTACTTCGGTCGCCTGCTCGATGATCGACTGCGCATGTGCGGTATCTGCTTGGGCGTTGGCGATGGTCTGCTCCTGGTCGCGGCGTGCCTTGTCCTCGGCGGCGATCTTCTCGCGCAGTTCGCGCTGGCGCGTCGTGGCGGCAGTTTTCGCTGTCTGCAGCTCGTCTCGCGCGGCATCGGCCTCAGTCGTCACGGCTTGGTGTGCGCGTTTGGCTTCGGCAATGGGGGCTTGAGCCTGTTCGACGGCCTGCTCGGCTGCGGCAAGCGAGTGCTCAAGGTCGGCGGTGATGCGCGGGACATCTTCTTCGGCTTTTCGCAGGGCATCTGCCGTGTCGGAGATCTGCATCGAGAGCTCGCTGGTACGCACCGTATAGTTGGCGGGATTTGCCGAGGGATTGCGTTGCAGCTCGGCATACTCATGACGCAGCGTCTCGAGCTGGGCGCGCGTGGCGTCGACGGTTTGTTGTGCGGCCGCAATGCCGGCGTCTCGCTCGGCCTTCACCTTGTTGCGGATGCGCTTGGAATCCTCAAGACGTCGAACGAGGCGGTTGCCGGTCTCGCGAGAGCTCGCCTCGCGGGCCTCCACGGCGTCGAGCGCGGCCTTCAGGCGGAGCTCAGTCGCATCATCCTCTGTCTTCATTTGTTCGAACTGACCCTTGAGCTCTGTCACTTTGGCGGCGTGGGCATCACGGTCAATCTCGGCTGCCGCAGCGGTCTCTTGCGCTGTGGCGATCGCCTGGCGCTGGTCGGCGACGATCTGGTCGTAGCGGCCTGCGATATCCTGGCGCGTCTCGAGTTCCTCGGCCTGATCGGCAATGCGCTGCTCAAGTTCGGCCAGGTGGGCGCGGGCATCGGCAAGTGCCTTTTTCGCGGCGTTCATCTCGCGCATGGCCGAGGCACCCTGGGCGATAAAGGTGCCCACGGCGTTCGCAGTGTTCGAGACAGCGGTCCCCAGATCGCGGCTCGCGGCGGGGGAGTGCGGGGCGGTCGGGCGAGCGGTGTCGGCAGCGTCCGCATCGGCAGCCTGCGGCGCGGCGATATTGCCGGTACCGCCCTCGACCACAGAAAAGCCTGCTGCGTGCGGATCGACCGCATCGGCGCCAATCGTGGGGTGCTCGAGCTGCAGAAACGAGGGCATGGTGCTGCCCTGGTCGGCAACCGGAGTCTCGCCGGGCACAAAGGTCGAGGCCGCCTCGGCGGCCTCCTCTTCCTCGGCATCGATATCGGCATCGGCGACGGCGTCTTTCATCGCTTTGACAGCATCCATCATGGAGTCCATGACGGCATCGAGCTCTTCTTCCGAAGACACCTCGATGGGGCCCGCTGCTTGCGGGGCGGCGTCCTGTACAGGGGCGTCGTCCTGAGCGGGCGCATTGTCGTTTTGCTCGTCGGCGCTTTCCGCGGCAGGGGTTTCCGCCGTAGCGCTTTCGTCCAAGATGGGGTCGTCGATGTCGATACCATCGCAGGTCACAGTGTCAGTATCTGCGGTGACGTCTGCGGAATCATCAATATGCTGTTGAGTCTGGGGGTCCAGCTCGTCTGTCATAGGCATGTGCTCCTCATCGTTGTTTGTCACCCTATGATAAAGTCTCGCGCCGACATCCCGCGCGCCGCAGCAAAGTTTCAAAACGTGTTCGATGGCTCGATCTGATAACAATAACTCGGCCGCTTTATCCAGTTTGTACTTGACAATCCCTTCGCCGAACGACGTGGTGCCGTTCGCCTACCGCGGTCTTTTAATTTTGCTTGAACACGCTAAAGTTGCATCTCAGCTTTTGGCGCGTGAAGTTGGATACGCGCAGTCGGCGGGCGTGCCCGTCGCGATTTGAAAGGACTTTGTATGGGACTTTTCACTGGTAAGACCGTGATCGTCACCGGCGGCGGCAAGGCCACGCTTAAGGACGGTTCCGCTGGCTCCATCGGCTACGGCATCGATATCGCATTTGCCAAGGAGGGCGCGAACCTCGTCATCACCGGCCGCAACGTCGCCAAGCTCGAGGCCGCCAAGGAGTCTCTCGAGGCCGAGTACGGTGTCAAGGTTCTGCCTGTTCAGGCCGATGTCTCGGCTGGTCAGGACAACGAGGCCGTCGTCCAGAACGTCATCGACAAGGCCATTGAGGAGTTCGGCCGCATCGACGCCGTCGTCAACAATGCTCAGGCTAGCGCCTCGGGCGTGACCATCGCCGATCACACCATGGACCAGTTTAACCTGGCCATTTACTCCGGTCTGTATGCTACCTATCTGTACATGCAGAAGGCCTATCCGCACCTGAAGGAGACCAAGGGCTCCGTGGTCAACTTTGCCTCGGGCGCCGGCCTGTTTGGCAACTATGGCCAGTGCAGTTATGCTGCCGCCAAGGAGGGCATCCGCGGCCTGACCCGCGTTGCCGCCAACGAGTGGGGCAAAGACGGCATCAACGTCAACATCGTGTGCCCGCTTGCCTGGACTGCCGCGCTCGAGAACTTCCAGGATGCTTACCCCGAGGCGTTCAAGGCCAACGTTCACATGCCGCCGGCGGGCCACTACGGCGACGTCGAGAAGGAAATCGGCCGCGTGGTCGTTCAGCTCTGCGGTCCCGACTTTAAGTACATGAACGGCGAGACCGTCACCCTCGAGGGCGGCATGGGCCAGCGGCCCTAGCAGTTACGCGGTTCTACGAACCGCGTAACCAGTTGACGCTGCAAACCCGCCAGAGCGGCAATCTGCCTTTCAGCTTCGGCGGCATGACCAGAAGGTCAATGCCGCCTCGCTTCAAGGCACCTTGCTCGCTCTGGCGGGTTTTCGCTCATATGACCCAATCCGCTGTCAAGAGCCACAATGGCCCCGCCGACCGCTTGCAATCGGTCGGCGGGGCCTGCCGTTGAACCCGTCCCGGTCCGCCCCCGGCATGTCGTCGACGCCTTCGGCTCAGTCTCATATCCGCGGATACCGTTCTGTCGGCCCGCACTCCATTCCTTCGGCGGGGTTCCCCAAGTCTGTCGAGGCGCATGCGGAGGGCTCCGCGCGCACAGCGAAATAGGGGGTGTCCCCGAAGGCCGCCCGGCTCGCCGGGACGGGGGCTATGTCTATTCCGCGCCCTCCCGGCACATCATGCCGAGGGCCCAGAGCCACCTCACGAGCTCGGCCGCGGTGGCCGCGTTGGCCTTCGCCGCGGGCATGCCGCGGGCGAGCATCTCCTCGCGCCGCCGCAGGAGCCGCTCGGACCCCTTCCTCCCGTGCATCCTTATCTCGAGGGGCACGCCCGTGTCCCTCGGCATGAGCTTCGGCTGGTGCCGCGCCGCGGCGTAGCACCATGAGCCCTCAACGGCCAGCTTCCTCACGAGCGCGTTGCCCGCGCCGCTGATGCCTCCGAGCCGCACGGAGTCGCCACTCGACCTCTGGCTCGGCGCGAGGCCGAAGTAGGCCGTGACCTGCCTTCCGGAACGGAACCTCGTGAAGTCGCCGACCTCGGCCGAGAAGGCCGCGGCCAGCGCGAAGGCGCAGCCCTTGATCGACTGGAGGGCGGCCACCTCCGCGGCGATCGGGCTGGCATCCACGGCGGCCCTGTACTCGGAGAGCAGGTCCGCCCGGGCCTCCGCCGCGGCCTCGACCTCGTTCCTCAGGGCGGCGAGCGCCCGAACCCCGCCATCGCCCTCCGGCCTGACCTTGTCGAGCCACCTCAGGAAGTCGTAGGTCCAGTACTTCCTCGGGTTGCCGGCGGGCGTGGTGCCGCCGTAGACGAACCCGCGCTTTCCGAGGAAGGCGAGCAGCCGCTGCTTGGCGGTCGCCAGGCGCGCGGTCGCCCCGTCGTAGGCGCCGGCGAGGTCCCTGATGCCTTCGACCTCGGGGGAGGGGACCCATACGGGGGAGATGTCGTGGGCGAGTATCGCCTTGGCCATCCTGGCGGCGTCGTTCCTGTCGTTCTTCGAGGCCGAGTCGGCGGCCGACCTGGGGATCTTCGAGACCGCGGCGACGACGCACTCGACGCCGAGCCCGGCGAGCTCCCTTTGCGGGGCGAAGCCGAGGTAGTCGCTCTCGTAGGCCGCGAGCGACGGCCCGGGGAACCCGTCCATCCACCCGGCGATCTCGCCCCAGGGGTTGCCGGGGAACCTCCTCGTCACGGCCTCGCCGGTGTCCGCGTCGAGGGCGCAGACGGTGGTCGACCTCAGGTGGACGTCCATCCCGAACGCGGTAGAATACTTTGGCATGGGAGCCTCCCAACCTCGTTGCGGCGCGGCTGCGCCTATGGCACTTCAACATCATTGTCGCAGCCCCGACCCGCGGTCACGAGCGGGGGCTCCTATCTTTTTAGTGCCCTCGGATTGGGTCATAGTGTCTGTCGTTGACAAAGCTTCGGCGTTGCCTTGGCTGTTGGAGATGATCTCGTAGTCGTTGGGGACGTTCTTAAATGACTGGTCATAAGGTAGTCGTTGGGGAGGTTCTTAAATGACTAGTCATAAGGGACACCCTTGCCGGCACTTGGGGACAGTCCCTAAGTGCCGGCAGATTGGGACGCTTCTTTGCAAGATGGCGCTGAAGACTGTTCCCAACGACCAGTCGTTTAAGAACGTCCCCAACGACTAGCTCCGGAACCCGATCCTAATGCACCAGTTTCTGTCGAGTCGGTGCTTCTTGCGGGTTGCCCGTATAATGGTTTGCGTATGAACCGCAACCAAGGAGTTCCAGTTTATGGACCAGAGCCTTTTTAAATTCGACCTGATCGCCGAGGACCCGACCACGCATGCGCGCGCCGGCGTGCTGCACACCCCGCACGGCGACATCGAGACGCCGATCTTTATGCCCGTGGGCACCAAGGCAAACGTCAAGGGCATTCCTACCGAGACCGTCAAACAGCTCGGCGCCCAGATCGTGCTTGCCAATACCTATCACCTGTCCATGCGTCCCGGCGAGGACACCATCGCCGAGCTGGGCGGCCTGCACAAGTTTATGAACTGGCACGGCCCCATCCTCACCGATTCGGGCGGCTTCCAGGTGTTCAGCCACAACGATGCCGTCAAGCTCACCGACGAGGGCGTGCGCTTTATCGTCAACGACTATGACGGCCGTCATGTGTTCTGGACGCCCGAGGACAACATGGAAATCGCCATGAAGCTCGGCTCCGACATCTGCATGCAGCTCGACCAGTGCCCGGGCTATCCCGCCACGCGCGCCTACGTTGAGCGCGCCGTTGAGCTGTCGAGTATGTGGGCCGAGCGCTGCTATAAGGCGCATACCCGCGACGACCAGGCGCTCTTTGGCATTGTTCAGGGCGGCATGCACCTAGATCTGCGCCTGCGCTCGCTGCGCCATCTGGAGGAGTGCGGCGACTTCCCCGGTTACGGCATTGGCGGCTACTCGGTGGGCGAGGACCACGAGACCATGTTCGAGACCCTGACACCGCTCGTAAGCGAGTACATGCCCAAGCACAAGCCGCGCTACCTGATGGGCGTCGGCAACCCCACCACCCTCGTGCGCGGTGTGGGCGTGGGCATCGACATGTTCGACTGCGTGCTGCCGACGCGCACGGGCCGCATGGGTACGGCGTTCTCCAGCGAGGGTCGCCTCAACTTCCGCAACGCTCGCTTTGCGCACGACGATGGCCCCATCGATCCCACCTGCACCTGCCCGGTGTGCACGGACGGCTACAGCCGCGCGCTCATCCGCCACATGGTCACGCAGAAGGAGATGCTCGGCGGCATTTTGCTGTCGATGCACAACATCTATTACCTGCTCAACTTGATGCAGCGCGCCCGCCAGGCCATTATCGAGGGCCGTTACGGCGCGTTCGTGAGCGATTGGATGAATAGCCCTGCCGCGGTGGATTACTAAGGGCGACAGACACGCTTGCAGAGCGTGGGCAATGGCAAAGGCTGAGCGGCAACCGCTCGTCACATTTGCTGGCACCGGCTGCGCGACCGCTGACCGATAGCTTGCAAGCACTTGATGCATCGTGGGTACCATACCGAATAGTTGATGTTCGGGCGGGTGTTTGGCGCATGGCGTCGACCCCGCCCGCTTTTCTTTTTCTCGATAGGAGCACCCATGATTAAGAATGAGAACGTCGAGGGCGAGCCGGCCTACGACGAGACGTACCGCCGCGGCCCCGTGGTCATGCGCGGCCCCATGATTCCTAAGGACAACACCTACGCCAACCTGCTGGCGCCCGAGGAGTCGACCGACTGGCTGCATGCCGATCCGTGGCGCGTACTGCGCATCCAGGCCGAGTTTGTCGATGGTTTTGGCGCACTTGCCGAGCTCGGGCCTGCGGTGACCATCTTCGGTAGCGCCCGCACGCCCAAGACCGATCCGCTCTACAAGGCGGCGCGCACGGTCGGTCGCAAGATTGCCCAGCGCGGCGTGGCGGTTATTACCGGTGGCGGCCCCGGCATCATGGAAGCGGCCAACAAGGGAGCGGCGAGCGTCAATGGTAAGTCAGTTGGCCTGGGCATTGAATTGCCGCACGAGCAGGGGCTCAACAAATACGTGAACCTCGGCATGGACTTCCGTTACTTCTTTGTGCGCAAGACCATGTTCGTCAAATACAGCTCGGGCGCTATTGTGTTTCCCGGCGGGTTTGGCACGCTCGACGAGATGTTCGAGGTGCTCACGCTGGTGCAAACGCACAAGGTCAAGCGTATGCCGCTCGTTTTGGTGGGCATCGAGTACTGGCAGGGCCTGTTCGACTGGCTCAACGGCCCGGTGATGGACGCCGGCATGATCAGCCCCCTCGATCCGGAGCTGGTACACATCACCGACGACCTCAACGAGGCCGTTGACATTGCGCTCAGCGGGTTGATGTAGAGCAATCGTGTCTACCGCGACATGAATATGCATGGCAATCTGATGCTATCTAACGTCAGGTTGCCATTTATATTGGGTATACTGATGCAAAAGACGAGGGCGAGGAGGTCGCGTATGTCTACTGCAACGGTTAAGCCTACGACGGTTCGCATCGAAGAGGGGCTCAAGGAGCAGGCGACTGAGTTCTTGGATACAGTTGGTCTGAGTCTCAATTCGTATCTCAACCTTGCTGTTCGGCAGCTGGTAAATCAGCGAAAGATTCCTTTTGAGATCGTAGGAAGGGCGGAGGTGCCCAACGAGGCGACGAGACGCGCCATGGTGATCGCCGAGGCTCACGAGTTGGGGATTTTGCCGGACGACAGCCCGTCATTCAATAACGCTGATGAGCTTATATCGTTCCTCGATGAGGAATAGCGATGTTCGAGATTAAAGTCGAGGCTCAATTTAAGGTGGACTACAAACGAACGATGCGCATGCATCCGCAGCTAAAAAGTGAGTTTAAAGCGGCGGTTGCAGAGCTTGTGGCTCATGGGTCACTTCCGGCGGAGTATGGCGCCCACGAGCTCTCAAACCCGGGCGGAAACTACAACGGCCACATCGATTTCCACCTATCCGATGGCTTGGTCGATGTGGTCGTTCTTTATCTTCCCCATAAGACTAACCCAGTGATTAGGCTGGTGAGAATGGGCACTCATCAGGAGCTGTTTCAGGGTCCGCTGGGCTGATCGCCGATTTCCAAGTTGCGGTGGAATAGGGATTGATTCGCGGTTGCTAAGCCAAATGCAGTCCCTATTTCACCGCAACTGATAGGGGCGCCCCGTTCGCTGCTGCGGCCCCCGGTTCTCCTCATTGCTGGATTTCGCTCAAAAACTCAGCGGCGACTTCGTTGCTTTTGAAACGGATGCTGCGGTCTTCTTTCTTGGGGAATGCCAGCAGCGGAATAGTCCCGTACCAGACAGTTTCCTCGTCAATCACGGCCGCGCAAAGCCGCCCTTTGGCCTTGACGGAATAGTCGACGTTCATCTCGGCAAAAATCGCTTTCGCGTCATCGCGCGGAGTTGAGGCAACATAAATCTCAAGGGTAATCCCACGGGCGGCTGCGCCTGCGAGTGTGGCGGTGAGTTTCGCGAGGCATGCGGCGGATGCGTAGGATGCGGCTATAAAGGCGCTCTTTGTGGCACTGGTGATGTCTTTAATTAATGCCTCAATAGCGTTTGCCGGCTCTATGAGAATGTTGTAATCGGGTTGCTCGCTGGCCTCTACTGAATATATTTCGTACCCCAGTTTGGCGTACGTCTTGAGTCTCTTCTGGTACATGCGGGCGAGCATGGGTATCGACAGGTCAATGTAGTCGAATATCTCAACCTGTTGCTTGCCCTCGTGGCTTCTATGCAGTCTGCCCACCTGCTGCGTTACGCTGCCGTCCCAAGATATCGGCGTGGCGATGAATAGGGCGTCAAGGTAGGACAGATCGAAGCCCTCGCTCAGAAGGCTTTCGGTGGCGACGATGATCCGATGTTCATGCTCAAAGCCGGGAAGACTGTTCAGTATCGCTTTTCTTTCTTTGGCGCCGATTTCTCCAGTTAAGAGTATGGGCTCGTGTCTGCGATCATTAAGCAACCTGAACAGTTCCTCAGCATGCTTTTTCCTTTTGGATAGTATGAGCGGATGTCGACCGTTTGACGCTGCTTCGAGGGCGTCATCGACAATCAATTCGTTTCTTGCCGCATGTGCACACAGCATATCGAGAATCTGATTGAAGCTTGCATCCGGCTCGTAGGCGGATAGCCGAATGCCGGTAAATCTCGGTCGAACGATGCGCTGGATGCCCTGCTGAATTGCCTGCGTTTTTGGATCGATGACATAGCGAAGCGGGCCGCAGAGCATCGAGAGCGCCCGCGTGAGTCCGTCGGAGCGCTCGGGTGTCGCGGAAAGGCCATATACATATTTGGCTGGAGCGGACTTGAGGACGAGCTCGAGCTGTGGCGCGGCAGCATGGTGGCATTCGTCGCAGATAATGAGGCCGTAATTACGAACAAGGTCCTTAACTATCGGCTCCCCGGTTTGGGAGTCTTTGCCAGATAGCGACTGAAAGGAAGCGACGTCGATAAGGCCGCTGACGGCGGTTTTGCCCCCTCCGATTTGTCCAATAAGGGGAGGTTGCTTTTTGCTGATTCGTCCTTTTGGCGTTCGGACCGGCTCTCTGGTGTCCGTAATGTCAAGAAATCGTTCGAGCTGCGATTTCCATTGGGCTATGAGCGCAGTCTTTGGAACAATGACGAGCGCCGGAAGACCAACGGTGGCAATAAGATAAGCTCCGATGACGGTTTTGCCGAAGCCCGTTGGCGCAGACATGATTCCGTCTTCGTATTCAAGCATCTGGTCGGCGGCAATTTACTGTTCGGGATGAAGGGTCCCTTTGAATGCCATCTCAATTGGATTGCCCGTGCTGCGTTCGTCTGAATAATGGGCAGTAACGTGGGCTTCTTGAAGCAGCTGATCAAGTTGGGCTTTGCAGCCTCTGGGAATCGCGACGCGGCCATCTCTAAGTTCGCTGAGGTCTATGAGTCGCGGTTTGCCGAATACTGATTGATGCATAGATTGCGCACGGAAGAACTCCGGGTTGGCAAATGTCGCAAGCCTGCGGACTTCCATTTGAGCTACCGGGCTCAGAGACTTTTCGGGGATGTAGAGCATATCGGCTTGTGTGACGGGCAGGTTCGAGGGGAAGTCTCGTGGCGTGAGCGGGAGCCGCTTTCGTGGCTTTTGGACATTGCGCCTGGTTTTGTTTGTCGCTGTAGCTGTTGCTATTCCAAGCGGTTTGTTTTCGGTGTCCTCGATCAGACGGTCCACCGTCGCACGCGAGATTAGTTGGATTTGCGAAAGGTAAAGCCATTGGTCGGGAAAGGGCTCGAATCGTTCGTCAACAAATACGCTGTTTCCTTCCCGCTGCGCTTTCCCCTGAAAGGGCAGCGCAATGAGATTTCCAAAGCCGCCTTCAGGAATGGTGGACTGCGCGGGTATCATTCGGTCAAAGGCTTCGAAGGTGATTGTCTTGTTGAGTGCCGCTGCTTCGGCGATAAGGCAGCTACCGAAATCTCGTGCTGTCTTTGCGTTTATAGGTTCTAGGAAGAAAAACCAGATATGCGCGCCGTTGCCTGACCTTGATCGCTCGACCGCAGCGTTAATTCCATGGTTTTTTACGACAAGCCTGATAGCGCTTGTCGCTTCTTTCCAATCGGCTTTGTCAAAATCAATGACAAGGACATTTGTGTTGCAGTCTTTGTCGAGAACATATTGACCTATGACGTCCCGGAGCCTGTCGTCGCTGCCTTTGAAATGGGCGATAATGGCGGCATCGTTCAGCTCAAGGAATGTGCGGCTGCGACATTCAGCGCATTTAATTCTCTGATGGTTTGCTTTGGGGCAAATGCCTGGCTTCCACTCATTTGCGCAGGCGGGTGTATAGCCGATGCCCCCGTCTTTTCTGCGATACCCGTGAGCGTGCACATCTTTGCGGCCGGTAAAAAGATTGCGAAAAAGCTCGAGTTTGTCGCGCGCTGGGCTCGCGCTGGTAACGATGCCCTCGGTCTGTGCACGTTCGCCGAAAGATTTGCCGGCTTTGTCCCATTCTTCGAGTGTTGCGTAACGGATGTCTGGACCGTTGCTACAGATTACGATTTGCTTACGCGGATCCGAAGCGTGGACAACCGTTTTATTGAGTTTGAATAAGGCGTTCCCGAAAAGGGCGTATTGATGCACGGCGTTGCTCATTTGAATGCCATTCTTGTCAGCGTTCATTGGGATGAGGGTACGCCATTTCGGCTATTTGAGATACTCGACTTTGATTTTGGTTCGGTGATAGTGGGGTGCCGCTCCGTGAGCGGCATTCAACGGTTCGCTGTCTTTCGACTATTCGGCCCCTTTCCCGCCGCAATTCCTAAAGGGATGCCGGCGCGCCTTGAGTTGGGGCGCGCCGGCATGATGGCTTTGCTACGGCTGACTGTACCTTGGTTGTTCGACAGCCCCTGCCTGCCCGATCTTGTCAGGCTGGTATTTGTTGGCGCTGGACGTTTGCCCAGATAAAACCTGCCAAAATAAACCTGTCCCTAATTGGCAGGTTGGTAGCGGGGACAGTAGCTGATGGCGATGGCGTCGACGCCTACATGGGTGGCGATGGTGCAGCCGATGGGGCCGGTGCCGGCGTCTACATAGTCTTGGCCTGCGAGCGCTTGGCTGACGAGTTCCTGCTCCTCGGCGGCGCCGGTCGTGAGTACGCGCACGCTGGAGCTCGGATGCTCGGCCAAAAATGCGAGGCAATCGGCCATGGTGTTGGCAACGATGCGCTTGGCGCCGCGGCCCTTTTTGATGGCCTTGATCTCGCCCGATTTCCACTCCGGCGAAACGGCCAGGCGAATGTTGAGCATTTGCGTGAGCTGGCCGGCGAGCTTGGGCGCGCGGCCGTTCTTAACGAGGTTCTCGAGCGTGCGGGGAATCAGCAGCAGGTGGGCGTCGGGCAGCGTCGCGCGGATCTGCGCCTCGGTCTCGTCCAGGCTGCGGCCGTCCTCGCGCATGGCCAGCGCGTACTCCACCAGCAGGCCCTCGGCGCCCGAGCCGGTGCGCGAATCGATGCAGCGCACGTCGAGCTCGTGAGTTTCGGCCGTCAGGCTGGCGTTGGCATAGCAGGCGGACCACTCGCTGCACAGCGAGATAAAGATGGCGCTGTCGTGGCCGTCGGCGAGCACGCGGTCAAAGAGCGCCTTGAACTCGCCGGCACTCGGCTGCGAGGTGTGCGGCAGCTGCTCGGAGCCGGCCATGCGCGCGATGTACTCCTGGGCGGTAATTTGCACCTGGTCGAGCAGGTCCTCACCCTCGATAATCACATGCAGCGGAATCACGTAAATACCGAGCTCTTGGGCGCGGGCGGGGGAGATGTCCGACGTGGAGTCGGTTATGATGGCAAAAGACATAATTGCACCTTTCGTTGGGGCGCCTGCGCGCCGCCTTCTGAGAGCAAAGTGCGACAAGTATAGTGGAGTTGCTCTACATTGCTAGGTTCAATTGTTGAATAGTCAACAGTTTGAAGTGTCGGTGTGGAAATCATCAACTGGGGAAGAGGGATGCCGATGGAGGCGCTGGCGATATGCAGGCGGCCGATTGTGCTGTTCGATTTTGACGGCACGGTGGCCGATACGGGTCGGGCGGTGATGACCTCGACGCGCAAGACGTTGGCCGCGCGCGGGTTTTCGGAGGCGCAGATGGGTGACCTGCGCCGCATGATCGGGCCGCCCCTGTGGAAGAGCTTTCACGACTTTTATGGCTTCTCCCGCGAGGAGTCGCTTGTGGTGGCCGACGAGTACCGCGCCTTTTTTGACGAGCTGGGAACGGAGGAGTATCCCGTGTTTGACGGGATCCCCGAGCTGCTGGATGGGTTGGTCGCCCAGGGCAAGCGCTTGGCCGTGGCGACGTCGCGCATGGAGGCAAAGTGCGTTGACATGGTGGGTGAACTGGGGCTTTCTCAGTTTGAGGCCGTGGTCGGCATGAATCCGCCGCAGGGCCGCGAGACCAAGGCGGATTCGGTCCGCGATGCGCTGGCGGCCCTGGGCGCGACCGCGGACGAGGCCGTGATGATTGGCGACCGCTTTAACGACGTCGAGGGCGCGCACGCGATGGGCGTGCCGTGCATTGGCATCTATTCGGGTGCGGCGGCGCCGGGGGAGCACGAGGCTGCGGGCGCCGATGCGGTGGTGCACTCGGTGGCCGAGCTTGCTAAACTTTTCGCTATCTAATAGACGTAATGTGAGGGGCGGGCGTACCCGTCGCTCATTGGTAAGGAGGTCGTCCATGAATCAGGTGGAGCAGAACGTTACCGAGTATGTCGACGAGGTCTGGGAAGATGTCGTCGCCGATATCGAGCAGCTGGTGAGCTATCCGTCCGTGGCGGTTTCTGCCAATGCGGAGCCCGGCGCGCCGTTTGGCCGTCCGGTTCGTGACGCGCTCGATTGCGCGCTCAGCATTGCGCAAAAGCTCGGTTACCAGACGAGCGACGACGAGGGCTTTGTGGGCATCGCCGATATCCCGGGTCGCGGCGACAAGCAGCTCGCGACCATCTGCCACGTGGACGTGGTGCCCGCCGGCCCCGGCTGGAACACCGACCCGTTTGCGATGGAGCGTCGCGAGGGCTGGCTGCTCGGCCGTGGCGTGATCGACGACAAGGGTCCGGCCGTGCTGTCGCTCTACGCCGGCGCCTACCTGCTCAAGCACGGCATTGTGCCGCGCTATACCTTCCGCGCGCTGCTGGGCTGCGATGAGGAAGTGAGCATGTCCGACGTTCACCATTATCTGGAGAACTACGCGAACCCCGACTTTCTGTTTACGCCCGATGCCGAGTTCCCGGTCTGCAATGCCGAGAAGGGCCAGTTTGGGGCGACGTTCGTGAGCCCCAAGATCGACGGCGGGCGCATTGTGTCCTGGAGCGGCGCCGAGGCGAGCAATGCCATTCCGTCGCAGTCCATCTGCGAGCTCGCGATTGCCGCTGATGAGCTGCCGGCGCCGGTCGAGAACGCCGACCGCTTGGAGATCACGACGCTCGATAACGGGCATGCGCAGATTTTCGCCCACGGTATTGGCGGCCACGCTTCGATGCCTGAGGGCACCATCAACGCCGTCGGCCTGATCGTGTCGTATCTGCGCGAGGCCGAGGACGCGTTTGGTGCACGCGACGAGCGCCTGCTGACGCCTGCCGAGCACGAGTTCGTCAAGTTCCTGGCCTTTGTGCATTCGGATGCCTATGGCCGCGGCCTGGGTATCGATGCGACGAGTCCGGCGTTTGGCCCGCTTACCTGCAACGCTGGCGTCATCCGCGTGGCGGATGGCCATATTGAGCAGGTCATCGACGTGCGCTTCCCCGATAGCACGAGTGCCGATACCATCCGCGAGCAGCTCGACCCGCTCGTGGGCCGTTTTGGCGTGACGTGCCAGCTGGGTCGCGCTAAGGTGCCGTTCTCAGTCTCTGCCGATGATCCGGCCGTGAAGGCGCTGATTGACACCTATAACGAGTTCACCGGCAAGCATGCTGAGCCCTTTGCCATGGGCGGTGGCACGTACGCACGCAACTTTGCCCGCGCCGTCTCGTTTGGCCCCGAGGAGACTGGCCTGGAGCTGCCCGCGTGGGGCGGCCAGATGCACGGCCCCAACGAGTGCGCCAACGAGGACCAGCTCAAGCAGGCGCTCAAGATCTACATTGTTGCGATCCTCCGTTTGAATGAATTAGAGCTTTAAGGTCTCGCGGTTTCCCAATCTAAGTTGCGGTGGAATAGTTCCTAGAATGGGCCATTTGATGGCCAAGCAGGAACTATTTCACCGCAACTTTGTTTTTATTGGTGTAAAAGGCGGGTCATGCTTGGTGGCGGGTTTGTTATCCGTTTGTAAAGGCTGGGCCGGGCTTGCGGTAAGGGTCTATCAAATGCCCGTAAGAAACCGCAGATAACGCGGTTGTCGCCTGATCGGGGTCGTATCTTTCCAAACAGCAAAGCGGGCAGGGTGCCCGCGAATCGCATGTATGAAAGGAAGATCATGCTCGATCAGGCTTATTCTCGTCGTCAGTTCCTCGGCCTCGCTGGTGGTCTTGCCAGCATCGTCGGTCTCGGTCTCGTTGGGTGCGGCGGCTCCGGCGCATCCGATGCCGCCGACAAGGGTAGCGCCGCTGCTGCCGAGACCGTCTCCGGCGAGGTGACCTACGACGGTGCCTCTTCGTTCCAGGCTCTCGTCGAGGCCGCTGCCGAGAAGTTCATGGACGCCAACCCCGATGTCTCCGTCTCCGGCTCGGGTAACGGTTCGGGCAAGGGCCTGACCGCTGTCGCCGCCGGCACCGTCACCATCGGCAACTCCGACGTCTTCGCCGAGACCAAGCTTGAGGCCGATCAAGTCAAGAACCTCGTCGACCACGAGGTTGCCGTCGTGGGCATGGGCCCCGTCGTCTCCAAGAACGTCAAGGTCGACGACCTGTCCCTCGAGCAGCTCAAGGGTATCTTCTCCGGTCAGATTACCAACTGGAAGGAGGTCGGCGGCGACGACGCCACTATCGTCGTTCTCAACCGCAAGGCCGGCTCCGGTACCCGCGCCACCTTCGAGGCCGCCGTCTTTGGCGACGAGACCGTCGACTTTAAGGGCGACGCCGAGCTCGACAAGTCCGGCGACGTCCAGACTCAGATGGGCAGCACCGACAACGCCATCTCCTACCTCGATTTCTCGCACTTTGATGACTCCAAGTTCAACGCCATCAAGGTCGAGGGCGTCGAGCCCAAGAGCAAGAATGTCACCGACGACTCCTTCAAGATCTGGGCTACCGAGCACATGTACTGCGCTAAGGATGCCGACGAGGCCACCAAGGCCTTCCTGGAGTTCATGCTTTCCGATGACGTCCAGGGCAAGCTCGTCGAGGAGCAGGGCTTTATCCCCGTCTCTGCCATGAAGGTCGTCAAGGACGCCAGCGGCAAGGTCTCCGCTAAATAAGTAATCGCCCCGGAAAGGTTTGCAATGGCAAAACAGCTGCCAAAGCGCGACCTTGAGAACGTGGGCCTGGGCGTCACGGGCGCGTGCGTAGCGCTCGTGACGCTTGTCGTTGCCGCGCTCATCTTTATGGTCGCCCAAAAGGGCCTCTCGGCTTTTGTCAAGGACGGCGTCTCGGTCGTCGAGTTTTTCACCGGCACCAAGTGGGACCTGGCCAGCACAGCCGAAAACGGCCTGCCCTATACCGGCGCCCTGCCCCTGATCGTCACCTCGTTTGCGGTCATGGTGCTCTCCACGCTTATCGCGCTGCCCATCGCCATCGGCTCTGCCATCTTTGCGGTCGAGATTAGCCCTAAGTTTGGCTCCAAGGTCTTTCAGCCGCTTATTGAGCTTTTGACCGGCATTCCCTCGGTCGTCTTTGGCCTGATCGGCTTTCACGTTGTCGTCGGCCTTATGAAGAGCGTTTTCCACGTGAGCACGGGCCTGGGCATCTTGCCCGGCGCCATCGTGCTGGCCGTCATGATCCTGCCGACCATGACCACGCTTTCGGTCGATGGCCTGCGCGCCGTGCCCGACAGCTACCGACAGGGCTCGCTCGCGCTGGGCTATACCCGCTGGCAGACCATCTGGCACGTGGTGCTCAAGAGCGCCATGCCGTCGCTCATGACCGCGGTCATCCTTGGCATGACCCGCGCCTTTGGCGAGACGCTCGCCGTGCGCATGGTCATCGGCGGTATCGAGGCCATGCCGACGTCGCTGCTGTCGCCGGCGTCCACCATCACCACCACGCTCACCACGTCTATGGCGGTCTATGCCGAGGGCTCGGCCCAGGACGATGTTCTGTGGGCGCTCGGTCTGCTGCTGATGGGCATGAGCCTCATCTTCATCCTGATTATCCATCTCATTGGCCGCAAGGGGGCGAAGGCTCGTGGCTAGCACGCGCATCCATATCGACGAGGCGAGACTCGGGCGTGTCCAAAAGCAGGACCGCATCGCCACGGGCGTGCTGACGGCAATCGTCGCCATCGTCATGCTCATCGTCATCTCCATGGTGGCCTACATCCTGTTCGAGGGCATCTCGACGCTGTTCAAACCTGGCTTTCTCACGGAGCCGTCGCGCGCCAACGGAACCCAGGGCGGCGTGTTCTACCAGCTGTTCGACTCGTTCTATCTGCTGTTGATCACCCTGGTCATCTCGGTGCCCATCAGTCTGGGCGGAGCGGTCTTCCTGGTTGAGTACGCGCCGAACGGCCCTATCCGCGACATCGCCTCTACCGCCATCGAGACGCTGTCCTCGCTGCCTTCCATCGTCGTCGGCATGTTCGGCTTTCTGGTGTTCTCGGTGCAGCTGGGCTGGAAGTACTCCATCATCTCCGGCGCCGTCGCTCTCACCATGTTCAATATCCCCATCCTGGTGCGCGTGATTCAGCAGGCGCTCGAGGACGTGCCACAGGCCCAGCGCGATGCATGCCTGGCCATGGGCCTTACCCGCTGGGAGGCCACGCTGCACATCCTGATTCCCGAGGCCATGCCCGCCATCGTGACCGGCATCGTGCTTTCGGCCGGCCGCGTCTTTGGCGAGGCCGCGGCGCTGCTCTTTACCTCGGGCATGAGCTCGCCGGTGCGTCTGAACTTCTTGAGCTTTAACCTGTCGAGCCCCACCTGCGCCTGGAACGTGTTCCGCCCCGGTGAGTCGCTCGCCGTGCACATCTACAAGATCTATGGCGAGGGCAGCCCCGAGGCCCAGCAGATCGTCTGGGGCACCGCCGCACTGCTGATGATCTGCGTGCTGTTGTTTAACGTAATCGCCCGCATCGTGGGCAAGCAACTGGCAAGGAAGATGACGGCCGAATGAGCGAGATAAATGCAACGCCCGCAACCGAGGCGGCCACGTCCGAGACCCAGGACTTTCTGTCGAGTGTGGGGGAGAGCGAGAAGCGCGTTCGCGTGAGCGGCAGGGCCGTGAGCGACGAGGTCGTGCTCTCCACCAAGGACGTCAACGTGTACTATGGCGACCACCATGCCCTGCACAATACGTCGCTCGACTTTCACAAGGGCGAGATCACGGCGCTCATCGGGCCTTCGGGCTGCGGTAAGTCGACCTTCTTACGCAGCCTCAACCTCATGAATCGCGAGATTCGCGGCTGCCGCGTGGAGGGCGAGATCAACTACCGCGGGCGCAACGTGAACACCAGGACCGAGAATACGTACGAGTTGCGCCGTTCCATTGGCATGGTGTTCCAGCAGCCCAACCCGTTCCGCAAGTCCATTCGCGACAACATCACGTTTGCGCCAAAGCGTCACGGCATTACCGACCGCGACGAGCTTGATCGCATGGTCGAGGAAAGCCTGCGTGGTGCGGCGCTGTGGAACGAGGTCAAGGACAAGCTCGACAAGAGCGCCTGCGCGCTTTCGGGCGGCCAGCAGCAGCGTCTGTGCATCGCGCGCACGCTGGCACTCAACCCCGACGTGATTTTGTTCGACGAGCCCTGCTCGGCGCTCGACCCCATCTCGACGCTGGCGATCGAGGACCTCATGTCATCGATCGTTGCCGACCGCGCCATCGTCATCGTGACGCACAACATGGAGCAGGCATCGCGTGTGTCCAACCGCACGGCGTTCTTCTACATGGGCGATATGGTCGAGTACGACGAGACTGACGAGATTTTCCAACGGCCCAAGGATAAGCGGCTGAATGATTACCTCACCGGCATGTTCTCCTAGTCCGGGACATGCTTGAGGCCCGCGGCGGCCATGGTTGCCACGGGACTGATTGGAGAGGCGGGTCATCTCTTTTGGGAGATGGCCCGCCTTTTTGCTCTGCGACCGAAACGACCACCACAAAGGGGACAGGCACCTTCGTGGTGGTTTGGGGTGGGGCTCGCTGCTATCATGGACAACGTTGAATTTCTACGAAGGAGCAGGGCATATGGCGATTCTTTTGGGATGCGATTCCGTCAGCCTAGAGTTTCCCACCAAGCATATTTTCGATAGCGTGACGCTCGGCGTGGGCGAGGGCGACCGTATTGGTATCGTCGGCAAAAACGGCGACGGCAAGTCGACGCTGCTGAGCGTGCTCGCCGGCACGTTGGAGCCCGACGACGGCCGCGTGACGCACCGTCGCGGCACCACGATCGGTCTGCTCGGCCAAAAGGACAACCTGGTCGATACTGATACCGTGCATCATGCCGTTGTGGGCGACGCCCCCGAGTACGAGTGGGCGTCGAGCCCCCGCACGCGCCAGATTCTGGCCGGCCTCATCAGCGATGTGCCCTGGGAGGGCACGGTGGGCGAGCTTTCGGGCGGCCAGCGCCGTCGCGTGGACCTCGCGCGCTTGCTGATCGGCGATTACGACGTGCTCATGCTCGACGAGCCCACCAACCACCTGGATATGCGCACCATCAACTGGCTCGCGCGTCACTTAAAGGCCCGCTGGCAGCGCGGCCAGGGTGCCATGCTCGTGGTCACGCACGACCGCTGGTTCTTGGACGAGGTCTGCACCAGCATGTGGGAGGTCCACGACGGCCAGGTCGATCCCTTCGAGGGCGGCTATTCGGCATACATCCTGCAGCGCGTGGAGCGCGACCGCATGGCCGCCGTTACCGAGGAGCGCCGTCGCAACATGGCGCGCAAGGAGCTCGCGTGGCTGAGCCGCGGTGCCCAGGCTCGTTCCACCAAGCCCAAGTTTCGCGTTGAGGCTGCTCGTGAGCTGATCGCCGACGTGCCTCCCGTGCGTGACGAGCTGGAGCTCAAGCGCCTAGCCGTGAGCCGCCTGGGCAAGCAGGTTATCGATGTGGTCGACGTGGACGCCGGCTATGCGGATACCGATGGCGCGCCCAAGCAGGTGCTCTCTGACGTGACCTGGCTCATCGGCGCGGGCGACCGCTATGGTCTTTTGGGCGAGAACGGCGCCGGCAAGTCGACCTTGCTCGATGTGATCCAGGGCAAGATTGAACCCATGCGCGGCCGTGTGAAGATTGGCCAGACGGTGCGCTTTGGCGTGCTGTCGCAGCAGCTCGAGGAGCTCGAACCCTACATGGGTGACACGATCCGCGAGGTGCTCAGCAACTATAAGAAGTACTACGTCATCGACGGTAAGGAGACTTCACCCGAGAAGTTCTGCGAGCGTCTGGGCTTTACGACGCAGCAGCTCTGGAGCCGCATCGGCGATCTTTCGGGCGGCCAACGCCGTCGCCTGTCGCTGCTGCTGACAATCCTGGACGAGCCCAACGTGCTCATCCTGGACGAGCCCGGTAACGACTTGGATACCGACATGCTCGCGATTGTCGAGGACCTGCTGGACGGCTGGCCGGGCACGTTGATTCTGGTGACGCACGACCGCTTCTTGATGGAGCGCGTGACCGACCAGCAGTGGGCGCTGCTCGACGGTCACCTGACGCATATGCCCGGCGGCGTCGACCAGTACCTGCGCCTGTGCAACGCTACCGCCGAGGGCGAGCCCGTGGGCGCACCGAGCGCCAAGACCGGCACGTTCGACACCGGTGCCGCGGCAGCTGCGGCCGAAAAGCCCAAGTCGAGCGGTCAGCCCAACGGCCTGTCCAACGCCGAGCATCAGAAGCTCCGCCGCGAGGTGAGCTCGCTCGAGCGCAAGATGGAGACGCAGCGCGCCCGCGTGGAGGAGGCCGAGGCAGCAATGGCCCAGGTCGATCCCACCAACTACACGGCGCTCGGCGAGCAGCAGGCAAAGATCGACGAGGCTCACGCCGCCATGGACGAGTTGGAGATGGCGTGGCTCGAGGCGAGCGAGAAGCTCGAGGGCGAGGAGTAGGCGAGGATGATCAAAGCCGCGTTTTTCGATATCGACGGCACGCTGCTGAGCTTTAAGACCCACCGGATTCCGGCGTCGGCGCAGCAGGTGCTCGACAGCTTTCACGAGCAGGGGATTGCGTGCGTGATCGCCACGGGCCGCCCGACCTATCAGATGCCGGACTGGCTGTTCGACTTGGGTTGGGATGCGTACATTACGCTTTCGGGCCAGCACTGTTTTGATGCCAGGGGCGTTTACCGCAGCTGCCCGATCGATCCGGACGACGTCGCGGTGATCGTGGACCAGGTGGCGCAGGGGCGCTACGACTCGCTGTGCATGCAGGGCGAGAACTCGTTTGTGAACCGCCTGTCCGAGCGCGTGGTGACGGCTGGCAGCAACGCGGGAATCGTCTACCACGAGGAGCCGTTTGAGCACGCCTTTGACGCGCCGGTCTACCAGTTTTGCGCCTTTGTGGACCCCGACGACGAGCATATCGTGACCGATGCCGTGTCGCATTCGCTCACCACGCGCTGGTGCGACCTGTTCTGTGACATTATTCCCGCTAACGGCGGCAAGGACCTGGGCGTGGCGGCGACGCTCGAGCGGCTTGGTATCGACGCGAGCGAGGCGATTGCCTTTGGCGACGGCGAGAACGACCTGTCGATGTTCTCGGCCGTGGGCACAAGTGTGGCCATGGGCAACGCGCAGGACACGGTGAAAGCTGCAGCGACCTATGTGACGACCGCCGTGGACGACGATGGCATCTACAACGCCGCGAAGCACTTTGGATTGATGTAACTGCGGGGCGGCACCCGGCGCCTGGGGATACTCCTTGCGGGGCGTCCCCATTTTGTTTTCGTCCCGCACGTTTTGTGAAACACGGCTAACTTTTAGACAAAGTAGTAAGACATGGGCAACTTTTGCGGTAAAGTTAGCCGTGGAAAGTATCCAAAGGTTAACTAGCAATCATCGCGAAAGGCGGCCCATGGCCCTACGTGAATCCGGAGAAGACTATCTCGAATCGATCTACGTTCTGTCGGAACGTCAGGGCATCGTGCGCTCGATCGACGTTGCGGAGTACCTCGGCGTAACCAAGGCGAGCGTTTCCAAGGCCATGGCGACCTTGGAGAGCAACGGCTATGTCGAAATGGGCAAGCGCGACGTTCATCTGACGGAGCGTGGTCTGGAGGTCGCTCGTCAAATGTGGGAGCGTCACTGCTTTTTCGTGGGGCTGCTGGAGGATGCGGGTGTTTCGGCTGAGGTCGCGTCGCAAGAGGGCTGCCACATGGAGCACTGCCTGAGCGAGGAGAGCTTTGAGAAGCTAAGGTCGATGCTGGAACGGGAAGATGTAGCGGATCCAACAACAGAAGCCTAACTGACCCACAGTAGCGCGGAGTTCACGCAAAGCGCGAACCAGCGACCGGGACCAGCGGCCCTTTCGGCCAAGTCCATTTCAGCAAAGGAACCCCGCCAGCAAGCGATGCCCAAGAACTGCCAGCTACGTCACCGCAGGCCGGGGTCGGCTTGGCTTTGAAAACATTCAGCGCGAGGCCCGCCTTTCCGTTGCTCCGCAGGAGCAGGAAAGACGGGCCTCATGCGCGAGGACGTTTTCAAAACCAAGCCCGACCCCGGCCGGAGGGGCCACGAGTGCTACAGGTTCTTGACACCTATCGCGCGCATGGCGTTCAGGATGGCGATGATCGCCACGCCCACGTCGCCGAACACAGCAAGCCACATGTTGGCGATGCCCAGTGCCGCAAGCACCAGAATCAGCAACTTAATGCCCAGCGCAAAGATGATGTTCTGCCAAACAATCGACATGGTCTTGCGCGCCACACGGATCGCGCGGGAGATGTTGGACGGTTTGTCGTCCATGAGCACCACGTCGGCGGCCTCAATCGCGGCGTCGGAACCCATAGCGCCCATGGCAATGCCAACGTCTGCACGGGTGAGCACGGGCGCATCGTTGATGCCGTCGCCGACAAAGGCGAGCTTGCCCTTGCCGCTTTCGGCCGCGAGCAGCGCTTCAACACGCTCGACCTTGTCGCCCGGCAGGAGCTGCGCGTGGAACTCGTCGAGGCAGAGCTGCTTGGCCACCGCAGCAGCCACTTCCTCGCGGTCGCCCGTGAGCATGACGGTGCGCTTGACGCCGGCGGCGTGCAGGTCGCGGATCGTCTGTTCGGCATCGGCCTTAACGGTGTCTGCAATCACGATGTGGCCGGCGTACACGCCGTCAACGAGCACATGCAGAATCGTTCCGACGACCTCGCAATCGGGCGCTTCGACTCCGGCCGCGGCGAGCATCTTTGCGTTGCCGACGACGACGTGCTTGCCGTCGATGGTTGCCGTCACGCCGTGGCCCGCGTCGTTGGCGGAGTTGCTAACGCGCTTGGGGTCGACCACGCCCTGGTAGGCGACACGTACGGACTGCGCGATGGGGTGATCGGAGAACGACTCAGCAAGGGCTGCGACTTCGAGCAGCGACTGCTCGGTATAGCCGGCCTCGGGGTGTACCGCGACCACCGAGAACGTGCCGTTGGTGAGGGTGCCCGTCTTGTCAAAGACGACGGTGTCCACGTCGGCGAGCGTCTCGAGGTAGTTAGAACCCTTGATGAGAACGCCCAGCTTGGAGGCGCCGCCGATGCCGCCAAAGAAACTGAGCGGCACGCTGATCACCAACGCGCACGGGCAGCTGACGACCAGGAAGGTCAGGCCGCGCAGGATCCAGTCGGACCAGGCGCCGGTGACCAAGCCGCCGCCGAGCGCGAGCACCGCGGCCGCGCCGGTGACGGCGGGCGTGTAGACGCGGGCGAAGCGCGTGATGAAGTTCTCGGTGCGCGCCTTCTTTTCGCTGGCATTCTCCACGAGTTCCAGGACGCGCGCGACGGTGGATTCGCCAAATGGCTTGGTGGTGCGCACGTGGATGAGCCCCGTCATGTTGATGCAGCCGCTGATGATGTCGTCGCCGGACTTGGCGGGGCGGGGAACTGACTCGCCCGTGAGTGCGGCGGTGTCGAGCTGGGTTTCGCCTTCGACGATGACGCCGTCGATGGGCACGCGCTCGCCCGGCTTGACCACGATCACGGTGCCGACGGCGATGTCATCGGGGAAGACCTGCTCGAGTGTGCCGTCGGGTTGCTCGACGTTGGCGTAGTCGGGCGCGATGTCCATCATGGCGCTGATCGACTTGCGGCTCTTGCCCACGGCGTATGCCTGGAACAGCTCGCCGACCTGGTAGAACAGCATGACGGCGGCGCCTTCGGCCATGTGCGGGTCGGTATCGGGGAAGAGCACCATGGCAAACGCGCCGATGGTCGCGACGGCCATGAGGAAGCTCTCATCGAAGGCCTTGCCGCGGCGGATGTTATTGAATGCCTTTTGCAGCACGTCGTAGCCGGCAATCAAAAACGGTATGAGGAACAGCATAAAGCTGGCGTAGATGTCGCCCGGGGTACCGAATGCGGCGGTGAGGGTGCCGAACTCATCGAGGGCGTACACCACGGCAAAAATGCCCAGCGCTACCAGGATGCGGTTGCGCTTATGCTCGAGTGACTCTTTCTTCTTGCGCTTCTTCTTTTTCTTCTTGGGGTCGGCGGTGGCCATGACTCGTATCCTCCCATTTGAATGTATGAACACTCGCTCATATAATTTCGCGAGCAAAGGCCGCGGCAAGCGCGGCCTTGCAGGTTGGCGTAAACCCGGGCTAGAGAATGATCTCGCAGTCCGGCTCGGCGTCGGCCGTGAACTCCACGACGCGGTCAAGGACCTTGTCGAACTCGGCGTCGTCGGCCTCGAGCGTCAACTTCTGGGTCATAAAGTTGACCGAAACGGACTTGACGCCCTCGAGCTTGGCCAGCTCGTCCTGAAGCTCGCGCGCACAGTTGGCACAGTCGATCTCGTCGAGTTTGAACTGCTTTTTCATGGTGGGTTCCTTTCCCTGAATTTGCGGCTTGGGTGCAGGCCGCGCTGGTACCGTGGTTGGCTGCTATTCGCAGATGTGGCTCATGCCCTGGTTGAGCATGGTGTAGACATGGTCGTCGGCGAGCGAGTAGAGAATGTTGCGGCCGTCGCGGCGGAATTTGACCAGATGCGACTGCTTGAGTGTGCGCAGCTGGTGCGATACTGCCGACTGCGAGGTTTCGGTCGCTTCGGCGATGTCTGCCACGCAGAGCTCGCGGCCCATGAGGGCATAGAGGATCTTGATGCGCGTGGTGTCGCTGAAGACCTTGAACAGGTCGGCGAGGTCGTAGAGAAGCTCCTCGTCGGGGAGGTCCTCGGGCGAGCAGGTGGTGGGGATCGCGGGTTCGGTGGCCTCGATGTCGGGTTTCGTTTCATCAACGCGGATGCTCATTGCAATATCCTTTCATATGAACATGCGCTCATATAACTTGCTTCCGATTATATGGGCGCATGTTCACATGTCAATAACGTTCAGGTAATTCGTCGTACAAAATGATGGGGGATAGTGGACGAGATCCCGGCCTAAGCGGTTTTGATAAGCGATGCTGGGGTGGGTGCCCCTGCGCCGTGCAAAAATTGGAGTATTCTGCAACAATAGGGGGTCTGTTAACTTATTACAGGCCAAATAATGCAGTTCAAGAGTTATCTTAGAGCGTTAAACCGATGAGTTCTTCCTCAAATGTTGCCAAACGTTGCCGTTCTATAGCGATTTTGCTTCTTACTTGAATCAACTTGTGGGTGCTGGAGGGCCGGCCCTGCTGAATACTCGCAATTTTGCACATCGCTAGGGTACCCACCTTGTTAGCCAGTCTAGCTTCCGGCCCCGAAGATCCTGCCCTCGGGCGCGAGGCTGCTTGTTTGGGCAAATGATGGGCTGTCGGATTCGACAGTCTGCATGTCATCGATTGTCGGAACTTCATTAATTGTCGGGTCATCCAGCGTGATGCCTTCGAGTGTTGCTTTTTCGAGGTCGATTCGTTGACGCTCTTCGGAATCCTGGCGAAGCTGCTTCTGAATTCGCTTTTTCTCTTCTATAAACCTTCTGAGCACAAACTGTCTCAGGTCCTCTTGCATGATTTGAAAGTCTTTTGGCAGACGCGAGGGGCGTATGCCCTCTTTCCGTTGGATCGCTTCCATGACCCTAACAAAAGAGCTGGCATGCATAAAGGAATAACGGCTGACGGTGATGATTCCGTACCCCATGGACGCAAGTGCATTCTTGCGCTCCTCATCGATGGCGCGGTCTTCTTCCGCGTCATGATAAAAACCGTTGTATTCAATGTCTGTGCGAGATTTCTTTAGATACGCATCCATAAAGAACTTTTTGCGTCTCGTGAGATTCTTTGCGGCAGCGGTGACCTGCACCTCGTAATCGGTCTCAATTCCCCTAATACCAAGCCCTCCTTCGCTTTTGGGCAGCGTTAGCATCATGACAAAGGCCGTTTCCATAGGAGACCGGCATCCGTCGCGCACACATTGGATCGCCTTTCGGGCAAGAGCCAGACCGTCGCATCTGGTAATGGAATTAAAGAACTGCTTTAACCTCTCGGTCGAGGTGAGCGCGAAACGCTCGGTATAGGAGGTGGAAGAGTCGGTTCCAAGGGAATAAGCGCCGCACAGTTCAAAGTAGTACTCCACTAGTTCGCGAAAAGAAAGATAGGTGGCAGCCTGAAGCGCGCAAAGCTCAACGCCAACAACGAAGATGCCATCTTTGAGCTCTACAAAGCGTGAGTTCGAGAATCGTTTTGAAGAAACGTGGCATTGACAGTTCATTGCATAGCGCGCATTCCTGCGATCAAACACCATCACCTCGAGGGAATCATTTGCGCCGAGGGAAACATCATGTTTGGTGAGCCATTCTGCGGCTGCGTCAAGGAGCGTTCCGGTGGGACATGATCCGTAAATCGCGGCAGGACTACAGGACTCGATGCCTTTCGCAGACACCGAATGCGCGGCCTGGTAGACCGCTTTTGCAGTGGTGTGTGACAATACGATACTCATGATATATATCGTGTCAGCTAATGCCGTGTTGACGGTGCTGAGTGGAAAAGCCGTTTTAGAGGTCTAACCAAATGCTGTCCAAAAGCTTGACGCAATAATGGGTTGGTACGCCCTAAATTAATGTTTTCGCAGCTCGGCTATAGCATAGAAATACTCAATTGCTGCGCATTTGATATCGATGCATCACCATCCGACAACGAATTACGTGTCGGGAATTGGCCGAAATCGTTCAAAATGAGGGTTTAGAATTTGTGATGGCAGATCTATCTGTGGAACGTAGAGCGGCCCCGCTGCGGGGTTTTCCGCTGCGAGGCCGCTCGTGATCTACGCCGGGGTTTGCCGCAGGCGTTTCTACTTGGCAAACAGGTTCTTGAGGTTGAACTCGGCTTGGACGGTGCGGAGCATGAGGTCGGTGTCGTCCAGGCCCAGATGCTGCTCGTTAGCGTCGGCGGCGAGGGTGCCGCGGCGGCGGGCCCAGTTCTCGAGCGCGGCGGGCGCGGATTCGCGGGGGAGCGAGCGCACGTCGGCGTCCAGGCTGCGGCAGATCTGGCGTGAGTCGATGACGATGATCTTGCCTGCGCGGCGTGCCTCGGCGTAACCGTCCAAGTGGATCTTGAACCAGCTGTCCTCAAACGCGGCGTTGTGTGCCATGTACGGGTACTTCTTCATGAGCTTGAGCAGCTGCTTCTGCAGCTCCTTGTTCTCGCGGAACGGCTTTTTGCCGTCGATGTCGTCCCAGGTGATGTGGTGGATATTCGACAACGGCACATCCTCGCCGCGGTAGATGTCGGGCAGGCCGCAGTAGTGTGCCTCGGCGTCGTGCGGGACGGCATCGCTGGTGAGTTCCATGATCTCCCAGCCCACGTTGATGATATAACCGCGCTCGGGTGCACGGCCGGTGGTCTCGATGTCGATACCGAGCACGGTGCCCTGGATGGGCTTGCGGGCGTAGGCCACGCCGAGCGCGTCGCGGTCGCCGCGGATTTCGCGCATAACGGACGCGGCGGTGCGCTTTTGCATCTTGCCGATGGCGGCGCAGGTGTCGGCATCGGAGAGGCCGCGCGAAAGCGTCGCGGGCGTCACGTTGCGCAGGCGTGCCTCGCCAATCTGGTCGCACAGGTCGCGGTTGCGGTCAGCCAGGTCGCGCACGGTGGCAAAGTCGAAGCTGGGGTCGCCCTCGGCGGTAAAGTACTCGGTTTCGAGCACCTTAAGGGCCTCCTCGCCCTTCTGGCGCTCGGATTCCATGGCGCCGTGATCGCCATAGATAAACATGGGGATAAACGGCTGACGCTCGTATTCGAGTGCTTGTGAAACGTTCATATAACTGCTCCTTGGACGGGCCGCGTCGCGCGGCTCGGTGGCATTGAGTTATGGCGAGATGATAGTTTACCATGGGCAACTATTGGCACCACGCCTAGGACAACTACAATACCCTAGTTGACCGCTAGGACTTTTACAATGCTGCCGAAAGACACGAAAGGTTCCATCCGTCATGGATTTGCTGATTGATATTCTGCTCGACGCCGGCAAGGACACGCTCTCGCTGGTACCGTTCTTATTGGTGACATATCTGGCCCTCGAGACCTTGGAGCGCGTCGCGGGCGACCGCGTTAACGGGGCCATCAAGCGCGCCGGCGCCGCGGGTCCCGTGGTTGGCTCGCTGCTGGGCATGGTGCCGCAGTGCGGCTTTTCGGCAATGGCGGCAACGCTGTACGCCGGTCGTGTCGTGACCTTGGGCACGTTGGTGGCGGTGTTCCTTTCGACCTCCGATGAGATGCTGCCGCTGTTGCTCGCCGAGCAGGTGCCCGTGCAGACCATGGCGATGCTTTTGGCTTCGAAAGCGCTGATCGCACTGGTCACGGGCTTTATCGTAGATGCCGCCATTCGCGGTCTGCGTCGCAACGCCCGCGCGCATGCGGCGATTCGTCGTACCGTGTTGGGGACCACTGTCAATCCGGCGCACGTTAACTGCGCGCATGACGACCACAGCGGCGGTGACATCATCGACGAGGTGGCCGAGGCGGGCGTGAGCGCCGATCACATCCATGAGCTGTGCGAGCGCGACCATTGCGGTTGCGATGAAGACGAGGACGAGCACGAACACGGACATGGACACGATCACGGTCATGGGGGCGAGCATGAACACCATGATGGCCACGGTCACTCCCACTCTCACGAGGGCGCGCCCCTCCTGTCGATTATTCACAGCGCCATCTCGCACACCGTGCAGGTATCGGTATTCATTTTTCTGGTGACGCTGATTCTGGTCGCCGTGCTCGAGACCTTCGGCGAGTCCGCGATCGAGCAGTTCCTGCGTGGCAACGAGACGCTCGCCGTCCTGGGTTCGGCGCTTGTCGGCCTGATCCCCAACTGCTCGGCGAGCGTGGTCATTACGCAGCTGTACCTGGAGGGCGCGCTACAGCTGGCACCGATGCTCGCCGGCACGCTTATCTCCGCCGGCGTGGGCTACCTGGTGTTGTTCCGCACCAACCGCAGTGCCCGCGAGAACGTCATGTTCCTGGTCATGATGTACGTCATCGGCGCCGGTTGGGGCCTTATCCTATCCGCCTTCGGCCTCTAAGTAGGCCTAAAAAATGGGCTTCAAATAGCCATGCTCGGCGCCTGCACATTGCGGCGACGCATGGCATTTTGAAGCCCGTTTTTTGTTGAGCCATGGATTTTGAGCGCTCACACCGCCCAAAGCAAAAAAGCAGATTTCCGGACATGTCTCAAAAATCTACCTTGTTTAGCGTAACAGCTCGGTGAGGTTGCGCTTAAAGCGAGCCCGGTCTTCGCTGGTAAATGCCGCCGGTCCGCGAGTGCGTCCCCCGGCGCGGCGTACCTTTTTTTCCTCGTGGCGAATAAACAGTTGCATGTCGATGGTCGCCTTATCGTAGACGCGCCCGCGCACGCTGATGGCGGCGGCATCGCGCCCGAGCACCATGCTCGCCAAGCCAATGTCCTGCGTCACGACTACGTCGCCCGCCTGCAGGCGTTCGACAATGGCAAAGTCGGCGCTGTCGGCGCCCACGCTCACATCGAGCGTCGTGACCCAAAAGCCGCGTCGCGCGTGCTCGGCATCGCGCGGGTCGTCGCGGCGAATGTGGCGTTCCAGGTTCTGTGTGCTGTTGCCGGCGATAACGACGGCGACGCCCGCTCGCCGCGCGCAGTCAATCGACTCGCGCGTGACCGGGCAGGCGTCTGCATCAATAAAGAGCGTTCGCGGCATCTAGTGCACCAGTTTGCCAAATTGAACAGCGCGAACAATCAACGTTACGCCAAACACCAGCAGCGCGGCGCCGCTAAAGATGACGAGCATCTTGGCCGACCACAGCGGATAGATAAACACGAACATGCCGGCGATGATTGAGAGTGCGCCGCTCAGGATGGCGAGGGCGCGGTTGGACGAAAGCTCGGACTCCAGAATGGACATGACACCTTCGACAATCCAGCCAAAGCCGGCCACGATAACCACCATCGTGGTGAGCGTCGCGGTCGAGAAGGCCTGGTTGCGCAGGATTATGACGCCGCCCAAGATAATGAGTAGGTTGGAGATGATGCTCGTCACGCGCCAGCCGGTGGGCAGCAGCGGCTCAAAAATGGCAGTGAACAGCCTGATGGCAGCAGTGATTACAAAGTAAAAGCCCAGGACAGTCGTCAAAAAGACGAGGGACTTGGCGGGTGCAAAAAGCAGCGCGATACCAGCAATGAGCGCCAAGACGCCCGTGATGGCGTAGATCCAGCGTACGGCCTTGACGGCTTTGCCCGCCATGCTTTTCTCGTCAAATCCAAACTGGCTCGATTTTTGGTCATCGTTCTTAAAGATGCCCATAATGTCTCCTTTCCGTGCGGCGTAAGCCTTGATCATTACAACCAGTATCGCCTAAAGTCGCTGGCGTATGGGTCGGGGAGGGCGAAACGTAACCCAAAGGTCCCGAATTGTTTCCGTTGTTCCCCACGTCGCGATTTTCTATTCAACAGGTGTAGAACATTGCGGCCCTGTTCGTTATTGCCTACGTTTTGGGTTAGATTCTCCTAAGGACAATTGGCTTGTATTGGGGGTCCCTATGAACGAAGCAGTTCCCGCGGCGCCGGTAAGCGCCGAGTCGATGGCAAAGCAGGGTTGCGAAAAGCTCGGCTTGGACGCGTTTGATGCGCTGGTTCGTCGCGCCCGCACGTGCCGTCGCTTTGACGAGTCCATGCGCGTGCCGCGTGAGTTTTTGCTCGAGCTGGCGGAACTTGCGCACCTGGCTCCCTGTGGTGCCAATGCTCAGCGTCTTCGTTTTCATGTGGTGAGCGGTGCCGAGGACTGCGCGCGCGTGTTTGACGAGCTTGCATGGGCCGGCGCGCTTAAGGATTGGCCGGGTCCTGCCGAGGGCGAGCACCCGACCGGCTACATCGCGATTCTGGCCGAGCGCGCCGTTCCGGGCAAGCCCGCCGCTCCCATTACCGAGGTCGACACGGGCATTGCCGCGCAGACGATGATGCTCGCCGCCCGAAGCGCCACGCCCGAGGTGGCAGCCTGCATGTTCAAGGCCTTTACGCCCCGCGCGATCGATGCCATGGGGCTCGATAACGACAAGTATGAGCTCAAGCTGATCATGGCGTTTGGCGTTCCGGCCGAGACACAGGTGATTGATGCGATCGATTCCAACCCCGACGGCTCCATCAATTATTGGCGCGACGAGGCGCAGGTGCACCACGTACCCAAGCGTTCGCTCGCCGACGTGCTGGTGTAGTTGAGCGTCATCGCGGCGTGATCAGACGGTAAACCACCACAAAGGTGCCTGTCCCCTTTGTGGTGGTACGAGGGGAGGGTGTGTGGCAGATCTGTATTTGGTGCGGCATGGGCAGACTGAGCTCAATGTGCAGAGCATTTTGCAGGGCTGGCACGATTCGCCGCTTACGGCGCGCGGGCGCGAGCAGGCGCTGACGGCGCGTACGGCGTTTGCGGCGCGTGGCGTGGCCTTTGATCATGTGTATTCCTCGCCGTTGGGCCGGGCGCGGCATACGGCCGAGCTTATCGTTGGCGAGGGCCGTTCCATAGAGCTGGTCGATGACCTGCGTGAGTGGCATTTTGGCTCGCTGGAGGGCACATCAAATCGCGAGATGCCGCCGCAGCCCTGGGGCGATTATCCGGTGGCCTTTGGCGGCGAGTCGGAAGTGCAGCTTCAGTCGCGCATGGTCGCGGCTCTGTCCCGCATCATGGCCAGGCCGCAGCACGACTGCGTGCTGGCGGTTTCCCACGGCTCAGCCTGCCAGGAGTTTCTTGAGTATGTGACTGGCGGGGGAGAGCTACCCGACAACGGTGCCGTGCTTCATTTTGGCTATTGCGACGGGGCGTTTTCGCTCTTGGGTTGGTAACGAACGAAAGGACCCCTATGAATAAAGATCTGTATCTGGTCCGTCATGGACAGACGATATTCAACCTTAAGCGTATCATTCAGGGGTGGAGTGACTCGCCGCTTACGCAGTTGGGTTGCGACCAGGCGGCGCGCGCCGGCATGTTTTTGCGTGCGCGCGGCATTGAGCCCGACCACGCCTACACCTCCACGCTTCATCGCACCGAGCAGACTATCGCCAACTTGTGGCCGGGCTTGGCGTACGAGCGCCTGGACGGTCTGCGCGAGTGGTTCTTTGGCGACTTTGAGGCCGAGCGCGTGATGCTTATGCCCGAGCGCCCGTGGCGAGATTTCTATCGTCAGTTTGGCGGCGAGGGCCAGATGCAGGTGCGTGAGCGCATAGTGGCGACGCTGACCGAGCTTATGCAGCGTCCGGACCATACGTGTGTGCTCGCGGTAAGCCATGGCTCGGCTATCAAGGAGTTTATGGATCACGTGAAGGGTGCGGCGGCCGACGAGCGCGATCGCGTGCCGGGCAACTGCTCGGTGCTGCACTTTGCGTTTGACGATACGGCCGATACGTTTGAACTTGTCGAAGTCTTTACGCAGGAGGACTACGCGCGCGAGCTGGGGCTTGAACCGCTCGTGGCTACTGCGGGTCCGCAGCGCGGATAACGCGAGCGTGGCGGCACGGGTCGCCGGCATAACTTCTCGACGCAAAAGGGGCGGAGATGCATGCACCTGCTGCATCTCCGCCCCCTGTTTGTTGGGCTGCCGATTTTTGTGCCGGGCGGTCTGGTCTCGCTAGAACCGCGCGATCTGGTGGGTGAGCAGGCCCATCGGGACCTGCGGCGCGCCGCCGCTGACCTGCGCGGCGGGGAAGAGCACAGCTACGGTAAAGTTGAACGGCTCTTTGCCCGTGTAGGTGCCGGCGGCACGGGCATCGTCGGCCAGGAGCTGTGATGCCCCGACCAGCGCGGCAGCGTAGGCGGGGTCGTCGGCCAGTGCCGGCTCCGGCGCCTGGTCGAGCATGGCACGGATGGCGCCGACGGCGTCCTCGCGCTTGACCTCCCACACGCGGTGCGTAATGCCGGCGGGGTCGGTGACGGCATAGAGTGAAGCGCCCTCTTTTGCGGCGCCGAGGATGATATCCATGACGGGCGAGGCCTCGTAGGCGAGCGATACGGGGCGCGGCTGCACCTTGAGCTCGGTGATCGCGCGCGCGGCGGCGAGTGCGTCGACGCTCTCGGCGGCAGCCTCGTCGCTACCCGTCAGCACGTTAACCGGGCAGATCGCCACGACACCCGTCACACGTCCCGGCTCGCCCGAGCATTCGTACACGTAATACGCCGCACCCGGGTCCTTGAGCATCAGACCATCGGCAATGGCTCCGCGCAGAGCATCGTTGCCGCTCAGGATGCTACCCATTGCAGGCAGCGCCTCGAGCACGCGGTCCTGAGTCGGGCGGATGCAGGGAAACGGAAGTGCTTTCATGGGCGGTCCTAACGCACGAATCGGTTTGTTCGCGGCTTATTATGCCCCAACTTGGCAGCTCTCGTCCCAGAGCACGTTATCGGCGAGCGCGATTAGCACCTGCTGACAACGAACGATATCGACGTGGGGCACATATTCGTTGGGCTTGTGCGCGAGCGCGAGCGACCCGGGACCGTAGCTCATGCAATTGCGGTTACCTGTCTTGCCGGCAATGACGGCGGTGTCGGTGTAGCCGGTAAAGAAGCCGACGGTCGTATTCGCGTCCGTCGCGTCATCGGCGGCACGCTTGAGCGCTGCTAGAAGGGGAGAGTTCGGGTCGCGCTCGATGGCGGGGCGGTCGCCCGTCGCGGTGTAGCTGCCATGGCAACCGGGAACGGCGGCTTCGGCGACGGCGATGGCCTGCTCTACCATGCGCGTCGCGGCGGCCGTATCGGTCGGCGGGGTCAGGCGCATGTCGACCCAGACTTTGGCGCGGTCGGGTACGACGTAGGGGCGATATCCGCCCTCGATTTGGCCAAACGTGATGGTCGAAGGCCCCAGCTCATCGTGCGCGGGCAGCGCCGCAAACGCGCGACGAAGCGAACACACGACCTCGGCCATGGCGGCGACGGCATCCGCGCCCTTCCAAGGCTGGCTCGCATGCGCCGTCACGCCAGCCATTTCAATCTCGAACCACGTACGCCCCTTGTGTGCCACCTGGATCTGTCCGTCGGTGGGCTCGGTGTCCAGCACCCATTCGCGCGAACCGACCCAGCCGGCATCGATTGCGGCTTCTGAGCCGCGCATAAAATCTTCCTCGTCGACCGAGCAGATGAGCGAAAAGCCACGGCGGGGCAGCTCGCCTACTGCCGCCACGCGCTCGAGCGTATGGACCAGTGCGGCAATGGCGCAGGCCAGTCCGCCCTTCATGTCGCAGGCACCGCGGCCGTAGAGCTTATCGTTCCGCACAGTCGCCCCGAGCGGCGGAATGTCCGCGTCCCAGCCATCGCCCAGCGTAACGGTATCCATATGGCAGATATAGACGAGTCGCGGCTCGTCGCTTTGGCCCGGCACGGTGACCATAAGGTTGCGGCGCCCGGGGGGTACTTCGAGCTCTGCAATCTGCACGGCATCGAGTACCGGATGGCTCAGCTGCGCTAACCGTTCCTCAACCAACGCTTTGATATAGCGTTCAATCTCGCCCTCATACGCACCTGGGTCGGAACTGTCGATCCGCACGAGTCCTTGCGTAAGCCGCCAAGCAAAATCTGTATCAACCATAGGCACCTCACAGATAGTTAGGTCAACATACAGATTGTATGCCAAGAAGCGGCTCGGTGCATTTAATGGAGCGCTCACAAAAACGGGGGCGCCTCTCGTGCGAAAGGCGCCCCCGCGGGCATTCAATGTCAGTGACGGGCAGGCCACATGGGGAGCTGCCCGTCAGGTCAGTCGGCGCTACTTGATCACGCGCACGCGATACATCGACGGAATCTGCTTGAGCGCCTCGATGGTGCTGCTGTCCAGGTGCTCATCGGTGTCGAACATGGTGTAGGCGTTCTCGCCGGCGGACTCGTTGGTCATACGCTGCACGTTGGCGTTGTCTTTGGCCAGGATTGCCGTGATCTGGCCGATCATGTTGGGCACGTTGGCGTGCAGGCAGGCAATGCGGCTTGCGGCGCGCGCCTTGCCCATGCTGCAGGCGGGGTAGTTGACGCTGTGCGCGATGTTGCCGTTCTCCAGGTAATCCTTGAGCTCGCTGATGGCCATGTCTGCGCAGTTGGCCTCGGCCTCGCCGGTGCCGGCGCCCGAGTGCGTGGTGATAAACGTATTGGGCATCTTGACGGTCTTGGGAGTGGCAAAGTCGCAGCTAAACCAGCTGAGCTTGCCTGCACGCAGGGCGGCGTCGACGGCGTCCTCGTCAATGATGGTCTCGCGTGCGTAGTTGATGAGCACGGCGTCCGGGGCCAGCAGGTTAATCTGCTCGGTGCTGATCATGCCGATGGTGTCTGCCTTGCTGGGCACGTGCACGGTGAGGTAGTCGCAGCCGCGGCAGAGATCCTCGAGCGTGCCCACGCGCTGCACCTCGCGGCTCAGCACCCACGCGTGCTCGACGGAAATGAACGGATCGTAGCCGTAGACGTCCATGCCCAGGTCGACGCAGGCATTGGCGACCTTGGAGCCCACGTTGCCCAGGCCGATGACGCCGATGCGCTTGCCCTTGAGCTCACGGCCCACAAAGGCCTTCTTTGCTTTCTCGGCATCGACCTGAATTTCGGGGTCGTCGGCGTTGTCGCGCACCCAGTTCATCGACTGCACTACACCGCGGCTCGAGAGCACCAGCATACCCAGGACGAGCTCCTTGACGGCGTTGCTGTTGGCGCCGGGGGAGTTAAAGACGACGACGCCCTTCTTGGCGTACTCCTCGACGGGGATGTTGTTGACGCCGGCGCCGCAGCGGGCGATGGCGCGAATGCCCTCGGGCAGCTTGTAGCCATGCAGGTCGGTGGAGCGCATCAGGATGGCGTCGGCCTCCTCGGCGGTGCCCACAAACTCGTAGCCCTCGCCAAACTCGACCTTGCCGTCCTTGGTGATGTCGTCGATGGTTTTAATCTTGCGCATGGAAAAACTCCTTAGCAGGTTTTGATCTAAACAGGGTGGTTTGAGGTGGCTGGTCGGCCCGCGGGTTGCGGGCTAGTTAGATCGCGGGCTCAAACTATGCTGCGCTTCGAAGTCCTTCATGTACGAGGCCAGTGCCTGCACGTCTTCCATGGTTACGGCGTTGTAGACGCTTGCGCGCATGCCGCCCACCAGGCGATGGCCCTTGACGTTTTGAATCTGGTGCTCGGCCGCGCCTGCGACAAAGGCCGCGTCGAGTTCGGTGTCGCCGGTGCGGAAGGTGACGTTGGCGATGGAACGGCTGTCGGCCTGCGTGGTGCCATGGAACAGCTCGCTGTGTTCGAGCAGGTCATAGAGCAGGTTGGCCTTGGCCCAGTTGCGCTCGGCCATGGCTGCAAGTCCGCCGGTCTGCTCGACCCAACGGAACACCTTGCCGCACACGTAGATGCCAAAGGTGTTGGGCGTGTTGAGCATGGAACCCTTGGCGGCCTGGGTCTTAAGGTCCAGGTACTGCGGCGTCTGCGCAAAGGCGGGGCCATCTGCGATGAGGTCGTCGCGCACAATGACCACGGTCACGCCCGCGGCGCCGGCGTTTTTCTGCGCGCCGGCGTAGATGAGCCCGTAGCGCTCAACGTCGAGCGGCTGCGACAGAAAGCAGCTCGAGACATCGGCGACCAGCGGCACGTCGCCGCAGTTGGGCAGCTCGTGGTACATGGTGCCAAAGATGGTGTTGTTCTGGCAGATGTAGACGTAGTCGAGCCCGTCGCTCGCGGCCTCGGCGGCAATGCGCGCGTTGATGTCGGCCATGTCGGGGATGCGGTCGAAATTGGTGTCCTCGGAGCTCGCGAGCAGCACGGCCTCGCCGTACTTGGCGGCTTCTTTGTATGCCTTGTTAGCAAAGTTGCCGGTCACGATGTAGCCGGCGCGGCCGCGGCGCATGAGGTTCATGGGGATGCCCGCAAACTGCAGCGTGGCGCCGCCCTGCAAAAACAGGACGCGGTAGCTGTCGGGGATGCTCAGCAGGTGGCGCAGGGTAGTCTCGGCGTCGTCGATGATCTGCTGGTACATGCTAGATCGATGGCTCATCTCGAGCACGGACATGCCGCAACCGCGGTAGTCCATCATCTCGTCGGCGATCTCGGCGAGCACGCTGGTAGGCAGCGCGGCCGGGCCAGCTGAGAAGTTGTGCACACGTGCCATCTTCTAGTTCCCCCTCGTAGTCGTTTGGACGTTCGGGATACTTTAGCACAGTGGAGCGCCGGGCGCGACCGCATCACGGTAAAACTCGAGTGCGCCGCTATGATTTACAGGATGGTTACATGGGGGAGGGCTTATCTCGAGGCTCGCATCCGATCCGCCTCGGCCTTCGCTTGTTTCCAGGGGCGCACACGACCGTTGGTGAGGTCGTCGTAACCATGAGCGATGGTACGTTGAATGTGATCTTCGCGTTCCTGAATGGTAGTTAGCGCGTGCGTCTGATCAGAAATAGGCTTTACGACAGGCATATGAAACTCCTTACATAGAAGCATATGTATAACTCTATGTTGAATATAGCGGAGGATGGCGTTGGGCGTGTGCGTGCCTGCATTCGTAAGCGCGGTTGTCTGGCAAGTGTGATTTGGGGCGACCCCGGCAAAGCTTCTGAGCTGCGAAAATGACCGTTAACCGGATTTAATTTTGTTGCTCAACATTTGACACTCTGGGCGTGGTAACTTTTTTACCAACAGGTATGATTATTGTCATGTGCGCCGCGCCTGCCTGCCGGGTTGCGGCGCACCTGTGACAGCCTTTGACACCCTTGGAGCGTGTACTGTGGATGTAACCACAAAAAGCGTTCGGGGGGGGGGTGCTCACCCGCGAGCAATTCCTCCCGCATGAGATGCGCATCGTCGCTGCCCTTCGTATGCAGGGCGCAAGCGACGAGCAGGTCATTGTACGCGTAAAGAGCGAGAACCTCTTTCAATATCCCACGGAGCGCATGGTCGCCAACCGCGCAACCGTGTGCCTTCGCCGCCTTGACGCCATGGTGCCCACGGACGCCGTATGCGCCGCGCGCGGCATCGACCCCAAAACCGCCGTCGAGGCTGCGTCATCCCTAACCAACCTCATGGCATCCGGCACTCCCACGCAGGCGGACCAGGCCATCTTCTACAGCATGATCTGCCGCTACGATATCGTGCGCGAGCTCGTGCTCGTCGAGGTAGGGGAGCGCCTACAAAACTTCGATTATGCCTTTACGGCGGTTGACCTCAACGCCTTTATGACACGCTTTACCACGGAGTATCCGGACGCGGCCCGCTGGACTGAGGCCACGGTCAAGCGCATTAAGGGCTCGCTCCGCCAGACGCTCCGCCATGCCGGCCTTATCGGCGAGGGCCAGAGCCCGGAGTCCGAGCGCCTGTCACCGCTCTTCCTCGATTCCGATGTCGAGCGAGCCTTGGTTCAGCTGGGCGAGCAGTCGCTTATCGCGGCCCTTACCGGCAGGGTGGTGATGTAGCGTGGCTCCCGTCAAAAGCGCCGTCGACCCTGTTATCACCCCGGCGACCGATCTCACCACCAATATCGGCATCCATTCCCGCAAGAGCGTCGTGGCGGCGCATGTCCGCTCCGAGCGCGCCAGTCAGGAATTTGAGCGCCGTGCGCAGCTTCTGCGCGAGTGCCTGTGCAGCGAGGACTTTTTGGCCAACAAGGGCATAGGCAATGAGATCGGCTTCCACACCTTTTGCTATGACCCCGCGCTGGAGTTTGAGGCGCGTGCATTATTTGACACCCTTTCACGCGATGCCGAGGCCGACAAGCTTCCGTGCACGCTCAAGGTCGTGAACCTTTACGACGCCGTGCTGGCAATTCTCGAAAAGCGCCGTGTCCTCAAGGCTATCCCGCACCAAGAGGAGCGCCGCAGTACCCAGCGCGTGCTCGAGGACGTGGCCAAGTTCGCCTCGCCCGAGAAAGTTGCCGCGTACATCCTTGAGCAGACCGAGCCGTTCGCGCCCGGAGACGTCATTCTCCTCACCGGTGCAGGTGAGGTCTTCCCGTTCTTTCGCATGCACACGCTTCTCCACTGCATGCTTGCGGATTTTGATGAGGTGCCTGTGGTCGCCGCCTATCCGGGCAGTTTCAACGGCTCTTCTTTCCAGCTCTTTAACCGTCTGCCGGCCGACAACTACTACCGCGCCATCGATATCTCGTAAGCACGGCTCCCCGCAGGCATGTCCCTGCCGCCGGTAACAACCCTATGCCATAACGTTCCCAAACCCAAAGGAGCAACCATGGACAACACAATCATTCGCGACCTCTTTGCAAAAGACATTAACCGCTCCATCAACGGCGTGGTCAAGGTCCAGGATTCAAAAGATGGGTCCATCCGCCAGGAGCTTGACGAGTACGTGGTGACGCGCGAGTTGCAGAGGCACTTTGCCACGTTCTTCAAGGCCTACGGCGATGCCATCGATGTGCCCACCGACAAGATCGGTGTGTGGATCAGTGGTTTCTTCGGTTCCGGTAAATCGCACTTCCTCAAGATGCTTAGCTACCTGCTCGAGAATCGCCAGATCGGCGGCAAGAGCGCCATCCGCTACTTTGACGGCAAGATCGTCGACCCCATGGTTGAGGCTGCCATGGAGCGCGCCTGCTCGGTGTCCACGCAGGCCATCCTCTTTAACATCGATAGCAAGGCGGGCCAGTGGAAGCAGGGCGATACGGCTCCCACGGCGCTGCTTCGCGGCTTTGAGCGCATGTTCTACGAGGCGCGCGGCTTCTACGGCGAGGACCTAAAGCTTGCAAAGCTCGAGGAACACATCGATTCCCTGGGCAAGACCCAGGAGTTCCGCGAGGCCTTTGAGCGCGTGAACGGCGAGTCCTGGCTCCAGACCCGCGACACCTACAGCTACTTTGAGGATGACGTCGTCGAGGTGCTGCAGAGCGTGCTCGGCATGAGCGAAAAGGCCGCATGGAACTGGCTTGAGGGTTCTGGGGACGAGGTTTTGGCCCCCGATGTCTTTGCCAAAAAGGTCAAGGACTACGTAGACGCTCAGACAGCGGCCCACGGCGGCAACTACCGTTTGCTCTTTATGGTCGACGAGGTGGGTCAGTTTATTACAAACGACCGGGATCCAAGCCTTATGTTGAGTCTTCAGACCATCGTCGAGGAGCTGGGTGCCGCCTGCGGTGGCCGCGTGTGGGTGATGGTTACGAGCCAGGAGGCCATCGACAACCTGAGCCTGCCCGTGGGCAACGACTTTTCAAAGATCCAAGGCCGCTTCAATACCCGCCTTTCGCTCTCCAGCTCCAGCGTGGACGAGGTTATCCAGCGCCGTGTGCTCGAGAAGACCGCGCCGGCGGCCGATATGCTTGCACAGATCTACGAGCAAGACGCCGCCGTCCTCAAAAACAACTTTACCTTCGAGGGTGGCTCGCGCTCCGACCTTGCCGGCTTCGCCAACTCCAAGGATTTTGTGGCCAGCTACCCGTTTGTGGGCTACCAGTTTAAGCTTCTGCCCGACGTGATGACCGAGGTACGCAAGCACGGTGTTAAGGCCAAGCACATGTCCACGGGCGAGCGCTCCATGCTGAGCGCGTTTCAGGAGAGCGCTCAGGCCATCCAGCATGACCAGACTGGTGCACTCGTGCCGTTCTGGCGCTTCTTCGACACAATCTCCAAGGATTTGGAGCACGGCATCATTCAGGTCGTCGTCTGTGCGGAGCGCGCGGCTGAAAACGCAGAGGGTCTTGAGAGCTACGATGTCCGGGTTCTTAAGCTCCTATACTTGATCCGCTACATCGGCTACGTCAAGGCCACGGTCGAGAACATCTCCATCCTTATGATCGATAGCCTGGACGTGGACAAGCGCGCCCTTAAGGACCGCGTCAAGGAATCTCTCGCCCGCTTGGAGCGCGAGAGCTACGTGGCACGCCAGGGCGATACCTATAGCTTCCTCACCGACGAGGAGCAGGAGATAGCGCAGGAGATCGCACGCACCCCGATCGACAACGCGAAGGTGATTGAGTACATCAAGAAGCGCCTGTTCGAAAGCATCTACACTGCGCGCAAACTCAACCGCGGGGCCAACGACTTTCCGTTTGACCGCTATGTGGACGGCTCAATCCACGGTACCAGCATGGGCGGCATGGAACTTTCCGTGGTGACCATGGCCAGCGATCTGGGCCGTTCGGACGATGTCGAGCTGGCATTGAAATCCGTGGATAAGGCCATCGTGGCCTTGAGCGACGAGGTGGATTATTGGGCCCCACTCGTCAACGCCGCTAAGATTCGCATGTACGCCCAGACGCGCAATCTGCAGGAGCTACCGCCGAGTACCCGCCAGATTGTCGAGGCCAAAATGCGCGAGAAGGACTTTAACGAGAAAGAGGCTGACGCCCTTTTGGCTGAGGCGGTGCTCCATGCACGATGCGCCGTCAACGGGCGCATGATTGAGATCCGTGCTGCCAAACCCGCTCAGGTCTTTGAGCAGGTGCTGGCGCAGCTGTGCGATGTGGTCTTTGAAAAGGCCGACTATATCGGCGCGCCGGTCACGAGCGATTCCGATATTCGCTCTACTCTGGTGGGCAACGTTCAAGTGGGGCTCGCTGGCATGGATGCAGGTAACACGCGTGCGCTCAAAGAGGTCGAGGACTACCTCAAAGTGCAGCACCAGCGCCACCTGGATACCGCTATGGGCGATATCCAGCGCCAGTACCAGCAAAAGCCCTTTGGCTGGCGCGAGGTCGACATCGCAAATGTGGTGGCGCAGCTTGTGGTGGAGCAGCGCGCGCAGGTGCTGTTTGGCGGTCAGACGGTTCAAGCTAACGACAGCCGCATGGTGGCGCTCCTGCGCAAGGATGCCGATAAGGCCCAGGTGCGCTTGCGCATGCGCATGAGCGACCGGTTGCTACGCGCCACGGGCGAACTCATGTGTGACCTGTTTGATCTCAAGACCGTGCCCTCCAACGAGGATAAGCTCGTGGCCGAGCTCAAAGAGCGCCTTGAGGGCTTGCGCGAGGCGTGCCTCGCCATGGCACGCGACTACTACACGGGCATCAAGCCGGCCTACCCGTATCCCGGTGAGGACGAGTGCGAGAAGATGCGCTCGGAGGTGGCCGACGTCCTTAAGGACCAGAACGAGGCCGAGGCGTTCTTGACCACGTTCACCAAGCATGAGGAGCGTTTGCTCGATGCCAAGGAAGACTTTGACAAGGTGGTTGAGTTCTTCGAGTCCAATCAACGAACAGCGTTTGACCACGCCAGGGATTTCTTGAACCGCACCGAGGGTATCGAGTATGCCTCCGATGACATTCCCGGTGCGGTGGAGAACGTGGCAACGGTTCGTGAGATCCTCAAAGATCCCAAGCCCTACGGCCGTATTAAAGACCTGCAGCCGCTTATGGATCCCGTCGAGGATGACATGAAAAAGCTGTTGGGCATCCGCCGCAATGAGTTTTTGTGTCGCATCGAGAGCGATCTGCAAGACCTGCGGGCGCAGGCCGAGAGTCAAAAGGGCTTTGTCAATCAGGCCAAGGATGCCATAGCAGACGCCGGCACTAAATACGAGTCGTTCAAAAACCGTGCCCACAGTGCTCAAAGTCTCAACGAACTGAGCGTTGTTGCATCTAACTGGGGCGACTGGCTCAGTGCGGCGGCCAACGAGATGTATGACGCTGTGGATGAGGCCCGCGTGCGTATGGACAACGAGCGCCGCACCACCGAGGTCATGAGTACGGGCGAGGTGGTCAAGAAGGTCTCCAACAGGGGCGCCGCACCGTCTGCTCCCGTGCCCGCGCCCAAGCCCCAGCGCAAGATCAAGACTGTGCGCCGCGCCGATCTGGCCAAGCCGAGTCGTCTCTTGTCCGCAGAGGACGTGGAGCGCTACGTGGACGAACTGCGCTCCCGCCTTATGCAGGCGCTCGCTGCAAACGACGAGATCCGTATCAACTAACCCGCGGAGCCACCGGTGCCAAAGCGCGCACCGGTGGCTTATGGCGTTTAGAAAGGCTCATCAACCATGAACGATTCTGCTCTTAAGAGCTTCTGCACCTGGGCCCGTACGGAGCTCATCAAAGGCGTGGAGGCGCAGATGGTGCGCTACGGCATCACCGAACCTGCACCCGCGCCCGTTGGGTCCGAGACCGTCAGCGGCCTGCCCCTAAGTCCGGCTGAGATTGAGCAACGCGACGAACTGCTGCGCATGCAGGCAGAGGTGGGTCACGAGGCGCTGCGCGACCGTGCGGCCTACACCTGGTTCAACCGCATCGTGGCCATTCGCTTCATGGATGCACGCGGATGGCTTCCCAGCCGTATGCGCATGCTAAGTCGTGCGGACGGCAGCCATGGCAGCGAGGCCGTGGAGAACGCATTGGACGTGGAAATAACGACGGCCGATACCGATCGCATAGCCGAGCTCAAGATGGCGGGCTTGGATGAACCGTTGTGGCGCTACCTGTTTGTTGCTCAGTGCGAGGAGCTTGCCGATTGCCTGCCGGGCGTCTATGAACGCGTGGGCGGAGCCATGGAGCTGCTGTTGCCCCAGGGCCTCATGATGGCTGACAGTGTGGTGGGCAAACTCAATGCCGTCCTCACTGACGAGGACTGGCGCGAGGGCGTGACCGTTCTGGGCTGGATGTATCAGTACTACAATGCCGACGTTAAAGACGAGTTCTTCAAGTCCAAGCGCAAGGCAGCGGCGGCGGACATCGCGCCCGCCACGCAGCTCTTCACCCCCGAGTGGATCGTGCGCTATATGGTCGAGAACTCGCTCGGCCGTCTGTGGATGCTCAACAATCCGGGGAGTTCGCTACGCGAGCGCATGGAGTATTACATCGAGCCCGATGCTGGGCACGAGGACTTCATTCGCATTTCGAGTCCCGAGGAGATAACCCTCTGCGACCCCGCATGCGGCTCGGGCCATATCTTGGTCTATGCGTTTGAGCTGCTCTTCCATATGTACGAGGAGCGCGGCTATCGTGAGCGCGAGATTCCCGAGCTCATTCTTACTAAAAATCTTGCAGGTATGGAAATCGATTCCCGCGCGGCACAGATCGCGGAGCTGGCGCTTGCCATGTGCGCCCGCGAGCACGACCGTCGCTTCTTTAGGCGTGGCGTTCGCGCCGACGTTACCGTGCTCTCGAGCATCCCGCTAGGGGAGGACGGGCTGCCGGGTAACAAGAAGCTCGCCGAGGAGCTGAGTCATTTGGGCGAGATCGGTTCGCTGCTCAATCCCTCAGAGGACGAGATCGACGAGCTCAAGGCTGCCGCCGCGAGTTGTTCCGATGACCTTTTTGCCGATACGACCAAAGCTAAGCTCGAAAGCGCCGTCGCCATTTGCGAGAAACTGTCCCGTCGTTTTATCTGCGTCGTGGCGAATCCTCCGTATATGGGCAGCAGCAGCTTTAACCCCTTCATGGGCAAGTGGGTCAAGAAGAACTACCCCGACGTGAAGAGTGACCTGTGCACGTGCTTCATCGAGCGCGGCTTCAACCTGGCGAAGGACCGCGGCTACGCGGCAATGATCACCATGCAGAGCTGGATGTTCCTGGGCAGCTTTGAGAAGATGCGCTCTTCGATCATCGAGGGCAAAACGATTGTCTCGATGGCTCATCTCGGCCCCCGCGCATTTGACGCCATCGGCGGCGAGGTCGTCAACGTAACCGCCGATGTCATCTACAACGGCCGCGCGGCATACGAGGGCGCTTACGTGCGCCTCGTCGACTTCAACGGCAGCGAGGCGAAGCGCCTTAAGCTGCTTGCGGCGATCCGGAACCCCGACTGCGGCTGGTTCTACCGCCGCGCCGCCGCGACCTTCAAGCAGATCCCCGGCACCCCCATAGCCTACTGGGCCAGCGATGCCCTTCTTGATGCGTTTGCCAATGCTAAGCAGCTTAACGAGTTCGGTAAACCTCGCCAGGGTCTTGCCACTGGTGACAACGAGCGTTTCACGCGTTTGTGGTGGGAGCCTGAAGTCGATAAAGCACGTTTTGGTGTTGAGTCGGAGGAAGAAGCTTTTGAGAGCGGAGGTAAATGGTTTCCATACAATAAGGGGGGTAACTACCGCAAGTGGTATGGGAATAACGATTGGGTAGTTACTTTCAATCGGGCTAACTCTGAAATTCTGGCCACGCTAGGCAATCACCTTCCCTCAAGACATCTCTATTTCAAGCCGATGCTTACCTGGTCAAAGGTGTCTAGTGGGGTTATTGCGTTTAGGTACAGACCAAGTGGAAGCTTGTTTGATGTTGCCGGGACCAGTGTTTTCGGTGATGAAATGACTCTCAAATATTTGCAGGGCGCATGCAATAGCTCTGTGATTATGCGCGTCGCAAGCATGCTTTCGCCAACGCTCAACTTCGAGGTGGGTCAAATCGCAACGTACCCGATTATCCAAAGCGAGGAGCTGGAGCCATCGGTTAACGCCATGGTCAACTCGTGTCGCGAACTATCAAAAACCGATTGGGATTCGTTTGAAACCTCCTGGGATTTCAAACGTCATCCGCTGGTGTAGGTGTTTGCTGTGTCTACTGCCCTTATTTCTAAATATAAAAAATCAATTAGGGATTCAACAATCTGGTCGTCTGAAGAAGTATCTATTATTTGGGATTTTTACGTTACCAAATCGGTCGCTGCTTCTGCATCCCAGCAAAGAGCTGCTAAGGATTTCGGATTAAAAGAAATGCCGTTTGATACTCTTCTCGACTATTCCGGCGTTTTGGCGGAGAAGCGGGAAATGTTGATGGCTGACAGAATTGATGGCGTCCTAAAAGAATATGGGTTTGTTTATATGGGCAAGGATCCCAATACTAAAGAGGTCGTCGAAATTCCTATTGAAATCGATAGCCCACGCCTGGTGTGCATGCAGCCGTATTCAATAACCGATAGAAATAAACCCGTTGCAAAGGGCGGAGGCAAGGGTGTGACCTTGCTGACCCATATGAGGAATTCGCTTGCCCATGGGTGTACATATTTTTTTGACAATGGAAATATGCTGCTAGAAGACAGGGCTGCCGGTTCGAGCGGAAAAACGACAGCAATGATATTGCTACCGCAATCCTCTTTTCTCGATTGGATAAAAATCATCGATATCGATGGCAAGTATTATTTCCCAAATATCGCTAGAGGTGACTACCGAACCTTGGTAGTGCGATCAAAGCCCAAAAAACATGAGTAGATTGCATCTGAGATTCATTGAGCCGTTTTTGCATCGCTTTTGGATTTCCACAAGTTTCAAATCGGAATTCTTCATCCGATATTAATTTCTGCGGCGAATAGCATCTTGTGAAATGGCTTATCAACGATTTTGATGGTTTGGGGAAATTCATGTCAATCTTACTTTCCGATAAATACGAGGCCCGCAAGGCCGAGGTCAATGCTCGCTTTGAGCAGCTTCGTGCTAACGAGGAGGAGCTCAACCGAATCTTTGCCAAGATCTACAACATGGAGGGGGAGGTGCCTATCGAGGTCGAGGATAAGTACGTGTCGGTGGCACGCATCTTTGATACCGCCGACGAGATCCCCGAGAGCTATAAGGGCAACAAATACGTGCGTACCAAGCGCGACGAGATCACCTCGCTCATAAGCTATGCCGTGGGCTGCATGTTTGGCCGCTATTCCCTGGATGCAGACGGGCTGGTCCTGGCCGATCGGGGCGCCACGGTCGACGACTATCTGGCAAAGATGCCCAATCCCGATCACGTGACCTTTATGCCCGATAGCGATAATGTACTGCCCATTACCGATGACGAGTACTTTGACGACGACATCGTGCGCTACTTTATCGACTTTGTGCGCACCGTGTACGGCGAGGAGACGCTCGAGCAGAACCTGGCCTTTATTGCCGAGGCGCTCGGCGGCAAGGGCACCTCGCGCGAGGTCATCCGCACCTACTTTTTGAAGGACTTCTTTAAGGACCACTGCCAGACCTATAAGAAGCGCCCCGTCTACTGGCTGTTCGACAGCGGCAAGAAGAACGGCTTCAAGTGCCTTGTTTACATGCATCGCTACCAGCCTGACCTGTTGGCTCGCATCCGCACCGACTATGTGCATGAGCAGCAGGAGCGCTACCGTGCCCAGATCGGGTATGCCAACGATGCCCTTGCTGGTGCCGAGCGCGGCGAGCGCGTGCGCTTGGATAAGCGCATCAAAAAGCTCAACGACCAGCTCAAAGAAACCATTGCCTACGAGGAGAAACTGCGCCACTTGGCAGACCAGATGATTAAGATCGACCTGGATGACGGCGTCAAGGTCAACTACGCCAAGTTTCAGGATGTGCTGGCGAAGATTAAGTAACTGCGGATACGGTAAGGATATTCATGCCCAAGATCGATGTAGAAGAACAGCTCAAGCTGCGATTTTTGCAGCCGTTGTCCTCATGCGCGCCGCGCCGTGTGGTGGTTTGGCACGATGCAGACGGCGAGTTTGCTCCTGAGTTTGAGCGATTGGCTGCCGAGGGTTTCGACGGCGTGGGGGCCGATGCCGGCGTAATGCCTGTTCACGGTGACTTTGAGCGCCCGGTGCGCTTTGTTGAGGCCTGCGAGGGCCGTATGTTTGCCGTCAAGAAGCTCATCAACCGCGATGACCTTGCGAGCGATATCTTGCTGTATCGCCGTTGCCCGCGCGGCAGGCTTGAGGGTGATTGGCTTGCCGATGTTGAGCTGTATGCCGATCAGTTCCAGGCTGACTATCTTTCGCTTTTGGCCGATCAGCTGGGCATCGAGAATATCGACGCCGTGCGCGAGAGCCTGCGCGAGCACAAGACGTTCTTTGATGCCAAGACCCGCTGCGCTAAGTTTGCCGCGTGTGTTCCGCATGCCTCGGGCGCATCCGATATCGAACTCGGCATCCTTACGGTGATTTTTGGCGGTAAAGAGCTTGGTGACGCGCGCCCCGCGTTTGTGCTGCGCGGCTGCATGACCACACTGCTGCACGAGGGCCCCGAGGCGCTGGCCGCGCTGGTGGATAAGTACAGCGTGCGCGATGTTCTCTCTGCCTTTATGCTGCGCTGCTATGGGTTTGATGGGCCGCTTTACGAGCGTGACTCATTGCTTATGCTTGCATCCCATGTGCTCCTTACGGCAGCATCCACCGCGCTTCCCGAGGGAGCGCTCAAGGGACTCGAAAGCTATGTGGCTCCCGCCTACGGCCCCTATTGCCTTGAGGCGGTGCGCACTTGGGACCAGGCCGCCGATACCCAGGCATCGAGCGAGGACCTATTTGAGATTTGCCGTTTGGTTGAGGACGCCCGCGGACTCTTTGCACGGTTCGAGACCTTGCCGATCGATGTGCTGACCTCGCTTGATGTGTTTCCGTGCGTCAACGAGGCCGTGCTCTCGCAGCTGTTCTGCTCGTTTGCCCAGGGCGCGGACCGTGTTGAGGATGCGCGCGCCTTTGCGGCGCGTCGCTGCGACCTAAGCTGGTACCGTCGTGTCGAGAGCTACTTTGACCTGCTTGCCGCTGTGGCCGATATGTGCGCGTTTAGGCAGGCGCACGCGGACGGCTTCCATCTGGCGCAGCCCCAGCAGGCGTGGGATGCCTACACGTCCGATTGGTATGCCATGGACGTTGCCTATCGCCATATGTGCGCCGCGTATCTGCGGGCGCGCTCCGTCGAGTGCGATGTACTCGAGGAACCTGCCCGAGCTGTGGTGGATTGGGCGGAGAATCTCTACAGTAACTGGTTCTTGGTCGACGCCAATACCTGCTGGGCGGCTGCTGCGCAAGGGGAGTGGGCCGATTGCGGCTACATCGATGGTCCCGCACGGCAGGATGAGTTTTACTGGCATGTGCTGCCCGCCTTTGTGGGTTCTGCCAAAACAACGGTCGTTATCGTGAGCGATGCGCTGCGCTATGAGGTTGCCCGCGACGTTGCGGCGCTGCTCGAGCGCGAACGCGGCGGCAACGTCAAGGTTTCTAGCATGCAGGCGGTCTTTCCCTCCATTACCGAGGTGGGCATGCCTGCGCTGCTGCCGCACCAGGTGCTTGAGCTTGCAGAGGATGGCGCGTTTGTGCTGGCTGACGGCATGCCCACTGCGACGACTCCGCAGCGCGAGGCCGTACTTACCCACGTTGAGCCCACGGCCCGCGCTTTGCGCTCGAGCGCATACCTCAACATGGCGGGAACCGAGCGCAAAGCGCTGCTCAAAGACTCCAGGCTCGTTTATCTCTACCACAACAAGATCGATGCCACGGGCGAGAAGGCAGCTACGCAGGATGACGTTTTCGATGCCTGCGCGGACACCGTGGAGGAACTTGCCGCGTTGGCGCGCCGCGTGTGCACCGACGCCCCGGGCGCACGTGTTGTTATAACGGCGGACCACGGCTTTATCTACACGCGTCGGGAGCTCAACGAGTGCCAGATGCTCGGCAAGCCAGACCTTCCCGTCCTTGATGCTCCCGTCATGTACGGCAAACGTCATCTGGTGGTGCCCAACGAGGCCGTACTCAAACTTTCGGATGAGGCGCGTGGGGTGTTTGTTAATGTTGACATGGGACGTTTGGGTGCCGGATTTGAGGGGTTTGCCCCGCGCGAGAACGTGCACTTCAAGCGTCCCGGCGGCACTAACAACTACGTCCACGGCGGCATGAGCCTGCAGGAGCTCTGCGTGCCCGTTATCGGATTTTGGCGTGCACGCTCGGGTTCCAAGGACTTTGTCGACACGCGCGCAGCGACACTGCGCGTACTAAGTGAGGGACGCCGAGTGACCAACTCGCTTTTCTCGGTCAACTTAATCCAGGAAGAACCTGTCCAAGGCAAGGTCTTGCCGTGCGAGTACGAGCTGGTGTTTACCGATGCAAGCGGCAACGAGGTGAGCGATACGGTCAAGGCGCATGCCAACAAGACTTCTGTTAACTCGCAGGAGCGCGTGGTGCATGCCAAGTTTGCGTTGCATGCGGCGGATGGATTCTCGGCCAAGGGTCCGTACTATCTGGTCTGCCGCGAGCGCGAGACGGGCAAGATCGTTTGGCGCGAGACGTATACCATCGCTGTTTCGTTTGCCCCTGTTGCTGACTTTGGTTTTTAGGAGTGTGCCCTATGTTTGATAGCAATGACGACAATCTGTGGGAAGTTCCCTCGATTGATGGGAATGCGCCGGTGCAGGCTGCGGTGTCTGCAGAGGAGGCCGTGCCCGCCCCGGAGGCTGAGACTGCCGCAGAGGCCGTGGCTGCCGCGCCTGCCCCGGAGCCGACGGTGGCCGCGGTACCCGATGAGGTTGCGGCGCCCGCCGAGGACGAATCCTCGACCGACGGCTATGACCAGGCTGTGGCCGAGGCCCCCGAGGACGACGGCTACGACATGGATGGGCTGGATGGCAAACTGCTTGAGCACTTTGCCGGCAAGATCGTGCGTAAGGACCTGACGGCCCTTATGAAGCGCGGCGCCAACGTGCCCACCTTTGTGCTGGAGTACCTGCTGGGCATGTACTGCTCAACTGACGACGAGGATGCCGTGGCAGAGGGTTTGGAGCGCATCCGCAGGATCCTCACTGATAACTACGTGCGCCCCGACGAGTCCGAGCGCATTAAGTCCAAGATCCGCGAACTGGGCCGCTTTACGATCATCGACAAGGTGACGGCCAAGCTCGACGAGTACAAAGACATCTACGTGGCATCGTTTGCCAACCTGACCATCGAGCCGTTTGTGATGCCGGCCGAGCACGTGCGCGACTATTCCAAGATTCTGCAAGGCGGCATTTGGTGCATTATGAGCATCGAGTATCGTCACCCCTTGGATGAGGAAGACGAGTTTGGCATGGAGGTCTTTGGCGACGATGCGCCGCGCCGCTCCAAGGCCAAGCGCAAAAAGCGCGGACCCGAGGACTCTCCGTTTAGCGTGGCGTCGCTCACGCCCATTCAGATGCCCAACTTGGACCTGGATGCCATGGTCGACGAGCGCCAGTACTTTACGCGCGACGAGTGGCTCAACATGCTGCTGCGCTCCGCTGGCTATGAGCCCAGTGAGCTTTCCGAGAAAGAGCGCCTGCACTTTATCGAGCGTATGGTGCCGCTTATCGAGCGCAACTACAACCTGTGCGAGTTGGGTCCCCGTGGTACCGGTAAGAGCCACATCTACAAAGAGGTCTCGCCCTACGCGATCTTGCTTTCGGGCGGCCAGACCACCACGGCTAACCTGTTCGGCCGCATGAATTCCATGCGCGCCGACCGCGTGGGCTTGGTGGGCCACTGGGACTGCGTGACGTTCGACGAGGTCGCCGGCATGCGCTTTAAGGACACCAATGCCGTGCAGATCATGAAGGACTACATGGCGAGCGGCAGCTACGCGCGCGGCCGCGACCAGATCAACGCCGATGCCTCCATGGTCTTCGAGGGCAACATCAACGACACCGTGCAAAACGTCCTTAAGACCACGCACCTGTTTGATCCGTTCCCGCCGGAGTTTAACAATGATTCGGCCTTCTTTGACCGCATCCACTATTACCTGCCGGGCTGGGAGATTCCCAAGATGCGCTCGAGCCTGCTGACCGGGCATTACGGCCTGATCACCGACTGCCTGTCGGAGTTTTGCAAGGAGATGCGTCGCAAGGACTTTACGCACCATATCGACCGGTATTTCCGCTTTAACAGCGACTTTAACAAGCGTGACGAGATTGCCGTGCGCAAGACCTTTAGCGGCCTGGCCAAGCTGTTGTTCCCCGACGAGGCTATGGACAAGGACGACGTGCGCTGGCTGCTGGACTACGCCATCGAGGGCCGTCGCCGTGTAAAGGAGCAGCTCAAGATTATGGCGGGCGTCGAGTTTATCGACGTTAACCTGGGCTATATGGATGCCGACAACCCGCAAGACGTGCACGTGGTGCGCGTGCCCGAGCAGAGCGAGGACACGCTGATTCCCGATGGGCCGCTGCTGTCCGGTCACGTGTTTGGCGTGGGTAGGTCGCAGGGCGGCGAGGTTGCCGTGTACAAGCTGGAGAACAAGGCCGTTGCCGGCGAGTGCAAGTTTAAGCACGAGGGCGTGGCCTTTAACAAGCCGGTGCGCGATACGCTGGAAGCCGCGTTCGACAACTTTGTGAACCTGGCGAACCGCGTGGCGCCGGGCATGCACATTGGCTCCAAGGATTATCTGCTGTTCTACAACGACCTGCAGAGCAAGGGCCTGTCCGAAGAAGTTTCGCTCGCCGAGTTTGTGGGCCTGTGCTCTGCGGCGTGCAACCGCCCGGTGATGCCCGCGCTGGCGATTCCGGGCATTCTGCGCATGTCGGGCTCTATGGACGAGATCCGCGGGCTCGAGGACATTATGCGCGTGGCCAAAAACGCCGGCGCCAAGCGCGTGATTTTGCCGCTGAGCGCTATTGCGGGTTTGCAGAGCGTGTCGTCCGAGATCATTTCGGGCTTGAGCCCGGTGTTCTACATGGATGGCGACCCGGTCGACGCCGCGAAGAAGGCTCTGGATCTGTAGGGGTGCGGCGAGCGGGCTTGCGTACGCGTGGGCCCGCGGGCGTGTTGGCGCGTTCGGGTAAGGAGGCCTTGCCATGGCGGGCGAGCGTTCTGTTGACGAGTTGCTCGACGAGCTGTTTGGCTTTGAGTCGGTGGCCAAGCGTCAGACGGCTCTTGAGCAGTACGATCGCGGGGAGTTGGTGCGCAAGGCGCGCTCCCGCGAGCTGCTGGGTGTGCTTAGAGGCGTCGAAGCTGCCGAGCACGCTGCGCGCGACTCTGCCGTGCGGGCTGTTGACGGGTATGTTCGCCGTGTTGAGGGCGCTGCGCTTGCACGCGCTCGCAAACAGGCGGGTATTGTTGGTCCGCTACGGATGGAGCGTCGCTATGCTGCCTTTTTGCGCATGGAGGACAAGGCCGAGCTGCTGGCGCGCCTGGAACAGACGCTTGCGTTTATCGAGGTTAAGCTGTGTGCGAATACGGCGGCCAGGGTCCGTACGGCGTATGATGCCGCGGGGGCTTTGGTGTTGCAGGGCGTGGCGCGCCTGAGTGACGTGCGCGTTGCGGATGCCGTGCCCCTGGATGCCGACCTGCTGTGCACGCAGCTGGAGCAACTTCGTTGTGCCGCCGACGCAACGGACCTTGCGGGCATGATCACAGCGACGTTTGAGTCCGAGCTGAGTGCGACGGGGTCGCAGGGCGCCGGCGGGTTTGCGAGCGATGTTGCTGACGATGTTGCTGGTGACGTGGCGTTGGAGCGTGAACTTACCAACGTGCGCGGCGCTGCGCAGCGAGCGCGCTTGGCGGCGCAGGCGTATCGGGCCGAGCGCGCCGCTCGCGTTGCGGGGAGCACGGTGGATCCGGTATTGCTGCCCGAGTCTGCGTGCGTTGCGTGCGAGACGGCGTGTGATGCCGGGGAGCTTTCCGAGTTGCTCGATCAGGTTAAGAAGTCGTTTGAGACCTACCGTCGTGTTGTTGCCGACGGCGGGTTGTTCTGTGCGTTTGGCTCTGGCTCGCCGCATGGGATTTGCAGGGGCTCGAGCTATTTCGACTATGACTCTCGGCCTGACGAAGACGTGCTGGTGGGCGAGTACGACGGCGCTACCAGGCACGATGTTCGGCGTGAGGTTCCGATTCCCGAGCTTGTGGATGAGGCTTCGACTGATGGCGGCGACACGCTCGAGGTTGCCGTGGCGCGCATGCAGGAGTTTAACGGACGCCGTTACGATGGCGTGCTGGATGAGGATCCCGCGCGTCATGTGAATGCGTTTTGGTATGGACTCAAAAAGCTCAGCCAGTATTGCGAGGCCGCCGTGCGCGTGGATGAGCGTGCTTGGGATTGCTTTATCGATAAGGTACAGTTTGCCTACGACGAGCCAGTGGGGCGCCTGGCCACGCAGATGGACGACAAGCAGGTTGCGGCTTTTGTTGCTGCTTTTGTTGCTGCTGTGGACGCGCTCGGTGCTAGTGAGTAGGGGGCTTGGCTCGATAGGAGGCTGCGCCATGAAGATCGAAGTTGATGTAGACCAGCTGCGCGAGAGCCTGCTCGACCGTGCGGGGAGTGCGGCCGGCGTGGGCTTTCCGGCTGCCATGCTCGACGTGATGGATATCGAGGATGAGTCGCCCCAAGAGCTGCTAGCCCGAGCCGAACGCGAAGGCCTCGACCTCCGCGACTTTGCCGTCGATGATGACTGCGGAGCGTCTGACGACTGGTGACCCCGGGTCAGTTCATCCTTTTCTTCCTGAGATATAAGAGAAATCCCTTTTTGAACGTCCTTCGGGTTCCAAAAAATAGCCGATCAGTCTTTGTATCTTCCTTGCTGTCAAACTTGATAGCCGTTAGCTCGATCGTACAGATGTAGTCAGCAACTTGGAATAGCCGGTAGGCTCGTGGTGTGGCTTCTCGGTATACGATGACATCCCTTGCTAGAACGTACTCAAGCGCAGAATGAATGACCTCCGTTACAATCGGTTGGCCGTTGTCGTAGTAAATCTTAACGGTGTCGTATCGCTGGAAGAATTCCAGATGGTCGAAAAGCTCAACTGTGAGGTCTCGCCTCATTCTCTCCGCGAGACCGTTTTGATTGCCGGCGAATTCGCTCATTCGGTATTGCAGACAGAGATAGTGTATGGGGAGATGCTGAATGAACGCGCGAAATGCGCTCAACATGTGCCTTCGCTGCTCCTTGGGAAGATCTTTGTAGTCGCCGTTTCCATTCAGTAGGGGTCCTGCATGAAAAGGCGTATTGGGAAGCGAGGACTGCGACAGGGCGCGCTCGTAGCGGTCAATGCGTTCAACGATTGCATCGTTTTGATCGTGAAAAACGAGGGTGACGAGGTAGTAGTTGGAGACGCCTCCGAGGTCGCCAGATTCGTCAACAAAGACGGAGAGTTCGCTCATGATGGGCCTCCATTTTTGCAAAAAAATGCCGGGGGTAAGACCCCGGCTCTTGGAGGCCCCTCTTTTGGAGGGAACCGTATTCTTTATACCATGAGATAAGGGGTGCTTTCAAGTAATATTATAATAAGCAAACATATGTTCGTCAAACTACCTGCGAAAAGTCCTTAGCCGTCCAGAGGTTGGTAGAGCGGTTCGTAAATTGCTGACGCAATGGGCCGGCGTTTTCCCGAGAAGTATTTAGTCTTGACTCGCATAAAAAAGCCGGGGGACATCCCCCGGCTTTTTTCATTTCGGTGTCAATTCAAATGTTTTTCAACCCATCCCCTTAATAACTTGTGGTGAAATAGGGACTGAAATGGCTGTTCAGAGGCCTATTCAGTCCCTATTTCACCACAACTTATGGGTGGGGATGGCTACGACGCCAGTGTGGCAATGACGGCTTCGTCGCCGGCGTATATTAGGGTGTTGCCATCGGGAATGATCGTCTGGCCTTCGCGCTTGAGCATCACCACAATAAACGGATGTTTGCCTTGCGGCACATCGCGCAGGCGCTGGCCGGCCAGGCGACCGTGGGGGGTTACGGTGACCTCGCGCAGCGTAACCTCGGCACGCTCTTCAAACGTCGGCGCGGCCATCACCAGCAGGTCACCTTCCTCGATGACGGTATCGCCGTTGGGCAGCACTGGGTGCGCCCCGTCGCGCAGCACCAGGACCACGAGCATGTCTGTGGCGCTGCCAATGTCCGCGAGCGAGCGACCGGCAAACGGATGTCCAGCGCCTACCTTGAGCTTGACGAACGACATGCCGTCCTCGTCGCGGTAGTCGTTAAAAGTGCGGCGCACATCGCCTTCCGCATCGATCATATCGAGCTTCTTCGCCACCGCCGGCAGCAGCGAGCCCTGCACCACAATGCTCGACACGGCAATCACAAATACCAGGTCAAATAGGTCGTGTCCGCCGGGAACGCCGGCCACCACGGCAAAGAGACTAAAGACGACCGAAGCTGCTCCGCGCAGGCCCGCCCAGCTTACGAGCGCGACCTGGCGGGGATTCGTCTTAAAGGGCGCTAGGAGCACACCGACGGCGATGGGGCGGCTCACGAAGAGCATAAACGCCATGAGTGCCAGGCCCGGTAGCAGCATTTGCGGCAGGCGTGCGGGTGTAACGAGCAGGCCCAGCAAAAAGAAGATGGTCATCTCTGCCATCTCGGTGAGGGTGTCAAAGAAGTGCGCCATCTCGACTTTGCCGGTGATGTCGCTGGCACCCAGCACAATGCCGGCCAGGTATACAGCCAAAAAGCCGTTGCCGCCCAGGTAGCTCGGCAGCGCGTAGGCGACGATGGCCACGGCGAACAAAAAGATGGTCTGCGCGTCCTTGGCCGTTGCGTGCGCGCGTTCAATCAGGCGGCCCGCCGCCCAGCCGATGGCAAGGCCCAGGCCCACGCCCAGGATAATCTGCTTGGCCAGCAGTGCGGGAATGTTGATGTCGCCGCCGGCCGCGAGTGTAGCGAGCACAGCGGTGAGCATGTAGGCGACGGGGTCGTTGGAGCCCGATTCGACCTCGAGCAGCGAGTCGGTGCCACCTCTCAGCGACAGGCTGTGCTCACGCAGTACGCTAAAGACGCTCGCCGCGTCGGTGGATGCCACGACCGATCCCAGCAGCAGGCTGCCGATCCAGTCGATCCCCAGCGCGAAGTGGGCGAACACGCCGGTGATGCCGGCAGTGATGACGACGCCGAGCGTGCTCAGCAGCACCGCCGGCGCAGCGACGGGCTTGGCGCGGTCGATATTGGTGTTAAAGCCGCCGTAGAACATGATGAACAGCAGCGCCGTGCTGCAGACGGTTTCGGTAAGCGCATAGTCGCTAAAGTCGATGTGCGCCGGGCCGTTGACGCCCAACAGCATGCCGAGCGCGATAAAGATAAGAAGGGTGGGGAAGGGGAGCTTTTTGCCGACGGGTTTGATGGTCAGGCACAGAATAATGACGAGGCCGATAAAGAGAAGGATCTGGTTCATGGATAGTGTCCGCTCCTGGGTGGTTGGCGTGGCACGGTCAGTTGCCTGCGGTTATTTGTACCCAAAGATGGTGGGTTTATGGGGTTGGATTGCGGGCGTGCGCGATATCGTCATAGACGGCAGTCGTCTTTGCCTCTGCTCGGAAACCCTTTCCAGCTTTATTGCAACGGAGTACAATGGGTAACGTTTAAGTTCAACTTGAAGTTTTAGTTGTGGCGCCGGGCTTCGGCCGCAATGCAAGGAGAGGCGTACCATGGCGATCTATGTGACATCTGATGCTCACGGGCACGTGCGTGCGCTTGACGAGGCCCTGTCTAAGATCTCGTTGACGTCCGACGACACGCTGTACGTGCTGGGCGACATGATCGATCGCGGGCCCGATCCGGTCGGCGTTATTAAGCTCGTGCGCTCGCTGCCCAACGCCCACGTGCTCAAGGGTAATCACGAGCAGATCATGCTCGATGCCATCATTGGTCAGGATCCGCTCGATGCCGAGACCTGGGATATCAACGGTGGCTGGACGACGCGCGAGCAGCTCAACGACATGGAATTTGAGGCATACGAGGAGCTCGTGCGATGGATGGCCGCGCTGCCGCTCTACGCGGTGATCGAGACCGAGGAGCGCCCGTATCTGCTGGTACATGCTGGAATCGAGATGAAGGCGGCGCGCGCGTTTTTGCTTGAGCATGGCGTCGATTGTGTCGATGGCGTCGGAGCGGTGGGTGCCGATCGCGAGCTGCTGCAGCAGATGCTCGCGGTGCAGTCGTCCGATGACCTGCTATGGATTCGTCACGGCTATTGGGATGTGCCGACCGGGCTGCTTTCTGCCGAGGGCAAGGGCCCGGTCGTGGTGAGCGGTCACACGCCCACGGTATCGCTTGGGCGCTATTGCGAGGTTGGCGGCCTGGCAGGGCTCGATGAGGAGTCGGGCCGCGGGCAGATCGTGCGCCTGGGCGGCGAGGATGCCGCCGGTGTGCCCGATCGCATCGATATCGATTGCGCCGCCGCCACCGGCTCCGAGTTCGGCCGCGTGGGCATCCTGCGGCTCGATGATGGGGCGGAGTTCTACGCGAACATCAACCCGGGCGAATAATCGGTGCAAGGGGTAGCTAATTTTGGACGGGGCCTTTTTTGACTACTTTTGCCCTTCTGCCCGCTAATTGATTTCTCTGGGACGGGGATTAAGTAATCATTTGGCTGCCCGCTGGCTAAGTGAGTAGACTTTTTTGGAAATGCCGAGCACCCGACATATTTGCCTCAATAAAACCGCAGGTCACGGATTTGTGCTTTGTCGGTGTGGTGCGGGATTCGGTAAAAGTCTACTCACTTAGTTTTGCGTGTCCGCAACGAGACCCCAGCCGGGGTGATTCCACCGCAACTTAGCTGCTCCCATCGCCGCAATTAGGCGCCGTACGGATTCCGGTCCCTCTCTATGCGTTGGCGGATGTGGGCGTACTCGATAATCAGTAGCACCAGGAGTAGGGCCATGATGGCTAGGTAGCTCACCACAGCGCCCATCAGACCCAGCAGCTTAATCAGGATCACTGGCAGCACCACGCTTACGGCGAAGCAGATCAGGTAGATCTTGGTGACGTCGCCGGCGTGGCGCAGCACCGTGACGATGGCGTAGATAAAGTCGATTGCCGCGGTGATGCCGCCAGCGACAACCATTAGCAGTGCCAGCGTGCGGTAGCGCTCAAAGTTGAGGCCGTACATAAAGCTCATGAGGGGGATGCCGGGGCCTGCCATAAATGCGGCGCATGCTCCGGTAATGAACACGATCAGTGCCATAACGGCAACAATAATCAGGTCAAAGCGACGACGCTTGCGCGGATTCGCCCAAATGCTCGACAGACGCAGGAGCTGCGGTTTGTAGATAAATCCAATGCTCAACAAAATGGCCTGCGCCGGAAAGAACAGGGCATTAAAGTACAGCTGGTATTTGTAGGCCAGTGTGCCTTCCATCACGAACTTGGGCATGCTCTCAATTAGGTTGAACAGGAACAGCGCACCAAAGAGCGGGGCGCACTGGATAAACAGGTGGCCAGTCTCGCGCAGACTCATGCGGCGCGATTTTTCGGTCTCGAGCAGGGCGAGCGGGGCGGTGACCAGCACGAGCGAGGCGATCGCGGCGACACCCATGGCCATGGCCGCGATGGGCATGCTGCGCGTGAGGAACAGCGCCACGCTGAAGACCGCGATGACGCCGACGGAGCGTAGCGTTTGGCTCATTCCAGCCAAGTAGAGTTTGTCGGCCTGCTGCAGGCGGCCTTCGTACACGTCGGCGATGCCGTCGATGACCTTATACAGGTAGACGCCCAGGCCGATCGTCGCCATCTGCGCGTCATAGCCGCGGGCGCTGCTGTACATGAGGCCGCAGCCCAGGGCGAGCGCTCCACAAAGCCAGCGGTTGAGTTGGTAGGAGGCAAAGGACGTCTTTTCGTCGATGTCCGAGACCTGGAAATTGCGCACGCCGTAGTTGCACGCGATCATAATGAGCGTGCCGGTGACGAAGGCGATGGAGAATTTGCCTGCTTCTTCGGCGCCCACGAGCTGCGTGGACACGATGGTGAGCAGCGGAAACGCCAAGCCCCACACGGCGGTGCCGAGAGTGTTCCAAAGGTAATCGCGGCGGGTGGCGTGCTCTTCGTATTCAGCCTCTTGCGTGGAGAACCCGCCGCCGTAGACGGCGCCGAGCAGACGGTTCCACCAAGCGTTGACCATGCGGCGTACGGGGCCGGGCTCTCGATCGCGCTCGCGCCGGTGACGTGTGACTTGGTTGCTATTGGGGCCACCGGCGTTGCGTTGGCTCAGCTCCTGGATGCGAGCGAGCTCCTCAGCGGTGTGCGAGGCGGGGAACAGGCCGTTCTCGATGCGACCGCCCTGGGCCTTCGCGGCGCCGTCTTTCGATGCAGCGGGGTTGGAGATGCCGTTGCGGCGGGCGATGGCGCGGCGAATGCTATCGAGGGGCGTGATGCTCAAAGCGCGGTCCTTTCTATTGCTGCGCTCTAGTATAGTCGCGGTGGTATCCATTCGTGTTTTTGAACAGGTTGTTCAATAATTTCGACGGCGCCATTCAGTAGTCGGCACTTGGGGACGTTCCTTATGTGCCGGCACTTTGGGAACGTCCCTAAGTGCCGGCATCCGAGGACACTCCTTGAATGTTGCCTGTTCAAGAGTGTCCCCAACGACTAGTCGTTTAAGAACGTCCCCAATGACTAGGCCGCTTGCCTGCGATTTTTGACCGTTGGGCGGGCTTGCCGCCCTTGCCGCAAAAACGTTTTTGCATATCGGGTACAACGGGCTTTACGTGAGTAAAGTGCGCGCCGCGTCCACGTGTCGCGTTTTTAAAGGAGGCCCCATGCCTGGTGTTACCCCTGCAGAAGTTTTGTCCAACTTTGGTATTACGCTCGTTGAAGATCCCGCCGAGAATCAACCCCGTCTGCTGGTCGATCTACCCGCCGCGGAGCTCGTCGAGCACGCTATCCGCCGCGAAGAAGGCCGCATGGCATCCAACGGCGCGCTGGTGATCGAGACGGGGGAGCGTACCGGCCGTTCGCCCAACGACCGCTTTATCGTCGACACGCCCGACGTGCACGACAAAATCGCCTGGGGCGCGGTCAACCGCCCACTGTCCGTCGAGAGCTATGAGGCCATCAAGGCCGGCATCGTCGACTATCTCAACGAGCGCGACGTGTTTGTCACGCGCGGCATGGCGGGCGCCGACCGCAACCACACGCGTCGCCTGCTCGTTGCCTGCGAGCGTGCCAGCCAGGCACTCTTTATTAAGCAGATGCTCGCCCGCCCGCTCGCCCGCGAAATCGCGCGCACCGGCGAGCCCGACTTCTGCGTGCTCGCAGCGCCCGGTTACCAGCGCGACCCCGCCATCAAGGGCCTCAACTCCAGCGCTGCCGTGGTCATCAACTTCCAGGAGCGCGTGATTCTGGTCGCCGGCACCGGCTACTCCGGCGAGATTAAAAAGTCGATCTTTAGCGTCATGAACTACCTACTGCCCGTCGAGGACGACGTGCTGCCCATGCATTGCTCGGCCAGCATGGATCCCGTCACGCACGAGACTGCCGTGTTCTTTGGTCTGTCCGGCACCGGCAAGACCACGCTTTCTGCCAACCCCACGCGCCTGCTGATCGGCGACGACGAGCACGGCTGGTCCGACATGGGCATCTTCAACATCGAGGGCGGCTGCTACGCCAAATGCGAGGGTCTGGACGCCTTCCACGAGCCCGAGATTTTCAACGCTGTCCGCTTTGGCGCAATCTGCGAAAACGTGGTGCTCGACGAGAACCGCAAGCCCAACTACGACGACATCTCGATCACGCACAACACGCGCGTGGCCTATCCCGTGGAGCACATTCCTAACGCGTGGACTAAGGGCATGGGCACCACTCCGAGTGTCGTGCTGTTCCTGACTTGCGACGCTTTTGGCGTGTTGCCGCCCATCTCGCGTCTGACGGCCGACGCCGCCATGTATCACTTTGTGACGGGCTTTACGGCCAAGATCCCCGGCACCGAGGTCGGCGTCACCGAACCCACGCCCACGTTCTCCTCGCTGTTTGGCGAGCCGTTTATGCCGCTCGATCCCATGGTCTATGCCAAGATGCTCGGCGAGCGTATCGCCGACGGTCGCACCCGTGTCTATCTGGTCAACACCGGCTGGATCGGTGGCGGTTACGGCGTGGGCCATCGCATCGAGCTTGCCTATACGCGCGCCCTGGTGGCCCGCGCCCTCGACGGTACCATCGAGGACAGTGAGTTCTTGCACGACGATATCTTTAATGTCGACATTCCCACTACGTGCCACGGTGTGCCCGACGGCATCCTGGTGCCGCGCCAATACTGGCAGAGCACCGCGCGCTACGACGAGGCCGCGCACAACCTAGCCGTGATGTTCGAGGAGAACTTCGAGAAGAAGTACTCGCATCTGCCCGAGTCCGTAAAGGCCGCCGGCCCGCACGCCCAAGTGCCCGCCGAGGCCCGTCATCGCGGCCGCGGCCTGCTGGGACTCCGCCACTAGCTTCGCTGTGAGTCCATATCCACCACAAAGTGGACAGGCACCTTTGTGGTGGTTTTGCTCGCGTGGATGACTCGGGTTACAATACGCCTGACATATCGTCCCCTTCTCCGGATGGGGACAGCGCAAGCGTTCTTGTGACGGCACCGTAGGACTTTGAAGGTGGCCGTTGTAAGGGCGCTTTTTGTTTAGGCGCCCTCACTCGGGCGCGCACAATGAAGGGAGAGCGTATGAAGAGCTTTATTGCCGAGGATTCATTCTGGGAGCTGTTTCCGCAGGCAGCGGTCGGTGTTGTGGTCGTGGAGGGCATGAAGCCCGCGGCTCAGATTCCTCAAGAGGACGTGGATGCGATTGCGGCGTTGCTCGACCGCGCCAATATCGATGCGGAGCGTCATCTGACCAGCGACACTATCAGCGAGAACGCACCGGTCAAGGCATGGCGCGAGGCCTATCGTCTGTTCAAGACCAAGAAAGGCGCGCGCTGCTCGATCGAGAACTTGCTCAAACGCGTGCTCAAAGGCAAGCCGGTGGGCCACATTACGTCCGCGGTGGATATTTACAACACGGTGTCGCTGACCTACGCGCTGCCCGTGGGAGGCGAGGACCTACATGCGATCGAGGGAGACCTTCGCCTGAAGGTGACCGACGGTGGCGATGCGTTCTTGCCGCTTGGCGAGGAGGCGGACGATCCGACGCTGCCCGGCGAGCTCGCCTACATCGACGATGCGGGCGCTGTGTGCCGCTGCTGGAACTGGCGCGACGGCGTTCGCACGGCGCTGTCCGACGATTCGGCCGATGCATTCTTGGCGATTGAGTGCGTGGAACCCGTGCGGATGGGGGATTGCCAGGCCGCGATCGATCGCTTAGCCGAGCTGCTCGAGCGCTATCTAGGAGCGACGGTTGTCGTTAAGACGCTTGTGACCCGCGACAATCCTTGCGTGGAGCTGTAGCGGCGCCTAGAACCTATTGATGCCCCAAACCACCACAAAGGTGCCTGTCCCCTTTGTGGTGGTTTTTATGTTGATGGGTTAACAAATAGGGTGCGCAGGGCTGGCGGCCGATAAGTACGGTTAAGATGTTTACCCGTTAGCATTATGCAAGCGAAAGGCGGTCGTCTCCCATGCAGCAGAACGACGAGACACGTTTCGAGGACTTTGTCGGACTGATCAGCGGGCTCTACAAGGAGATCCAGCGCATTAAGACATCCGAGGGCGCAAGGCTGGGCCTCAAGGGCTCCGACGTTATGTGCCTGTACTATCTTGAGCGCAGCAAGGACGGCCTGACTGGCGCCGACCTCGCTCGTATGGCAGGCGTGACCCGCGCCGCCGTCTCGCGCACGCTCGCGCATCTGGAGGAGGGCGGCTACGTCGAGGTCGATGATTCGGGCGATGCCGCCGTTAAGTATCGTGCTCCGGTGCGCCTGACCGCTCTGGGCGGCGAGAGTATGAGCGAGGCGGACCGCATCATTCGCGAGGTGCTCGATACCACCGGTAAGGCTATGGGTGTGGAGCAGCGCGAGCAGATGTATGCGTCGCTACGCACGATTCTCAACACCCTGCGCGAGATCTAAGGCCGCCAAGGCATTTGCTTCCAATTAACAACTGCATAGTCCCGTTTGAGCGCGTATGCCGTGCCGGGGCTTGCTGTCAAAATTCCCTGCGAGAGGTCCGCGCAAGAAAGGATTCACTATGTCCATTCGTATTATTACCGATTCCGCGAGCGATATGTCGCCGGCTGAGCACCCCGCTCTGCGTGTTCTGCCGCTGTCCGTCACCTTTGGCACCGATGTGTACATGGATGGCGTCGACATCGATCACCAGCGCTTTTACGAGATGCTCGTGGAGCGCGATGAGCTGCCTAAGACCGGCCAGGTCAACCCGTATGCGTTTTCGCAGGCTATTGCCGAGGCGCGTGAGGCCGGCGATGAGGCAGTGATTATTACCGTGGGCGCTAAGCTTTCGGGCACCAACCAAAGTGCCCGCACCGCACTTGCCGAGGCGCCGGGCGGCGATGTGTATGTGGTGGATAGCAATAACGTTACCCTGGGCGAGCGCGTGCTGGTTGAGTACGCGCTGCGTTTGGTGGACGAGGGCCAGGGCGCGGCTCAGATCGCGGCGGCTGTCGAGGCCGTGCGCGACCGTGTAGTCGTCATCGGCCTGCTCGAGACGCTTGAGTACCTCGTTCGCGGCGGTCGCCTGTCTGCTGCGGCTGGTGCTGTGGGCACGTTGCTCAATGTGAAGCCCGTTGTGGCAGCGGAGGACGGTCTGATCGTGCAGCTGGGCAAGGCTCGTGGCTCCAAGAACGGCCGGAACCTGCTCAACCAGAAGGTCGAAAAGGCAGGCGGCATCGACTTTTCCATGCCGCTGGCGCTCGGCTATACGGGTCTTTCGGATGCGGTGCTCAAGAAGTATGTCGAGGACAGCGCGGCACTGTGGGCTGGCCACACCGAGGGCGAACTGCCCGTTCACACCATCGGCGCCACCATCGGCACCCACGTAGGCCCCGGCGCCGTAGCCGTAGCCTTCTTCCAGCCCGCTAACTAACCGACCTGCCATAAACCACCACAAAGGGGACAGGCCCTTTGTGGTGGTTTATGCTTTTCCGGGTGGAAGGGAGCGAGCAATGGCGTCTGAGGGCTTTTTTGAACGGGTGTACGAGGTGGTCGAGCAGATCCCCGAGGGGATGGTCGCCACGTATGGCCAGGTGGCGCTGCTTGCCGGTCGTCCACGAAGTGCGCGGTACGTGGGGTATGCCCTGCATAGTAATCCGCGCCCCGGCCAGATTCCCTGCCATCGTGTGGTGTTTGCCGACGGTCGCATTTGCGAAGGCTTTGCCTTTGGCGGCCCCGATGCTCAGCGTGAGCTCTTAATGGGGGAGGGTGTGACGTTTACCGATCCCATGCACGTCGACTTGGCCGCCTGTCGCTGGCTTGCCGGACTCTAACAGCTCTGCCGTGGCCAAAACCACCACAAAGGTGCCTACCCCTTTGTGGTGGTTTAGTTTACTTGGGCTAACTTATGGAGAAGCTATGGCGGCGGATATTGATGCTGCAAAGTAAACCACGGCGAACTATATTGGTTTCAGCAACGGAGCAGGCAATAGGCGATGAAAAAGCCTGCCCTGTTGAGTTTGATTCGCATTCCTCCCCTCTGTGCGATTCAACGGTGTACTTCGGGAACAGGCCTGCTGGCAACTAGCTGCCGGCGGGCCTGTTCCTGTTTGTCGAGGGGGTGCGATGGACGGAGCCGAAGCGGTCCGGCTCCAAAAAAGGCGGACGCCGTAGCGCCCGCCCTAAAGCAATCGAAAGCTCAAGCCAGCAAATCGGTCTAGTACACCATGCCCATGGCGTCCTGAACCTCGGCCAGGGTCTGCTCGGCGATCTCGTTGGCGCGACGGTTGCCCTCGTGCAGCACGTCCTTCACGTAATCCAGATCGTTCTCGTAGCGCTGGCGACGCTCGCGGATAGGTGCGAAGTACTCGTTGACGGCCTCGGTCACGTACTTCTTGAGCTGGCCGGAGCCGCCCATGCCAATCTCCTCGGCAATTTCGACCTCGGAGCGACCGGTGCAGATGGCGGCCGTCGAAAGCAGGCCGGACACGCCGGGGCGGTTCTCGGGGTCGAACGTGATCATGCGCTCGGAGTCGGTCTGACTCTTCTTGATGCGCTTGGCCGTCTCCTCGGCGGTCATCGAAATGTTGATGGCGTTGCCGTAGCTCTTGCTCATCTTGCGGCCGTCCAGGCCGGGCAGCAGCGGGGTCTCGGACAGCAGCGCGTCGACCTCGGGGAATACCTTGCCATAGCGGTTGTTAAAGCGGCGGGCGATGGTGCGGGTGAGCTCGATGTGCGGCAGCTGGTCGCGACCGACCGGCACCACGTTGCCCTTGCAGAACAGGATGTCGCAGGCCTGGTGCACCGGGTAGGTGAGCAGAAGGCCGGTAAGCTCATGGCCCGAGGCCTCCATCTCGGCCTTAACCGTGGGGTTGCGCGCCAGCTCGGCCTCGGACACCAGCGACAGGAACGGCAGCATGAGCTGGTTGGCGGCGGGCACGGCGGAGTGCGCATAGATCATGGTCTTGTCGGGGTCGATACCGCAGGCAAGGTAGTCCATGACCATGTTGTACACGTTGTCTTGGATGTGCTCGGTGGTGTCGCGGTCGGTGATGACCTGGTAGTCGGCGATGAGCACGTTGGTCTTGGCGCCCATGTTCTGCAGCTCAACGCGGCCCTTGAGGGTGCCAAAGTAGTGGCCCAGGTGCAGACGGCCGGTGGGGCGGTCGCCGGTAAGCATGGTGAACTTCTCGGGCGTCTTGGCCAGGCCCTCGCGAATGGCGTTGCTCTTTTGCAGCGCGACTTCGTAGCTGTTCTCGTTTGGCATGATTGCTCCTAACGTATGTTCATGGGTCAAGATGATAACGCGTTTATTGGAGGGGCGGGGCGTTAGCAGGAGAGGGGCGGGAGAGAGGCGGCTTGCGCGATGGGTGCGGCGCGGCTGCGCTTGGCCAACGGTGCCTGGGCACATCCTCGATAGCTTACCCTAGAGCTTGTGGTGGCGCTCTTCTTTACGTTCCTCGGCTGCCTGCTCCTCCTGCTTAAAGGCGGGGTCGTCGGGGGTTACCAGCTCGTCTTCGTGCGTGCGCTTGTTGTAATGGTGGCGTAGCACGGGCTCAAACAGGTGCAGGTGCTTGGCGAAGGCCGCCGAGCCAATGGCGAGCACGGTAAAGATGAGCACACGCATGGGCACCTCGACCTGGTTAATCGCGGCGGCGCCGGCCGAAAGCATGATGCACCAGGCATAGATGAGCAGTACAGCCTGTTTTTGGTTGTAGCCTTCTTGGATCAGGCGGTGGTGGATGTGGCCCTTGTCGGCCTGCCCGATGCTAATGTGGGCGCGCTTGCGGCGCACGATGGCGCTAAACGTGTCGATGATAGGCACGCCGGCAACGATGAGCGGGATGATAAGCGAGGTGAGTGCGGCGGTGCGGCTCACGTTGAGCAGCGAGATGGAGCCTAGCGCAAAGCCCAGAAGCAGCGACCCCGAGTCGCCCAAGAAAATGCTTGCGGGGTTGAAGTTGTAGCGCAAAAAGGCCAGACAGGCGCCAAAGAGCGCAATGGAGAGCGCGGCGGCGTCGATGCGGCCCGAGAGAACGGCCATCGAAAACATGGTGAACGACGCGATGCCGCAGATGCCCGTGGCCAAGCCGTCGAGGCCGTCGATAAGGTTAATGATGTTGGTGAATGCCACCAGATAGATCACGGTAATGGGGTAGGCGAGCCATCCGAGCATGATCTCGCCGGGAGCAAACGGGTTGACGATGACGCCGATTTTTAGGCCGCCCACGCAGGCGATAAGCGCGGCGAGGACCTGTCCGGCCAGCTTTTGCTTGGGCGTGAGCTGGAAGACGTCGTCGATAGCGCCGGTCGCAAAGATGACGGTAAAGGAGAGCGCCAGCATGGGATAGCTAATGTGAAGGCGCGGGTGCGGTACCAGGACGGGTGGCCAGCCTAGGTACCAAGTGCCTAGGATTTGCACAATGCAGGCAACGACCAGGCCCAAAAACACCGCCGTTCCGCCCAAACGCGGGATGGGCTTGGTGTTGATGCGGCGCTTAGAAGGATAGTCGACGGCATCGAGCTTAATTGCCAAGCGCTTGACCAGGGGCACCGCGAGGAAGGTCGTGATAAAAGCCGCCGCTGCCACGCATAGGTACGGTATGTAGCTCGGGGATGAAGCCATGAATCTAAAAACCGCCAAGCGTCGAAGGAAAAGGTCAGAAGAACGCCATGCGCAAAGGGCATAGCCGATTCATAATACTCGACCAAGGGGGGTGCATGTAATTGCACGCAGCGATAATCACGCGCTTACCAGATATTGGGATGTTGTCGATGGTTTGTCGGGATGCCGGCGGGGATCCATATGGACTGTATGGTGATTATCGGCAAAAGAAAACCACCCCCCACGTTACGAAAATGAACCCACCTAAAACAGGTGGGTGCCCTCATCGACTGTTCCAGCGTCCTTAACAACGAAGGATACCTGTACTAGGTACGACTGTGTGGGCTCCCTAAATAAACGCGACGGTTCACCCAGTTGCTCCGCGGGGGGCGGAATACCTACATCATAAAGCGGCACTTTATCGATTCCAGTCTTGACATTACAAAAATCGTGTCGGACGATTACGGCGCCTTAGGGACGGAGCCGTCTACGCGGTCTGGCCCTTTACGTTTGAGCTGCTGAATCGTTGTTTTGGAGCATGTTTTTATGCCGACGTCGTTGACCGAACTTTTTTCGTCCGCCTGCCATTTGTGTCCGCGCCGTTGCGGTGCGGCGCGCGATGAGGGCGCGCGCGGCGTATGCGGCGCTAACGACACGCTCAGGGTGGCCCGCGCGGCGCTTCATATGTGGGAGGAGCCGCCTATCTCGGGCGAGGCCGGTTCGGGCACGATCTTCTTTAGCGGTTGCTCGCTTAAATGTATCTACTGCCAGAACCACGAGATCTCGACCGGCAATTTTGGCCTTGAGATTTCGCCTGAGCGCCTGGTCGAGATTATGCTGGAACTGCAGGACCAGGGTGCCAACAACATTAATTTGGTGACGGCGACGCACTATGCGCACCTGTTGCCTGCCGCGATTGCCACGGCACGGACGCGCGGGCTGGTCATCCCGATCGTCTACAACACGAGTGGTTACGAGCGCGCGAGTGCCGTGGCGGCGCTGGGCGACCTGGTCGATGTGTGGCTCACCGACTTTAAATATGCCGATGCCGGGCTTGCGCAGTCGCTTTCTCATATTAAGGACTACCCGCGCGTGGCCGTGTCGGGTCTGGCCCAGATGGCGCGCGAGATCGATCGCCGCGGGGGAGAGCTGGTGGATGACGACGGGCTCATGAAGCGCGGTATGATCGTGCGCCACCTGGTGCTGCCGGGGCATGCGGATGACTCGTGCCGCGTGCTGGATCTGGTGTGGCAGACGGTGGGCGACGTGCCGATCTCGGTCATGAACCAATATACGCCCAATGCCCTCATGCGCGAACAAGGCGGCGATCTGGCGCGCGCCGTGACGCGCGAGGAGTACGAGCAGGTGCTCGACCATGCCGACGACCTGGGCTTTACGACGATGTTCTGGCAAGAGGGCGGCGCGGTAGACGAGAGCTTCACCCCGGCCTTCGACACCACCGGTGTTCTTACCAGCGCAAAGTAGTGCGTTCGTCGATGATTTTTCTGGGACGGGGATTAAAAAATCATCGGGCGAATGGTAGTCAAAAAAGCTCCGCTCCAAAAAGACTGGTTATTGGGCGTTGACAGTTGGCGAGCCGTAGGTAAAATATCGACTTGTCCTGGGGACGTAGCTCAGTTGGGAGAGCGCTGCCGTCGCATGGCAGAGGCCGAGGGTTCGACTCCCTTCGTCTCCACCCTTGGATTTGATTAGCCGCTGACATTGTGTCGGCGGCTTTTTTTAAAAGAAAGGGCTGAACCATGGCCGAGCTTGAGTCCCAACCACTGTCTGCCGAGGAGCGCGCCGAGTTGGAGGAGCTCCGCGCCGAGAAGGCTCGTCGCGAGGCCCAAGAAGAGGCCCGTCGCGAGCGCGAGGAGCTGGCTGCCCTGCGTGCCGAGCGTACGAAGGCCGAGGAGGCCGCCGCGAACGCCGTATCCGCATCGGTGCCCGCGCCCGCACCCAAGCCCGCTGCTGCGAAGCCTGCACCTGCCGCGCCCAAACCTCAGCCTAAAAAGGCCGCTCGTCCCAAGTCCGTCGAGCCCAAGCCGAGCCGTGACGAGATGACCTTTGCCCAGCGCATGGTTACCTCCAAGGAACCTACGGGCGAGAACGAGATCCCCGGCATGGCGCCGGCTCAAAAAATCATCATTGTCCTTGCTCTCATCGCGTTTGTCATCTTTATGGGCTACACGATCCTGACCAGCATGGGCCTGCTCTAACCGATTTGCATCGGGCGTCATGTCCGCATCCTATGCTCTCGTCTAACCCTCAAATTCTGTACCACACATCCGAAAGGTCGCCCCATGGCTTTGACCGACATCTCGCATCCCACCGACATTGCAATGCTCACCGATCTGTACGAGCTCACTATGGCCCAGGGCCTGTGGGAGAGCGGCAAGGCCAATGAGCAGGGTTGTTTTACCGCGTTTTACCGCGACCACCCCTTTGGCAGCGCCTACGCCGTCATGTGCGGTACCGCCGAGCTGCCCGAGCTGGTCGAGAACCTGCGCTTTACGCCCGAGGACATCGACTACCTCGCCTCGCTTCAGGCCCCAGCCGGCGGCGCGATGTTTAAACCCGCATTCCTCGATTACCTGCGTAACTTCCGCGCGCATGTGAACATTGACGCCGTGCCCGAGGGCGAGCTCGTCTTTCCGCGCGAGCCCATGGTGCGCGTCACCGGCCCGTCGCTGGAGTGCCAGCTGCTCGAGACCGCGCTGCTCAACATCGTCGGCTTCCAGACGCTCGTCGCCACCAAGACGGCGCGCGTGGTGCTCGCCGCCGACGGTCGTCCCGTGGCGGAGTTTGGCCTGCGTCGAGCCCAGGGTCCCGATGGCGGCCTGGCCGTTGCGCGCGCGAGCTACGTTGCCGGCTGCTCCTCTACGTCCAATGTGCTCGCCGGCCGCCGCTACGGTATTCCCGTCTTTGGCACGCATGCGCACAGCTGGGTGATGAGCTTCGATTCCGAGCTCGAGGCCTTCCGCGCCTTTGCCAAGTCGAGCCCCAAGAACTGTACGCTGCTCATCGACACCTACGATGTGCGCGAGGGCTGCGAGCATGCCATTACGGTTGCCAAAGAGATGGAGGCGGTGGGCGAGCGTCTGTCGGCTATCCGCATCGACTCGGGCGACCTCGCCAAGCTCTCCAAGTATGTCCGCGGCCGTTTTGATGCCGAGGGCCTGCCCTATGTGGGGATCTCGGTTTCCAACGATCTGGACGAGTACACGATTCAGTCGCTGCTCGACCAGGGCGCGCCCATCAATAGCTTTGGCGTGGGCACCAAGCTCGCGACCTGCTACGATCAGCCGGCGCTGGGCGGCGTGTATAAGCTTTCTGCCCGCCGCGCGAGCGAGACGGACCCGTGGACGCCGGTGGTGAAGCTTTCCGAGCAGCCCTACAAGCGCACGATTCCCGGCGTGCAGCGCGTGCGCCGTTATTACGATGGCTTTGGCGGCCCGGTCTGCGACATGATCTATGACGAGGACCATCTGGCAGGTGAGGGCGCCGCGCGCGGCAATACCCTCGTGGCCGTGAACGATGCTGCCTTGGTGACCGATGTGTCCGAGCTTGAGTATCGTGAGCTGCTGATGCCGATTGTGCGCGACGGCAGCGCGGTGGCTCCTCGCGAGAGCATCCAGGACGCGCGCGAGCGTTGCGCCTGGGCGCTTGATCATCTGGACGCAGCTTTCAAGCGCTTCCTGTACCCGCAGACCTATGTGGTGGGCATGGAGCAGGGCCTGGCTCAGGTGCGCGACGAGCTCGTACGCAAGAACATGGCCGCGGCCTCGGCTTTCCCCTGGGCTCACTAATTCCTTGGGCGGTAGGGGCAAGTCACGCTCCCTTGGCCGCCAGCTCGGCCGTTCGCTGAACAGTTGATTGGTTTGACGTATGATGACTTCTTATAAAACGATGGTGGTAAAGATCGGTTCGTCCACGGTGGTGGGTGCCGATGGCAAGGTCAACCGCGCCTTTATTGGCGGACTTGCCGATCAGGCCGCAGCCCTGCGCAAGCTCGGCTGGCGTCTAGTCGTGGTGAGCTCGGGCGCTATCGCCTGCGGCTATCCCGTGCTGGGCTTCGACCGCAAGCCGGTCGGCGACCTGCCGAGCCTGCAGGCTTGCGCCTCGGCTGGTCAGTGCATCATCTCGTCGGCCTACGACGAGGAGTTCCATGCGCGCGACCTGCTCACCTCGCTCGTGCTGCTCACGCGCCACGATACGGCCCGCCGCACGTCTTACCTGCACGCGCGCGACGCCCTGCTGCGCCTCGTGGAGCTTGGCGTGGTGCCGGTCGTCAACGAGAACGATACCGTTACCGTCGATGAGATTAAGTTTGGCGACAACGACACACTGGCGGCGCTTGTGAGCTGCCTGGTTTCTGCCGATCTGTGCGTGACGCTCTCGGACATCGATGGCCTCTATACTGCCAATCCGCATGAGGACCCCACGGCCGAGTTTGTTCCTGTCGTGCATAAGATCGATGCCAAGATTATTGCCTCGGCGGGCGATTCTTCCACATCGGTGGGCACGGGCGGCATGATTACCAAGATTCGCGCGAGCCGCATCCTGATGACGGCGGGCATTCAGAGCGTGATTTGCTCGGGCGAGGAGCCCGATGCGCTCGTGCGCCTTGCCCGCGGCGAGAGCGTGGGCACGCTGTTCGATCCGCCGGCGGAGCGCCTGGACATCGCACCCCGCAAGCTGTGGATCGCGCTGGGCGACAAGGCGCATGGCTCGGTGACGGTCGATGATGGTGCTGCGAAGGCGCTGGTCAGCCGTGGCTCTTCCTTACTTGCGGTGGGTATTCGCGAGGTCGATGGCCAGTTTGCCGAGGGCGATGTGCTCGATGTGTGCGATCCGAGCGGTATGGTCGTCGCGCGCGGTATCGCCGAGGCCGATTCGGACGTGCTGGAACTTGCCGCCGGCCGCCGCCAGGACCAGATCGCCAGCAACCGCCTGCTGGCAGACCTGGCCGAGAAGCCGGCGATACACAGGGATAACTTGATCGTATTTGCATAAAGAAAGACAGCGCTGCGGATCGTTTCCCGCAGCGCTGTCTTTCTCGTGCCGGCACCTGGGGACGTTCCCTTTGTGCCGGCAGGTGGGGACACTCCTTTGCTAGAAGATCTGGCGTAGGTCTCCGCGGTTGAGGGCCTCGTCGAAGAGGTGCTTGAATACCACGCTGCCGTGCAGGCCGTCGTGCTCGAACTCGTTGGTCACCCAGGCGTGCGAGTTGCCCATGCGGTCGAGCGTGTCGAGCTGCATGCCCGAGTCCACGTACATGTCATCGAAGTACACCGCGGCCTGGAGCGGCACCTCGTTGCAGGCCAGGCGCTGCGGGTCGTAAATCTTGTCCCAGCTGGTGTCTTCCATCAGCAGGTCCATGGCGGGCTTGAAGGGCTTGAGCTCGGGCATCTGCTCAAACATCCACGGGAACATGGCCTCGCCGGTAAACATGAGCGGGCGCGCGAGCGTGTCGAACTCGGCGCGATGGGCCTTCTCCTCTGCCGCGGCCCAGCGAATGGGCATGGTGTCGCCGTCGGCGTAGATGAACTCCTGCAGTGTCCAGTACAGCGGGTTTGTACGCGTGTTGGTGCGCTCGAAGGCGCGCATCAAAAAGCTGTCAGATACCGAGGCGCCGCAGGTCAGCGTGCCGTCGCCGTCAACAAAAGCGTGATCGATAATCCAATGCATGCGCTCAAAGCTCGGCTTCATGCCAAAGTCGCTGCCCATGAGCTGTAGGCGCTCGACCGTCATCGGCGAGCCGTCGGGCAGCACGTGCTTCTGAGCCTCGAGCGCATCGGCCAGGGCGGCCACGCGCTCGACGTCAGCGGGGTAGCGGTCATAATACTGCTGCGTCTTGGCGGCCATGCGCGGGAAGGTGTGCGCGTAGACCTCGCTTGCGCTCGCCGGCACGTGGGGGATTCCGCCGCAGGTGAAGCTCGCCGCCACGCCCTCGGGGAAGAGCGACAGGTAGCTCAGCGTCAAAAAACCGCCGTAGCTCTGGCCGAGCGTGACCCACGGCTTGCCGCCAAAGCCCACTAGGCGCAGGTACTCAAAATCGCGCACGATGGAGCTGGCAAGATGGCGCTTGAGGAAATCCGCCTGCGAGCGTGCTGTGTCGGCACCGGCGGCCGTTGCGCGATCACCCTGTGCCTTGATCGTGCGTCCGTCCACGCAGCTACTGCGTCCGGTGCCGCGCTGGTCGGGAAGGACCACGCGGAAGTGCTTGACGGCCTCCTCGATCCAGCCGTCGCTTGTGGGCGACAGCGGACGCGGGCTCTCGCCGCCGGGGCCGCCCTGCAAAAACAGGAGCAGCGGCAGATCGTCGTTGATGCGGTCAGGCGCGCAAGCCACGCGGTAGAAGAGCTTGATGCTCTCGGGCGCGCCGGCGATTGGTGCCGGCATAGCGCCGCGGCGCATGGTGCTGCCGACGGCCAGGAGCATCGGCTCCAGGCCGCGCCAGTCAAGGGGGACGTCGATGCTGTGGTCCTCGACGTAAAGGCCGGGGACGTGGTACGAAGTGATGAGGGCCATGTGAGTCTTCCGTTCGTTGCGGTGTTTCGGGTTGACCAATTCTACCGCCGCGGGCGAGGCCATGTGCAAATCGGCTACCATGGTTGCAAACTTCTAGGAGAAAGGGCCGCCCATGTCGGTCGATATAGCCACGTATGTCCACGATCTTGCCGTTGCCGCCAAGGCAGCGTCGGCCTCGCTTGCCACGGCGAGCGATGAACAGCGCCAGGAGGCCGTGCGCGCCATGGCCGCAGCACTGCGCAACGGTGTCGACTCCATCGTCGCCGCCAACGAGCTCGATATGTCCGCCGCGCGCGATGCGGGTACCTCGGCCGGACTGCTCGATCGTCTGCTGCTGACGTCCGAGCGCGTCGAGGGCATGGCCGCCGGCCTGGAAAAGCTCGCCGAGCTGCCCGACCCCGTGGGCCGCGTGCTCGACCACCGCGTGCTTGCAAGCGGCGTGGACCTGACCCGCGTGAGTGTGCCGTTGGGCCTGGTCGCCATGGTCTACGAGGCGCGCCCCAACGTGACGGCCGACGCCGCGGGCATCTGCATCCGCACCGGCAACGCCTGCATTCTGCGCGGCGGCTCGCTGGCCTATCACTCGTGTGCCATGATCGCCGAGCTGCTGGCCGATGCGCTCGAGGCCAAGGGCTTCCCGCGCGAGGCCGTGTCGATGATCGAGTCCACCGACCGCGAGGCCACTGGCGAGCTCATGAAGCTCCGCGGTATTGTCGACGTACTCATTCCGCGCGGCGGTGCAGGCCTGATCCAGCGCTGCGTGCGCGAGTCGCTTGTGCCGGTGATCGAGACGGGCACGGGCAACTGCCACATCTACGTGCATGAATCCGCCGACTTTGATAAGGCGCTCAACATTATCGTTAATGCCAAAACCCAGCGCGTAGGCGTGTGCAATGCCGCCGAGTCGCTGCTGGTCGACCGTGCTGTGGCCGATGCGTTTTTGCCCGCGGTCGTTGCCGTGCTGCACGACCACGGTGTGCTCATTCACGGCGACGAGGTCACGTGCGCCGCGTGCGCCGACGCCGGCTTTGTAGAGGGCGATGACTACGTCGCCGCGACTGAGGAGGACTGGGGTCGCGAGTACCTGGCGCTCGAGATGAGCGTGAAGGTCGTGGCAAACGAGGACGAGGCCATCGCACACATCAACCGCTACGGCACGATGCACTCCGAGGCCATCGTTGCCGAGGACACGGATGCTTGCGAGCGCTTCCTGGATGCGGTCGATGCCTCGGCCGTATATGCCAACGCCAGCACGCGCTTTACCGACGGCGGCGAGTTTGGCCTGGGCGCCGAGATCGGCATCTCGACCCAAAAGCTCCATGCCCGCGGCCCCTTTGCCGCCGAGGCCCTCTCCACCTACAAATACAAGCTCCGCGGCACCGGCCAGGTCCGCCCCTAAACCCCTCGTAAACGAAAACCACCACAAAGGTGCCTGTCCCCTTTGTGGTGGTTTTAGGTGGCGTGGGTGGTTAGGCCTGGAAAGTATCGCGGTCGGGGGCGAAGGACTGCATGGCCGCGATGGTGCGGTCAAAGAGCTCGGGGAGCTCCCAGCCCAACATCTCGGCGCCCTGCGAAATCACGTCGCGCGAGCAGCCGGCGGCAAAGCGCTTGTCCTTGAACTTCTTCTTGAGCGACTTGGTCGTAAAGTCCATAACGCTCTTGCTCGGGCGCATGATGACGGCGGCGCCGATCAGGCCGGTGAGCTCATCGCAGGCAAACAGGATCTTTTCCATCTGCAGCTCGGGTTTGGGCAGCGAGGTGTTGAAGTCCGACGTGTGCGTCTGGATGGCGCGAATGAGCTCGGGAGACGCACCTTCGCCCTCAAGAATCTCGGCAGCATAGATGGTGTGGTTCATGGGGTCGTCCTCATGCTCCTCCCAATCCAGGTCGTGCAGCAGACCGACGATGCCCCAAAACTCCTCGTTCTCGGGGTCGAACTCGCGCGCAAAGTAGCGCATAGTGCCCTCGACCGTCTCGCCATGGGTGATATGGAACGGGTCCTTGTTGTGCTCATTGAGCAGTTCGAACGCGCGGTCGCGGGTGATTCCGGCGGTAAGCGGCTCTGCCATAGGAGACTCCTTGTGCTCGTGGGTATCGATAAGAATGAATACTACTAGAACAAGAAAACCACCACAAAGGTGTCTGTCCCCTTTGCGGTGGTTTTGGCGCGGATGGGTTAGTTGAGGGCGGCTTGGGCTAGGCGGGCTTCGGCGGCCTCCTCGGTGACGCCCAAGGCCACGGCGAACTCCTCGATGGAGCGGCGCTTGGCCTCCTTGAGTACGCGCATGTAGTAGGAGCTGGGCTTTTTATCAGCTTCCTCGGCCTGGCGAATGCGGTGCATCATGGTCTTTGCCACGCGGACCGTCTCGGGCGCGCCCAGCTTGAGCTGCTGCTTAAAGTGCGTCTCCTCAAGTGAGCTGTTGCGCTCGGTAAAAGTGTCGCACTCCAGCTCGTCATAGTGGCTCAGCAGGTGCTCGGCATCTTGCTGCGAGATGGCGGCGTGCAAACGGTCGGCCTGCGCCACGGGGTACATGAGAATCGTCTGTGCATGTCCCTGCTTGGTCTCGAGCAACAGCATGGGCTGCGGTGTGTCGTCCCTAAAACCGACGACGGTGCAGACTCCCTGACCCGGATGAATGACGTGTTGACCGATTGAGAACATGCTACCTCCAACTTATACGAATTTACGTATGTCTAGAATAACACGCTGACGTGCGCAAACCCTTACTTTATGCAGGAAAAGCACACAACTCTGATAGGTAAGAGTATTCGATAACAGACGCAGCTCATTCACACCTTTATACATTTTCAACGCCTGCATAATCTGCAGGCAGACCGGCATCTTTGAGTGACTCCATACAAGCTGTAGTCATTTTTGTGCATATGCAATATCGATTGGCTTTACCCTGCGACAGTGCCCGTCGCTTGTGATAGAGTGCTACAAACTCTGGCTTTTGCCCTACGAGTGACCAAGAGCTCGGGGGCTTTAACACAAGGAGGATCTATGCCCGAGAAGATTGAAGAGCTGGTACGCGCTGCGCTTGCTGCGGCCCAGGAGGCCGGCGACCTTTCCGCATTTGAACTTGACGATTGCGCTATCGAGCGACCGGCTGACACTTCTCATGGCGAGTGGACCTCTACCATGGCCCTGAAGTCCGCCAAGCTGGCTCACTGTGCCCCGCGCAAGATCGCCGAGGCCGTCGTTGCCCATATGCCCGAGGACCCCGCAATCGAGAAGGTCGAGATCGCCGGCCCCGGCTTCATCAACTTCTACCTCTCCGTCGCCGTTAAGAACGCCATCTTTGGCGAGGCCCGCGAGAAGGGTATGGACTTCGCTAAGTCCAACGTCGGTGGCGGCCTGAAGACCCAGGTCGAGTTCGTCTCCGCCAACCCCGTCGGCCCCATGCACATTGGTCACGGCCGCTGGGCCGCGCTGGGCGACTCCCTCTGCCGCGTTATGGACCACGCCGGTTACGACATCCAGCGTGAGTTCTACATCAATGACCACGGCTCTCAGATGAACACCTTCGGCAACTCCATCAGCACGCGCTATATGCAGCTCGCCGACATCATCGCCAAGCAGGGCGTGGATATCGACGAGGCCCACAAGCTGCTGATCGCCGACCGTGACGCCTTCGTCGTCGATGAGAACGACGAGCATCCCGAGACCCATCCTTACCAGGACAACTTTGCCGAGACTCTGGGCAAGGACTCCTACGGCGGCGATTACATCATCGACGAGGCCGCCGAGTTCTGGCGCACCGACGGCGACAAGTGGGTCAACGCCGATCCGCAGGAACGCATGGAGAGCTTCCGCGAGCGCGGCTACGTAAAGATGGTCGACAACATGCGCGACCTTTGCCACGCCGTTAACTGCGACTTCGATCGTTGGTTCTCCGAGCGCTCGCTGTATGTGAAGGACACCGAGGGCGAGACCGCCGGCACCTCCGCCGTCGACCGCGCTTTTGAGAAGCTCGACAAGATGGGCTACCTCTACACCAAGGACGGCGCCCTGTGGTTCCGTTCCACCGATCTGGGCGACGACAAGGACCGCGTCCTGATCAAGTCCGACGGCGAGTACACCTACTTCGCCTCCGACGTTGCCTATCACTGGGATAAGTTCCAGCGCGTCGACCACGTCATCGACATCTGGGGCGCCGACCACCACGGCTACATCGAGCGCGTCCGCTGCGTCTGCGACGCTCTGGGTTACCCCGGCAAGTTTGAGGTTCTGCTGGGCCAGCTCGTCAACCTGCTGCGCAACGGCAAGCCTGTCCGTATGTCCAAGCGTAAGGGCACCATGGTGACCCTGCAGGAGCTCGTCGACGAGGTCGGCTCCGACGCTGCCCGTTACACGCTCATCTCCAAGAGCTCCAACCAGATGGTCGACTTCGATATCGAGGCCGTTAAGAAGCGCGACAACTCCAACCCGGTGTACTACGTGCAGTACGCTCACGCCCGTGTGTGCTCCATCCTGCGCCGTGCCGCTGACGTTACGCCCGAGCAGGCTGACGAGATGGGCATGAAGGCCGTCGCCGCCAAGGCCATCGGTGAGAACGTCGATTACTCGCTGCTGACCGACCCGACCGAGCTCGCCCTTTCGCGCAAGCTCAACGAGCTCACCGACCTCATCGCCAGCTGCGCTCGCGACCGCGCCCCGTTCCGTCTGACGCACTTTGCTGAGGAACTCGCCGGCGACTTCCACAGCTTCTACGCTGCTTGCCAGGTGCTGCCGAGCGAGGGCCGTCCCGTCGACCCCGAGCTTTCGCGTGCCCGTCTGGCCGCTTGCGATGCCGTCCGCGTGACGCTCGCTCTGGTGCTCACCCTCGTTGGCGTTTCCGCGCCCGAGCAGATGTAATCTGCGAGTCATTTGACTGCGCAAGTTTGGTTTAATTGAGCCTTGAAAGCCCGATCTCCCATATGGAGGTCGGGCTTTTTGCAAACGCCGACGTATTGACGAATTTGGAACTGCTGGAAATACGAAACTATGCCGGTTTACTACGATGAAATGAGAAATTCCAACCACGCCGGCTTTTCGCAAAAAAGTGCAAGGCATCTACCTGCGGTTTTAGTTCAACAAGTTTCGGAGTGGTCGCGGTTGAGCGATTCATCGTAGTAAACCGCCATAGTTTTGGCGGAGGCAGTCAGATTTGTGGGTGTTAAACCAAAGATTGTCCCTTTTGACTAGTCGTTTAAGAACGTCCTCAATGACTAAGTTGCAGGTGGTTGCGGTTGTGTTACACTAACGCTGCGTATATGACGCAAATATCTCGATACAGATCAATGATGTCCGTCGGTATTTGACGGAGCTAGACTGTTTAGCCGCCCTGAAGGTTTATGCAGGGAGCATGTGATCACAGGGCTTGAAAAGAAAGTTGAGCAAACACTGTGTCTGATCAACAGCAAGAAAACGAAATAACGACGACGCAAGCCGCTCCCGCTGCACCGGTTGCGTCGGACCAGGTCGCGGCGCCCGCGCAAACCTCGGCTCTTGAGACGCCTAAGGCTGCAACGGCTGAGAAGGCCGTGCCTGCAACTGGTGAGGAGGCTGCTCCGGCAAAGCCCAAGCGTACGCGCCGCACGGCCAAGTCTGCTGCTGACGGCGAGGAGGTCACCAAGCCCAAGCGCCGTACCACGCGCACGACGCGCGCCAAGCGCACCGTTGCAGCTGACTCCTCGGCGCCGATTTCCGATGAGGTTGCGCAGGCACGTGCGTTGGCGCAGATTAGCGAGGCTCAGGTGGTGCGCGCCCGCCGTCGTGCTGCCGAGCGCGAGGCCGCGGCTCTGACCGAGCTTGCAGCTCCGTCTGTGCCCGAGACCCCTGTCGCCGACCAGCCGACCGAGAAGCCGGTACCGCGCACACGCCGTCGCACGGCTGCTAAGGCCGAGCAGGTTGCCGATCAGGTAACCCCCGAGCTCACTGAGGCTTCGGTCCGTTCCGCGGCAGGGGAGGGCACATCGCCTGTTGAGCCCGCTGCGCCTGTCGAGGCCAGCGAAGTTCCCGTTGTCGATCCGGCTTTGCGCCCGCACCGTCGTGGTCGCAAGCCCAAGGCCTTCGTCGAGGCAGAGAAGGCCGCAGCCGCAGCTGCAGCCGCTCGGGATGCTGCGGCGACCGCCGAGTCTGCAACCGCCGCCGACGCGTCCGTCCAGGATGCTACGACTTCCGAGGCCGCTCCCGCCGATGTCGAGCCCGCCGACGTCCGTCCTGGTCGCAGCCATCGTACTGCTGCTAAGCGCACGTCCAAGGCCAAGGCTGCCAAGAAGGGTGCGTCCGAGGATTCCGCCGAGACGACCGCCGATGCATCGATTGATGCCGCCGAGCCCCAAGACGTCGAACAGTCTGCGTCCGAGAAGCCCAAGCGCGGTCGTAAGAAGTCCGCTAAGGCCAAGGCGTCCGAGCAGCAGGCTGATGTCGAAGCACAGGTCGATTCCGGCGCCGAGGCCAATGGCGCCGCTTCAGCCAATGCCGACGCCGCCGCAACTGATGGCGCCGCGCCCGCCGAGGCCGAAGACGGTGCTCGCCCCAACCGCCGTCAGCACAAGCGCAACGACGAGCGCAACGACCGCAAGGACGATCGCAACAACGACCGCCGCAGCCGTCAGCGCGACCGCAAACAGCGCAACAAGGAGCGCAACGCCGCCCCCACCGAGCCCACGCTTTCGCGCGAGGAGCTTGCGGCCATGAAGGTAGCCGAGCTGCGCGAGAAGGCCAAGGAGTTCGAGATCGAGACGACCGGCAAGAAGAAAGCCGAGCTCGTCGAGGAGATCTACGTCACCGCCGCGAAGGCCGAGGGCTTCCGCGACATCAAGGGTATTCTGCAGATTCGCCCGGACAGCTCCGGCATCATCCACGCCCATGGCTACATGAAGTCCAACGACGACGCCTTCGTGCCCGCCTACCTCATCCGCTCCGCGCGTCTGCGCACGGGCGACGTCATCGAGGGCTCGCTTCGTCCTTCGCGCGGCGGCGACAAGCGCGCCGGCCTCGCCAAAATCACGACCGTCAACGGTCTAGACCCCGAGCAGATTCGCAACCGCCCCAAGTTTGGTGACCTCACCCCGGTCTATCCCAACGAGCCGCTGCGCATGGAGCACGGCAAGGACTCCATTACCGGTCGCGCCATCGACATCGTGTCGCCGATCGGCAAGGGTCAGCGTGGCCTGATCGTGTCCCCGCCCAAGGCCGGCAAGACCACGATCCTCAAGAAGATCTGCCAGTCTATTTCGATTAACAACCCCGAGGTGCACCTCATCTGCCTGCTCGTCGACGAGCGCCCCGAAGAGGTCACCGATATGCAGCGTTCCATCAAGGGCGAGGTTGTGGCGTCGACCTTCGATATGCCCGCCGACAACCACACTCGCGTGGCAGAGCTCGTCATCGAGCGCGCCAAGCGCATCGTGGAGCTGGGTGGCGACGTCGTGGTGGTGCTCGACTCCATCACGCGTCTTGCCCGCGCCTACAACTTGGCGGCGCCCGCCTCGGGCCGCATCCTTTCGGGCGGTGTCGATTCGGCGGCCCTGTACCCGCCCAAGCGCTTCCTGGGCGCAGCCCGTAATATCGAGAACGGTGGCTCGCTCACCATCCTGGCCTCTGCCCTCATCGACACCGGTTCCAAGATGGACGAAGTCATCTTTGAGGAGTTCAAGGGCACCGGCAACATGGAGCTTAAGCTCGACCGCGACCTGGCCGATCGCCGCATCTTCCCGGCTATCGACCCCGTTGCCTCCGGTACGCGTAACGAGGACCTGTTGGTCGACGAGCAGATGCGTCCGTTTGTCTTTGGTCTACGTCGCATTCTTGCCGGCATGAACAACACCGAGCGCGCGGCCGCATCGTTTATCAAGGGTCTTAAGGGCACCAACACCAACCAGGAGTTCCTGGTGCGTTCGGCCAAAAAGCACAGCGACTACGAGCAGACGTTCTAGGTTGTCATCCACACGCAGCGTTAATCATCAATGCGATAAAGGGTCGGGGCTTTGAGCCTCGGCCCTTTTCTATATCGCCGCTTCGCACTTATTTTTGACCATAAGACTGGCAAGCAGCAGGTTTCCCGTTTCAATCCGACATCGTCGCTTGCAATCGACAGGGCGGTTTCGCATAATAGCTTTTAAGCTTCGCGACGGAAAACGCAGATGAAACGAACCATATACCGTTGCTTTGGGGCATAGCCCCGCTTCATCTTCTCTCGCGCAGCCAACTGAATGATGCGATTTGGGTGCTTGAAGATGGGGAGAGCTCATGGCTTCTTCTGATGCAACACAACGAGCAGTCCTTGCCGGACTTTCGTGCGGGATCGGCCTTGCCGCTCCCGTGGTTATGTATGCCGCGACGCTGCCGTTTTCGTCGGTGAACGAGACGGTCGTGGCGGGTGCGGTTCCCTTCGCCGTGGGCGCGGTGGCGGGCGTGGGTATCTATGCCGCCTCGCTGGGTATCTCCGAGTACCGTGCGCAGCGTGAAGAGCGTCTGTTCCAGCCTGATGCCATGGGCGGTGCCGCCAATCTCAATCAGCATCAAAGCGAGTTCAAGACCGCCTCGATTCCAGCTCAGCAGCAGGATGCGACTCCTTACGCTGCGGCTTCTGCTTCTCAGGCTCAGGCTGAGCAGTCTACCTCGGCATTCCTTTCCGGCCTGACTGGTGCGTTCCAGCGCCGTCATGCCGATGATGGTGTCCCTACCATCGCTCGAGCTGCAGATGCTATGGACGAGGCCGAGGCTTGGTCCATGATCGACAGTATGCTCGACGACGATTCGCCGGTGAGCTGCGACCCTGCACACTCGCGCGACGTCTATCAAGTCGCCATCGACGAGCTCACCAACGGCGGGCAGACCGGCTCCTTCAATCGCGACGACATCGCCGCCGCGGCGCGCGCCGTGTCGGGCTCCCAGGCCGCCCCTGCGGGCAGCACGGCGGCTTTCGTGGCACTCGTTGCCAACGCGGCAGCCAATAACGCCTACAACGCTACCTCGGCGGACGCGAACGCTTCTGCCGACAATTCGTACGTTGATGAAGCCATGACTGCGGACGAGGAGGCCGTTGCCGACCGCCGTGCCGCCGAAAGCTCGTTGTGGGGCGCTCCTGCCCAGCAGCAGGCGGCTGAGGCTGCGCCGTACAATGCAAACCTCGCCAGCATGCCTATCATCTCCGGTGCCGCGGACATCGATCTCGATGACCTCGATGAGCCTGCAGCCATCACCGCATCGATTGATGCCCAAGATCGCATCGACACCGGCGACCTTCCAGATGCCTCGCTCGAGGTTGATGTCCCCATGGCTGATTACTCGGGCCACGAGGGCATGTGGGCCGCCGCCACCGCGATTCTGGATGAGATTGACGAGCCTGCTCCTGTTGCAGCCCCCGCTCCCGTCGCTGCCCCTCAGCCTGCTGCTCCCGCCTATGTCGGCCGTCACAGTGCTGTGTTCCCCGAGGATACTGCCCGTATCTCGCGCGAGAGCATCGAGCGGGCCGAGGCTATTGCCGCCGGCATTATGGAAAACCGTCGTCACGAGCGCGTCAATCAGATCCTCGAGGAAGAGATCGAGCGCCTGCAGTCCTCAACCGCCAAGCGTACGGGCTGTGCCTATCTGAGCGTTATCGAGGGCGGTACCGCCAGCTTCGCGCCGCTCCGCGCGGAGGCATAACTTCTGCATGGTTAAGATCAATCGAAAATGGGCGGTTGTAACCTGCCTGATGGCGCTCTTGATCTGGGTCAATTCGCTGGTTCCCGGCTCGGGGTCGGGCTCGCTGAGCCTAACGGTCATGGAAGCTATCCGCAGTTTCCTGCACGGCGTGGGACTTCCATATGAATGGGTGACCAACTTTGTTGTTCGCAAGTGCGCGCATTTTACCGAGTATATGGTGCTCGGCATCCTGGCAACGCACGCCTTTGATTTTGAGGGCCGGCGCACCTTTGACGTGCTGCTGCCCACGGCGGTGTTCCTGCTGCTGATTCCTTCGATCGACGAGACGATTCAGCTCTTTGTGCCGGGACGCGCCGGCATGATCACCGACGTGATGATCGACTGCTGTGGAGCGGCAACGGGCGTTGTGCTCCGATATATCTTACGGTCGCTGATGTGCGCCAAAAAGGCCGCCTAGGACGTATTGTTTGGTCCTAGGCGGCCTTTTTTATTTGAGGGCTTATATGAGGTGTGGTGGCGTCGTTCCGTAGGTCGGATTTGCCGGGCGCGCCACGCCCTGTGGGTGCATCTGCTACTGAAGCGCCTGTGCGCCCAGGGCCAGGCAACCCATGATGCCCTGCTTGCCCTCGAGGCTGTTGTTGACGATGTAGTTATCGATGTCGTTGACCTCGGGCGTGACGATATAGCCGTTGAGCATCTCGGCGCACTTTTTGCGTGCGAGCGGCACGATGGGGGTGTGGTCGGCCACGCCGCCGCCGATGATGATCTTTTGCGGCGCGTAGCACAGCGTGTAGGTCATGAGTGCTTGTGCCAGATAGCCGGCGAGCAGGTCCATGGCCTCCGGGTCATCGGCCATGTCTCCGGCGCTCTTGCCATCCCAGCGCTTTTTAACGCCGGGGCCGGCGATGAGGCCCTCGAGGCAGTTATCGTGGAAGGGGCAGGCGCTGTGCTCGCCAATGGTGTCGCGCGGGTCGCGCGTGACCAGGATGTGGCCGGCCTCGGGATGCATCATGCCGTGTACGAGCTGGCCGCCCGAGAGCACGCCGGCGCCCACACCGGTGCCGATGGTCAGGTAGACCACGTCCGTGAGGCCCTGGGCGCAACCAAAGGTGACCTCGCCCAAGCAGGCAACGTTGACGTCGGTGTCGTAGCCGCAGGGAATATTGAGCTCGTTTTGGATGGTGCCCAGCAGGTCGAAGTAGCGCCATGCCGTTTTGGGCGTCTCCAGGATCTTGCCGTATTGGGGCGAGGCAGGGTTGACTGCGGTGGGGCCAAAGGCGCCGATGCCCAGCGCGGCGATGCCCTTGTCAGCAAACCATGCATTGACGGCCTCAACGGTCTCCTGCGGGGTCGTGGTCGCGATCTGCTCACGCTCCAGGACCGTACCGTCTGCATAGCCCGTGGCGCAGACCATCTTGGTGCCGCCGGCCTCGAGCGCTCCGATAAGCTGCTGTTCTGCCATAGTATTCCTCTCTCTGGGACGAGTTGCTCCGTGACTAAAGTATAGGGCTCTAAACCATTTAAGAAAGCGCTATAAAAAGAAGCCTCGCAACGTGGCGGGCGGTGCGGGGCTTCTTTGGTTGCTTTAGTTGCCGGGCCGTCCTTACCCGCGCGGCTTGATTTTATCACGTAGCGACTTGAGGTTCTCCAGTGCCGCGTTAAGCGTCTCGTCCCGCTTGGCAAAGTGGAAACGAATCAGATGGTTGACGGGCTCGCGGAAGAAGCTCGAGCCGGGCACGGCGCCCACGCCCACCTTGGATGCGAGGTCCTCGCAGAATTCGAGGTCGCTGTCGTAGCCAAACTCAGAGATGTCCATCATGACGTAGTAGGCGCCCTGCGGCACGTTATGCTCAAGACCGATGCTATCGAGCCCCTGGCAGAACAGGTCGCGTTTGGCGGTGTAGAGGTCGAGGACCTCATCGTAATAGCTGTCGTCGAAGTTGAGGGCGGTGACAACGGCTTCCTGCAGGGGAGCGGCGGCACCCACGGTGAGAAAGTCGTGGACCTTCTTGATGCGCTCGGTGATCTCGGCAGGGGCGATGGTGTAGCCCAGGCGCCAGCCGGTGATGGAGTACGTCTTGGACAGCGAGCTGCAACTGATGGTTCGTTCGAACATGCCGGGCAGCGTGGCCATATAGACGTGCTCGTGGGGCGCGTAGACGATGTGCTCGTATACCTCGTCGGTAATGCAGTAGGCGTCGTATTTTTTGCAGAGATCGGCGATAAAGGTGAGCTCCTCGCGCGTGAAGACCTTGCCGCAGGGGTTGGAAGGGTTGCACAGGACGATGGCCTTGGGGTCGTTGTCGCGGAAGGCCGCCTCGAGCACCTCACGGTCAAAGTCGAATGTGGGCGGGTTGAGCGGCACGTAGATGGGCTCGGCACCCGAAAGGATCGTGTCGGCGCCGTAGTTCTCGTAGAATGGCGAGAAGATGACGACCTTGTCGCCGGGGTTCGTGACCGTCATCATGGCGGCCATCATGGCCTCGGTGGAGCCGCAGGTGACTACGATATTCTCGTTGGGGTTCACCGGCATGCCCATAAAGTGCTCCTGTTTGGCGGCGAGCGCCTCGCGCATGGCCTGGGAGCCCCAGGTGATGGAGTACTGGTGATAGAGCGGCTTGGGGTCGCTGGCGATGGCGCTGAGGCTATCGAGCAGCTGCGCCGGGGGATCGAAGTCGGGGAAGCCCTGCGACAGGTTGACGGCGCCATACTTGTTGGAGATGCGCGTCATGCGGCGGATGACCGAATCGGTAAATCTTGCCGTGCGGTTGGAGAGTTCTTTCATGACGGTCCTTTCGAGGATTTGCAGTGGGGCAAGTTTACTCCTATGAAACCGGTGGGATTTGCTCGAAATGGTCTCGAAAAACTCTTTTCAAAATTCGGTTGATTTTCAATCTCAACGCAACAGCCTGAACGGACCCCGCGTTTCCGCAGCT